>JAGLGN010000024.1 GCA_023144005.1 bacterium
ATTGTAAATGGTATGGGTTTACTGAAGAATTTGGGATTGAAGATACTGACTAATAATAAGATCGAAAATCCTCAAAAAGGCAGGTGGTATAATCAACAGTATTGGCTGAATGCCTTTAAGCAGATTTCCGAGGAAATAGGAAGTTATACCCTTTTTGAAATTGGAAAATCAATTCCTGAAAATGCTGAGTTCCCTCCTCATATTGACAGCATTCACAGCGCTTTGGCGTCAATTGATATCGCTTATCATATGAATCATCGACTAAACGGAACACCTTTATATGATCCGATGACCGGAAAATTACGAGAAGGAATAGGGCATTATAAATATATTAAGATCGATGCTAAGCAAGCTGAGATGTTATGTGACAATCCTTATCCCTGTGATTTTGATCATGGGATTATTTATGCGATGGTTAACAAGTTCAAGCCGTCGAATAGCCAGATTGTGAATATCGAGCATGATTATGTGAAAAGTTGCAGAAGTAATGGGGACAACACCTGTAGTTATATAGTTACTTGGCGCTAACGCGAAGCGTGTCCATTGTCAATTGTCCGTATATTTGTTATAATCAACTATTATGGGGAAACGTTACGGGGAAAAACTTGATCTGGCGACTTCGCAGAATGTCGTGGTCGAATTACCGCTTGCCGGTTTAGGCACCAGGATACTTGCGAATATTATTGATACCCTGATAATATATTTCGCAATGATCTTCATTTTTATAGTGGCAAATATCAGCAATCTTTTTAAATATGTCGAAGCGCTACCGGAATGGGTAATTGCAATACTGATTATTCTGCTATTTATTTTGTCATGGGGTTATTTCCCGCTCTGGGAGTTCTACGGCAACGGAAAGACCCCTGGAAAAAGGGCGCTGAAGATAAGGGTCCGCATGGATAACGGATCTCCATTGACCTTTTCCGCCACCTTGACACGCAATCTGATGCGCGTCGTCGATTATCTCCCTTACATATATGCCGTAGGAGTGCTTGCAATAATTATTAACAAGAAGAATAAGCGGCTTGGTGATATGGTAGCCGGCACCGTTGTGATCACTGATCAAAAGTTTGATCTCAAGAGATATATGTCAGAGGAAAGCAATGGGATAGAGGCGCCGACTTTCAAGATCTCCGGCCTATCAGGCATTAAACTTTCTCATCACACCTATGAAACCCTGAATTCCTTTTTTCAAAGAAAGGAAAAGCTTCCCCCTGAAGTAAGGATCCGAATAGTGGACAATATGCTTTCAGCTCTTGCTTTGAAGAACCTGCCGGAAGGACTGCCATTGAAGGAGAAAGAAGCGATACTGTATAAGATATTTACAGAAGGTAATTAAGTGAATATCCGAAAGTTCGTTCAAAGAAGGCAAGAAAAATGGGCAGAATACGAAGGTATTATTAAGGAGCTGGACAAGAGTAAAACGCGATTTATACAGAAGCAAAGAATAAAGCAGTTCAGCAGATTATACAAGACCGTCTCTTCAGATCTCGCATATGCAAGAACATATTATCCCGCCAGTGATGTCGAGGATTATCTTAACTCTCTCGTGCTAAGAGGCCATACGCATTTTTATCATCCGAGGTTCACCGCGTTCAGGAATGTATGGGTATATATTTTCAATCGCTTCCCCGCGGTTTTTCGCGATACACGAAAAATGTTCTACCTTTCTTCTGTCGTCTTTTTTGGTTCGGGAATACTTGCGTATTTTCTCACGATCATGAATGAGAAATGGGCATATATGGTATTGGGTTCCGGTATAATTCAGAATATCAAGAACGGTGAGATGTGGACCAATGCCATAGGGGTGATGATCCCTTCGTCTATTGCCTCCGCACGGATACTCACGAATAATATCGGAGTAACATTTCTTGTATTCGCTGCCGGTATGCTTTGGGGAGTAGGCACTTTTTACATTCTCATGATAAACGGGATGAATCTGGGAACGGTCATTGCCATGACCACCATGTATAATATGAACGGCGATCTTTTCAATTTCATCATTGCTCATGGGATAACTGAGATATCAATGATACTGGTTGCCGGAGGTGCCGGTTTCCTTCTCGGAAAAGCATTGATAAATCCCGGAAATCTGAGCAGAAACGATGCTTTGAAGGAGAATGGGGCAAAGGCGGCAACCCTTATTCTTGGCGGCTTGCCTTTTCTTGTTATATGCGGATATATCGAGGGGTATATGTCTCCGGGAACCCTATTCCCCGGATGGTCCAAGTATCTGGTGGGTATCCTTCTGGGCGCGATCTTCTGGGGTATGCTCATCATACAGCCCTCTCCTACTGAAGATTATTCTGAGATAAAAAGCAGTGATATAATAAAAAAATAAGGAGCATTGATGGATATAAAAAATTACAGGATCAAGAAGAATGGCCGCGAGATCATGGTCGATGAAGATGCCCTGATCGAAGGGATAAAGGCGGGACATTATAATGGAAATGAGGAATACAAAGATCTGGAAGGCTCGTCCCCCTGGGTCAAATTGAAAAATGATGATGTGTTCAGAAAATACTTCAAGGACAGATCGGGCAGGGTTGTCTCCTCCTCCTTGGACCCCGCATTCATAGACGAGGAAGAGGATCTGATCGCAAATGCGACCGAAAAGGCTCTTTCTGATTTGAAGCCGCTTCGTATGGGACAATTGCTTGACAAGACTTTTTTCCTTTTCAAAAATAAATTCTGGCGGAATTTCAAAATAGTTCTTTTTGTTCAGGTCTTCGTATATCTGATAAATCAGCTGATTAAATTTTCAAGTATTCATTTTCTCAAAGACACCAATTATGATTATAATACCTTGAATGTTATTTCCTCGGCCCCCGGTATTATACTGTCATCACTGGCTTTCTTATTGATCTCCGCTGCCATTATCAAGGCGACCAGAGCGCAGATATTCGGTTTGGATATGAAGCCGGGAGAAGCATATTCTGCAGGCAGATCAGCTATACTGCCTCTTTTGGGTACCGGATTGATCGCATGGTTTATGGTGACCGGCGGCCTTATTCTGCTAATTATTCCCGGTATTATACTCGTGTTCTCGTATTTGATGTTCCAGGTGATCGTCGTGCTTGAACGAAAAAGCGGGTTCAAAGCGCTTGCCCGATCCAGAAAGCTTATGAGAACCAAGTTTGATAAAGGAATGGCGGGAAGTAATTCATGGCGGGGATTTCTGCTCTTTCTGGTGAACGCCTTCATCGCGGGTACGGTGACGTTCTTTCTCATTATTCCTCGGATGATCTTTACTGCTGTTGCCGGCATGCAGGGTTATTTCACTACTGAAACTACTGCGGAACTCTACAAAACGCAGCTTGCTATGGCTCCATTTGAGCTCTTTGAGAGCCTGGGTTCCTCCGCGGTCGTTCCATTCCTTCTGATCGGATTGACCGTTATGTATTATGATACTCGCATCAGGGTTGAGGGGTTTGATCTATACATTGAATCAAAAAGGGTACATTAAGGCATTTTTCGCCTTCCTCATCTTTCTATTTATTACCGTTGCGGCATTTCCCCATTGGCTGGATGATATTGAAAAGAGTATTAAAGCGATCGACCTTTCCGTATATGAAATGACGAAAAAACAAAATAAAGAACTCAACGATAAAAAGAAGGATGAAGTGCTGAAAAAGGTCAAGAAGAACGGCTTTGCGATCAGGCGTATCCTGAACAAGAATATACCCTCAGCCGAAAAGGGCATTTATTTCCGCTCCGCAAGGTCTTCTCTCGATGAATTATTCACAATAACCGATGCATCGGCCCAGTACCACCGCTCTTTAAAATTGATAAACGGGATCAAGACCGGCATCTTAAATGAAGTGATGATTCTCAGAGACAATCTCGGACATGAATTTCCGTCTCCTGAAGAAGAGGATAAAGAGCTGATCCGGAATATTCTTTCCTCAAAAGAGTTCATAGTCAGGAGTACTAAACAAAACACCTGGATGCTGAGTTTAAAAAGGTGGTTCCGCGATATGATGAATGAGGTCTTTCAATTAAATTGGGATATGGAGGATGTGGAAAAGGTCGCCAAGGGCGTGAATTATACCTTCTTCTTTTCATTTATCCTGATCGTACTCTATATCATTATTCGCCCGTATTTACGAAGAAAATCTCAAAATGAGGAGCACATATCCTTCCGTCGTTCTTCTCAATTGAATTCAAGCGACCTCAATCTGACCTATTCACAATTGAAGGGTGAAAAGAGATTTCGCGAGGGGCTAAGAGCATATTTTCTTTTCCTGATCTCCCGTTTTGAGGATGAAGGATGGTTATTTCTGGATAAAAGTCATACCAATAATGAATACGCTCTCTTTCTCGCCGACGAGCTGGGCAAAAATAATACTGCCGTGGATGATTTCTACAAGATCAAGGATATATTTCAGGACAAATGGTATGGCGTGAAAGATGTCGATGATAATGAGCTTCAGGAATTCGAGAATGCAGTGAATCATTTTATTGACGGGCTTCTGGGAGAGGCAAATGAGTAGAAAACGCTTTCTTTATCCCGCCGTACTTATCCTCATCTCAATTCTTGTCGTTATTGTCTCATCACTGCTGCGGCCTTATGACGAGGATCTTACTCCTACAGTTGAGAATTGTGACCGCTTCGGTTATGCCGCCGCCAAGCGGTTCATCGAACAAAAAGGTTATGAGCCAATTATGCTGGACAAGAGCTTTGTCTCGCTCTCCGATGGGGGGCTTTTGATCATCGCGGGCCCTGATGTGACAGCTATTTCTGAAAAGGAAGTACCTGCCTTGATCAAGTGGGTAGAAAAAGGCAATTCGGTGATCTATCTGTCTTCAAGGGGTAATTCCGCTACCGGGAAGGGAAGTCATTATTATGACCGGTATTCATCGGAATTGGAGAGATACCTTGGAGTGACAACCTCACCTTCAAAAAAATACAAGATCACCGCGTCGCTCAGTCCCATATTTGCTACGGCCTTTTCAAAGGATGTGAAAGAATTGGAGCTCAAGCATTGGTTTACTCATGAAATGAATACCAGAAAAGGCATTCTGATCCCCATCTTCAAGGAGCCAAGTGGAGATGTCAATATTTATCAGGCCAATTTCGGTAAGGGACGGCTTCTTTATATCCCTTCTACATATCTCTTTTCAAATGAGGCATTAAGAAGTGAGGGGAATGCAGCGTTCTTTATCAACACCCTCAATTCTCTTATTGTTGACAAGAGAGTGATCTTTGACAGGTACCATCATACCTTCCAAGAGGATTCATTCGAATTGAACCCGCTTCAAAGGCGGAGGATATGGTATATGATATTGATATTCTTTACCGCATTCGTCATGCTGATCTTTTCCGGCTATTCACGATTCGGACCCATCTATTCTTTGGAGCCCGTAAAAACCGTTTCCATCCGTTCCTATATACTTTCTCTGGGTGATCTCTACAGAAGATCCGGTAAAGGCCCTGAGATCGCTGAAGATATGTACGCACTCTTTTTGAAGAAGGTTTGCCGCCGTTTCGGGATCAAATACTCTTTGAACACAGAAGACATGATCAAACAAATGAAACTTCGCTCAAAAGAATTTCATCAATTGCTCTTGGATATAGATGAAAAAATGAAAAAGCTTAATATCTCCTTTAAGAATAAGGAGCTGGTTGAATTTGAAAAAATGCTTTCAAAGGCAGCCATTACAATGGGAATAAATTAGATATGGAGGTATCAAAATGGATAATCCTTTGATCTTGAAGGCTAACGCCATAATAAATGAAGTAAAAAAAGTGATCTTCGGACAGGATGAGGTCATAAGAGAGATCGCCACCGCCTTTTTAGCAGGGGGCCATGTATTGCTTGAAGGTGTCCCGGGCACCGCAAAGACCCTTTTGGCAAAATCCTTTTCCTTTGCTTCCGATATGAAGTACAAAAGGATACAATTTACCCCTGATATGATGCCTTCCGACATTCTCGGAACCAATGTATTTGACATGCATGATAAGAAATTCACGCTCTTGAAAGGGCCCGTTTTCACAGATGTCCTTCTTGCGGATGAAATAAACAGAACACCCCCTAAAACACAATCCGCCCTCTTGGAGGCAATGCAGGAGAGGCAGGTGACGATCGAAGGGAACAGATATGACCTTGGCGATAATTTCTTTGTTCTCGCAACTCAGAATCCCGTTGAATATGAGGGCACTTACCCTCTGCCTGAGGCGCAAACGGATCGATTCCTGATGAAGATATTGATAGAATATCCTTCTAAAGAAGCTGAGATCAAAATATTGAAAGAGCATTCTGCGGATTCCGGTAAACCCCAGCTTCTTGAGCAGATGATCGAAAAGGTCATAAAACAGCAGGATATGCAGCAAATGCGTGCCGTCGTTGAAGATGTGCGTGTAGAAGAAAAGATCTACGAATACATATATCAGATCATTGAAGGAACGAGAGTATCTCCCCGGCTTACGCTCGGCGCTTCCCCTCGAGCCGGAATCTTCCTCCTGAAGACCGCAAAGGTGAACGCTCTGCTGGAAGATAGAGATTACATCATACCCGATGATGTCAAGAAAATGGCATATCCCGTATTGCGGCATAGATTGATGCTTAAACCTGAAACGGAAATGGATATGATCCTTCCCGACTCGGTAATTGAGGAAGTAATGGCTGAGGTGGAAGTTCCCAGATGAGGCCTACCTTCCGGCTGATCGGAGCGATATTCCTTATTGGTGCAACGGTATTCCTTGGAGGAATATTCCCCCAGGCCGACCGCTTGAGCGAGTTGTATGCCATGATCTTATGCGCTGCCGTTATACTGGACGCGCTGTACTTGAACAGGGTTAAGGTAAGCTCTGCCAAAAGAGAAGTGGAAACTTTATTATCTAATGGAGTTGAGTCAGCGGTCAAGGTAAGCATAGTTCTGAGCAGCGCTTCTTTTCTTCGGATAACCGCTATTGATTCAGTACCTGAGGATATGCTGCATAAAAATCCCCTGAAGATATTTCCGTTATCCACAGGTATTCTCAGGGAGTACAGCTATGAGATACTGCCAAGAAAGAGGGGAATATTTGATTTCGGAGAGATCCTCATCAAAGCGGAAAGTCCCATCGGGCTTTTCAGCAAAAAGATCAAAACTACAGCAACTCAGGAAGTTAAGGTGTACCCCGACATCTCAATATTCAAAAAATACGGATTGTTCATACAAAAGGGATTATCCCACCGTTCGGGAATCCGCCTGGGCAGAATGAGGGGCGAAGGAACCGAGATAGAGAGCCTCAGAGAATATCACCGGGACGATGATTTCCGCTGGATAGAGTGGAAAGCGACCGCAAGAAGGGGTAAACCCATCAGTAAGAATTTTCAGCCCGAAAAGAATCAATCCATCCTCCTGATGCTTGATGCCGGCAGAAATATGATCAATCGCGTCGGTGTGCATACGAAGTTCGATCATATGATGAATACCGCCGCATTGCTGATATATGTATCGCATCATTTCAATGACCGCATAGGCGTCATGGTCTTTGGCGATGAGGTAATAAGTTTTATCAAGCAGGACAAGGGCAAGACCTCTCCTATGCGCATCCTGGACAGAATATACAATCTTCAACCGCGCTTCTGCGAGTCAGATTATGAAACGGCGTACGGCAGAGCTTTGACAGAACTCAAAAGAAGGACGCTCGTCGTGACCTTCACGGATCTACTGGACCCTTATTCTTCGGAAAGGGTCATTAAATACAATCAGATGATATCCTCGAAACATCTCCCGCTTGTGGTCTCTGTGTCCGACTCCGATCTTAAAAGTGAGACCTTGCGTGAGGCCTCACATCCCGGAGATGTTTTCAGAAAGTTCGCATCACAGGAACTCATGGAAGATTATAAAAGATCGGTTAAACTCCTTTCTGGCAGGGGAGTTGATGTGGTATCTGTCCCTGCTGCCGAACTTTCGATTTCCACTATCAATAAATATCTCAAGATCAAGACCAGGGGACGGCTATAGGGACGGTGGTTTACAGTGTTTACAGTTGACTTGAGCAGATATTCTCTGATCCCGGTATGTATTCAAGTATTCCATATCCGTAAAAAGGAAAGACTCAAACTGTAAACACTGTAAACCACCGTCCCTGATTATTTTCTAAAACCTATTGTCGCGTTGTCGTAATTACGACAACGCGACATCGTAACATCTGAACGCCCAAAGAGAATATCGTGGACGCAACTACCGTTCACACAAATCGCGTACTTCCTACTTCTTACCAACTTTCTCGGCTAGAGGAAGTTGTAATATCCAGTTCTCTTGTAGCCCAGGGTCACGATCTTGTCGATGTAGGCTACTGGATCTCTGAAGCAGTTCAGAAAGATCATCGATGCGATGATGAATGGTTTGTTTCGAGCTTCCTTGTATGTCTCTATCCTGAACTTTTCAAAGACGCCTTCGGAGACCTCTCCCTCTTCACAATTGACTCCCTGTACATCTGCGGGAAGGCAGTGAAGGTAAAGGGCGTTCCCGTCTTTAGTGGTCTTCATCATATCCTCATCGTAATACCAGTCCTTGTGCTTGGCGTTCTCCGCAAGGGCTTCTTTCTCAAGCTGTTTGAGGGCACCTTCGTTGTCGGGCTGCTTAATCAGTTCAGCCCTCTTCTTCATGACCCCGTACGGTGCCCAGCTTTTGGGATATACCACATCGGCGTCCTTGAAAGCCTCTTTCATGTTGTTCGTTACTGTGAATGATCCGCCGGATTCCTTGGCGAAACCACGGGCCTTATCCATCACTTCGGGAACGAGTTCGTATCCTTCGGGGTGTGCGAGGGTAACATCCATTCCGAACCTTGTCATAAGCCCGATTATTCCCTGGGGGACCGAAAGGGGTTTTCCGTAACTCGCGGAGTATGCCCAGCTCATTACAATCTTTTTTTTCTTGAGATTTTCATAACTGCCGAGATAATCCTTCACATGCATAAGATCAGCAAGGGTCTGAGTGGGGTGGTCCAGGTCGCACTGGAGGTTGATAACGGAAGGCCTGTGTCCCAGAACTTCTTTTTCAAAACCCTCGTCAAGCGCGGAGGCGACCTCTTTTTGAAAGTTGTGTCCCCTTCCGAGGTACATGTCATCTCTTATTCCTATTACCTGACTCAGAAACGATATCATATTGGCGGTCTCCCTGACCGTCTCACCGTGGGCTATCTGTGACTTCGACTCGTCCATGTCCTGAACAGAAAGACCCAGAAGATCACACGCCGAGGCGAATGCCATCCTGGTTCTGGTCGACTTGTCTCTGAAGAACGACACTCCAAGACCGGTCTGGAATAACTTCAGTGAGACGTTGTGCCGATACAGGTACTTGATTATCTCGGCAAGCTGAAGTACTGCCATGATATCGTCTTTGCTCTTGTCCCATGAGAGCAGGAAGTCTCTTCGGAACATGCTGAATTTCATCTTTTTGAACTGGTAGAGTATCTGTTCCAGTTTCTGTGTATCTATGTTCATCATTTTTTATCTCCTTTTATTTTAAGAAAGTTCTTCGGAAAAAGCGCGTACCATGCGGTGGCCTCAAGCAAATGGCTTATGGGCACATGTTCGTTGACAGCATGGGCGAATTTCTCGTTCCCCGGGCCGAAACCGATGGTGGGGATATCGAACATTCCGCGGGTAGCGACACCGTTGGTGGAAAAGGTCCAGATCCCGGGCTTGACCTTCTTTCCGTAAAGGTCCCTGCTTGTCTGCAGGCCTGCCTTCACCAGTGGATGGCCCTCGGGCATGGCCCAGGCGGGGTAGTACTTCTCCGTGGGATAGCTGAGTCCCGTATAGCTGGGGGTATCGTATGTCAGTATTTCCACTTTCGCTTTCACACCGGTATTCTTGATCACGTCCTTTATCTGCTCCAGGACCTTCTTCTTCGGCTCGCTCATATTTATCCTTCTGTCAAGGTGAATATATGATCCGTCGGGGATGGCGCAGAGCGACGGGGTCTTGCAGTCGATGTATGTGACGGCAACGGATCCCTTTCCCAGAACCTGGTCATCGGAGTTCTTGAAAGTCGTATTCAGCTTCTCGATGGCACTGACGATCCTGCTCATCTTGTAAACGGCGTTGTCGCCTCGTTCAGGGGCTGAACCGTGCGCGGATCTTCCGCTGACGGAGATTCCTATTTCGACGCGGCCTCTCTGGCCTATATAGACGTTGGTGTTCGTTGGCTCCGTAATAATCAAGCAATCGGGTTTGATCTTTTCCTCTTTGTAAAGGTACTGCCAGCACAGGCCGTCACAGTCCTCTTCCTGAACGGTTCCGGTAACATACAGGGTATAATCCCCGGTCAGTTCAAGGTCTTTTATGACCTTGCCTGCGTAAACCATACCCGCCATACCGGCTTTCTGATCAACAGCGCCTCTGCCGTAGATGTTTCCGTCCTCTACCTTTCCCTTGTGGGGATCCCACTTCCACAGATCGGTATTACCGACACCCACGGTATCGATGTGAGCGTCCATTGCGATCACGGTCTTTCCTTTACCTATCCGGCCGATGACATTTCCCATCTTGTCGATCTTGACGCTATCGAAACCGACCTTCTTCATTTCCTCTTTTATACGCTGAGCAACCTTTTTTTCCTGACAGCTTTCACTGGGGATCGCGACTATGTCACGTAAAAATTTTACAATGTCCTTTTCGTATTTTTTCTTTATCATAGACAACAGTTCGTTTGTCATATGTACTTACCTCCGGGCCTGATTTGACCTCTATTATGTTAAAATAGCATTGATTATAATTTTATTATCCTTTTTTGTCAATAGGGAGCCCAACTTTGCTGGGCCGTTGAGCGTGTATCGTTTCGCAACTACCGTCCCTGAGAATCTTGACTCTGAACCCCACAATCTTTATAATAAGTCAGCAGAGGTTGTAAATGAAAAGAATTTTAGTTTTAATAATGATCGTTTTCGTACTTTCAAATATCAGCAGCATTGGAATCGGTATCATGGCGGGTTCTCCCTCGGGACTGTCACTGAAATTCGGCAGGATGCATTTTGCCGTAGGATTCAGTACCTTCAAGGGTGAGAATTATGCGCTTCACTTCACTTATGAGATACCATTCAAAATAGATTTCAGTAACGGAAATGTGATCCCTATGTATATAGGCCTTGGAATATATGGCCAGGATACCGGCGATTTCGGTCTGGGAGTTCGCTTTCCGATCGGTATTCAATTCTGGCTCGCCTCCAATCTGGTCTTCTTCGGAGAAGTGACCGCGGCATATTCGTTTATGCCCGAGACTAAATTCCATGTTTTCGGCGGCCTTGGGCTCCGGCTGCATTTCAAGATCACAAAATAGTGCACGCTGCGCGGGCAAGTGCACAAGGCACAAGGGACAAGTGTACAAGGCACAAGGCACAGGGGACAAGAGCACAAGTGCAAAGTGGAAAAATACAATTAGAGAAGAGGTTAGAGGTTGGAGGTTGGTGCAGAGGGGAATAAGAGAAATTGACAATGGACAATTGACAATGGATAATTATTCTTAATACCCTCCCCATTGCTCCCTATACTTAAACCTATCACCTTATCACCGTATCATCCTATCACCCATTTCGCTGCGCGCCACCGTGCAACGGCGGTGGAATACTTGAAAATAAACAGTGAATGGGATAAAATAAACAGTAAGAAGGAGGTCATATGGTAAAGAAGATCTTGCCAATTATCGCGATATTTGTAGTATCATGGATTGCATGGGGAATTCTCGGAAGTGTAACTTCCTTGAGATCAGGTAATATGTATTCATCGATCAAGAAATCGGTAGCATCTTTGTGGGGAAGCGAACAGGTTCAATATCAACCTATTATCAAATGGTTTACTTATCAGCAGAAATTAGATAAGGACGGAAAGAGATATACTCATACGATAACTCACAATATTCCCCTTGATTCAAGTGATATTGATGTAAATCTGAATTACGAACCCAGAAAGAAGGGCTTGCTCTGGTATAATCTTTATAAAGTGGCTTTTTCCGGTGAATATGTCTTCAATACCGAGAATGTCAATTCAAAGAAAGTTACTGTTTACTTCACTATGCCATCGGATAGAACGATATATGATGACTTCCGATTCTCGGTTAACGGTGAGCAGATCGACCTTGACATCAGTTCGAATGTTATCTCGTATGAGTTTAATATTAATAAGATGGAGAAGATAAGCTTCTCGGTCGCCTATGTGTCCCGTGGCAGCGACATTTGGGAGTATGGTTTTTCTCAGTATGACAGTATTGGCAAGATAAAGAACTTTTCTCTCAATATAGGAACCGATTTCCTCGATTATGATTTCCCGGAGGATACCATATCACCGACCACGAAAACTGAAAATGAGGGAAAAAATCTGCTCACATGGAAATTTGAGAATCTTCTTTCCGGCTTTAATATCGGGGTAAAGGTTCCTGATAAATTAAATCCGGGACCATGGGTCGCTAAGGTCAGTTACTTTGCGCCGGTATCCCTGCTTTTCTTTTTCATTGTGATCTTCGTAATAAGTCTTTTGGGAAAGATAGACCTTCACCCGATGCATTTTCTTTTCCTTGCCGCATCATTCTTTTCTTTTCACCTGCTTTTAGCATATTTGGCGGATCACATACCGCTATTACTGGCATTCTCCATATCATCAGTTGTATCGATCTTCCTTGTCGTTTCATATCTGAGGATAGTAGCTGGCGCGAAATTCGCCTTTTTTAAGGCTGGGATAGCTCAGCTTATTTATCTGGTGATCTTTACTTATGTGCACTTTTTTGAAGGGTATTCAGGATTAATGGTAACTATTATGTCCATCATCACACTCTTTATACTGATGCAGCTCACTGCAAAAGTTGATTGGAATAAGATCGGAAAGAATTAAGGGTATTATATGAAAAAAATATTTAAGACGAGAGTTCTAATCGGCTTATGTATTTTTACGGCAGTATTATTCTCCGGCTGTTCCGGCCTGGTGGTAATTGAGGAAACGGGCTTCATCGGTTCTTCCGGAGAATTCGGAAAACTTGTCGTAAAAAGAGCGATGAAATACAAGGGCTGTCCATACAAATACGGCGGTAAGGATAAGAAGGGATTTGATTGTTCCGGCCTTGTGTACAGAGTATTTTCCGACCTCGGCGTAACATTATCCAGATCTTCGAAGGATCAGGTCAAAGAAGGCAGGGAGATACCCAGAGGCAAAGAACGCCCCGGTGATCTGATATTTTTTCTGATCACATCCAAGACCAAGCCCAGCCATGTGGGTATCGTGGTCTCCAAAGGGAAGATGATACACAGCCCTTCAAGCGGCAAGAAAGTCAGTGTCTCCGAATATACCGGCAACCCTTATTGGGAGCCGAAGATCTTCAAGATTATACGGGTGAAATAGGTACAAGGTACAAGGGACAAGTAGAAGAAAGTGTGAAGTGTGAAGTAGGGAGAAAGACAAGATGAAAAAACTGGATGCCACGCTTCGCTCTGCATGACCGTTCCCAATCCTTCATTATAATCTGCTTCTTGTGTATCCCCTCTATTCATTTTTCTATACTTAAGCCTATCACCTTATCACCTTATCATCCTACAACCTGGCTATCTATTTTCCCACTTTACACTTCACACATCACACTTCATACTAGCCACGCCCCTGCGGGGCTGCTTGCCGTTATCCGCATAATATGGTATAATAAAGACCGTGTTAGGAAATAGGTACAGGAGGTCGTATTGGAGAATTTTGAGTTCATAAGCCCGATCACTATCAAAGGTGCTGTCAACCAGTATAAAAAAGGTGCAAATAATTATTATCTTGCCGGAGGGACGGATCTTATCGTATTGATGAGAGAAGGAATACTTGTCCCGGAGAAGATCATCGACCTGAAAACAGCGGGATTGCCCTCGGGGATCAAAAAATTAAAGACCGAGATACGCATAGGTGCCCTGGCAACATTATCCGAGATCGAACACTCTTCGTTTATCAGAAAAGAGATCCCGTTTTTGGCAGAAGCCGCAGGTAAGCTGGGATCTCCACTGACACGCAATCGCGCTACCATCGGTGGAAATCTCTGTAATGCCTCACCCGCCGCGGACACGGCAACTCCGCTTATCGCTGTGGAAGCGAAGTTCATTCTGAGCGACGGCAAAAAAGAGCGCAGGGTCAAGGCAGAGGAATTTTTCAAAGGCGTGAAACAAACAGATTTGAAAAAAGGCGAACTCTTAAAGGAGATCGTGATCCCAAGATCAGCGGGCAAAGGGATCTTCTATAAAAAATCAAGGATCAAATTAGTTGACCTTGCCACCGTTAATATGACGGTGTACAGGGCAAAGAAAAAATACCGCATAGTGATAGGCGCATGTCATATTACTCCGCTTCGTATCCGTGCCGCGGAAGAGAAATTAAACAAAGCCAAAAAGATCGATCTTGCTCTGATAAATGATGCGGCTGCGCTCGTTATCAAAACCATTAAACCCATCTCGGATATGAGGGGTTCCGCGGAATACAGAAAGCAATTGGTGAAAACACATGTCACCCGGCTTATCGGTGAGTTAGCCGGTGTGGAGGTGTGAAAATGTCTAAGGATATCACATTAAATGTCAATGGAATAGATCATCATGTAAATATTCAGGGCAATGAGACCTTACTGAAGGTTCTGCGGGATAAATTGGGGCTCACCGCGGCAAAAGAAGGCTGCGGAGCCGGCGAATGCGGTGCCTGTGCAGTTATTTATAACGGGTCTCCGGCAAGTTCCTGCCTGATCCTTGCCATTGAAGCGGAGGGAGTCGAGATACTTACATTGGAAGGGATAACCCCAAAAGACCATCTTCATCCCATTCAGCAGGCCTTTATCGACAAGGGCGCGGTGCAATGCGGATTCTGCACACCCGGTATGATCGTAACAACATATTCTCTCTTGAAATCCAATCCCGATCCCACCGAGGAAGAGATCAAAAAAGCCATAAGCGGAAACCTATGCAGGTGTACGGGTTATGTGCAGATCATCGAGGCGATAAGGGAAGCGGCCCGCAGATTGAAAAGAAGCAAAGGGAGACGGAAATGAAAAACTACATCAATTTAGGCAGGGATGTTAATCGCCTTGACGGTTATGATAAGGTTTCAGGCAATGCAAAATATATCGCCGATTATGAATTTCCGGGTATGCTTTACGCAAAAGTGCTGAGAAGCCCACATCCTCATGCGGAAATAATTTCGATCAATACATCTGCCGCAGAAAAAATGGAAGGTGTTATCGCTGTTACACATTCGGGTAAATGCTCTCATAAAATGGGCCTTTATCTGGTTGACCGCCCGGTATTCGCAACTGGTAAGGTCCGTTTCAAAGGTGAGCCGGTCGCTGCTGTCGCCGCATTGACGGAGGATATCGCTGCCGCAGCGATCAAGAAGATAAAGGTCAGATATAAAATGCTGCCTCTGGTTGACAATATAGAAGATGCCCTTAAGAAGAATGCTACACTGGTGCATCCCGACCTGATGAAGTATTCATATCTGCCCATATACTATCCCAAGAAGGGCACCAATATCTTTAATCATTTTCCCTTGAGAAAGGGCGATATAAAAAAAGGATTCAAGCAGTCGCATAAAATATACGAGAATGAATTCACATTACCTCAGATACAGCATGTTCCGATGGAGCCGCATGGCGCGCTCGCCAAGTGGGACAGAAACGATAAACTTACCGTTTATTCATCGGTGCAGTCTCCCTTTACTCTCCGCAATCTCTTGAGACTGGCATTCGGGCTTTCCCATAAGGATGTCCGCGTAATAGCCCCATATGTAGGCGGTGGTTTCGGTGGAAAGGCAGGTATCAATATGGAACCGCTTGCTGTTGCGCTCGCAAAAGAAGCCAAGGGCAAATGGATAAAATTGATCTTCTCCAGAGAAGAGGTCTTTTTAGGGACAACGGTGAGGCAGGCGATGAGAGCCAGGGTGAAAACCGGTATCTCGAAGAACGGCCGTATCATTGCGGAAGATATCGAGATGGTCTTTGACGGCGGCGCTTATGCCGAATACGGGACAAATGTTGTCCGCGCGGCCGGGTACACCTGTATAGGCCCGTATGATATTGAAAATGTCAAGGGCGATACATACGGAGTATATACCAATCATCTTGTCGGCGGCGCATTCCGCGGCTTCGGACATGGAGAGCTGCATTGGGCGGTAGAATCCCAGATGGATATCATTGCCAATGATCTGAAAATGGACCCGGCGGAATTCCGGCGGCTTAATGTGCTGAAGCCGGGCTCAATAAACTCCATGGGTGAGAAGATAACGAAACACACCGGAAATATGGTGGCGTGTATCGATGCCGTTGCCAAGGATCTCAAATGGGGTAAGTCGTCAAAGAAGCCGGCTAAGCCGTATATCAAGAGAGGCAAGGGCCTCGCGGTACTGGAAAAAGCTCCCGCAATGCCCGCGAACGCAACCTCCTGTGCAAGAGTGAAATTCAATGAAGACGCAACTGTCATCGTACATTTCTCCGGTATGGAGATCGGCCAGGGCTGTATAACCGCTTTGACGCAGATCGCAGCGGAGCGTCTGAAAATGGATGTTTCCAAGCTACACGCGGCAGGGCTTCCAGATACTGATTTTTCACCCTATGAATGGCAGACCGTCGCTTCAAGAATAACCTGGGCGGTCGGCAATGCTATCATAAATGCGGTCGATGATGCCCACGCGAAGATCAAGAAGGTCGCGGCAAAGGTCTTGAAGGTAAAGACATCTCAACTGGATATTGACGGTGAAAAGGTTTTTGTCATAGGCAATAAAAGAAAGAGCATAGCATTACCTCTGATCATCATGGGATATCAATACCCGGACGGCCATACGATCGGCGGCCCGGTAGAGGGTGTTGGTACATTTACTCCCAATCTGACAAATCTGGACGCGAAGACCGGACAGGGGCATGCCGCCGCTGAATGGACCTTCGGATGTGAAGGCGCGGAGATCGAGGTTGATACCAGAACGGGCGAGATGAAGATACTGAATCTTGTCGGCGCTTTTGATCTTGGTACCGTTATCAATCCCTCGACCGCAAGAGGTCAGATAATCGGAGGAATGATACAGGGTCTGGGTTCTGCGGTTCTGGAAGAACTGAAGTACAAAGACGGAAAGATAGCTAATCCCTCATTTGTGGATTATAAGATACCTACCGCAGCAGACCTTCCCGATAAGATCAAGCACATATTTATACAGACGCCGGATGACGGCGGTCCGTTCGGGGCAAGGGCGATCGGTGAGCATCCGATGATCTCGATACCCCCCGCTATCGCCAATGCGATCTATGACGCGATCGGGGTACGAATAAAAGCCCTTCCGCTGACCGATGAGAAGATACTGTCTTCCCTGAAGGAGAAAAAGTAATTGGAAAAACTCCTCGTTAAAGCCCAGGCCGTCACCGCTCAATTCCAACAGGAGAGCATTCTTTACGAAAGGGGAAAGATCTATTCGACATTTCCGAATGCCGTAAATATTCTTCTGGACGGGACGGATGAACTGATAACCATTCAAAGGGAAGGGGTGCCGTATTCTCCCAATGCTATCTTTTGTAATTGTGACGAACCGTATTCTCTTAAAAGAAACAGCGTATGTACATTTGAGGATGATATGATAAAATGCGGCAGCAAGGCGCTCTCTACCGCTTCATCTACGGTAATCGATAATCGCTTAACGAATCTCTCTCCTCCGCTGCGAATGGGATTGTCCGCCGCTACCAGAGAATATTTTACACAAGCATTTCCAGTTGAAAAGTGTAAATCGACCTTTTTATCATTTATACTGCACGGCAGGACTCCGAGTGAGGATCTTTTTTCAAAAGGAATAAAGCATCTGATTGACAAACTCAATCGTTATATTAAATACCACCGCCCTGATGGAGCGATTTTCTTTCTGAACGAACATAAGGGCTTCGGAAGAGGATTGACCCCCGAGACCGATGATTTTTTTATCGGCTTGTTCGCCGCCTATATTCATTACTTGAAATACTTTCCTCTGATCAATATGACAGATCTGCTTCAGGTGAATAATGAAGCGATGAATATTTATTCGGTTAATGTACAGAGGTCGATCCTGGGCGGATTCATGCCAGAACTTCTGATGGACGCGCTCGCGGGTGTGTCTTCCGAAGAAACAAAACAACTTGCCAAAGCTTCCCGGCTCATATCAAATTACGGGCATTCCTCAGGTGAGGATATGCTCTCCGGGATATTATTTTTCACTGCGCAGATGCAGCTCTTTTTAAGGTGAGTATGAAAAAGAACATAATTATACAAAAAAATTCTTATTTTGATTCGGTGGAATTGATGAAATTTTCAAAGGCCCTGAAAAAGCTTGAGAATATCAATGATGCCCAATTGATCATGGGGACTGATGCCAATAAGAAATTCCTAATACAGATGGGACTGAAAGACGCGAAGATCGCTGACGCAGCACCGCTTGATCTGATCATCTATATGGAGAGTGAATCCGATCTTTCCGAGGAAGATATTATCCTCATGGTAGAGGAAGTGATGAGCAAAACGGCTTCCACCACTTCGTCGCTCTATGAGCCCTCATCAATTGATGGGGCTTTGAAGACATACAGGGATATGAATCTTGCTCTGATATCGGTACCCGGACAATATGCCGCATGGGAGGCATTGAACGCATTGAGAAATGATCTTCATGTTATGATATTCTCCGACAATGTTTCATTGGAAGATGAGATAAGATTAAAGACATTGGGAAAAGAGAAGGAACTTTTAGTGATGGGGCCGGATTGCGGGACCTCGATCATTAATAATATCCCACTGGGTTTTGCCAATCGCACGAATAAGGGCGGAGTAGGGCTCGTTTCCGCTTCCGGTACAGGCCTTCAGGCGGTAACCGCAATGGTGCATAATCTCGGCGGAGGCATATCTCAGGCGATCGGCACCGGCGGGCGAGACCTGTCTAAGGAAGTCGGCGGCATTACTATGCTCATGGGTCTTGATGCCTTGATGGCGGATGAGAGCACCAAAATTATCGTCCTCATCTCCAAACCGCCCGCTACCGAGGTTGCCGACAAAATATTCAAGCGTGCTTCCGAGGGCTCTAAGCCCGTTATCATCTATTTCATCGGAGAGAATGTCGAGTCACCCCGAAAGGGAGATCTTTATTTCCCGAAAAACCTTTCTCATTGCGCTATAATGGCTGTAGCTCAGGAAAAATACGGCTCAATACCGGAGGAAATGCTTGATTATTCCACGGAATTCAGAAATACACCACCGCGCCCGGATACCGGCCTCTTTATCAGAGGGTTGTACACCGGAGGCACATTGGCGGACGAAGCGATAACCATACTTGCTTCAAACGGTGTTGATATCAATACCAATCTTCATCATAAGGCGGCACGGCCTGTCAAAGACCCGCTTGTTTCGGAAGGCCATTGTATAATTGATCTGGGAGATGACTTTTTTACGCGCGGTAAGGCGCATCCCATGATCGATCCGGCTTCACGGCAGGAGAGGTTACAAATGGAGATCAAAGACCCTTATACTGCGGTAATACTCCTTGATATCGTTCTTGGAGACGGTGCACATGAAGATATGGTCGACGCTCTTTCTCCCGCGCTGAGCGAGCACGGCGGCAAGATAATCTGTGCTTATGTATTGGGAACAGATCTCGATATTCAGGATATGGCCTCTCAACTCACAAAGTTGAAGGAGCTCGGAGTATTCTGTTTTGAATCACATTCTGATATGGTGGAATTCGCGTCAAAGGTCGTAGGGAGCTGGTCATGAAAAAGATCAATGAATTGTTTGTATCGAAGTTAAAGGTCTTGAATATCGGACTGAAGGATTTCAACGGAAATATTCTGAATTCCGGCGGAGAATCTATTAATGTGAATTGGACACCTCCCGCGGACGGTGATCCGGAACTGCTTGAGATAATCCGAAAAATAAAAGAAAGTTCGGCGGCAGGGCAATAAGTTAGGAGTAATGATGGATTTTAAAAAGATAAACGAGGAAGCTTTCAAGAAAATATTAGCGGCTGAGCCGGTGATCGCCGGCCTGGATATGGCAAAGAATGTGATACCCGATCTGGACGACAGCACCTTTCTTCATGCAGGCCCTCCGGTTACCTGGGAAAAGATGTGCGGCCCTATGAAGGGCGGTATGATCGGCGGCATGCTGTATGAAGGACTGGCATCTACGGAAAAGGAAGCAGTAGAAAAACTGAGCTCAGGCGCGATCAATTTTGACCCATGTCATCATCATAGCACTGTAGGTCCGATGGCAGGTGTGGTAACACCCAATATGCCGGTCTGGATAATAGAGAATAAAACCTATGGCAATAAGGCATACTGCACTTTGAATGAGGGCCTTGGCAAGGTATTGCGCTACGGCGCATTCGCTCCTGAAGTAATAGAGAGATTGAATTGGATGCGTGATATATTGTATCCGGTATTAAAAATGATATTTGAAAAATGCGACCCGCTGTATATGAAGCCGATCATCGCCCAAGCTCTTCAGATGGGTGATGAGGGTCATAATAGAAATCGCGCGGGAACCTCTCTGTTTCTCAGGATAATCGGGCCTTATCTCATCGAAGCCGATATTCCCAATAAGGATAAGGTGGATGTCTTTAAATTCATCGACGCCAATGACCATTTCTTTTTAAACCTTACAATGCCCGCGGCAAAATGTACCACAGAGGCGATCGAAGGCATTGAAGGTTGTTCGATCGTTACAGTCATGGCGCGTAACGGCACCGACCTCGGTATCCGTATAGCGGGCCTTCCCGGTGAATGGTTCACCGGTCCCGCCCAATCCGTGGAAGGCTTATACCTTCCGGGCTTCTCCGAAGAAGACGCCAACCCCGATATTGGGGATTCCACGATCACGGAAACCGGAGGCATCGGCGCATTCGCAATGGCGGCCGCTCCCGCGATAATAGGATTTGTGGGCGGTACCGTACAGGACGCGATTGATTATACACTGAAGATGTATGAGATATCTGTCGGTGAAAATGATATCTTCAAGATCCCCGCCCTTGATTTCAGGGGAACTCCCACAGGCATTGATATAGTTAAGGTCGTGGAAAGCGGCATACTGCCGAGAATAAATACAGGGATCGCCCATAAAGACCCCGGTGTCGGGCAGATCGGAGCGGGCCTGACCTTCCCTCCGAAGAATGTATTTTCAGATGCTTTGAAGAGATTCGGCGAAAGGTACCTTTAATGGCTGCTTTGGATCTCAAGAATATTTACTGGAGATAATATGAAAAAGAAGAAAATTAAAGCCCCGTTTGAAGGCCTCCGTGTCCTTGATCTTTCAAGGGTACTCGCGGGTCCTTACGCGACAATGATGCTCGCCGAAATGGGCGCTGAGATCATAAAGATAGAAATGCCCGTGACCGGAGATGATTCCCGTCATTTCGGGCCTTTCATCAATGGAAAGAGCGGATACTTCTCTTCCATTAACAGGGGTAAAAAGAGTATTACGCTGAATTTGAAAAAAGAAGAAGGGCTTCAGGTGTTCAGGGAATTACTGAAAACAGCGGATATAGTAGTTGAAAATTACAGGCCCGGCACCACAAAGAAGCTGGGAATAGATTTCGAGGCCCTCAAGAAGATCAAAAAGGACATCATCTATGCGGCGTGTTCGGGTTTCGGACATTCTGGGCCTCTGTCAACTTTTCCCGCCTATGATATGATAGTTCAGGCAATGGGCGGGATCATGAGCATTACAGGAGAAGCGGGAGGCCAACCCGTAAGAGTGGGTACTTCAGTGGGAGATATCACAGCAGCATTATTTACCGTGAACGGCATTTCCGCCGCTCTCTATCACAGGGAGAAAACGGGCGAAGGCGCCTTCATCGATGTCGCTATGCTCGATTCACAGGTCGCGATATTGGAAAACGCGATAGTGAGGTATGTGACTTCGGGAGAATCGCCTACTCCACTGGGAACTCGGCATCCTTCCATTACTCCGTTCCAGGGATTTACCACAAAGGATTCTCATATCATTATCGCCGCAGGGAACGATCGTCTCTGGGAGGCCTTATGCAGGGCTCTGAAGCGTGAAGAGCTTCTGGACTCAGAAGATTACAAGACTAATGACCTGCGAACGGAAAATCATGATAAATTGATACCCGAACTGGAGAAAACGATACTCGGCAAAACAACACAGCAATGGATGGATATCCTTTCTGACGCGAAAGTCCCATCCAGCCCGATCAATGATGTTTCGGGTGTGTTTGCCAATCCGCAGGTCAAAGCGAGAAACATGCTTGTAAACGCAAGGGACTCGAAGGGAAAAGATCTTCCAATGGCAGGCAATCCCGTCAAAATGAATATCCTTGAAGATAAATCCACCAGGGCTCCAGCTCCAGATCTGGGAGAGAACACGGAAGAGATCCTGAGATCGATCGGATATGATGATAAAAAGATAAAAACACTGAAAGAACATGGTGTGATATAGTGAACAGTGACAAGTATTCAAGTGTGAAGTGTAAAGTGTGAAGTGTAAAGTGGAAAAATACAATGAATCGGAAAAAAGAATGAATAATTGTGAGACTGAGAAGAATTATATTTGTCATTCTGAAAGAGCGGTAGCGACCGAAGAATCCATCTGGTATTTGTTTCTTGTGTTTTCCTCACACTGTTCATTGTTCACTATTCACTATTCATTATGCATATGCCTACAAACTTATCACCCTATCATCCTACAACCCGGCTATCTATTTCTCAACCTTGAACTTTTGAACCTTTCAACTTTTAAACCTGCGAACCTGCGAACTTGGAACATTGGAATGAACAATGGAGAATGAACAATGAAATATGGAGGTATCTTATGATATTTAACAAAATGTATGACCTGACCCAGCCGATAGGTGTTCAGACACCACCGTGGCCGACCTATGAACCGCTTCAATTGAAATATTTTAAAAGATTGTCAAGCAACGGCGCAAATGGACAGGTGTTGACAACATCCAATCATGTCGGAACGCATCTTGACGGCGAAAGGCATTTCTGGACAGCAGGCAGGGATATCGCGAGTTTACCGCTTGATTATCTGGTTTCTGACGGCGTTGTCGTGGATCTTTCCGATATGGCGGAGGATTACGGTATTTACACTTCGAAGGACATCGAAGACAGAGTTGAAGTAAAGGAAGGAGATATCCTTATCATTAATACCGGCTATCACAAATATGCCTGGGACCAGCCGGAAGCGGATGAGCAGAGATATATGATGATGCATCCCGGCCCCGCGATGGAATTCGCTCATTGGGCGATCAAGAAAAAACTCAAATGGATCGGAGTGGACTGCGGAAGCGCGGATCATCCTTTCAATACCAAGATCAGAGATTGGCGGCCGGACCTCGCGAAAAAGGCGGATGCTTATCTTAAAGACAAATACGGCAAAGGGCTTGAAGAGATATTCCCCGGTGACCATTATCAATTAATGCATGTGGTCATGTTTCCCAAACATATCATCCACGCTGAAAATCTGGGTGGTGAGATCGATGAAATACTGAACAGAAGACTGACAGTAGGATTCTTCCCATGGCGTTTTGTGGGCGGAGAATCTTCGATCGGCAGATGCGTGGCCTTTGAATAACGCGCTTCGCAGTAGCGCAGTGGACCCAGGGACAAGTGGACAAGGTACAAGGTATAAGGGACAAGGGACAAGGGACAGGGCACAGGGACAAGTGGACAAGGTACAAGTGGGGATAAAGAAATGAATAATGAAAAATTGGAAAGAGTATTAAGAGTAATTGTCCATTGTCAATTGTCCATTGTCAATTTCTCAACTAACATCCAACCTCTAGCCTCTATTTGCGTATCAGAACACAAATTAAGGGAGGTTAGTTAGGAAATGAAAAAATTTACCCTGGGAATAGTCCAGATATCATCCTCGGAAAGCATTGAAGCCAATTGCAAAAAGGCGTTCAGCTTTATCGATCAGTGCATTGATGAATGCGGCGCGGAATTGGTGGTGCTTCCCGAAACTGTGACGACAGGATTCAATCCGGGCATCTCCCCTGAAGCTCTCGCCGGGCTATCCCGGACACAATTGCCTGAGTGGCTCGATCGCGCAAAGAACAAGGCGAAGGAAAAGGGGATTTATTTGACCTGGCCCACATATGAATCATCCGAAGACAGCAAGGCAGTTTTCAATACGGTATATTTGATCTCACCGTCAGGTGATATCGTAGGGAAGTATAGAAAGACACATCTCTTTCCGACGGAAAGGCCCGAAAATGGCGGCTGGTCCGTTGCGGGAAATGATACCCCGGTATTTGACACTCCATTGGGAAAGATCGGTATCATCATCTGTTTTGACGGTGACTTCCCATTGCTCTCGATGAAATTGGCCGAAAAGGGCGCGCAGATCATTTTAAGGCCGTCCGCTTTTTTGAGAAGCTATGATATCTGGAAATTGACAAATCGTGCCCGCGCCTATGATAATCATGTCTTTGTAGCAGGGGCTAATTGTACAGGGACCGACCCGTCCGGAACCATTTACTACGGCAATTCAATGATCGTTTCGCCCACCGGACAGGTGCTCGCACACGCCAGAGGAGTTGAGGGAGTGATATATTGCGATATCGATCCGCAGGAGCTTGACAAGATAACTTTCGGCTCCTCGGAAAAGAGGATATTTGACCATTTAAAAGATCAAAATCAAAATATTTAAGAGGGAAATATGAAAAGAGCTATCAGAGCTGAAGATCTCTACAAATTCAAAGAGATAGGGGGATTTGACCTTTCAAATGATGGGTCTAAATGCATATATTCTGTTTCAAGGACCGACAGGAAAACGCTCAAGAAATATTCAGATCTATTTTTAAAGGAGCTTCCCTCCGGTAAAACAAAGAAGTTCACTTCCGGCAAATATGTGGACAGTGACGCTAAGTTCTCGCCTTGCGGAAAAACGATAGCCTTCCTGTCCAATCGGGAGAATGAGAAGATACCTCAATTGTATTTTATTGATGTTGACGGCGGAGAGGCAAAGAAGGTCACCGATATCAAGGGAAGCATATTGGAGTATGAATGGTCTCCCGACGGAAGCCGGATCGTCTTGACCGTGCAATTATTTGACCCGGAAACGATACAATTAATAGAAGACCCCAAGAAGAAGGAATTGGGGATAAGAGTTCGGCACATCAAGAGAGTACTGTTCAAAATGGATGCCATGGGCTACCGTCAGAAGGAAAGAATGCATCTCTGGGTTCTTGAATCCAAGAGCGGAAAGCTGGAGCAATTGACATTCGGGGATATCCCGGATGAGAGCTCTCCCGCCTGGAGTCCGGATGGAAAGAAGATAGCGTATATCACCAATCTGACATCTGATCCGGACCTTGACCCGAATAATGATGATATTGTTATCATGTCGGTCTCATCACGCAGGAAAAAAGTATTGAAAACCCCTCGAGGAGCCAAGTGGGGAATAACCTTTTCAGAAGATGGAAAAGAGTTCATATATCTCGGCAAACCGGGATTGATTGAGGGCTGGCGCCATGCGCGGCTGTATAAATGCTCAATATCCGGTAACTTCGGTGTTACTGACTACTCAAGCAAATGGGACCTTGATATCGGGGGCTGGACGATCAATGATCTCGCTGGATATTCCGGCAGCACCACACCTGTCTGGGACCACAAAAGCGGGACGGTCTATTTTACCGTAGCAAAAGAAGGTGAATCTCATCTATATTCTTTTAACCTCATAAGTAAAGAAGGCCCGGAACAGATCACCGAAGAGAAAGGCGTTCTTATCGGATTTTCAATGGATTCGGATGTCTCCGCGATGGTGTATCTTTTCGGGAATATGACGGATCCCGGGGAACTCTATTTCAAAAAGCTCGAGGGCGATACGGCAAAGCGTATCTCTTCCGTGAACACTACACTGATGAATAGTGTCGATCTGGGAACCATTGAAGAGACCTGGTTTAAAGGACCCTCGAGACAACCGCTTCAGGGGTGGATCATCAAACCTCCTGATTTTGACCCGAAGAAGAAGTACCCTTCCATCCTTGAGATACACGGCGGCCCGAGAGTGCAGTACGGCAATCTGTTCATGCATGAATTCTTCTTCCTTGCCTCAAAGGGCTATATTGTATATTTTTCAAACCCGCGCGGCGGCACAGGATACGGCGAAAAACACTCAAAGGCGATCTGGAATGCCTGGGGTACCGTGGACTATGATGACCTGATGGCATGGACTGACCGTATTTGCCAGGAGAAATATATCGACAGGAAAAGAATGGGTGTTACCGGAGGAAGCTACGGCGGTTACATGACCAATTGGATCATCGGACATACCAAGAGATTCAAGGCGGCCGTTTCACAGCGTGGCGTCTCCAATCTGATCAGCATGTACGGCTCAAGTGATTTCAACTGGTGCTTTCAGATGGAATTCGGCAATGTTCCCCCTTGGGAAAATGTAGATAATTATTGGGAGCAGTCTCCGATGAAGCATATAGGCAACGCGAAAACACCCACGCTCGTCATCCATTCTGAGCAGGATCTCAGATGCGCTCAGGAGCAGGGCGAACAGATATTCGTCGCCCTTAAAAAGCTGGGTGTTGACACCGAGCTGGTGCTTTTTCCCGCCGAACCTCACGGCCTCTCCCGTGGCGGGAGAACCGACAGAAGGATCTCCAGATTAGAACATATTCTCAGGTGGTTTGATCTGTATTTGAAATCAGCCAAATAATAAGGTTTTCTGCTTGATGGGAATGATACAAGTTCTGTGAAATATATATTGACTCGGCGTATCTTCGTATATACGAAGATACGAAGATAGGGAATATGAAAAGAGGTAAGAATGAAAATAAGTGAAATGGAAAAAAGAGCAATGAAGCTATTCAGTTTACTGAGTAATTCAACTCGATTTATGATAATAAAAATCTTAAGAGTCAGTGATGAGAATGTAGGCACATTGGCTGAGTTGATCAATAAGGATGAAAGCACAATTTCAAAACATCTGAGATTGCTGCGTGACTTAGATATTGTATCCTTTAAAACTAATGAAAATAGAGTTATATATAGCCTTAAAAAGCGAGAAACTTTGAAATTAATTATAGATGCAATGGAGTGTATGAAGAGAACTGAGTAATCAGCTCGGCGTATCTTCGTATATACGAAGATGCGAAGATACCATTCGCCATTGGGATTATTGATACGAAAAATAAACTTAAAATGCAACAAAATATATCGCCGTCCCTATTTTGTTCTGATGTCAACAATGTCAACCACCGTCCCTATATTTGATTCCCCAACAGGTCAAGGGATAGGGAGGGGAGGAGAAGGAGAAACACGAAAAAAGATACAAATAAGGAAATACAGAGAAGGATACAGAGAGGAGATGGATCTGAAAGTGTCAAAATGCCAACCTGGCACGGTTGAATTGAAAATATATGAGAAATATGGTTTACTATTTATGGTTACAGAAGGGCAATATTATACGGAAAGGAGTGGCATGTGAAAAAGGGAAGGATTTCTTTTGTTTTACTAATTCTGCTGATGCTGATATTTAGCAAAAACGCATATTCAATCTCGGTGATTGACGGATTTGATCCAAGCGCGAACGCAGCTGTAAGGGCCGTTGCGGTCGAATCTGACGGAGATATCCTCATTGGGGGGGATTTCACAACTATAGGACTGACGGCTAGAAACTATATTGCCCGGCTAGAGGTAGACGGAACATTGGACACCGGATTTGACCCGAATGCAGATGCAACGGTAAGGGCTCTCGCAGTTCAATCCGACGGCAAGATCATCATCGGCGGTGATTTCAGCATGGTCGGAGTTACATCAAGAAGCTACCTTGCGCGACTGAATTCAGACGGTTCACTTGATACGTCATTTATCACAAGTATTTCAAATTCCGTTTACTCTGTTGCAGTTCAGGATGACGGTGGGATAGTTATCGGCGGTGATTTTACTACAGTAGGCGGAACTACAAGGAACCGCATTGCCAGACTTAATTCAGACGGTACTCTCGATACATCTTTTGATCCGAATGCCAGCGGTCAGATAACGACAATATCAGTTCAGGCAGATTGTAAGATAATTGTCGGAGGCGACTTCACGGTAATTGATGGTACTGCGTGCAACAGAATTGCGAGGTTGAACACTGACGGCACCATCGATCCCGTATTTAATCCGGGAGCAGATGTCCATGTTAGGGCTTCAGCTATACAGGCTGACGGAAAGGTAATTATCGGAGGGTATTTCACCTCGGTCGATGGAACCGGAAGAAATTCCATTGCCCGTCTTAATACTGATGGTACCTTGGACAGCTCTTTTAATCCCAATGCCAGTAACAGTGTTCTTTCCATATCAGTTATGGAAAACGGAAATATCGTCATAGGGGGGGAATTTACCACTGTCAGCGCGGTAGCGAGAGCCTATATAGCTCAGCTCGATCCCTCCGGTTCTCTTGTCACAACGTTTGATCCAGGTGCGGACGCAGCAGTTTTCGCCTCTGATACACAGAGGGACGGGAAGGTTGTTATCGGAGGGAGTTTCACGGATATCCAGGGCATAGGAAGAAACTATGTTGCACGGCTTGAAGCAGACGGATCCCTGGACACCGCGTTCGATCCGGACGGGAATTCAACGATATCTGCTGTTGCCATCCAACCCGATGGAATGATACTTGTCGGCGGCTCATTTACCACGATTTGCGGAACCAGTAGAAACCGCTTAGCCCGTTTATATCCTGACGGATCACTTGATACATCCTTTAATCCAAATCTCAATGGATCTTTGTATTCCATAGTACTTCAAAATGACGGCAGTATCCTTATCGGCGGCTCATTTACCACTGTAGGAGGCACCGGTAGAAATTATATTGCCAGATTAAGCTCTAATGGAAGTCTCGATGCCGGTTTCAATCCCAATGCAAACGGCAACGTAATAACAATGGCGATTCAAACAGACGGCAAGATAGTTATTGGAGGAACCTTCACTATTGTCGGAGGGACAACAAGAAATCGTCTTGCCCGGATTAATTCAGACGGATCACTTGATGCGACTTTCAATCCTAATCCCGACAGGTTCGGAATATATTCTGTGACTGTCCAGCCGGACGGAAAGATCCTTGTCTCAGGTGACTTTTGGAGCATCGGTGGGAGTTTAAGTCATGATTACTTTGCACGCTTGAATTCAAATGGCTCACTTGACTCCGCATTTAATCCGGTTATAAACTATGATGTATATAACTGTGCAGTCCTATCAAACGGGAAGATAATAATCGTTGGTGGTTTTTCAAATGTCAACGGATTCCCCAGGTCCGATATAGCCAGATTGAATTCAAATGGAACTATAGATTCCTCATTTATTTCTTCACCTTCTTCATCTATTAATACTGTTATTGAGCAGACTGACGGCAACCTCATCATTGGGGGGAATTTTACATCTGTCTTCGGTACTACCCGGAATCGCATTGCCAGACTATCAGCTAACGGAGCGTTGGATGCCGATTTTGATCCTAATATAAATAACAGTGTGTATATGATATCTTTGCAGAATGATGGGAAACCCATTGCAAACGGAACATTTACTACAGCGGGCGGTGAAACACGGAACCGAATTGCAAGGATAAGTACCGATGTGTCCGCAGTTCAGGAGATAACGGTTTCCAGTGATGGGACCAAGGTGACTTGGGGCCGCAGCGGGAGCCTGCCCGTTCTCCATTTTGTAACATTTGAAGAATCCACGGACGGAATCATTTGGACCCCGCTTGGAAATGGAACAAGGATCTCCGGCGGTTGGGAGCTTACCGGTCTATCGCTTCCATTCTATCAGATAGGTTACATTCGTGCCCGGGGCCGCGCGGGAGAAAGCGGGGGCTCCATTATGGAAACGGTAAAGACCTACTACCTCAGTTATTCTATTTCCGGCAACGTATCTTCCCTTGGCGGCGCGACTCTTGATCTGAGAAAGAACGGGGCCTGGGAAGGTTTCACGACCTCTGAATCGGATGGAAGTTATGTCTTTAATGCCCTTGAATCGGGCGCTAGCTATACCATCGTTCCGCAAATGGAGCACTATTCGTTCAGTCCTGAAAGTATTACATACACTTCCCTGGATGGAAATAAAACGAATGTGAATTTTACTGCGATCATAGATAAATGGGATCTCAGCGGAATTATTACTGACGGTTCAGATCCTATTCCAAATATTACTGTCAATTTATCCGGAGGTAAGACCGCAAGCACAACCACGAGCGATACCGGGTACTACACTTTTCTTGAGCTTAATGCGGGTTCGACTTATACTGTAACGCCCACCGCTGTGCATTGGATATTTTCACCCATTGAGACTACGCTTACGGATCTCTCAGCCGATCAGGCAAATGTTAATTTTACGGGTACTCTGGATACATGGAAGATCAGCGGAATCATTACGGACGGGACGGATCCTATTCAGGGCGTGCCGGTCGATCTTTCGGGCGGAAAAACCGACAGCACTACTACCAGTGATACCGGATTTTATTCATTTGCTGCTCTTGATGCCGGAGCAACTTACACTGTTACTCCCACCAAGACCCATTGGCAGTTTGTCCCTTCAGAACGAGAATATTCTGATCTTTCAGCTGATCAGTCAAGTGCGGATTTTACAGGCACTCTGGATACATGGACGATCAGCGGTGTAATTACGGACGGAACGGATCCTGTTCAGAGTGTGACGGTTGATCTTTCGGGCGGGAAAACCGACAGTACTACGACCAGTGATACAGGATTTTATTCATTTGCTGCTCTTGATGCCGGGGCGACATACACTGTTATTCCATCAAAAGCTCATTGGCAGTTCACCCCGACCGATCGGGATTATTCTGACCTTTCGGCCGATCAGTCAAGTGCGGATTTTACCGGCCTCCTCGATACCTGGACGATCAGTGGAATTGTTACAGACGGTGTCTTGCCCATGATAGGGGAGACAGTAAATCTTTCCGGAGATTCAACCGCATCTACCACTACCAGCGATACGGGGTTCTACTCTTTTCAAGATCTTCCTGCCGGATCCACATATGTTGTAACTCCTCAGAAGCAGTACTGGAGCTTCACTCCTGAATATGGAGCTTTTACTGATCTGAGTAATAATGAGACATCCGATTTTACAGGTACTTTGGATCACTGGGCAATTTCAGGTGTAGTTACATCCGGAGCAGTCCCTGTTATAGATGTGCTGATAGAGCTGACCGGAGATTCTACGAACAGCATTTCTACCAGTGATACGGGGTATTTTACATTTGACGGTCTTGAAGCCGGAGGGACATACACCGTTACTCCATCCAAGACCAATTGGAGTTTTAATCCGTCAGAAAGTGTGTACATCGGACTTGATGCAAATGAAGATTCAACGGATTTTTCTGGAACATTGGATCAGTGGTCGATTTCGGGAGTGATCGATGACAGTATCGACCCGCTTATGGGGATCACTGTCAATTTGACCGGGGATAAAACTGAAAGTACGACCACAAGCAATACGGGATATTTTACCTTCAGTGAACTGGATGCCGGAGGTACTTACACAGTAACTCCTGATAAGGTTCATTGGTCTTTTAATCCCATTAGCATTACCTGCGCAGATCTGACGGCAGATGAGGCAAGTGCTGATTTTACGGGGACTTTTAATCAATGGAATATCAGCGGAACGCTCACGGATTCCGATAGCAATCCTTTGAGCATGGTAGATGTTTATCTAACCGGGGATAAAACAGCATCTACTACAACAAGCGATACCGGTTATTTCATCTTTGAGGACTTAAATGCAAACGAAACCTTCACTATAACCCCTTCCAAGACCTTCTGGATATTTACTCCCGATAAACGGACATTCAGTGAACTTTTCGAAGATAAGCATTTGGTTTTCACCGGAACAATTGAGCAGTGGGAGATCAGCGGAATTGTTCTGGATGATGAAGGAATGCCGATGGAGGCGATCTCAGTGATGCTCTCCGGCGATTCCACGGGAAATGCTATAACGGATATTTCAGGACAATATATATTCAGCAGTCTTGATGCTGGAGGAACATACATCATCACACCTGATGAGTCAGGTACAGTATTCATCCCTAAGTCGAGGGCCTTCACTCTTCTTTCCCAGAATGAGACAGGTGATTTTACACGGGCCTCAAATGCTACTGCAGAATCAGTTTTCGTATATCCGAACCCGGCGAAATCATATTTTATAATTGACCTTCTACCTCAAGGTACGGAAGTAGGACTGATAACCAGTGACGGGTACATGATCGAGAAATGGACGGTTGACGATTCCGATTTCAAGGTCTATTTTTCCGATCTGACCGATTTCAAATTCTACAGGGGACAATACTTATTGTACATCGAATTTCCTGATGGGAGTTCTGCTGTAAAACCTCTTTATTATTACGGAGGCATGAAGTGAAAAGGGTAGTTATATTTCTTGTTCTGATTTCTGGTTTTACAAGCTACTCCTTAGATCTCCTGACCGTTTACGATGCTTCATATTTCTGGAGCCAAAGCAGGTCAAATTCGATCGCCGGGATAAGCATTAATCCATCCTTCGGCGGACTTGGAGAAAGAGATCTGAACCTGAGATTCAACCACTTCAACGGTATCGCAGACGGAATGAGTATCTCATCAGGTATTTTTTCGGCGAAGATCAATGATGATCTGTCAGTCCATGCTGGGCTTGAAAGTTACAGCAAACCATCATTTGATGTTTACGACGAGACCGGGGAATTCATTCAGAATCTTGATGTTTCTGCAAATATCAAAGGTGATATTGGATTAGCATACAAGCTGCGCCCGGGTCTATTAATAGGATTTCAGTATAATCATTTTATCAATAATGTAGTCGGGGACGCGGGAGTAATTGATAAGGAGATCCTGAGTCTGGTCTCATTTGGATTTAATCTGAGTTTCCGTGAATTCCTGATCGGATTCACACTGAGGGATTTTAAGCTGTTTGAGTCATTGAAATATGAAGGGGAATATCCTGAGCTTAGCAGCCTTGATTTTTCTGTCAGTAGAAGCTTTTTCAAGAACAATCTGAATACAAGTCTGATTTTTTCAAATGCTAACGGAAGGACATCGGGTTATAAAGCAGCTTTGGCACTTGAGTACAGGTTGAGATACTTTTATCTAAGAACTGCATACCTCTATACTTCACAGTATCTTTCAATGCCATTTAAATTTGGTTTCGGAATTAAATTCAGAGATATTGATCTGGACTACACCTTCTCTCCCGGGGAATTTCAGGGAAGTCATTACATCAGCCTCGGATACGGTTACGATCTTCCCGAAAAAAGACAGCGGAGGAAACGCCCGGTCAATGATGCCGACAGGATCCTTGTTGCTGTACTTGATTTTGAAAAGCGCGATGTAGGGGAAGCGGAGGCGATCGTGATCACTGATTATCTGAGAAGTGAGATGATCAATTCCGGCTATTTCAAAGTCCTTGAGAGAAGCGCCATCGATTCTATACTTCAGGAACTCAACTTCCAGCAGTCGGGATGTACTGATGCTTCATGTGCTGTTGAGGTTGGTAAGATACTGGCGGTTAGGAAGATGATTGTCGGCCGCCTTTCAAAAGTGAATGGAAAGTACTACATCACTGCACGGGTTGTTGATGTGGAGACATCCGAGATAGAATCTTCAGAATCGATTGAGGCTGCCGAGACTCTCGATGGACTCAAAAAGAATCTGGGGGCCCTCGTAGACAGAATAGTGGATAATCTGAGATAGAGTATCACATCTTTACTTTTTACTTTTTTTGAACATGGAACACTGGATCGGCGATCGCAGGCTCCATTCCTTCTAAAGTCTGTACCTATCTTCGTATCTTCGTATATACGAAGATACGAAGATAGCCATTGGATTTCCTGATAATAAAATAAACTCAAAATGCAACAAAATATACCTCCGTCCCTATTTTGGTTGACAAAATATCAGGCGAAGGAGACAGGAAATACGGGAAAGAGAGAAAAAGAAATTTCCAGAAGGATAATCCATCCCATCTATCATTCCCGACTTGATCGGGAATCCATCTGGTATTTACTCCTTGCGTTTCCCTCACTTGTGCACTTGTGCTCTTGTCACTTGTGCTCTGCGTAGCGTGTTCCACTGGGTCCACTTGTACCTGGGTCCACTGCGCAGCGTAACCTGTGAACTTGGCACCTGCGAACTTGCGAACAATCTTATTCAACGACCGTCCCCATGTCACATTCGAGGCAGACAGCAGAAAGAAAGTCGAACAATACGTGAATTACTTGCGAAAACACGCTGTTTTCATTCAACACTTTCAACCACCGTCCCCATGTCTGGTTGCGGGAATATCGGCCCGAAGGGGAAGGGAGAGAGGGGAGCGGAAATACGAGATGGGAAAGACAGGAGATCGGAATGAGGAGATCGGAGAGAGGGGATCAGAAAATGGAAACCGAGATCTTCCATACGGATTCCCTGTCATTCTGAAGGAGCTTGCGACCGAAGAATCCAGTTTTATTTCACCCTGCCTTCTCCCACTTTACACTTTTCACTATCTTTTGTTCCACTGGGACACTGGGTCCACTTGTCCCTGGGTCCACTGCGAAGCGTGTCCCTTGTACCTTCTTTTTGGCTTCACGCTTCGCTTATGGTATAATGTCACAAGTGAGGGCTGTTTGAAAATGTTGATAAAAGAAAAATGGATAGAAAGTACGATACTTCATAAAAGGGGTTACTATGGAAAATAAAAAATATACGAAAACGGAAGCTAAAGAGAGCGTCAAGAAACTAGTAGTTTCCTTCCACAATGAATTTGGAGATACAGCAAACGCCGGACGAAAAGAAGCCCAGGTTGAAGACAAGTATATCAAACCTTTATTCTCTTTCTTAAATTGGAATATACATAGTCTCGGTATGGATCGAGGGCGCGAAGAATTCCGAGTCCAAACTTCTCAAAAATTGAGAACATCCACCAAGGAACCGGATTATGAGCTTTGGATACCAGATAAAGCATCACAAGAAATGAGAAGAATACTCTTCATGGAAGCCAAGGATCCCAAATACGACTTATCAAAGGAAGTAAAATATATAAGACAAGCGTATCAGTATGCTCATAGTTCTTTAAGTTTGTCTGATAATCCTTCAAAGTGGACAAACCTTTCAATATTAACTGATTTTGAGGAGTTCAGACTATTTGATTGTAGAGATCCCTATCCGTTAATAGAGAATGATGTTAATATATTTAACAAGTATATAGTAAAACCCTTTGATATGAAATACCCTCAGTACATAACTGAATTTAACTTACTTTGGGATGTTTTTGAAAGGAACAATGTTTATAACGGAAGCCTAAGCGAATTCCAGGTTACTGAAAAAGATCTTAAAAAGAGCAGAATCGCTCCAGATCAAAGATTCTTGGACGATCTTCGTACTTGGCGGTTAGCTTTTGCGAAAAGTATGTATAAGTCAAATAAAGAAGTTTCAAACGAGTTCTTGACCGCAGCAACACAGTTAATGATTAATCGAATCATTTTTCTGAAAATGTTGACAGATAGAGACATTGAAGAGGATTACCTCACTAAAATCCTCGATAAGATCAAAAATGAAAAGAAGGAAATATCAATCTATGATTCGTGTAGAGATATTTTTGAAGGTTTAAATAAAACATATAACGGAGATATTTTTCAGAGACGAGGAGAATTTGACTTCGTTAAAATTGAAAATGGGGTATTCAAATCCGTGATTGAATCTCTAATTCCGGAAAAATCTGTATATACCTTAGCTGCAATGCCAGTCGAGATTATCGGTAATGCCTATGAGCAGTTTCTCGGTGAAGTGATAGTTCATAAGGGGCGAGGCATTAGTTCTGAGAGGAAACCTGAAGTTCAAAAGGCAGGAGGTGTGTATTATACACCGAAGTATATTGTGGATTACATTGTTGAAAATACGGTTGGTGAGAAATTAAAGAGTTGCAAAAAACCAAGTGATGTAGAGAAAATAAAAATTCTTGATCCGGCCTGTGGCTCGGGCTCTTTCTTATTGGGTGCATATGAGTATTTGCTTAGCTGGCACGAAGCTTACTTTGTCAAGGAAATAGAGAAAATGTTAGAAAAAGGGAAGTCATCATCTAATATAACAAAAAAATTCAAAGAGGAAATTAAATATTACCCGATCTCCGAGGAAATTGGTGGTCACAAGTTTTTGATTCATCTCACCAGTAAGGTTAAAAGGAAAATATTATTGAACAATCTCTTTGGAGTAGATATAGACTCAAACGCAATAGAAATCACGAAATTTAGTTTAAGTATGAAGGCACTGGAAGGATTGAATAAGCGTGAGATTGGCGATGATGTAACTCTTTTTCATGAACAAATTCTTCCTTCACTTGAAAACAACATTAAGTGTGGCAATTCCTTAATTGGGAATGATTATTTTGAAGATAAACTACAATTTGACGATAGGGAATTGAAGGAGATAAATCCCTTTGACTGGGAAGCCGAATTTCCATACATCTTCAATGATGGCGGATTTGACTGTGCAATAGGAAATCCTCCATATCTCCCCTTTCATCTTGGAAGCAAAGAAATCAAGAAATATTTTTGCACTAATTATCAAAGCGCAATAGGTAAATATGATCAATATATTATTTTCACAGAGAAATCATTACAGCTGTTAAAGAATCAAGGGGAATTCGGTTTCATAATTCCAAACAAATTCATCCATTCAAACTATGGAAAAGGATTGAAGAAAGTGATTCTTAAAAGGAATATCCGTGTAATAACAGACTTTGGCGACATCCAGATTTTCTCTAATGCGACAAATTATCCATGTATTCTAATCATTAGAAATAATGAGAAATGGGATTCTTTTAAATATAATAAAGTAAGTCATATTTTATCCGAAAGGTTCTCGTACAATGTACTTGAGATTAATCAGAAAACACTAAATACTGATTCTTGGTTGCTAATATCGGAACGTGAAGGCAAAATAGTAAAGAAAATAGTTTCAGATAACATTCCCTTAAAGAAAATATCTATCGCAATAACCCAAGGAATAAGAACGGGCTTGTTAACAATTTTCTATAATAACATTAATAAGGAATTTGTTCGCTTAAGAAAAATAGAAAGGAAGTTAATCAAACCAATTTTCCATGGAAAAAATGTGAAAAGGTATTATTCAACAGTTGATTTTAACAATGATATAATGTTGTTCCCCTATAAAGACGACTGTAAATCACCTATTGATATCAATGAATTTCCAAATACTAAAATGTATTTAGAGGGATATAAAGAAAAGCTGTTATCTAGAAAGGATTCGGGTAAAGTATTTAGGAATGTTAACAAGAAATGGTTTGAATTTTGGGATTCGAAGTACATTTCGTTTACATCACCAAAAATCGTGTTCCCCGACATATCAAAGGCCAATAACTTCTATTTAGATGAAGACGGGATAGGGTATTTAAACACTTGTTATGCTATTATTTTAAAAGAAGCAAGTATGTATAGGTTCGTTCTGGGAATATTAAACTCAACTTTAATTGAGTTTTTTATAAAGAAAAACAGTCCTTACATTAGAGGGGGATATTACCGCTATAAGACAAAGTATATTGAGAAAATACCAATTCCTTATATAGATAATTCTGACTTGAATTTCATCCCATCGTACAACAAGATAGTTGATTATGTAGATCGGATGCTTCTGTTCCAAGGGAAATATCATTCAGCAAAGACGGAACAGGACAAAGAACTCTATCAGAAACAAATTTACGTCTTAGATAGGAAGATCGATGACCTTGTTTATAAATTGTATGGATTGACGGATGAAGAGATTGAGATTGTAGAGGGAAAATTTAAGAATTGAGAAGCAGAAGAGAAAAACCAATTGATTTCTCATCAGAAGAATACAGAGAATTTGTGTCCAAGGTTAAAGTTGAAGGTGCATATTTCTTTATTGGTGCGGGTTTTGCCAAATTATTGGATTTTCCATTATGGTATGGATTAGTAAATGAGCTTGTTCAATATTTCTGGGAGAATCGCAGTCAAATTAAACGAAAAAAACTTACATTTAGCCATATAGAGAGTCTGAAGAATAATCAGAGATATGCATATGTCATGGATTATCTCTTTTCGCTAAATAAAGAGTTGTTTTACAGTGGAGTAGAAGAAAGCCTAGGAAAAGAACTCAAATCCGAGGCGAAAGAAAAAATTTATTTCCTTCGAAAACTTTGCAGAGCCCGCTTTCCAGATAAAACTCCAAAATATCCTATATTGACAACGAATTTAGATACATCTATCGAAAAATGTTTTAACATTTCTAATGTTAATTATTCTCAAGAGACATTTATTGATGATGTGACAAGTCAGATATTTTATCTACATGGGAGAATCCATTCACAAAAATGTGATGATAGGGACCGAAGAAAAGACTGGATATTGACTCAAGAGGATTATTTGAATCAATATCTAAGTGAAATCAGTAAATTAAATGTATTTCTTCAAAATATATTTAATAAGAAAACAGTTATCTTTGTTGGTTATGGTTTAAAGGAATTCGAAATTCTTCAGGCGATTGCGAAAAGAAATTCAATTGCAGAGAAAGAATTCAGAATTCAGCATTACGCATTTCAAGCGATTTATAAATTAAACGAAAACGAAGTAGAAGTAAATGAAAAGGTCTTGAAAGATCGGTTCAATATACATTTATTGAAATTTGGCATTGAACTATCAGGATGGGATGGACTAATGCATAATTTTAGTTATTTAGTTGATGCAATATGTGATGAAGAATATCCAGAGCCAGGAGATAGTAAAAGTGAGCAGTAAAGTATTTATATCGTACTCGAGTAAAGATAAAGAATTTGTAAAAAAACTTATAAGAGAATTGAACAGGAAAAAAGTAAATATCTGGATAGATGAGTTTGAGATAAAAGTAGGTGATAGCATAATTGAAAAAATCACGGAAGGCTTATCCGAAAGTTCATATTTGATTATTGTGCTTTCAAAGCATTCTTTGAAAAGTAAATGGGTTGAAAAAGAGCTAAAGATCTCGTTAATGCTTCAACTCAACAAGGGAGCAATAAAAATCTTCCCGCTATTGTACAAAATAGACTTTGACGAAATCCCACTATTTTTGCAAGACATTAAAGGATTAAAAATTGATGATGAAATTTCTGAAAACGCTATATCTGGGTTGATAGAACCAATATTACACTCTCAAAAAGGTGTAAGCGTTCTAGAATTGCAAAGTACCTTTTTTCGGGGGGCGGAATATATTGATGAGATTCTACTTGAAGAGAATCCTTCAATAAAGAAAGTTAATGTGGTAATCGAATTACTATCAAAGGATTCTTTTAGGAATTATTTTCTAAAGAGAGTGAATAGTGTTGAGTGGTTGAGTTTATTGCAGAAACTAGGTTACTTTAATCCTATAAATATTCCAAATGTCGAAGAGCAAGTAATTCGAGGGCAAAAAACGAGAATGATTCCATTTTGGCGGCCCTTGACTTATTTGGAGCTTCTATCATCCAGACCTTCAAATGATAGACGAATTCAGGATAGTTTGGTAGGAATTATAAAAGATGTAAGTGAATATATTTATACTCATGAAGAGAAATATGATAATAGAATCTTCTGGTATTTCATAAAAATATTAAGCAATTTACCAGAAGAGCTAATCACAAATGATGTTATTGAGCTTATTCCAAATTGGGTTAGACTAAATTGGGATCGTCATTTAATCTCTTCTGAAATAATGGAGAACTTGTTACCCAAATTGTTAAATGAAAATCAGAAAAAAGCTTTAAAACTTATTCAAATTATAACTAGTGTTGTAAAGATCAAAGAGGAGAAATCAGTGTTTTCTCCAGGATATTCTTTTGAATTGCTTCTAGATAAATATTGGCTTGAAGAAGGATTCAAGAAAAACTCAGAATTGATTACAGAGAAATGTGGAGTTCATGCAATAAAGAAAATATTAGAAAACATTGATGTAATTTTAAGGAAAAGTGAAACAAGTATATATTTCGATGAGGATGAAAAGGAATTAGTATTTAAAGAAAGGAAAACTCATTATATGCTATCCTATGAAAGTAGGCAGGTCGATATTAAAAAAAATGAGATTGATAATATATTTAGTGATATATTGGAAAAGGAACCCTTGAGGGTTCTATCTTCTTCCAAGGAATTCAAGTATATTAATTCAAAGGTTCATAAATTGATGAGAAATCATTTCGGTCTTGGAACTTGGAATAGTTTTTGGGACGACAAGGAATATGCACTTGATTCATTAGATGTATTAACGAAAATAATAAAAAATTTAGCTCTGGAAATTGTGAATATGGAAGAATACTTGGATGACCTGTTTAAATTACTTCCGGAATTTCTAATAGAGAATTATTTATATTACCCGAAATTTGCATTATATATTATTGGCTGTAATGTCAAAGCTTTCTCCGAAGTGTTTGTGCAATTTGTCGGTGAGAAGTATTTGTATATATTCGAATCAACTGAATTTCACGATGAAATCCGACACATTTTGGAAGGTCTTCAGAATTATAAAGAGGAAATATTAACAGGAAACATTTTAGAAAAGTTGGAAACTCTTATTAACAAGATACCACAGTATCATTATTATCTTGATGATCCTGATGGCTATGGAGAAGACGTTCGGCAACGTTACTATAATGCTCTTTCATGGTGTCCCAAATATGAAAAAATGATTACAAAAGAAACTAAATTGGCACCAATAATTGGCAAAGCAATAGTTACAACAGGTATCCCCGAAAAAGATCAGTACATAATATCAATTGAGGAGCTTAATCGAAAGAACAATAATGAGATTTCAAAAATATTGAAGAATAAGAAAACATCAAATAGTGAGTTCTGGCGGATATTTGAAACAGCAATATCAATAGAACCTTTTAAATATAGTATTGACATGAAACCTTTTCGGAAAGCTCCATATTGCCAGTTAGAAGCTCTTTTTAACGGATTTGAGAAGGCAATAAAGGATGGAAATAGGGATAAGATTAAATTCGAAAATCTATTGAACTTTATTCAAGAAATGCTTGAAGATGAGGAATTTTGGCTAGATAAGTATAACACTAAGAATTATTGGGGCTCCTCTAAGCATACCGATGTTTTAAGAGAGATTTACGACTTGTTATCCAAAATACTGCATGAGACCACAGAAATTTATGCCAATTACTCTGAAATGATTATAGACATATTGTCTAGATTACTAAAATCGGAACTTTCAGAGATTGGCTTGAAGAGAAATTTGGAAGTAACAGGGGACAGAGACATTCTAAACTTCATTATGTTAAATAACTCAGCTTCTGTACTTAGAGTGGGATTTTTCCTGCTATTAAAGCTAATGAATTTGAAGAATCCCAAATATTCTGAAAATATAAGACATCTCAAAGGGATTCTGCTAAAAGAAATGGATATTTTGATAAAAACAAAGAACGTGGTGGGATATTCAATACTTGGATATTTTGCTACAAATTTTCTTGCAATAGATAAGGAATATATTGAAAGGCATGTAAATAGTGCAATGCGTCTGAATGATATTGAAATATGGAAGTACTTTATGGAGGGATATATTTGCCGTTCACTATTGAATGAAGATTCATATCTTCTTATGAAAGAGAATCTGTCTTATGCACTGGATAATATGGACATTATTGAAGTAAATTCAAGAGAACGCTTGATTCAGCAGCTATCACTGTACTATTTATGGGGATATGAAGGCACCTCATCAGGTTTATTATATAATCTGCTTATGAAAAATAATCCTGAATACATAACAGAACTGCTATATTATTTATGGTCATTGAAAGATGAAATTCTCATGAGGGATAGAGAAAGGGGAGAAAAGGGAGGATCGAGGATACTAGAAATCTGGAAATGCATTTACGAGGAGTATAAGGAAATCCCGAAAGAAGAATTGACAGATGATCAGAAAAAGATGCTATCAGTTTTGGGAAATCTTGCGGTTTATTTGGTTGAGCTTAAGAAGTCATTTAAATTGCTCAAACTATCAGCCCCTTGGAGTGATTATTATTATAACTCCCACTACTTCATAGAATATATAAATAATTTAAAAAATAAAGGTAATAATCATACAGAATCTGCAAAGTACATAAGTGAAATCTATTTAGCGATGCTTGCTGAGTCAACGCCAACATACTACGAAGAACACATAATCGAAATAGTTGAATACCTGTATCGAAATCCACCCTCAAAGAAAGATGCAGATAGGATTTGCAATATTTATGGAGAAAGGGGTAATAACTTCTTGAAACCAACTTATGATAAATATAATAAATAAGGAGCAAAAATGAATCTGAATGTCTTCCATGATAAGGCATTGAAAATACCAATTAATTATGCTGGAAATATTATTAATCAATTGGACAAGCAATACAAGAAATACTTCGATTTCCTAGAAACAAACAAAAACCATGAATTGTTTAAAGAAGTGTGGAAAGAAATAAGAACTATCAGAAATATTTCAAAAGTAATTATCAAATCAATAGAATATTTCTATCATGGCAAAAAGAATGAGGGATATCGTGGTGTCAAGCATATATTTGATAAATACCAACACCATGCTGCATATCTATTGAAACCAGTCACGGGTCCTTTATTTCGTATCCGTATAAGCTCGAATTATTCTCTCGATATTTGTGACCTCCTTCATATTCCTTTTGAGAAAAGATACTTAATTTCTAATCAGAGATACAGTATTTCAGGAATCCCGTGCTTATACTTGGGGAGTTCAATGTACGTGTGCTGGGAAGAGATGGCGCGACCCAACTTTAATGACATTCATTGCATTTGCCTAGTTCCCAAGGAAACTATTTCGATACTTGATTTTAGTAAGACACCTCTTGATTATATCAAAGATTTTGATCTTAGGAATCGTCCTTCAGAGAATGGAATACCACCAGAAGAAATTAAATATGCAATTTCTTACTTCATATTTTTCCCACTTATAATCTCCTGCTGCTTAATACCCCAATATCGTAATTCAACATTTTTTCCAGAATATATAATTCCACAATATCTTATGGAATATCTAATCCACTCAGATATCGACGGTGTTTCATATACATCAGTGAGGAAAAATAGTGAAAATTCTGATAGCAGATTATGCGCAAATTACGCATTTCCAAGCAAAACGCCGAAAAAGAAAGGAATAGACAGAAAACTTATGGAGAAGTTCTACACCACAACGCCATATTCATATTATTGTTCGTTTTTGGAAACAATGCATTTCAAATCAACACCCTCAAGGAGGGATAATCAGGGATGGCGATTGTATTTAACATCAAATACAGGTGCTGCACATTATGAGTTTACGGAATTTCACTTATTCGAAAGCTTTATGATAGAAAAATATAGGCGTGATAAATACTACTTAAACCGACAAACATGGAAGAAGGCATTAGAAGGAGTTAATAAATGATACAAGAAATAGTACTAAATAATAACAAAGGGATCAAGAAATTAAAGCTATCTAACTTAGGAAAGATAAATGTCTTTGTAGGTAGAAACAATTCCGGAAAAACTGCCATATTAAATGCAATACTGGAAAAACACCTTATTCAAGCAATGGAGGCTATGTTTAATATAGGAATTTACCAGGAACTGTATGCTAGTTTGGACGACAAGTCTAAATTTGATTTTGAATATTTTTATCAGTTTATGAAGTCATTTGAAAAATACTTCAAGCAGAATATAGGAGAATTTTCATTCAATCGAAATCGAGAATCGGAGGCAACCTTTCTAATTCAAAGACTTAAAGGTTTCGTTGGCATATCTAATTCAAAAGTTCGAAGTGATTATTTGGGTAAACAAACAAAATTTAATACTACTCTTAAGAATGAATTTCAGAAAAATAATACGGTAGTATTCTTTGATTCAAAAAGGGCTTTAGCCGATGAATTTTCAATTTCCAATTCGTTCAATTATGTAGATATTATTAATCCAAAACAATTGGATGGAAAAGAATTCCTAACTTATTTACACTACGGTCGCAACCGGAAGAAGAGCTCATCTGAAAATAAAATATTTGCATTTATCAATGATTTGTTCGCAGAAATCACGCAAAATGCTGAATTCGAAATGGACTTAGAAGAGCAAAATCACAATACTAAGAATATTATTCTGTATTTCAAAGAAAGGTATCAAGATGATAGTTATCCTTCAAAATATTGTGGAACTGGATATAAAGAGATTCTTCTCCTATTATTTGCGGCAGCAAATCCGAAATTCAAAACAGTTATCATAGATGAACCAGAGAATTTTCTCCATCCTGAATTCCAGAGAAAGTTATTAGCTATTTTTAAAGATAAATCAGATAAACAGTATTTCATTGCCACACATTCTTCGGTTCTTTTAGATGAAAGATATGTTGATAGGATATTTCAAGTAAATAACTCTGGAGAAATCACTGCTGAAGAGATAACAAGCAAAGCGATCGTTCTAAATGAATTAGGATATTCACCAATCGATAATTTGACATCAGATTTGATAATTTTATGCGAGGGACCTTCGGACAAAAGAGTAATTAACGAAGTATTAGAAAAAATGGAATTAACCGACAAATATAGTGTAAAATATTTGTTCTTGGGCGGTGATATCATGTCTCAAGTTGATGTCGATGTAGTTCTTCAGATAAGCAAAACAATCGCAATAATTGATTCAGATCCAGGGAGTAGAAAGGAAAGAAATCGTTTTAAAGAATTGTGCAAGGAGAATGGAATCCCATGCTATCAAACAAAAAGGTACGCCATTGAAAACTACTTCACAGTAGAAGCATTGAGGGAAGCGTTTGGTAGTAAAATTCCTTCAGAAATTGAAGAAATCAATCCAGATGAAAAACTGGAAAAGCAGATCGGGATTAACGTAAAAAAAGGTAATCAGAAGATTATTAAGGCTATGGCTATCGAGGATATCAAGGGAACGGATATCTATGAAGGTTTCTTTTTAAGAGTAAAAGAATTATTGGAGAGATGAGAAATCATAATGTGAAAGGGGTTCTTTGAAAGCAATTGGTCAGGATTGAAGCAACGCTTTACTTGCACCGTGGATAGATAAAAGGAGGAGAATATGTGGGAACATCACGTCGCGTTTTCAAGACCAGATGAAGAAGCTAAAATCTGGAGATACATGAACATACCAAAGTTTTTATCTATAATAACGAGGAATCAACTTTTCTTTCCGAACTTATCTACATTCGATGATCCCTGTGAGGGACTAACTCCAGCAGAGACAAGAAAAGATTATGAAATATTTTTTGAGCCCTATATTCATAGTGAAGATGATCAAGAGAGAGTGAACAAGCAAATTGAGAGCTTGATGAAGTTGCCTAGCGCTAATAAAGATTTGTATTATGTATCTTGTTGGCATTTGAACATAGGAGAGTCTGATGCGATGTGGAGGCTGTATTCAAAACTTGGCGAAGGAATAGCTATTCAATCCACTTATGATAGATTCAGAAGAAGCCTAAATAGTGCAGAAATTCCGATTCACATTGGGATGATCAAATATATAGACTATTCAAAAGAGAAAGTCCCAATTGGCAATATATTTTTTCCACTTTTACGAAAACGATTAAGTTTTATACACGAGCAAGAAATAAGGGCTGTGGCACAAATTGAGAGGGAAGATCAAAAGGGCTTTACCGCCCTCACCGCTCGTGGAATTTATTTCCCTATCGATTTAGATATCTTAATTGATTCTATTTATATCTCTCCAAAGTCTCCTTTATGGATAAAGGAAATGGTGATGGACATACTTGAGAAATATGAGATCAAGAAAAACGTAATTCAATCTGATTTATATTCAGAGAATCTATACTAAAAGGAGGAAAGATGGCAATTGAATTATTTAAAAATCAACAAATTAGTTGTCATGATCACGGTTATGTTAGGAAAAACGTGGAAAAGAGCGAATACCATCTTCATAAAACTTTTGGAAACAGAAAAGATCAATGGGTAAAGATCTACCCCTTCCGAAAAGAGAAACTTGAATTTCCCAAAAACATTGACCTTGAAGAGAGAAAGTTAATCAAAAAGAAATTGGATAAAGAAATAGAACAAAATCCAGAAAAAATACAAAAGATATTTGAAAAACTCTATGATCAAGTAAAGCAATTGAAATCTTCAATGTCGGATGAATCTCTGATAAAATTCGCGAATGAGTTAGCAACTGAGTTGGGGCTTTCGAAGGCGATGAGTGTGTTTAAGAAGTCCTTGAAGAAATATATAGAATTTAGTACTACACATCAGGACAGAAATAGGACATACTATATTTCCCAGAAAATTTCAGCTCTAGACCCCAAAATTACAGTTGGAGAGGGTAAAATTGTTTATTATAAAAGCACCAAATATAACGGGAGAAGGAGTAAGGGCAAAACTTACTGAAATCTGTACTTGATCTTCTACTACAATGGTATCGGCTCTTTACTTTTTACTCTTTTTGAATCCAAAATTTGATAATATATTTGCAAAGTAGGAGATGAATACAATTGACAATGGACAATGGACAGTTGACAATGAATAGCAAGTGGAGCCTGCGAATCAGCATATCAGTAAAACAAGGAAAACGGATGATCAGCGCACAATGAAACATGGAGAGATTCAGATTGTGAAGGATAGGTTACTTAGATATCGAGTAAGTTTGAATCTCTCGATAGTAACGGCTTCAATTGACTCCTAAATCTAGCTATTTTCATTACTTGCTTCCCAATTCATCTTTTTCAACACATCTATATATTTTTCTAATGCCTTGCAGAAGAATTCTGCTTTTTCTACATTACTAAACAAATATCTCTCATGCAATCCGCTTTTTGTCCTTATTTCAAAATCATAATACAATGCTATTGGAACCTTGGGATTGTACTTATATCGATTATCCGGTTTTCCGTTCTTATTTACATATGTCCATGTATGGTCAACAACTTTGGAATCCTTAGGTACAATAGATCTTTCGTGAAAATGTACTGATTTATGAATGATTTCTATATCCCGGAAGTCAATTAAACCAAATTCATCAGAAAATGTATCTTTCATTAGAATAAATCCGGGATAGATAAATAAGTGCCCGCCATTTGCATTTCCCATTCTTAACGCCTCGTAATCACATTTTACTATTTCAAGATTATCATGTGAGAAACGAACAGGAGTAAGTGTTACGAAATAATCAGCCTTTGTTCTATCTACCTTCTGATTAGCTGTTTGAGAAGTCCTAACATCCCATATTCTTTCCATATTTGATGCATTTAGAAAGGTTTTCTTCAAGGTTATATAATCATTTTCAATTTCTTTATCGAAGTTAACGTCAATCTTCATGTTGAATTCAGAATATACTTTTTGAGCTTCTTCAACCAGTTTCATTTTCTCATCAAAGTCCCTTTTGAAGGATTTGAATATAAATCCAAATAAGAATATATGTGAAAATAATAAGGTGCTCTTAGCAATTCTGAGATTTTCAATAGCGTCATCTCTTTCCTCAAATAACTCAGTTTTAATTTCTTGTGCATTAATTATTGATTCTTTGAGACCAAATAACCCATCTGATGTAATCAACTCCGGATTATAACTCCTTATTTCAATTAGATCACTCTCATCATTGAGTTGTCCAATATCAGAAGATTCACTTTTATTAGGAAACCCATTGTTGCTTCCGTCACATGCGTTATTAACATCGTCATTCTTTGGAAAATCTCCAATTTTGGTTCTATTATATATTCCACTACCAGGAATTCCTGTGTTTAAATAAGCACCATTTTTACCTATATTTGTACTGAGTCCCTTTATTCCTATAGTGGCACTCATTCCCGACTTACTTAGATTCAAATAGAATCCAGGTAAAATCCTAATTTTCTTTCTGAATTTTATCCCCATGGTTTCCTCCATCTTTCCGATCAACAGTAGTTAATTTCACATGTAGTGATAGTCATAATTCCCGCTGCATCTGTGTGATGATATCACAATTTCACTTCCTTTTCAATTTCTTCTTTTTCCATATTCAAGGTTTAAAGTATCTTCTTTACCATTTTTTGAATCCGAAATTTGAAAATATTATTTAAATCAAGTAGATGAATACAATTGACAATTGACAGTGGACAATTACGCTACGCAGAGCACAAGTGCACAAGTGACAAGAGCACAAGCTATGCTTCGCAGTGACCCAGTAGCCCAGTGGACCCAGTGTCCCAGGGACAAGCTACGCAAGGTACCGTGTCTTTGCTTTTTACCTATTTGAATCCGAGATTTGATAATAATTTAGCAAAATGATAGAGTATTCTGAGAGGAGGTAGGGATGGAGAAGAAACCTTTTAACTGGGTGAAACTGATAGTAGCAGTTCTTTTGCTGATGTGTTCAATTGCAATGCCCGTATACTCGATCATCTTCGTGGGATTCACGGTAATGATCCTGGTAAATTGGGGAATTGGAGCGGTAGTAGGATTCTTTCTGATATTCTTTTTGTACAAGATCCCATCGAAAAAAGTTCAGACGATAATGTGGTTTACACTGTTCGCCCTCTGGATCATATTGTCGGCTATCTTTAAGATGGATGTTTTTGTGAGTAATAGCGGCTTCCTTTTCGGAATAGTGATTTCCGGGCTGGTCTGTAAACAGAAAGCACAGGATAAAATGAAGAATGAAGAATGAAGAATGAAGAATGAAGAATGAAAAATGAAGAATGAAGAATGAAGAATGAAGAATGAAGAATGAAGAATGAAGAATGAGAAATGAAGAATGACGCTGCGCAGTGCACAAGCAATGCTGAGCTTGCTCAGCAAGTGTGAAGTGGAAGTCTGAAGTATAAAGTAAAGAATCGAGAAAAGACAATATATGAGAGATAGACTGGATGCCACGCTTTCGCTCTGCATGACATGATCGTTCTCGCTATGAACGAAGTGTGAAGTCTGAAGTGTGAAGTGTAAAGTGGGAAGGCACAAGAGGTAAATACCAGATGGATTCCCGATCGGAGTCGGGAATGACGAAAAATAGTGAAAAGTGGGGGAAACACAAGAGGTAAATACCAGATGGATTATCGAATCAAGTTCGATAATGACAGATACAGGGATTATTTCCTTCCCAAACTAGCCTCCAACCTCTAACCTCTAGCCTCTTCATATATTTGTTGATTTAGAAACAAATTTAAACTATAATAAAGCGAATCGGGGGTACATTGAACCTATGAAACGATTACTGGTATTCTTTTGTTTCACAATCTTAAGCATTACTATGTTCGGACGAACCATAATAGCGGTACAGGATTTTACCGTAACGGATGTTCCTGAAAGCGCTGGAATGGTGTGTTCCGAAGAGATCAGGAACGTTCTAGTCAATAACGACACCTTAGAGGTCCTGGACAGGGGATCAATGACGGCGATCATGGCGGAGCAGAACCTCCAGCAGTCCGGCTGTACCGACGCTGCGTGTGCCGTTGAACTGGGTAAACTTCTGGCTGCTAACATGATAATCTTCGGATCCGTTACCAAGCTCGGTAAAACCTATTATTTGAATGTCAAGGGTGTGAATGTGGAGACGGCAAGGATAACTTTCTCAAAGAGCAGTCACAAAAAAGGTGAGATCGATGCGGTCATTGAGATGGCTCATAACATCGCTGTCGAGATCGACAACGAGAACTTCGGTGGTGAACAGGAAAAGGTCACTGCAGAGAAGGAAGAATTGAAGGCGGCGAGTACAGGGGTATCTCCGGCAAAGGACCTTTATCCGCGGATGATGACGATACCGGCAAAGAAAGGAAAGAAAGCCGAAAAGATCCCGTCATTTGCCATTGGCGTTTATGAGGTTTCTAACCACCAGTATTTCGAGTATCTGAAGGATAGATCGAACGAACTTGCGAAAAAGGCCGCCAAAACGGGTGATAAGGAACTGTCCAAAAAGGCGAAGCGTCTTCAGGAGATGATGACATGGAAAAGATGGAAGGAGCCCGAGAAACCCGCCGCTGAACTTAGATACGAAGAGGTTTTGGACTACTGTGAATGGCTTTCGACGAAAATGGGAAACACCTTCAGGCTGCCCACCGTAAAGGAATGGATCCACGCAGCTTCGGGTGAAAATAAAGACTTCCTCTACCCCTGGGGAGATGATTTTGACGGCACACGGTGCTGGTACAGGCTGAATACCGAGGATAAGATACAAGAGATAGGAAAACTCCCGCCCACCGGGTATGGCCTTTATGACATCATCGGGAATGTATGGGAATATACAAGTGACATCAAATACAATCAGAAGGACATTGAAAAAAAATCAAAATATCCCCAGCACGAGGTCTATGTAAAAGGCGGATCATATCATTCGTATGTGGATGAGATGCACCTTAAATATGAAAAACTCCTTCGGATCAGAAGTTACTACAACAACGTTGGTTTTCGGGTTTTGATGGAAAATCCGAAGAAACGATAGGCGAATCGAATATGCTGAGCTTGCTCAGCAAGTGTGAAGTGTGAAGTCTGAAGTGTAAAGTGGATAAGTACAATGAACAATTAATAAATGAACAATGAACAATGACCAGTAAGTAGCCCAGTAGCCCCAGTGGAACAGTTTTTTAAAGCGAAAAACGAATGTGTTTTATAAATATTCAATTATCAATAGTATTTTCATAGTTTCTTACCTAATTTTTTAGCAATATATAGAACGGCAAGATATGGTCTTGTTACTACACCGTCATATTCATTCTCAATCAAAGTCTTGATACCAGAAAACAGTGCTAATCTTCTTTTTTCATCTAAACATCGGTGATCAGAATATGTATTAAGGAGTTTGATATATTGATCTGTTTTATATTCTTCCGTCCAGGAATACCGCTTCACCAGTACTTTTTCAAACAAACCAGTTTTGTTTATGTAATTCACTGTAGATTTGATCTTGTTTTCGGTGGGTGGTCCATTGCAGGGATCTCTCCATTCAGGTATGACGTTCCGGTACACCTTTTGTACCGCTTGAAAAAACCCAGTGTATGGAGTCGGATGAAGATTAGAAAAAATAGCTATATATCCGGAATCTTTTAGTATTTGAGTTGCTTTGCGGTAGCCAATCTCTGGAGATATCCAGTGAAATGCCGTTGCAGAAATGACAATATCAAACGAATTCATCTCAGGCTTCCATTCTTCAAACGATATTGGATAGACATGCACCCGTGAGTATTTTTGACAATTATTTTTACATAATGCAACCATATTTTTTCCAATATCCAAACAAGTCATGTAATAGCATCGTTTGGCAAAAGGGATCGTAGCCTGTCCTGTCCCACACCCGATTTCAAGAATTCTTCCATCTTCAGGAATACAGGAAATAGAAATAATATCTTCAATTAATTTATTGGGATAACCCGGGCGTACTTCATCATAATCCTTAGCAGTCTGATCAAAGACAATTTTACGAGAGGATTTCATATTCATACTATTGGCTCATTTTGATTTCGGTGACAAATAGGGACGGTCGATGCATTTCTTGCAAATTTATCTTTTGGATGTTTCGTATTTAGCTTGGATAAGGTATTAAGAGTAATTGTCAACTGTCAATTGTCCATTGTCAATTATATTCTCATCGCGTGACGCGTCCAGCGTTACGAGATGGGAATATAGAGAGTCTGTCCCGGTCGTATCTTTTTGGCGTTTGAGATGTTGTTGATGCGCATTAATTTCTTGTAGCCCAGATTGAATTTTCTTGAGATCGCATAAACGGTATCGCCTTTTTTGATCTTGAGTTTGATGACCTTTCCGTCCGCTCTGTTCTGACTTTTCAGTTTTTTCAATTTGGTATAGTACTTTTCCGGTACTCTGATATAATTAGTTCCCTTAAGCAGATATCCGTGCTTATACTCGGGATTGAGCTTCTTTAATGTCTTTCTGCTGAAATGGAGTTTATATGCGATCTCTTCCAATTCCCAATATCCTTTCATGGGATACTGTACATAGACTTCGTCGTCTTCGTTGTCGATCCTTGCGAATTCATATTCGTTGAAAAGTTGTATCAATGCTTTGATCTTGACTAAAAATGACCTGGTCTCCCTGGGGAGTTCGTCATAACATTCCGGAATGCCGTATTCGCGGATCTTGCGCTTGAGTCCGTATTCGCCGTAATTATATGCCATGATAACGAGATCCCAATCTCCAAGCATTCGGTATAGTTTTTTGAAGTAACTCATAGCCGCCTGCGTGGACTTGTCGGGATTAAGCCTCTCATCTATCCACCAATTGACTCTGAGCCCGAAGCTTCTCGCTGTGTGCGGCATAAATTGCCAGACCCCTACAGCTCCCGCATGTGAACGGGCGTTGGGATTGAAATAGCTCTCTACAAAGGCTACAAAGGCCAGCTCTTCCGGCAGGTCATTCTTTCTGAATATCTCTTTGATCTCGGTGATCTTATGCTGTCTTTTTAAAAGGACTTCAACCTGCGCTCTTCCCTGAGGGTTATTTGAAAAGAAGTTCTTCCATTTCCTGACACCATGTGTTTCGGAATAGAGCGGAAATCTCTTATCCTCATGAATGAAGAGCTCTGCCGCCTTGCTCAAGTTAAGTTCAAGCTTTATTTCCGCCGGTTGTGTTTTGAAGCTGAACTCCGGATTGATCATATAGTTACCGGAGAAAAAACACGACGAAAAGCTAAGTAGTAGAAATAAGATTATTAAGGACTTGATCGATCTTGTTATTAAATTCATCACTGTTTGTATAGCGTTTCGCTATCTGTAATTCCTCTCTTGCATTATCTGCTTTGTTGTTCTTGTAATAGGAGACCCCGATCACATAATGAGCTAAAGCGAACAGAGAAGAGAAGTCCCCCTTCTTGGGGATCTGCTCCAACGCTGTTTTCTCGTTTATTATGGCTTCTTCAAGTTTTCCTAATTTCATTTGTGCATAGCCCAGGTTGATCAGAACATTGTATGTGGTTGTAAGCTGTGAGTTCTCAAGGATATCCTTATAGATCTCTTCGGCTTTCTCCAATTGCGTTTCTTCCTCAAGGTAGATAGAGGCGATATTAGAGCGGACCACATCGGACTTGTCCGGATGTTCCTTCAACAGGGCTTCGTAGATATTGATCGCTGCTTTGTGATCGTCTGAAAGGAAAAAGGCATAGCCCTTCATCATCTTTGTTGTAAAAGAGGCCTTACCCGTCTTTTCCACCTTATCGATGAGTTTGATCGCCTTCGAATATTGTCCGGATGCAAGAACAAGGTTCAAGAGTGCCATGAAGCCCTGTTCGCTGAAGCTGTTCGCGACAGATTTCTCCAGTACATCGATGGCCTGATCAGTTTTTCCATCTGAGACAAGTCCGGAAACATCCTTGAGGACGGATTCCTTCTGTCTTGTTTTGAGGATACTGATTATCTGATAGACCACCCAGGCTAGAACTATCCCTAATAAGGTGTATAGCGCAATTTTCAATACCATAACCTTTTATTTTATCACATTTGTTATGCAGATGTCAAATACATTTGAAAATCTTTCTTAATAATGATAAAATAACAAAATTGGAGTAATTAAATGGAATCTGTCTTAGTGATAATATCACAAGTACTCATTTTGCTGGTGTCAATATCCTTTCATGAGTCGGCTCATGCATATGCCGCGTATAAAATGGGGGACCCCACAGCGAAGAATCTTGGTAGAATAACAATGAATCCCATAAAGCACATCGATCTATGGGGAACCATTATTCTTCCTATTCTGATGTTGTTCCTAATGCGTATTCCATTAGGTTACGCAAAGCCCGTCCCTGTGAATCCCAATAATTTTCATGACCGGAAAAAAGGCGAGATAATAGTATCACTTGCCGGGCCGGGATCCAATCTACTGCTTGCTGTTTTCGCTGCGGTGATATTACGGCTCCTGCTCCGTGCTTTGAAACTGGACCATTATGCCGATCCGCAATTGCTGAAATCGATGCAGCCGCTCTTTATGCTGCTTTTCTATTTCTATCTGATAAATCTCTTTCTCGCGATCTTCAATTTGATACCGCTTCCTCCTTTGGACGGTTCGCATGTACTTAGAGAGTTCCTTTCATATAAGGCAAAGGCTGTGTTTGACAGGATAAGGCCTTTTTCTTTCATTATCATCCTTGTTCTTCTCAATGTCGGCATATTAACCTCGATCATGTATTTCTTTGTAAATGTCCTCTCTAAGCTATTTCTGGGGAACGATATGGGCATGATCAATTATATCCTGGGAGCATAGCATGAGAAAGAAAGTATTATCAGGAACAAGGCCGACCGGTGATCTGCATATCGGACATCTGATCGGCGCATTGAGCAATTGGGTGAAACTTCAAAAAGATTACGATGCCTATTATTTTGTTGCGGATATACATTCTTTCACCAATAATCTTTCCACAGACAAGAAAGGCTTTTATTACAGCATAGTCAAAGATATGCTGGCAGCAGGTCTGGATCCCGAAAGATCCACTATCTTTGTTCAATCAGAAGTGCCGGAGCATGCCGAGCTTGCCACTTACCTTTCGATGGCTACTCCTTTGAGCTGGGTCGAAAGATGCCCCACATTCAAGGATGCCATCAGGGACCTCAGGGCACAGGGTGTGGTAACAAGAGACAGCCGTGGACAGGACAGCAAGGCCGGTGATGAGGTTCAGGAAAATGTGGTTTCGGTTGGACTTCTTTCATATCCCATATTAATGACATCCGATATAGTACTGTATGACGCTGATTTTGTACCTGTCGGAAAGGATCAGATGGCTCATCTGGAGATATCCAGAGAGATAGTCAGAAGGTTCAATCACCTTTTTGGCGAGACCTTTGTTGAGCCGGAAGGGCTTCTTACAAAATTTCCACTACTTCTGGGGCCGGATAGAAGAAAGATGAGCAAGTCATATGGCAATTGCATCTCTCTTAATGAAGAAGCGGATGTAATAAACAAGAAAGTGATGTCCATGATCACCGATCCCGAAAAGATAAGAAAGGACGATCCCGGGCATCCCGAAATATGTAATGTCTTCACCTATCACAAGATATTCGGGACCACTGAGCTCGACCGGATCTCAGCCGAATGTGCTTCTGGCGAATTGGGCTGTGTCGCATGCAAAAGAAATTGCGCGCAAACCCTTTCGAAAATACTCTCGGAGCATCAGGAAAAACGCGATGATCTGAGTGATGCAGAGATCCGCCGCATACTGGACCGCGGACGGGAGAAGGCGAGAGAGGCCGCCTCCGCGAAAATTGATAAAGTAAAAAAGAATATGGGGCTGATCATATAATGTACGAGATACATACAACAGGGTTTGAAGGCCCGTTAGACCTCCTTGTCGACCTTGCCAGAAAGCATGAGGTCGATATTCTCCACATACGGATACTCGGCATCATAAACGGCTTCGTCGATTATGTTGAATCGGTCAAGGATATGGAAATTCAACTGACCGCGGATTTCCTTTCGATGGCGTCATACCTTGTTCTTTTGAAAACAAGATTGATGCTTCCAAAAACAGAAGAAGAGGAAGAAGAGGCCATGTCGGAAGTAAGCGACCTCCTGGATGTCATAAAAAAATATGAGCTGATCAAAGAGGCGTCAACCGAATTGGTCGAATACAGGGATCTTCAGGATAAGATACATTTCAGATTCTCGCAGAATCTGGAGGGGTATATTGATTCCTCCAACCTTTCGATGGATGAGATGGACCCTTATGTCCTTACCAAGATAGTGATAGATTTCCTGGAAAGATCATCCGGAGAAGAGGCTTTCGCGCGCATTGCCCGGGATAAATTCAATATAGAAGATAAATTGATGGAGCTCTTTGAATATTTTAAGAAGCGTGAATATGCGGAATTCAGCGAGATGGTGGAGGGTGAGGAGAAAAGTGAACTGGTAACAGCATTTTTCGCCCTCCTCATTCTGATCAAGAGACAGCTTCTGACCTTCACTCAGAAGGAGAATTTCGCTAATATCTACCTTCACTCTCAGATCGGCGATGATTCGGTATTGGACATGGAGGTGGTTTCGGATGAGCTATGACAATACAGCAGAAAATATAAAAAGGGTTGAAGCGGTTCTCTTCGTTTCAAACAAATCCATCTCCCTTAAACGCCTGGTCGAGGTATTGGCAATGCCGCCTGATGCTATCGTTTCTTCCATCGCGGAATTAAATGCCCAGTATTCCAAGGCAAGAAACAGCTTTTTTATTGAAGAAGTCGCCGGCGGATATGTTTTCGCTACCCGTCCGGAATATAATGACCTTATCCGGGGATTCTATAATCTTGAAGAGAAATTCTCTTTGACGCAGTTGAATCTCGAAGTGCTTTCAATAGTCGCCTATCATCAGCCCACAACGAGAATAGAGGTTGACGCGATAAGAGGGAATATTGACTCGACATTTCATGTCAGAACCCTTCTGGAAAAGGGCTTTGTGAAGATAATCGGAAGAAAGAAAGTGCCCGGAAGTCCGTTTTTATATGGAACTACAAAACAGTTTCTGACCATTTTTGGTTTGAAATCCCTGAGCGAACTCCCGAAAGTTGATGAGATAAAAGAAGAATTTAAGATAAAGGAAAGAAAGCATGAAACTGATACGCTTCCTGGTTTTGAATAATATTGATTCCAGAAGGAATTGTCTGAAACTTCTCGATAATGAGAAGGTTATGGTAAACGGAAAGATCTGCCGTTCAACCGCATTTGAGATCGACCCGAATTCCGATCATATTATAGTGAACGGCCTGCCGCTTCGAGGATTGCCGGAGATGTTCTATATTGCCTTGAATAAACCGAGAGGTGTTGTAGTTACCAAGCATGACCCCGGAGAAAGGGCGACCATATACGATTATCTTTATGATAAGGGTATGTTCCGCGTCGCAGCCGATGCACGTTGGTCCGGGCTTTCAGAGCGGAAGATCTATGCAAAATTCAAGACCTTTCTGAAATCCAATCTCCTCTATGCCGGCCGTCTGGATATCAATACGATGGGCCTGCTCATTGTCACGAATGATTCAGAAATGATCAATCGATTGACACATCCCTCTTTCGGCAAAGACAAGGTCTATAGAGTGAAGATATCTCATCATCTGAAACAAAAAGAGATAGATACCTTTAAAAAAGGCATATATCTGGCGAATGAGAGCGGTAAGAGATCAAAATTTACCTGCAAATTCATACGGATCACATCACAAAGAAGTGATACGGTTGTGGTAATATCGGTGAGATCCGGTGAGAATCGTATCATTCGCCGTGCATTCAAACAGATGGGCCATCCCGTGATCACTCTCAAAAGAATTGAACATGGCGGAATACGCCTGCAGGGGATCAAGATCGGAGCGTATCGTTTCTTAACGGAAAAGGAGGTGACCCAATTAAAGGCAAAATGATCATCGCGATCGATGGCCCCGCGGGAAGCGGCAAGTCAACTATCGCGCGTCTTCTTTCAGAGAAATTGGACCTTCCGTATATAGATACAGGGGCATTCTACCGCTGTGCGGCTCTGCACTCATTGAGAAATCCCGGGTCATCAGAAAAGGATATCTCCCTATTTGTCAATGAGATGCGTATCAGGATTGGTACTCCGAACGACCCGGCGGTCATTATTCTTAATGATGAGGATGTTTCCGAAAAGATCAGAACGCCTCAGATAGCTATGGAAGTATCAAATATCGCGGATATGAAGAATGTCCGCATCGAGATCAATAATAAATTAAGAGCTTCGGCAGAGGCGACGGGAGGCATACTGGAAGGAAGAGATATACAAACTCTGGTCTGCCCTCAAGCGGATGTGAAGTTCTTTTTAACCGCGACACCGGAAACAAGGGCGAAGCGGAGATTAGGGGATTATGAAGGAATGAAAATCGATAAAACCCCGGAAGAAGTGCTGGCTGATATTAAAAGGCGTGACAAGAGGGATTATCAAAGGGATTACGGCCCTCTGAAGAAAGCCGATGATGCCGTGGAGGTCGACACCTCCGATATGACGCTTTCTCAAGTTGTTGACAGAATGCTTGAGATCATCAGGGGGAGTTGATTTAAAATGAGTTATACTGTACAATGAACACATTTGATTATTATATTTATCACTTAGCGGGTATATTAATAAGGTTCTTTGTTAGACTATTATTGAATTTCAGGATATTGAGGCTTGAAAGGCGTTTTTCCATCAGGAATAAAGTTCTAGTGGTTTCGAACCATCAAAGCCTTCTAGATCCTCCTCTTATCGGCGCCTTCCTCGATGAACTGAAACTTTCTTATTTTGCAAAATGGGAGCTCTTCCAGGTTCCTTTTCTGGGTAAGTTTATCAGCATGATGGGTGCTTTTCCTGTGAAAAGGGGAACGGCAGATCTGGAAGCGATACGCACAGCGACCTCCATTTTACAGAATAACGGAAGATTGATCATGTTTCCCGAAGGTACACGAACCCTTGACGGTTCGATCAAACCATTTAAAAAGGGTGCCGGATTCCTCGTCGCGAGGACACAATGTAATGTTGTTCCGGTATTGCTTGAAGGATGGTTCCAGGTTCTGCCTAAATACGGCCGCCGCAGGTTAAGATACCCTGTACGGGTCGTTGTGGGAAAGATGATAACATATGAAGAGTTAATGGCAGCGGTCCCCAAAAGGAACGATTACACTGCCATTTCCGAATATTTATACGAGAAGGTGAAATCCTTGTCGACGGAGGTATGATTGTATGATTGACAATCCAGCACAAGCGAAAAGAGGTGACATTGTAGATGTAACGGTAGTAGTTATTACATCGGATAGTATTATGGTTTCCACGGATCTTAAACATGATGGCGAGATCCCTACTTCGGACTTTACTGAAAGAGAATTAAAGGCATTAAAACCCGGTGCGACCCTAAAGGTCATGGCGCTTAGAGGCGGCAAAGACGGACTTTATATTTTTTCCAAGAAAGCAGCGGAGAAAGAAGAGAACTGGGAAATGGTCTATAAGACTTATAAGGACAAAGCTCCCATTTTAGTTGACTTCAAAAAGCGCGGAGAGCACTTCATATTCTGGGGAAAACAACCCAGAAAGAAAAAGATGGTACAGGGATACTGGGGAAAATATCTTGAATTTGAGGTCTTCATCTCAGATTACGATGTTTCAAAGGAAACTTCAAGAAAGAACAAGGATCTCGTGGGATTAAAGCTTCCAGTGAAGGTCGTTGGACTTCAGAGAAGAGAAAAGGTCATTATCGCGTCCGAAAGGCTTTTCATGATGGAAGAGCAGTACAAAAAGAGATCTGAACTTCTGGAAAGTCTCGATATCGGTGTTATCGTTGAGGGCCGTGTGATCAAATCCTCTCCTAAAGAGAAAGCTTTTATAGTTGATCTTGGCGGTGTTATCGGAAAATTGAAATATGAAAATGTTTCATGGGACAGATATCAGAACCCGAGAGAGATCATCGAGCACAGAGAAGATGTGAAACTGGTCGTTATAGATTTTAATAAAGAAGACAAAGAGGTCTGGCTGAGTCTCAAGGACCTGACAGATGATCCATGGGAAGATATTGAAGATAAATTCCGCATAGGGGAAGTAGTTGAAGGTGCTGTGTACAGGATATTTGATTTTGGAACGGTAATAAATCTTTCCGATGAATTCAGAGCTCTTATTCCAAATGACGAACTTACCCTGACAAGGATCGTGAGGAACCCCTCTGAAATGGTTTCTGTGGGTGAAACACTTAAAGGGATCGTCAAAAGGATCGATATTGACAATCGGAAGATCATCGTCTCCGTCAGAGATTATGTTCTTGAAAAATACAATGTAGGCGATGTCGTTAAGGGAAAGGTCGTGAAGGTTGAAAAATACGGTGCTTTCATTGAGCTTGAGCCCGGTGTCACCGGCCTTCTGAAGGTCGAGGATATCTCCTGGAGTCAGAAGTTCAGGAACGCCAAACAGATGATCAAAGAAGGCGAGATCGTGGAAGCGAAGATACTTGCCATTGATTCGCGCAAGCGTCAGATCGATTTCGGCGTAAAGCAGATACTGCCTAATCCATGGGATGAGATCGAGGAGAAATTCCCTGTCGGTTCCAAGGTTACGGGAAAGATCGTAAAGATCATCGATGCGGGCGCCTTTGTCAATCTGGACGAGAACTTCGACGCATTCCTGCATTTTTCAAAGGTACCTTCAGACGAAGGTCAGGATTGGAAAGAGAAGATATCTGTGGACCAGGAAGTGGAAGGAACTATCATTCACATTAATGTAAGGGACAAACGCATACAGATCTCATTGATGAAAGAGGAACATATCGAAACAAAAAGGGCTGAAAAAGCCGATGTGAAGAGCTATATGGACGCTTCCGACAGTAGTGAAGAAGAGGTTACCATGGGCGATACAATGTCAGAGGAATTATTCGCCGCCCTCAAGCAGAAGGCTGAGCAAAAATCTGATGCTCCCGCTGATAAGAAGAAAGCAAAGAAAGAGAAGAAAGCAATCGTAGAGGAAGTCAAAGAAGAAGAGAAGGAAGAAATAGCAGAAGAAGTGAAAGAAGAAGTCAAAGAAGAAGAGAAGGAAGAAATAGCAGAAGAAGTGAAAGAAGAAGTAAAGGAAGAAGAAACGAAAGAAGATGTAAAAGAAGAAGAGAAGGAAGAAGAAGTGAAAGAGGAAGTGAAGGAAGAAGAAGTGAAAGAGGAAGTGAAGGAAGAAGAAACGAAAGAAGACGAAAAGGAAGAAGAGAAAGAAGAAGAGGAAACGAAAGAAGACGAAAAGGAAGAAGAGAAAGAAGAAGAAGGTGAGAAGGAAGAGTAGGAGTTCTATTCATATGAAGGACTTCTTTCTTCTGAAAGACCTGAATATCTCCGGCAAGCACATCCTGCTTGCCGGAATTTCTAAGACCAATACCCTGGACATATTACGGTCAAAAGCGAAAAGGGGCAATTACGATTTCAGAGTTAAGGTTATTGACCATAATGGTGCCCAGATCAATAAGTACAAAGAAAAATTCGCGGATCTGTCGGATCATTTTGATTTTTCCGCCGCGGACCTTTCGGATATTTCATTCATTGAGGATGAGGTTTACGATATCGCCGTCCTGCCTTCCATTTTATCCTCGCTTAACATGAGGCCTTTGAAGGCCATTCAGGCGATGTTCGAGGTCCAACGAGTATTGTCTTCCGATGGGCTCGTAATAATTCAGGAGAAGATATCGATTGAGCACAATAATCGCCCGGAATACGCTTTTTTAAACTGGTATAGAAGCCGAAAGAATTTGCTCTATAATCTTTACAAGAATAAGACAGAGCCGCTGAAATCGCATTTCTATCTTGAGGACCTGAAGTTCGCTTTGAAAGCGCTGGGTTTGAATATAGATGAAACGAATGTTCTTGAAGGCGAGCTTATTTCCGGAGATGAAAAACAGCGTCTTTTCAATGAGATGCTTCCCGCCGATATCCAAGAGGAGAATGATCCTTTTTCCCGGGTTATCTCGATCATACGGACGGAATTCGACGAAATGAAGAAGAAACCATCGAATTTCCCGCCGTATTCCATTATAAAATGCTCAAAGAAATTGCCTTAGGCCTGCTTTCCGATCCCGATACCCTCAGTTTTTGCGGACTCCTGGGCAAAAAAGGCCAATTATTAAAGAAAACAGCTTATGTATTGTCTCCCTGGGACCTTGAATTGCCGTCTCCATATAGGAGCTACAATAAGCAAAAGAATATTAAGATAATTATCGTTTTGTTCCCGCATCTCTTTATGGATAGGGAAGGTATAATAAAATTGAAAAACGCCCTTGTATCTGTGGGCGGAGTGATCGTCCTGATCGACCATTTCCACAGATCATTGCGCAATCCCGTAGATTTTCCGAATGTGACAGGCGAAAACGGAAGCAACATTTATGAAGGGGTCTTCACGATAGAGAATATCCGCAAGGATTTCAATCGTTTGAAATTCACCTTGAAAAAGAAAGACCTCAAAGACGGTCTATGGTTAGTGAAATTATCCAATCAAGTACTCTTGAATGTTGACAGAAATGCGGATTATGACCTCACCGTCTATCCATTCTCTTCTGTGATGAGGTCAAAGGAAAGCCGATTGATAATGGAGATGATGCAGGCTACCGGGAGTGAAGCCGTTCTTTTTGACGGTAAGCCCTTGACCACGGGGATCAAAACATATGATCTTTATGGCAACGCGCCGCATATTTGCTGTAAGAAGCTCCTTCTCGCGCCGCATCTGCTGAACGCCGCAAAGAGCGAAGGAAAGGTTAAAAGAGCCCTTCAGAATTGGCCGGGAAATACAATATTCATACCTGTTCTTGACGATGATCATATCAGGACGAAGATGGAGTTTCATGTCGTTTCCGAAGTGAATGAAAAGATCTTTGTGTCCACCGGCATACAGAAAAGAGATCATGGATTCATCTATCAGCAGGAAAAGGACAAGGATGGCATGCACGGTGAATATTATATACTGGGTATAAAGAAATTGAGGAAAATATTTAATAAAAAGGGTACGGATACAGGCATTTGTATCCCCCCGTTCCACATATGGAGGTATGAATGAAAATGCGAAATTTAATGAGAGTTATGATCCTTTTGCTGGTGCTGGTGACTTTCTTGTCCTGCGGAGATAAGGAAGGTGATTCCTATGTTATGGATGACAGCTCAGTTACAACGGCAGCCGCAATGGGCATTTCCGCTCTGCCGCTGAAGGATGCGGTGAGTTATATCAGATTTAGCGAAAATACTATGAATTACGGCGAAGGTATGGTCGTGAGTGGATATGCTGAAGTTGTATATACCTTACAATATACCGGAATAAGCGATTCCGGAAATGCTATCATAGAAGTGAAATTAAATTCAGTGGACCTCTCTATCCCTCAACAGAACGATACATTTGAATACAGTTCCGAAGAGGAAGCAGATGAAGATAAGCTGGGTAAAGATGCCCTCTTCGGCTACAATATACTTCTCTCAAAAACTGCTAAAATGGAATATCATCCCGAAAAAGGATGGGTTTCAGTGCTTAACTGGGAAGAACTTTTCGATTACGGCCGGACAAAATTCATGCTCTTTCCCGCAAAAGAAGATCAATATCGCGAAGGCTTTCTTTATGTTGTGTCTCAGATAGCGGATATTCCCTTTGTTGAGAGAAAGGATGCCGCTCCCGGTTCGCCTTTCAAGGTCATATCCCGCTCTCCCATAGAGGACGGCCTTGATATGGTTTTCGAGTATCTTTTTAAACCTGTCAGCAATGACAGAAAGAAAGCTGTTTATAAGTTAAGCGGTTCGGTTGTTGAGAACGCGGTCTTTTCAACCACTGATCAAGGTGTCAAAATTGATGTTGATCTCTCCGATACCACATTTTCGGGCGAAATTGTATTTGACCTGAAAACGGGAGTTATGAAGGAGTGGAAATATAAAGTAAAGGGCACAAGGAATATGACTTATTCAAAGGATGATAAAACACAATCATTCAGCATTAAATACGACGATGTCGTTTCGGTGAAAATACAGTAATCACAGTGTAAAGGGAAGTGTGAAGTGTGAAGTCTGAAGTGTAAAGTGGGAAACGCAAGAAGTAAATACGAGATGGATACTTCGCAAAAAGCTCAGGATGACTCAGAAATATTAATAACATTCGAAGATGTGTGGAGAATATTTCCGTTTGATTATAACGGGGCGTAGAGTGTACAATTGTTTCACAATTTTCAACTCTCCGCTTGGTACTTTTACATCGGGACAGACGGTCGTTCGGCACGAACGAAGTGTGAGGTGTGATGTGTCACGTGTGAAGTGAGGATAGGAAAGGGGATGGATTCCCAATCGAGTTGGGAATGACAGATATGTGTCTATTTTATCTCGCAATTGTTCATTGTCAATTGTACATTGTTCATTGTCCTTAGGGGTGCGGCGTGATATGATTGTAACAGAATAAGTAATGGGTTAAACGAAATATTGATTTTCCGGTTACGGATGTGTTTCTTTTCCACATTCTCCGATTAGCCTCTATCCTCAATTTATAAATCAGAGCATTAAAGGCAAATCCCGTAGGGAATTTCTTGACTTTTCATTTAATAAAGTCCATAATTTATGATAAAGTAAGAAATAGGAGTTCATATGAAGAAAACCGTCGTGTTTTTACTTCTTTTGGCTATCTGCGTATCAGCTAATGCGGCTTTTGAGAATGTATATTCCGGCCGTCTTCCGATGGCGAATTTTAAACAATTTAACAGAATAGAGGAAACTGTGGTATCAGGGAATCACAGATACCTTTTTACCACCTACAGCGGCTTCGGATATATGTCGCTGGATAGTGGGCTTTCAATTACAGACTTCACCCTCTGGGGATATAAAGGAGAGGTGAAATCTTTACAGGGGAAGGATGATGATGTAATATTTCTGTACGGCCCTGGATCCGCTGATATTGATGCCGGCGTTTATAAGGTTGACGGCGGCGGGACTCAGTCCTTCTACCAGTCAAATGATGAACTCTTCGGAATGACTACGGTTGATACCTATACATATCTCATTCGCGGAGGAGCTAGCTCCTTTACCGCGAAGATAACCATCCTGGACTATTATAATTATCTGTCGCATGAATTTACAGAGGTCCTGGATTCAATGCCCCACAGTGATAACGGTGATGCGACAGTAATTCAAAATCCGATGGAAAAATTTATCTTTTATGTTCAGTTCCCTTCTCACCCCGTGATGTATTATGTGGATATCCGGCCGTCCGTCGGTAAACGACTCAATCCGGATGTAGGCATATTTAAGAATGTCGGAACTGACAATATACTCACTTGTGCCGTATCGCACAACAATTCTGCTCCAAGAATGATGCTGACCCGCAGCGACGGCCTTTTCGAAATATTGAGTATTGACCCCGCTACCGGATCCGCTACAATTCCCCTTCAGATAACTACAGCTTCCTATTTTGTTGAAACCGGTAATGAGGATGCGGTATTGCACACTGCCGGTACGCAAGAGGATTTCTATCTTGTATGCAGTCCCAGGGATGCGGTCTTCAGATATGACGGTGCGACAGCCGGGTGGGATACAGCTTCAGTGGGTGATAATATCGATGGTATTTACGGTGATCCGGAAAATCATTACATCTTTGTTTCCACTTCCATGAATGATTTCTTTGCATACCGGGGTTGGGCATTCCCTTCAACGGATCTAATAATTAATAATGATAGTACCACACCATTGGATACTCCGGTCGCTGTACATGAGGAAGATGATTACTATATGCTATGTTCGATGTGGGGAAATGTTCAGCTCTCAAATACCCCGTTTATCGGGCAAAGTGTTTTCGGAACATTCAATGCTTACACTCCACAGATACACGGCATAAACGAGGTCCACTCCTCTTTGTCCGGCTGCATGGAAAGCGGAGGCGATAGATTCGGCCTGCTGAACTCGGATGGTGTGACAATGGGAACCATTGATAAGGTACATGATGTTTTTAATTTCAATTCACGGAAACCTCTTTACGCTGAGGGTGCCGCATTACAAAAACCCATGTTATTTATTAACGGGGAAATGTGGATCGCGGAAGAGACCGGCATAGGGATATTGCCCGTAGGCGCGGACACATATTCCCAGGTGATCGAGCTTGATCCTGTACTGGGCAGGCCAGCGACGCTGATCTATGATGATGTCAGGGGTGTTGTGTTGGGTGGATATCTTAACAATTTTTTCGCAATTGCCGCTGATACAAAAAATATGCTTTGCAATGACCCCTTTCCGAACATTGGAATGTGGGGCCCGCTTTGGAGGACACTGGTTTATAATAAAACTGATCAGCATTGTTATTACAAGACCACTTCTGCCGCCGGAGGCGGGGATATTTGCGTGACATCTCTTGCAAATTACAACAGTCCGAATTTTTCCGATACCTTCACGCATTCGGTGGATGTGTACAATATGGAGATCTTTGATTCCGGCGTGCTTGCCTTTACGGATTCCAATAAAGTGATCCATTTTGGAAAAATGGGCACCAATGCCGTATTTCAGCAAATTGAACAGGCCAGCTATCCCGCCCCTACTTCCGATCAGGGTTTCCAATTGTACGGCGGCAATTTCATGCTGATCTATCAATTTAACAGGGGTGACTATTCGGTATGGAGATTTACAGATCTCCAGCCGCCTTTTAATGTCATCGCAGACGCTCTTTCCCACATGGCGATCAAGGTGCGCTGGGAAGACCCAAATGACAATACGCTGTATTTTGAGATCGAAAGACGACTTTACCCTGCCGGTACCTGGGAGCTTGCGGGTACAGCTGCGTCTGATGTATTGGAATTCGTTGACTCAGGGCTTCAACCGGCTACCGAGTATGAATACCGTGTAATCGCGTTTTCCGATCTTGGGCCGTCAAATCCATCAACAACAGCGCTTGCGCAAACCGGGCCTACAGGAAACTTGGATATGCTTCCATATCCGAACCCTACTTCCGGTACGATCACATTGGAAGGCTGTGCCGATTCAGGGCGGATCTATCTCTATTCACCGGATGGGTCCTGTTTTGGCGATTGGGGTACAACTGCTGAGAGCTTCACTTTTGATATAAGAGAAATTTCTGACACAGAGCTATTGAGTGGAAAGTATTTCCTTATATATAAGGCATCGGAACAGGCCGGCGCGGAGGAGATGTTGATATATTATGTGAGGCCTGAGGATTTCGGAGGTTCCAAATGAGAAAGTTAAGCATTGCCTCATTATTGATCATCTTTCTGATATTTGCTTCAACTGTTTTCTCCTCATATGAAAGTAACGGAGAAATACTCATTCTCACCGATCCCCTGGACTTCTCACTTGCGGGCGGCATTGTCAGTGACAATGCTTTGGCCGCATCCAGTTTTAATCCATCGCTGATCACATTAGGCAACGCGAAGTATTTTGTCCGCTTTTCCTATTTTTCAGGGATCTTTGACAATACAGGGATTCAGGATATTCGTATCGGAGGAAATCCGATCGGTGGACTTTCTCTTATGCTGAATGTCAAGATGTACGATAGTCCTGATTTTACCCGCGTGGATGAGTGGGGACAAGTACTTGAGTGGAACTATGATCCTCCCTCAACTGAAACCATAAGACTTGCTGCGGCATACGACATCGCTGCGGGATTCCGTGCCGGGTTCGAGATCATGAATTATCACACCGCTTTATTACTTATCGACGGGGATACAGTAAGAAAAGACATTATGTTTCCCTCGCTCGGCATTTCCTGGATCAAAGAAAATTATTCTTTAGGGCTTGCTCTACAGTATATCGATCCCATTTACAATGGTGATGAGCAGGAATCTGCGCCCACTTCAATTAACTTTCAGGCCGGCGCTAAATTCATGGACGAGTCCTTGAGGTTTAATGTGATATTAGGCCAGATCGTTGAAAGAAAATCAGATAATATGAGGATCGGCCTTGCCGCCGAGTACCGCATCATGGATATGGCCTATTTACGCCTTGCCTTTGTAGGATACTCGTATTTAATGTCAGGGCCTAATGTCGGCATCGGGGTCAAGTACCGCGGTGTTGATGTCGACTACAATGCTTCAATTACCAAGGATAAGGTGCTCCATCATCTATCTCTCGGATACGGCTTCGGACAGAAGAAAGAGATAGTGGAAGAGGAAAGACCCAGGCGTGTGAAAAAGGCCAGGAAGCCGAAATCAGTTACAAAGAAGAAGAAAAAGAAAAAAGGTGAGACAAACATCAAGAAACCTTTAGAGAAGATGCTTGTCGCTGTTCTGGATTTTGAAGGGAAGAACATGGAAAGCTCCGATGCCGGTATTATTACCGATTTCGTTTCTCAGGAAATGCTCAATTCCGGCTATTTCAAAGTTCTTGAAAGAGGCGCGATCAATGACATAATGTCAGAGGTCAACTTCCAGCAATCCGGATGTACTTCAGCGGAATGTGCGGTACAGATCGGTAAGATCCTGGCCGTGAAGAAGATGGTCGTCGGCAGTGTTTCAAAATTGGGCAAGAAGTTCTTTATCACGGTAAGAATGGTGGATGTGGAAACGTCGCAGATCGATCTTGCGACTTCGATCGGCGCGAATGTTCCTCTTGAAGAACTTCCCGGCCATGTCGGACGCCTCATTGAGCAGATGGTTGAGAAGCTCTTTGCGGAAGAAGAATAAAATGGTATGGGGCTGCAATAGCGGCCCCGAGCTTATAAGAGATGCCAATTATTTATTGGAAGTTTACCTTGCCCCGGTAGAAAATATATATGGATGAAAGAGAAGCTTTAAGAGATGTTATCTTCACCCTTATTGAAAAGGGTATCTTCAAGGATATTGACCTTGGCCTGCCTTTTTATATATTCATTATGGATGATAAGGGAAATGAGTATATCCCCATACAATACAAGGAATGCAAGACCGCTGATGATAAAGTTGAGCATAAGGGCTGCGCTTCCTTCTGGAAGAATCAAATGGAATTGGGAAGGATGATGGATGATGTTATTTATGCTCAATGCCCCATCGGATTCGGCACACTCCTCATTCCTTTGAGGATCAATGACCATTATGTCGGCATCATAGGCGGCTGTATCCCGAAGAAGAATATCCCCAAGCGTGCCATAGAGAAGTCCTTGGCATTATTCAGAGGCATTTCACGAGTCATTGAGCTGCTGGGCAATAACGGATTCTACTATACGAATATGATAGAGCATCTTACGGCGTTTATTCAGGAAGTTCACTCCGGTTACTCGATAGATGACCCGAATTCTATTTTCTATTCACCGATAAATACGGTTCAGAATATCCTCAGGGAATTTAAAAAGATCCTCGGAGAAGTGGAATTATACCTCTTTTTAAAAGGGGATGAGAAAAATTCATATCTCTATATCAACGATAAGGAGAGCAAGACCTTATCGGGTTCGGAAGGCATTGATTATTTCATTAACAATATCAAATACGGTGAACAATTGGGCCCGGAAAATCCGCTTTTTGGAATTGGCGGCAAACCCGGTCTCCTTTTCCCGGTTTCCTCCGGAAGCAGCAAGAGCGGATATTTGTTCATTGAGCATTTACCGAAGGTAAGCGAGAATGAAGATGTAAAGAAATATATCGAGCTGATGCTTCTTCTCTTCTCTTCGATACATGCGAATTCTGTAATATTCTCTCAGATAAATAAGCGGGGCCGAACCCTTTATGAACAGGAAGTGGTCAATTTCTTTAAATTGGAAAGACTCGTCTATCAGCATTATTACCTGATCAGCGACGATATTCAAAAGAATGTCTCGGAAATGCTGGGAGAAGAGTTCTCTGTATATGTGAAGGACAATATTGATGAAAGGGACGGCGTTTTCCGGCTCTACCTTTCAGAGGGGATTTCGGACCCTGAGTATTTAACAAAGCCACAGCTTGAGGAAAAAGGGTATTCAGAACATAGAGAATTGCTCTATTTCCGTTCCAGTTCAAAAATGAAGAAAGCACAATCCGCGCTGCTTTATGATCTGGTTTTTTCAGATATTACCTTTCACGGTATCCGCAATATTTATCATTCATATATCTATACGATCATAAACGGTTTTGAATTCAAGGATCCATTCAAGGTCGGAAAATCGCAGAGGATAATTGAAATGTGTGAATTGCTGGGCAGTCATTTGAAGCTCAAGGCGGAAGATCTGGAAATGATCAGATTTGCCGTATATTTTATGGATGTGGGGATGATAGGGGTTCCCGAAGAAATATTTGAGAAGAGAACCAAACTGACTGCTGCGGAAAAGAAAAAAATACAGAGGCATTCATTGCTGTCAAAATCACTTCTGGAGGATTTCCCGCATTTCCATCAGATCGTTTCCATCATAGAAGATCATCATGAGAAATGGGACGGCAGCGGCCATCCTACGGGAAAGAAGGGAGAGGATATCTCCACTTTATCACAGATCATTCAGCTGGCGGAAACATATGTATCTCTTCTGCATCATCGCAAACACCGAAGCGCGCTTACTCGCGAGGATGTCCTTAGAATAATCGATGAGGAGAAGGGGAAGGCCTTCGATCCCAAGATCGTAGAGGCCTTTGAGGAGGTATTGCAAAGTGACCTATGAGCCGCTTCTGTCCTTCATTCTCGGCCTGGTATCCTTTTCGGGATTAAGCTTCATCACGCATAATCTCCATTTAAAAGTGCAGCACAAATTGGGAAGAAGGGCGGAGATCATCCTAAGGAAGGCATCATTTCTATTCTCCTTTGTTCTATCGTTTCTCCTTTTGAAACTATTCGGCATAGAGATCCCTTATTGGCCTGTGATCCTCGTCTGGGGTACATTCCACTTCATCATATCTTATATCCGAATGTCGAAATGGCTGAGATTTTCTCTTTATGCCCTTTCGCTTGCTATCCTCTGGCGGTTTTCCGGCCTGAAGATCGGCTATATTCTCAATGATGAGCTTTTTCCTCTCAGCCCCTTCATCTCAATAATCTATTTCATGGTGATCATGTATTTCTTTTCCTATCTGTCGGAATTGAGCGGATTCGCGAATGGAATATTCTTTGTGATCACACTTTCGTTCTTTATCGGTGTGAAATTCTTTCTGGGAGTAGGCATTGAGGAGCTGAATCTTCTCTCTTTCCTGCTTTCGATCTCATTCGGTGTATTTTTCTTTGAACTGGTGATCCCGCATTTCCGGCTCGACCGGTCGGAAGGAAGATTCCTGGGATTCCTGATCGCCTTATTCTCAATTTACTCGAATACAGAAATGATCCTTTTTGAAGCGCTGCTTCTTCCCATCGCCATTTTACTTGTGCTGATCGCTGTGTACTTTTACCTCTTTTACAGAAGTTTCAGAAAGAAAACGCAGAACAAGCATGAAGATTATATTGTTCAATATTCTCGATACGATGTTTTTCTTTTTGTATATCTTGTGCTTTTTAATATTTCGCTGATAGCCATTCTATTAAGGGAATGGGGAGTCGGCCACTCCATTGTTATCCTGCTTTCCCTTATCTTTCTGGTAGGTGAGTTCTTCTTATTCCAGAATTTCTTGAAAGGCAAGAAAATTCCGTTGAAAAAGAACGAAGCCCGTGTGAAGATCCTGGGATTGGAGGTGGACAATCTGGATTTCTATGGTGTCCTGGACAGGATCAATGATGCTATCGTCCAGAATGATAAGCTTTTCGCGGTTACACTCAATCCTGTAATGATAATGAACGGCCTTGAGAATTCTAAACTGATGAAGATATATTCAAAAGCAGGCCTGGTGATCCCCGATGGGATCGGTGTTGTCTGGGCTTCGTTTTTTCTGGGAACGCCACTGGAGGAAAGGGTCGCCGGAGTTGAGATCGTGGAGCATATTCTGAACCATCCGCCAAAAGACGATTTCCGTGTGCTGCTTTTTGGCGCCAAAAGAGGCATAGCTAAGAGAATTAAGAGGGAATTCAAAAAGAAATTCCCTAAGCTTGAAATAGATGTTCTCGACGGATATTCAAATTATAATGAGAAAGAGACCCTCAGAATGAAGATCCGAGAGGTCGGCTATGACCTTATTCTTGTGGCTTTGGGTTCTCCCGCGCAGGAATCCTGGATCGACAAAGAATTCGACAATACGGAAAAAGGTGTGTTTATTGGTGTCGGCGGTTCCTTTGATATCATATCAGGGATCAAAAAAAGAGTTGACAAGAAGTGGCAGAAACATGGATTAGAGTGGTTTTTCCGCATCTTCGCTGAGCCACACAAGCGCCTCAATCAATTCTTCCAGCTCGGCAGTTTTGTCTTAAAGATATTCATAGAGCGCCTTGAGGAATTCTGAGCGTGGAGCTCTCCTCTCTCGAGAAAATATTAAAAATACTGGAAGGCGAATACCGCAAATGGCAGCCGCCGGTCCTCGCATATCAGAAAGCCCGCGGCTATGAACCGTTCAGGGTACTAATTTCTACGCTATTATCCCTCAGAACAAAGGATCAAGTAACAAAAGATGCTACCGGGAAATTATTCTCAAAGGTGAAAAATGTAAAGCAGCTTCGGGCGGTTCCCGTGGAAGAAATAGAAAAATTGATCTATCCAGTGGGCTTTTACCGCACCAAGGCGAAGAATATCAATAAGATCTGCGGTATTCTTCTTGAGAATTATGATGGCAAGGTGCCAGATACGATAGAAGAACTTGTGAAACTTCCCGGGGTCGGCAGAAAGACGGCGAATCTCGTCGTGACAGAGGGCTTCGGCAAAGAGGGGATCTGTGTCGATATACATGTTCACCGTATCTCGAATCGCTTCGGTTTTGTCAAAACCAAAACCCCGGATGCCACGGAAATGGTTCTCAGGCAAACATTACCCAAAAAATGGTGGCCCAAATACAATGTGATCCTCGTCTCCTTCGGCCAGACAATATGCGCTCCCGTATCCCCATTCTGTTCCAAGTGCCCCGTTGCCGATCTTTGCGAACGGGTGGGTGTACAAAAGAGGCGGTAAAATTGGGGACGGTGGTAGAAAAAGTAGAAAAAAGAGAAATCAGAATCACAGTAGGGACAGGGCTTGACCTGTCCTTCTGAGAGAGTGCGGATATTATTTTACAGTTGATTCTACCGGGGCGAAGAGTGTACAATTGTTTCACAATTTTCAACTCTCCGCTTGGTACTTTTACATCGGGACAGTCGAACGCCGGCGGCGTACGGCGTGTCCCATATCTTACTTCGCTCCGGCGTTCTATAATTTTCTCGGCTGATTCTAATGAAAAAAACGAAATAACTATTTTCCGGTTACGGGTGTGAATATTGGCTTCGTTTTCACCTTGTACATCCTACCTCGTACTTCGTACCTCGTACCAAATCTGCTTTGACCAGATTTTATGATGCAGCGTGATATGATTGTGACAGGAGAATTAATGGGTTAATCGAAATAACGAATTTACGGTCACGGATGTGTTGCATTTATCCTTCCCCAATTGTTCACTGTTCATTTCTTAATTATTCATTTCTCCACTAACCTCCAACCTCGAACCTCTATCCTTTGCGAAGCGCATTCTTTTCTTTGCAAATCGCTTTTGAATGTTGTATAATACAGGGTATTATGGCGAAACTTGCACCATCTATCCTTAATGCCGACTTCAAGATTCTGGGGGAGCAGCTGCGGATCCTGAAACAGGGTTCTGTTGATACCCTTCATATCGATGTTATGGATGGTCATTTTGTGGATAATATTTCCTTCGCTTTTCCCATACTCGAGTCCTTGAAGGACTCGGATTTTTCCCTGGATATACACTTGATGATATCCGACCCGATGAAGTATGTTGAGCGTTTCTGTGAATATGGCGATATCGTAACGATACATCTCGAAGCCTCGCCGCAACCCGTTGAAACATTACGGTATATTCGACAAAAATGTACAAAAGCGGGTATCGCCATTAATCCCGATACGCCCATTGACGCCTTATTACCCCTTATGGGTGAATTTGACTTAGCCCTGATTATGAGTGTATTTCCGGGCTATGGCGGTCAATCCTTCATGCCTGAAACTCTCGAAAAGGCACAATTATTGCAAGAATATAAGATAAAACATGGTTTTATGATGGAAATTGACGGCGGTATCACCATTAATAATCTGGAAAGCGTGCTAAATGCCGCGGAGTTTGATTATATTGTTATGGGAAGTGCTGTCATGAAAAATAATATCAAAGAGAATTTAGATCAAATTAGGAGGATCTTATGAAGAAACTCTTTTTTGCCGCGTTACTGATCCTTATGAGCATTCCGATGTTCGCTGCGAATGTCCTGATCACGGAAGTCGCCCCCACGGGCAGTCTGGAGTTTTCAGAGGACTGGATCGAGATAGAAAATTTCGGCGTTGCCGATGTCGTTTTAGATGAAACCTATGTGCTGGAATTATCCCATGGGAACACCGTGGCCCTTCTTTCAGTCGGAGAGAGCATAACCCTTACAACAGGGGATATTGCGGTGATCCACTTTTCCCCAGGGTTGAATGATCAGCTGATGAATGAGAATAATCCCGGATACTGGGATATTTATCTGGGGACCGCATACAATCTTTCCGCGCAATACCAGGTTATTTCATTGAAAGAGGACGCCTCTGCTTATGAGGATGTTGTTTATTATGCAGCTTCGGACAATACCTACTCCGACACATTACTTACGACAGTAGTATCCGATAATGAATGGAACACGGTTACAAGGCCGGTTTATTATTATGTGGGCAATGGCCTTCAGAGAGTAAACTCGACCGACAGCGATACCGCTTATGATTGGAAGACCATTTCAACGAATGATCTTACTCCGGGTAAGGAGGATTTCGTTGATGTTTCCACTCTCGCAGTTGAGCTCTGTCAGAATTATCCCAATCCCCTTGATCTGAAGAAGGCGCCTTATACTACTCTTAAGTATTATTTGCCGCTGGCTGTGGAGATCTTGGAATTGAAGATATACACCATCTCCGGAGATATTATAAAAACGGTGATCAATGAAGATCACCTTTCATATGCCGCCTTGATCACCCCAGGGTACCATGAAGTTACCTGGATAGGGGATAATGATCAGGGAAATGAAGTGCAGACCGGTAATTTCCTCATCGGCCTGAATGCTGACGGAAAGAAAAGGGTCAAAAAAATGACCTTCATCAGGTAGGGAGAATATTATGAAAAAGATAATCACACTCCTTCTTTTACTCTTTGTTTTGGTGATACCCTATACAACGGAAGTATCTGAAGGCCATGAGAAGGCCGGCTCAGCTATGCTTGGCGATTTTTTGAAGTTGAACTGGGATCCCGCTTCATATGCGATGGCGGACGCTTATTCCGGATTTTCCGATAACTTCGGCGGATCCATCTTCATCAACCCAGCAGGTATTGCCAGGTTGAAGAACAGTCAGTTGTCATTGAATACGCTCTACATTCCCTTAGCAGGAATACAGAGTTTCTTTGCCGGAGTGGAGCAGAATTTCGGTATTGAGGCCTCAATGGCGATCGGCGGTGCCTATGTAGATTGGGGTGAGGAAGATGAAACCGATTCCACAGGTTATGTCGTTGACACCTTCAAGAATAAGAATACAATGGCTTTCATCTCATTCGGTTCAGCATTGGGATCGGGCCTTTATCTTGGCTTTACCGCCAAGTTCATTGATCAGACCCTTTTTAACGATTATCAGAAGACCTTTCTTGCCGATGTCGGTATTCAGTTCATTCCCGAAGTATTTAAAAAGATCGGGATCGGTGCTTCCGTTACAAATATCGGTATTGCGAATGCAATGGCATATAATGAAGCATCTTTGAAAGCTCCCACTACATTCCATTTGGGCTGGGTAGTAAAACTGATTGATACGATGGGCTCGGGACTTTCCCTCTCATTCGACAATACCATGCCTGTTGACGGAACATACAAATTAAGTTTGGGCGGTGAGCTGAATTTAGGTAATACAATAATCCTCCGAAGCGGCTGGAAGGCCTTAGGATGGGATATACCTGAATTTACCTTCGGTTTCGGATTGGTATTTTCCGATGCGGTGAAACTGGATGTCGCCTATTCGGACAAAGGCAATCTTGGGAAATATCAGCTGGCATCCATCACGATGATCTTCGGCAAAAAGACCAAATCAAAAGATTGGTCCGACGATATGGAATCCATACATGAGCGTATTGATACAAATGTTTCCGCCATCGATATCAATAGTGAATATATTGACACGAACACCGTGATGATGACTGAAACAGAAGAGGATATTGAAGCTCTGAAGAAGGAGCTCAAAGACCTTAAGGATATACTTGCCACTTCTTCCGCATCTTTGAAAAAGGCTTTAGAACAGCAAAAAGACGACCTTGAGAAGCAGAAAGCTGAAGCAGAAGCGAAGCTCAAGCTGACACAAGAGGAATTAGCGCGAAAAGAGGCACAAGCTGAAGCAGAAAAAGAAGCTCTTCGCCAGAGAATGGCCCAGGAGCAGAAGATCGCTGTTGAAGAAGCTGCGAGAAAAGCTGCCGATGAAGCTGCCGAAAGAATGAGAAAGGAATACGAAGCCAGGATGAATAAGGTCAAGGAAGAGATCTCACAGGACAAGCATATCGAATTGGTTGAAGATAAAAGAGGTATCGTCCTTAATCTTCAGGGTATCAATTTCGCATCCGGCAAGGCCAGTATACCACCGTATGCTTTTGCTACTCTGGATCGTGTGGGAAGGGTTCTGGGACAGTATCCCGACGCGTCTATCCGGGTTGAAGGCCATACCGACAGTCTGGGTTCGCCTACTTACAATCAGAAACTTTCTGAATCAAGGGCCCGTTCGGTCATGATGTACCTCGTAGACAAGCAGGCGATATCACCCAGGAAGGTCGAAGCCGTCGGATACGGAGAATCCACGCCGATCGCGGATAACTCAACACCAGAAGGCCGTTCGCGTAACAGAAGAGTTGAGATCATCATCATGGGAACGGAAAAAAAGGAGCCCGTGAAGAAGGTGGCCCCAGCATCTACGGATCCCACAAGCTCTTTGACCAAGGGAGCCGCAACGGTCTATGTGGGCTCATATGATGTTGACAGCGATGCCGTGAACGAGGTTAAAAAACTCCAGGAGCACGGATATTCACCTTCTTATGTAAAGGTCAAGATCAAAAAAGGCGATACCGAATCGATAATCTACCGCGTCAAGATGGGAAGTTATTCGGAGGCCTCTGCCAATAAGCTAGTCGAAGATCTCAAACAGAAAGGATTTGATGCCTGGATAAAAAAATAAAGTATCTCCTAATTACGATACTGATGCTGTGGGGGGCTGTGCTCCCCACAGCAGATCAACTTTCACGATCAAAAATACTCTATTTCAGCGGCAAGATCACATATGCACTCAGTGAAATTGAGGATGCCTTCAAACGCACCGACGCGCCCTTTGAGGTAAAGGTGTGGTATGCGCGGCTTCTCTCCGAGACAGGAAGGCATAAGGATGCTCATGATATACTTGTTCAGCTTGATCCTATCAAGGAAAGCGAGCGTATAGGGGTGTTGTTCCTAAAAAACCTTCTGAGATGGAAAATGATCCGTCAGGCGAAGATGTACATTCCCAAACTTGATACGGGAACTCCGCAATACAGTGAGGTATGCGGTGATCTCTTCTTCTCTGACAAAAAATACCGCAAAGCCCTGAAAAACTATTTATCCGCAGTAGAGCGGGGCGGAGAAAAGGGCATGCTGTATTACAAAGCCGCCAAAGCAGCCTATTGCCTGAGAAAACGAGATGATGCCAGGGACTACATATCACTTTCGCGAAAACATGCGAAATCGCGGATGATATTGCTTAATCTTTCGCGTTTTGGAAAATTATTATGAAAAAATTCTCTTATAGATGTGTAAAATGCTCATCAGAATACCCTTCTTATCCCGACAAAGAAATGCTGACCTGCCCTTCATGCGGTTCAAATCTTGATGTGATCTATGATTATGGAAATATCGATATTACCGGACCCGCCGATATTTTTGATATGTTCATTTATCCGCAGCTTCTTCCCGTAGATGTGGACAGGTCCTTGCTCCGTCTTTCGATCGGCGGTACTCCATTGATACCAAGCCGCCTGCTTTCCAATTTGTTCTTCAAGGACGATTCAAGAAATCCGTCCCTTTCATATAAGGACAGAGCCAGTGCCATCGCTGTTTTGAGGGCATCTGAGCTGGGTTCAGACACCATCGTCACCGCATCTACCGGAAATGCGGCCGCTTCACTTTCTGTTCTCTGTGCCGCCGCAGGATTAAAGGCGGTCATTTTTGTCCCCGAATCCGCGCCGGAAGGGAAACTTCTGCAGATACTGATGCACGGCGCTCAGCTGGTGAAGGTAAAAGGAACATATGATCAGGCCTTTGACATGGCGACAGAGTATTCAAGCTACTGCGGAGCCTATTTAAGAAGCACAGGTATAAATCCAATGATGACAGAGGGAAAGAAGACCTCTGCTTTCGAGATATATGAACAATTTGGCCGTAACACGCCTGACAATATTGTTGTTTCCGTAGGCGATGGCTGTATTATCGGCGGTGTTTACAAGGGCTTTTGGGAATTGAAGGAGCTTGGCATGATAAACCGAATTCCAAGGATCTTCGGTGTACAGGCCGAGGGTTCCTCCCCGCTCGTAAAGGCATTTGAGAATAATTCTATGGAATTTACGCCTGAATCAGCCGATACCATTGCCGATTCAATTTCTGTCGGCTATCCGCGTGACGGGTATAAGGCGCTTCGGGCGGCCTATGAAACGCAGGGAGCATTTATTTCAGTATCCGATACCCAGATCATGCAGGCCCAGTATGACATGTCAAAGAACGAAGGGATCTTCTGCGAACCCGCCGCTTCCGCCGCATATGCGGGCTATTTGAAGCTGAAACCGGAGGGTGATACCGTTGTCATGGTAACGGGGAACGGACTGAAAGACCCCCAATCCGCCGATAGGAGTAATGAGTTCTCTTTTATGACCACTTCATTTGAGAACTACTCCATGGAAGATATTTCCAAGGGACTGAACCTCCCTTTATTTGACTTTTAATTAACATATATATTATAATTTATAAGGATGAAGAGAGCAATCGTATTTGCCCTTATTCTTTTTGCCGCATTTCTCTTCTGTGAAGAGGGTCAAGAGTTCCGCGAAGAAATCAGAATTTCATATGTAATTTACGAGGGATTTTATCTTGGCGAAGCCGAGGCGAAAGAGAATATAGAGCTTATGAAGAGCTTTGACTTCAAAGGCCTTAAGATCGTCAAAAAGAAGGTAGCGGGACAGATAAAGTTCGGAATAAAGGTAGGCGAGACCGATTCATACACCAAGAAAACCGCCATTGTCAAAAGGCTTAAGCAAAATCGCTTTGGCGCTTTGGTCTATCAGAAGAAGCGTACAGTGAAGATCCCAATTACGGCTAAGGAGAAGGAGAAGAAGAAAGAAGAAGCTGATCCTGAGCAAGTTAAGAAAAAGAAGACGAAGGCCCTGAATACTAAACTGCAGCGTCGTAATAAATTAAAAAAAGCCGGCCTTATTAAAAAGGATAAAAGAAAAATTCCGGTCGAGTCATTCGTTTCCGCAGGGCTTGCGGTGGCTTTAGGCGGTGCTTCATATATGTTCTATTCTCAGGCGGATGACCATTACTCCGACTATATGGCCGCCTCCGATCCTTCAGAACTTCTTGGTCTGTGGGACGGTGTCAAGGTGAACGAAGAGCGATTCAAGGTCTATATGTCAGCTTCAATATCTCTTGGAGTGTTTTCCGTGTATCAGATGATATGGGGCGGCAAGGCCCGGCCCGACCATACTTCACCTTTTGCTCTCGGGCTTTCTAAGAGGAGGCATACGGCATGTTTAAGTTTGAAATTAACGTATTGATCCTCATCCTCCTTATTTCGATCTTCGCCTCCTGCACCTTTGAGAGGAGAAACCCGCTTGATCCGTTATCCACAGTTTCACAGAGTGCGCCATATGATGTAATGATCTCGGGTGCATCGGAATTCATGAATTACGGTGAGACGGCAGCGTTGTCTGTTTCAGCGACCGACCTCGAAGGGGATGCGATCACATTTACATGGAGCTGCGTCGGCGGGACCTTTTCAAATACACAGGGCGCATCAACCGTATTTACAAGCGGCTCCGTATTTGGTGATTATAATATTATCTGCCGGGCAAAAGATGAAGTCGGATTATATACCGATGTAGCGGAATTCGTTCATATCGGCATGACGGCCTATGGTATTTTAACCGTTGATGAAATATGGAAAGGCACACATAATCTTACAGGTGATATCATTGTACCTCAGGGGAGGACGCTGACGATAGCCGACTCCGCTTTATTAAAGATCTCCGCATCGGACGGCTCTAATCTGGGCAGTTCCACGGCGAAGATCGAGATGATCATTTACGGTGCGCTTCACATACAGGGAAGCGAGACCTCACCGGTCTCAATTGAAGGGGTTTCCGCCACAAGTGATTGTTGGATGGGCATATATATCAACGGCACCTTCTCGGTGTCAGATCTGGTTCTGGCAAACGCGGTCTGCGGAATAAATTCCGCTTCCTTACCGGCGGGAAAATATGAGTTTTCTCAATGTGAGACGGCTGTACAGCTGGGTTCTGCATCTTCAAATATTTCAGACTCATCATTTATTGAGTGCGGAACAGGTATTTATGCTTCCGGCTCTTCGTTATTAATAAGAGATACCCTTTTTGATAATTGCGTCAAAGGTATCGTAAACATAAATGGGACCGCGGACCTGGGAACATCCCTTGATCACGGTAATAACAGTTTTATCTGCAGCGAATATTCATTCGTGAATATTTCGGCCGCAAATATTGATGCTCTGGGAAATTGGTGGAATTCCCTGAACTCGACAGTGATCGATTCTGCCATTTATGATGATGATGAAGGAGGAAACGGATGGGTAGATTATTCAGACTTCTTATCTTCACAGCCCTGATCCTGGCGGTCGGCTCAGGCATCGATGCCGCTCCCGCGATGGAATGGGGGAAGATGATCGGCGCCGTCGGTGAGGCTCCAGCGCATTACAGAAAAGATGACAACTTCCCTGTAGATTTCATCGTGATCCTGAAGATCAGCGGTGATTCGCTTTACAAAGTCGATACCTATACCGCTACATTATCAGTTGACCCCAGTTTTACTATTCCCCCAGGAGAAGTTGCCGCGAAGGAGATCTCAAATCTCTATCCCGGCGGTGAAAAATATATTTACTGGGCTGTTACTCCTCCCGCTCTTGGCGGTGCCCTATTTGATTATGCCAATGCCCTGCAGATCAGCGCCACCTATGTAATGAACGGATCGGTATACTCAAACGGTACCATTTCAAAAGATGTCTGGGTCACCGAGTCCTTTTCCACTCCTCAATTTTCCGTGACCAATAATATCGTAGGAGATCTTCTCCCAGGCGGTTATATTGAGGTAGTTCAAACGGTAGAAATAACCGGAGGAAATAATAATCAGTTGGCATGGGGCAATTTTCTGGATTCCTATGAGCTTCTTGAACTTATAGATATTCATTCCGATGTTCCAGGCCACGATGACCCTCAGACCTTTTCCCCGTTTCCCGCTCCTTTGGGGACATATAATATAACATACAAGTTCTATATCAACCCGCATGCGGCTTCGTCTCTTGTATCATTCAACAATTATTTCCTGGGCGATACAGGTTCACAATGGCGCACGCAGGATTCAGAAATTCTCGGAACCGGCATCCCCGCCCTTGAGATATATCCACAGGGCTTTCAGGGCAGGATCGTTGAATGTAACAGCGGTATCGGGATACCCAACATTCCTGTATCTGTCTATACGATGGCAGATGTGCTTTATGACTCGAGGCCTTCCACATTATCTGACGGAAATTATTTTTTCGGTGTCAAAGACACGGGGACTTATAAATTGTATTTCAATGATCCTTCTCATGCCGGATATTTACCGGAATATACATCCTATCTTGATGATAATGGCGGAGCGGGACACAGCATTACCACTGACCTGATCATAGAGGTTAACAGTTGTCTGTACCATTACAACGGAGGTACGGTGTACTTTGATGCCGAGATATACAGGAATGGGGATCAGATCATTATAACCGTTGAGGACCTTGATCTGAATGTTGACGGGGCTGTCAGTGAAAGTGTTCTTGTCACTCTGACTTCAGATTCGGGGGACAGTGAAAGTGTCATGCTGATCGAGGTCGCCCCGGATTCCGGAATATTCAGAAACAGTATCACCGCCACCGTTTCGGCGGTTGTTACTGAGAACGGCCACCTGAATTGTTCCAATGGGGATAATATTCTGGTCGATTACTATGATCAGAAGGATTACACCGGTTCTGCTTTACATGTTTACGATACGGCGGTCTTTTATGATACTACCACTTCACATCTGAATTATTTTGATATTGACGGCCAAATGGTCCTTTCGTACGCCGTGGGTAATACGGTTTATTTGAAACTTATTGATCCTGATCAGAATATCAATAATACCATCGCGGAAACCCTTTCTCTAACGCTGATAAATGATTCGGGAGATGATACCGAGAATATTGTCCTGGTTGAAGAAAATACGGACAGCAGCACCTTCACTTTTTCTCTTTTATCTGCTCCGGTACCCTACAGCGCGGGAAATATGATCGTGAATGCCAATCCCGGCGATATTCTTCATGGTTATTACACGGATCCCAATGATCCGTCGGATACGACAACTTCACAGGTATATTTCATTTCTCCTTCGTCTTCTGTAATTCAGATCACTGACGGGATCATACCAAGAGTTAAGCTTATAGCCGATGAAGATCAGGTCTTTTTGAAGGTAAATGATCTTGACCGTAACAGAGATGATTCATCCTTGGATACTTTGAATGTTCAATGTAATATGAGCATTTCCGGTGATGCGGAAATATTTCAGCTTACCGAAACGGGCATTTCTTCCGGAATCTTCACAAATATCCTGCCTATAACACTCACGAACGCCGCGGCTGTTTCCTCGGACCTCATTCTTCAGAGCTCCGCCGCGGATACCTTGACCGCATTGTATGTAGATCTTCATGATCAATCCGATACCTCTTCCATTACCGCTCTTATCGGTGTCGCCGTACCGTCCGGTATTGTGTTCCTGGATTTCCTTTCGGCGGATGCAACTTTCTATTACACCGGACAGAATGTTTTTATCAGTTTATCAGATGCTGACGAGAACTTAGATCCCAACTCGGTAGAGGATCTGGAGATCACACTTGTAACTTCTGTTTCCGCGGATTCAGAGACCATCCTGCTTACCGAGACCGGTATTTCAACAGGCGTCTTCGAGAATATCGCGGGTATACCCATAGTAAATTCCACCGCTGTTCAGGGAAACGGTATCATTGAATCCGATCCGACGGAAACCCTGACAGTGAATTATATTGACCCTTCGGATGCTTCCGATACTTGTCTTGACAATGCAGAGATATATGAAGATCAATGGGTGAGCGATCTTGACTTCATTTCCGATACCGGCGCGCTTATCGAAGGTGTGCGTATCGGTGATATGGATGCCTTTTTACGACTTCAGGATATTGATCTGAATTTATCACCCGGCGTTATGGACACTTTTGCGATCTCAGTATATTGTACCGTCACCGGCGATACGGAGACGGTAGATCTGACAGAAACATCTGCCGATTCGGGAGTATTTGAGTCTCCCGCCTTGAACCTTACTCTGATCCCGGGCGCTCCCTTCGATGGCGCCCTCACGGTGATCTCGGGAGAGTTCATCGCCTCCACATATATCGATCCCGGCGACGCTACCGATACTTCTCATGATGAGTTATTCACTGTTGCGCCTTCTTTTGCCTCGCTCGCGCTCTATGATAAATGGGGCGAGCTGAGCGATGCCTTTGATGTGGGCGATACGGTTACGATAGAGATCAATGATCCCGATAACGGCCTTTCCTTCATTGCGAAGGACAGCCTCGATATCGTTATTTTGAATATTTCCACATCGGATACTGAGTATCTGGAGTTGATAGAAACCGCCTCGAATTCAGGAATTTTCAGGGGCGTCCTTCCATTGGATTCCGGCCCACTCTCTTCCAATAACGGGATCTTGACCGGATTCAACGATCAGACCGCTGATGTACATTATGAAGATATTTATGACAGTTCCGATACCGCTGCCGATGAATTCCTTATTAAAGAATCCTCCGACAGTATTTTGAATACCACCGACAATACGGGCTTTATTGTCAAGAATTCATATTTCCTCGGCGAGAAGATCTATATTCGGATTATCGATGATGATAATAACAGAGACCTTTCGGCTATAGAAAATATCGCCGTGACACTGAATGTCCAGACGACAGGGGACAGTGAAACCCTTTACATCAATGAGACGGAGATATCCTCAGGGATCTTCTTTTATTCACTTGGGATACTCAGTCAGAAAACCGCTGCCATAGCGGGTGACGGCATTTTGCAGACGGCAAACAGTGATACGGTTACAGTTTCATATTCCGATAGATATCACACGGATGACAATTCTATGGCGTATGCCTTTATTTCTCAGGCGAACAGCCGTATCAAATCACTCCATTTCCATAATGACCTTTCCTGTGATACCTTTTCCGGAAACAATACGGTATCTCTTACACAATCAGTAATTCAATGGACGCAAACCCCTGCATTCGCGGAGGATTTTATTATTTCCGGCATTATTGAAGGCGTTCTGCACCTTTCCGGCGACGGAATGGTAGGCAAGCTCATAGTGGAGAAGATATTGACTTCAGGCGATACTCAGGTAATAGGGATCTCGGATGATTTTACATTGACCTCCATGTCCGATATCTACATGGTCTCATTATTCCCCGCGGTATCAACTATTTCTGCAGGAGAGCGTGTGCTTGTAAAACTGGTATTCACCGGAGGTGTACCGACGACTTACTTCGACTCCCGTATCAGCGATTCCCGCATAGAAATTCCAACCGTGACCTATGTTAATGTTGAAAGCGCCATGTCATATAAAGAAGATTTTGCTACCGATCCCGCGGGTACTTCCGCCAATTTGGATTTCTATCCGGGCCAGACCATTTGGGTCCGCGCTGCGGTATCAGACCCTTTCGGCTCATATGACATCATGGATTCTACCGGCGCGAGGATAATTTCCCCATCTCTGACTGTTGATACCAATATGATCATGGTCAGCGACGATGGTATTTCACTTAAAAAATTCCAATATCCTGTACCGGCGGTAACACCGGGAAATTACAGCATCAATATAATGGGAGTTGAATCTAATCTTGTAACTGATAGCTCTTCTTTCACTATATCCGTTTCTACATCCGTTTCTCAAGTATCCTTTACCGATGAATTCGGGATAGATAAGGGGAATTATATCCCCGGAGACACAATATATATAACTCTGGAAGACGAGGATTCGAATCTCGCTCCTTCTTCTTCTGATTCAGAGGTGATGACGCTCTTGAACCTTACATCTGCGGATACCGAAAGTATCGTGGGCTGGGAGCTTTCTCCCGGCATATTCAAGTTCTCCATTATATCCGCCCTTACACCGGTTTCTGTAGGTGACGGCATTTTACAGGGCGATCCGGGAGATGTAATTTACGTCCAGTACTCTGATCCCTGGGATTCCGGAGATATCTCATCCGATACGGCCGTATTCATTCTTTCCTCGGCCTCTTCTCTTGATATTGAGAATTCAAATAATGTCTCGCAGGCAATATTCAAGGTCGGACAGAAATTCTATATTCGCGGCGACGATCTTGACGAGAATGTCGATGATCTGATATTAGACGATATTCAAATTACCGCTGAATCCCTTATAGGAGGAGACAGCGAGACCTTTGTCCTTGATGAGACCGGTATGGCCACGGGGATATTCCTGTCTGCATTGAATGAGTTTACGGCAGCAGCTTCCGCGGTGGGAGACGGTGTTATGACCGTATCCTCTCCTGATTCTGTTGTGTTCTCATATTCTGACAGGGATGACCCTTCTGATACTTCTTCGGTAATCATTGCCATCAGCTCTACGGTTCTGGGAACCCTGGAGATGGATTCCGCATTATATCTTGAGGGCAATACCATAAATATTTCTCTTTTCGATCCCGATCTCAACTCCGATATAAATACCGCGGAGTCGGTAGATGTTTATATTTCGGGTGGAACCGGTGATACTGAAAAGGTGACGCTCAATTCTCTTGGTATTAATTCAGATACCTTTACGGGGTCAATATCGGTGATAGAGGATAGGACTCCCTCTATATATACCGTGTATGACGCTATTTTCCACGCATCAGGAGACGGTTATTCCGATACCATTACATGCTCATATGACGACCTTTCCGTTCCCGGCCAATCTCATCAGCTGATATATTCCTATTCGACCTTTCAGGGAGTTCCCCTTTATGAGATCGAAAAGGAGCAAAAATACGATATACGCGCTCAGGGTCTTGATCAGGAATATACCGTATATTTCAGAAATTTCTCTACCACAAAGGGTTCCGGCTGTGATATCAATGATCTGCTTGCTACCGGACTTGCTTTCAATTCCGCGACCGATGGCGGTGCGCTCAGCGGCAATACCGTAACATGGGTCATTGGAGAGATCGTTCCATCTATAGGCCAGGATTCGGTAACTTTGATCGTTGATGTACAATTCTCGCTTTCAGACGGCGACACGGTAAGCAATTATGCGGTAATTGATGACGGCACTAATTACGAGACCAGCAATATCACTGTATTTACCGCCGGGTACTTCCCTTATCTTGAGATCATTGATATAAATGATGACCCCGATCCTGTAAATGCCGGTGAAAGTATTTCATATACCATTACCGCGGAGAACTGCGGAAATACTCCCGCCGTGACATTCATAGGGGAGTTCTCAGTGCCCGATCTTACATCATGGGTATCCGGCGGCACGCTGGCCGGGAATACCGTGAGTTTCCCGATCGCGTCATTAAATGTGGGTGATACCGTATCTATGAATTATATCGTAGAGGTCAGTACATCGGTATCAAACGGCACAATATTGACGCAGCACAGCCGCGTTACGGCATCCAATGTGCTGGAGGATGCCAGGGATGAAGAGGATACACTTGTGAATTCTCAGCCCGCGCTCTCCATTGTCAAATCCGTTGACCCCTCAATGGCGGATATAGGCGCCGCGGTCACATATACGCTCGTAGTACAGAACATAGGGACTGATACCGCCTATAATACGGTATTGGAGGATCAGATACCATTTGATACGACATTCTCATGGGCCGACTCCGGAGGTGTGTTTGCCGCCGGTGTCTGCACTTGGGCCCTGGGCGATATCCTGCCGGGTGAGATCGTTACGGTCAATTTCGCGATTATCATAGCCGTCAGCGCTGATTATGGCGATGTGATCTGGAATTCTGCCCGCGGCATATTTGACGGCGCGGGTGCATATACTTATTCCAACAGCATCTCCTTCGATGTTAATGTCTTCCCGATATTATCGCTTACTAAATCTTCGACAGAAACGGTCGTTGCAGGCGACACCATTGCCTTCGCCGTGATCCTGGAAAATACCGGAACGGACACAGCACTTTCCATGAGTGTTTATGATACCGTACCCGCCGGAATGACATTCCAATCCTCTATTCCCGCCCCCTCTTCTTTCTCGGGTGATGTTTACAGATGGAATCTCGCTTCTCTCGGCATAAGCGACACTTATCTGATACAGATAATGATGACCGCTGATATTACCATACCCAATTCCACCGGCCTGACGAATAGAGCCGATCTTGTGACATCTTACGGAAATGATGATTACGATACCGCTGACTATACGGTCCTGAATACGGCTTCGCTCTCACTTGACAAGAGCGCGCCTTCTATTGTGGAATGCGGAGATACCTTCGTCTATAGCATTGCATATCAGAGCACCGGAGCGGATACACTCACTTCGGTGGTCATATACGACACCATACCGCAGCCTCTTTCATGGGTTTCGGGCGGTACATATGACGGTACCGGTGTCAGCTTCAATATCGGAGAAATAGAGCCGTATTCCACGGTGAACACGGTCTCATTTGTTGTTTCTGTCCCCGCATCGTTCACAAACGGCTATTCGATAGCTAATATCGCGAACGGCAATTCCTTTGAAAGCGGGGATTCATTTAGTGATTATACATACACGGTAATATCGTCCACGCCTGTACTCTCGATTGAAAAAGAGGTGGATAAACTTGCCGCTTCTCAGGGTGATCCGCTGATCTATTCATTCGTCATCACAAATACAGGGACAGATACCGCATTGAGCTCTGTAATTTCTGATACGATCTCCATCTTCCTGAATTACCTGTCCGGCGCCGACACGGTTACCGGATCTTTGATACAGATCGATGTTGGCGATGTTCTTCCGGGAGAAACGGTAAGCGAGAGCTTCATTGTAACAATTGATATCGCCACTCCAATGGATACGATAGTATATAATTCCGCCGCTCTGACAGCCGTAAATTCCGATACCGTATTTTCAGATACCGTAGCGACAACGGTCGGACTTTATCAGGATCCCGCTTTGGATAATTTGCTTCTGCCCGTATCCATTGATCAGGATGATACCGCGACGGTCTATGTTTCCTACTCAAATCAGGGTGATGATATCTCAGATACTTTCAATGTAACGGTGGAATTCCCTGATTATTTCATTCCTACCGCGCCGGGCGCGACTGTTGAAGCCGGAAAGATTACCTACGAGATCCCTTCCATGGCGATCTCCGCTTCAGATACTCAGAGCTTTGTTATCGCTTATTCCACACCGGCTTCGGTCATTGAGACCTCTGTTCTCTTCCGGGCTTATGTCACTCCTGTCGGAACGGAAAAGGATACGGTGAACAATACGGCCATCTCCTCAATCATGCTTTATAATGATATCGCCGCTATTTATATTCTGGATAAGAATAATATAAGCCGCCGCACGCTTCTTCCGCCGGTCAGGTTCATACCCGCCAGTGATGAAGAATTCATACTTACCGGACATACGATATCTCCGAACAGCGATGGCTTCAAGGACAGTATCACTCTTTATTGGGAGGCCGCTGAGATCCTGATAGACGGAAGAGATGACCTTGGAAATATACTCGCGGACGGTGATTATAAGGTTGTTTTGCGGATCACTCCCGCCTCGGGTGAGATGAGAGAATATATAGAGACGATACATATCTATTCAGCGCCTGAGGACCTGATATCGAGCATTAAGCTTTATCCGAATCCTTCCTATGGAGCGGATCAGATGATCTTCTCCTATATACCGAATTACGATTGTTCCGTGAAGATCACGATCTATGGTGTTGCGGGAAATAAGATAAATTCATATTTCTCTGAGGACTCCACCAAGGAGCAGATGATATGGGATCTTACCAATTCTTCAGGGGAGAAGGTCGCTTCGGGTATATACTTCATCATCATAAGAGCTGAGTATGAGGGTAAAAGGGAATTATTCGGGCCGTTCAAGGCCGCGGTGATCAAATAATATCGTGAAACTGTTTTTGATAAGACATGGTGAAGCCTTGCCGTCATCGGTAGACAGCGACAGGCCCCTTTCAGATAGGGGAGTTAAGCAAGGTGAAACCCTGGCTGCCATCCTGAAAGAACATCATGGTTTTCAACGCGTCAAGATATATCATTCTCCAAAATTGAGAGCGGAGCAGACCGCATCCATCATAAGCAAGGCCTTTCTTTCCACACCGCTCTTAATGTCCAATGAGCTTCTTCCGAATTCTGATCCGGATATCTGGTATGCTTTACTTGATTCAATGGAAGAGGACATCGTGCTTGTCAGCCATCTGCCCTTTATTCCAGCGCTTTTTGAATTACTTGCCGGTGAAAATGATGATCTCACTTTCCCAACCGCCAGTTGTCTCTTATTGGAGAGTTCTGAAAACGGATGGGCTCTGATAAGGCAGGATATGTCCTAAAAAACGTTCACAGGTTACGCTTCGCAGTGCACAAGTGACACGCTTCGCAGTGGACCCAGGGACAAGTGGACCCAGTGGAACATGCTACGCAGTGCACAGGTGGACAAGGAAAAAAGAGACACAGCCGTAACCGAAAAATCGTTATTTCGTTTCTTTCATTAAAATCACTCGTTAAAATACTAGAACGCCGGAGCGAAGTAAGATATGGGACATGTCGTACGCCGCAGGCGTTCGTCTGTCCCGATGTATAAGTTCAAAGCGGAGAGTTGAAAATTGTGAAGCAATACGAGTGCTCTGATTCATAAATACATTAACAATGGCTGTGGCTATTTTGCTCCGTATTCAAGGCACGAGGAACGCTGCATACCCAGCGCGGTATGTAAGCGACGAGCAACGCAGAAGACAGAAAAGAGCTTCAGCCCGAAGGGAATATCATCTTTGGTCAATTTATTCCTCTCTCTTCGCTTACGGACCACAAATGGTACGCTACGCTCATTGTTCGTTGGAATTGACTCAAATCTAAACATTCCATTGTCATTGTATTTATGGATCAGAACACTAAACTCTACGCCCAGTTAAAATCAGACGAAAATAATCTCCACACATCTTCTGGTGTCATCCTGAGCTTTTCCGCGAAGGATCCATCCCATTTTCATGTGTGATGTGTGAGTTGAAGAAGATTGTTAAAATGTTCAAAGGTTGAAAAGTTCAAAAGTTCAAGGTTGAGAAGTAACAAGTAGAGGTTGGAGGATAGAGGCTGGAGGTTAGTTGAGAAACTGTCAATTGTCCATTGTCAATTATATTTTGCACTTGTGCCCTTGTCCCTAGGACACTGGGTCCACTGGGCCCCTTGCTATTCCGCTCTTCTGACAAGAAGGATGCGGCCGCAATTCTGGCAGTACTCGATCTTATCCATCATTTTAATATTTACTCTGACCTGCGGGGGAACACCCATATTACAGCCGGTACATGTTTCACCGTTCAGGTAAACTATGGGATTTGAGGTAAATCTCTGTTCCAATTTGTTATATCTGTTCGTCATTGTAGGGTTAATGGAAGCCAATTTTTCCGCTTTCTCCGCATTCCCTGTCTCTAATCTCTTCTCGAGATTCTCTAATTCACTGTGATGACCGGCGATCTCTTTATTGATCTTCTCAAGATTCGTGTTCTTTCTCACTTCCAGCTCTTTGAATGTACGCCTGTATTCTTCGTTCTCTTCCATCAGCGCAAGTATATTGTCTTCCACTCTGTTCTTTTCTTCTTTCAGTTCGTTTACCTTGTCTTGAAGTTTAAAATACTCGTCATTTGTCTTCATTGTCGGAATGCTGGATTCAAGATTCCTTATGTGATCCTCGATCTCAACCACTTTGTTCTCATTCTCAAGGAGTTTCTTATGTTTTTTGATCTTCTCTGCTTCCTTCTCTTCGAATTCTACCTCAATGCGTTCGATCTCATCCTCATAGGTCTTGACATTTACAAGTATCCCGTCTTTTTTGAGTTGCGCCTCACCGATATCATCGTTAAGCATTTTGATACGATATAGAATTTCTAAGATCTCTTTGATTTTTTCAATTGCCATATAAGTCCTCGTTTTTTGTTTTTGAATAGATTATTTCTGAATTTTGTTTATGCTGACACAGGGACGGATAAAACTCTTTTTCCCCGCTAAACCGCATTGAGAGTGTGCCCTCCAGGGCTGCTTTCGATTTTATATATATTCATAGCATCACTAACATGTTAAGTGGGCCCGGCAGGATTCGAACCTGCTACCACCCGGTTATGAGCCGGGAGCTCTGCCAAGTGAGCTACAGGCCCCAAAGATTTATTATATCAAAAAAATATTGAAATGCAATAACAATACAAAAATAATAGCCCTAAAATGGCAAATATTTATTGACAAGATAAATATTTTTTGTTATAATTTCTGACTTAACACATGTGGTGGGTGTAGCTCAACTGGTAGAGCAACGGATTGTGGTTCCGTAGGTCGTGGGTTCAACTCCCATCATCCACCCCAGAGAGTGGGCCTTTAGCTCAATTGGCAGAGCAACTGACTCTTAATCAGTAGGTTTAGGGTTCAAGTCCCTGAAGGCCCACCATTTTTTTCCTGCGAGAGTGGTGGAAATGGCAGACACGCAGGACTTAGGATCCTGTCCTTTCAGGGTGTGGGTTCAAGTCCCACCTCTCGCATTTTTTTTTTGCGAATACTGTTCCAAAGGAGAAATTATGGACTATTCTAAGCAGCAGATCGAAGATTATCTTATAAAATATACAGCGACTCTTTCACAAGACCAGATCAAAAAACAGAAAAAAGACCTGATCGATAAGATAATTTCAACTCAGGTTATCCCGGGATACAGGAAGGGAAAGGCACCGTCATATATTGTCGCTTCCAAGTTCAAAGAATATATCGAAGAGAATATTCAGGAACAGACATTGACAAAACTCTATGATAAAATAATAAAGGACGAGAAAAAGGATCCTCTGCACTTCGAGCTTGAGGAATATGACCTCGAAAAGGGTCTATTGGTCATCAATATCGAATTCATGCCGGAATTGGATGTCAAGGATTACAAGGGCCTGGCGATAGAAGAGGTCAAACTTGAATTACTCAAAGAACATGTAGATAAGGCATATTCGGATATCTTGAAGAATTTTTCCTCATGGCAGGACTATGAAGGCCCGGTAGAGGATGAGGTTCTGATAGAGCTTGAGGATTATTTAGAGGAAGTTCCGGGAGAAGAGCCTAGAAAGATGGATAAATTTCCTGTCATATATTCCGAAACAAAGGAGCCTAAGGAGTTTTACGGTGAATTGAAATCCTTAAAAAAAGCCGATGTAAAAGAATTCGTATTGGATTTCAAGGAAGACGCTTCTGAAAGGTTTAAAAATAAGAAGGTGAAATATTCCTTCAAGGTCGGCGCGCTTAAGAAAAAACTCTCCCCCAAAGAGGATGAAGAGCTTTTTTCAAAGATGGTCGAAGGCGCCAAGTCGAAAGAAGATGTGATGAAGAAGCTCGGAGACGATATCAAAAAGAATTCAGAGCTTGAAATGAAACGCAATTCCGTTGATAAGATATATTCGGTTCTGATCGAGAAGAATCCGTTCACCGTACCGCCGAGGTATCTGGAAAGGATGAAGGACGAGGTGTATGAATCAGAGAATGAGAAATATAAAAAGAATTACGGCATGAGCATGGAACAGCTGAATATTTCCAAGGATTCCATGACCGATGATATCGTCAAAGGAATAAGGATCAATCATATCAGAAAGCATATCCTGGATCTGGAGAAGCTCGAGGTCACAGACAGCGATATTGATGAGCAATTTCAGATGATAGCTGACTCAAACAATATTTCACTGGATGGCGTCAAGAGTTTTTACAATACAAATAAATCATATTTGGATAATGTGAAAAATGACCTCTTGTCTCAGAAGGTGGATGATCTGCTCTATTCCAGCGCGAAGATCAAGAAAGTTAAACCGAAAGTTGAGAAAAAAGAAGAACCTTCTGCTCCCAAGCAAGAAGAAAAAACCGGAAAATAGGGGGAATCTATGAAAGATAAAGAAAAGAACAATGTGAGAAATGGAATGCTGATACCTTATGTGATCGAGCAGGGCCCCGGCGGCGAAAGGGCTTATGATATCTATTCGCGCCTCCTAAGGGACAGGATCATATTCCTGGGAACGCCGATCGATGATTTTGTGGCTAATGCCGTGACCGCGCAGCTTCTTTTCCTGGAGATGGAGAATCCCGAAAAGGATATTTATCTGTATATCAATTCTCCCGGGGGATATGTTACTGCCGGCCTTGCCATCTATGATACTCTGCAGTATATCAAGCCGGATGTCGCGACCGTTTGTATCGGGCAGGCGGCCAGCATGGCAGCCGTGATCCTTTCTTCCGGCGCGGAGGGTAAAAGGTACTCCTTGCCCAATTCAAACATACTCATCCATCAGCCCTTGGGTGGCGTTCAGGGCCAGGCGACCGATATCGAGATCCATGCCGAAGAGATCATTAAGACCAAAAAACGCCTTAATGCGATCTTAGCGAAAAATTCCGGGCAGGATGTTGACAAGGTTTCCAGTGATACCGACAGGGATTACTTTATGACCGCCGATGAAGCCAAGGAATACGGACTTATCGACGAAGTTATCACACAGAAAAAATAAAATATGAAAAAGTGCGAAGTTTGCGGTAAATCATTTCAGGACAAGGATACTATTATGTATCATGGGAACCATATTTGCAAAAATTGCTTTGTGAAGGTATTGGAGCTTGACCGTATACAGCAGGATCCCAAGAAGAAGGTTTCCAATCCTGAAGAATTCATTCTCCCTAAACCCAAAGAGATCAAGGAGAATCTGGACAGATATGTTATCGGACAGGAAGAGGCGAAGATCACGATCTCTGTGGCGATATACAATCATTACAAAAGACTTCTGCACAATTTCAATCGTAAGGAAGAAGATGTTGAGATAGAGAAATCCAATATCCTCTTCATCGGAGCCACGGGTTCGGGTAAGACGCTGCTCGCCCGTACAATAGCCAATTTTATTCATGTTCCCTTCGCGATCGCGGATGCCACCACCTTAACGGAAGCGGGATATGTCGGGGAGGATGTTGAGAATATTCTTGCCCGTCTTGTATCTGCTGCTGATGGCGACTTGAAGCGCGCTGAAATGGGGATCATATATATTGATGAGATCGATAAGATCACCAGAAAGAGCGAGAACCCCTCGATCACAAGGGATGTTGGAGGCGAAGGCGTTCAGCAGGCGCTTCTGAAGATCATTGAGGGGACGGTGGCCAATATTCCGCAGGGCCTCAGAAAACATCCGCATCAGGATTACAGGCCGATAGACACAACAAATATCCTTTTCATTCTGGGCGGTGCTTTTGACGGGATCGAGAAGATAATCGCGTCCCGGCTGAACAAGAAGGTGATCGGTTTTACGGCATCTGAATCATCGGAGTTCACCACGGACCTGCTCATTCAGAAGGTGGAAAGCGAGGATCTGATCAAATACGGTATCATTCCAGAGCTGGCAGGAAGGATCCCCGTCCGAACAGGTTTTTCAGAGCTTACCGAGGCAGATCTGGTAAGGATACTTTCCGAACCCACCAATGCGATTATCAAGCAATACAAAAAACTCTTTGAATTGGATAAAATGCTCCTGGAGTTCTCAAAAGAATCCCTGGAGGAGATCGCCCGCCGCGCCCGCTCAAAGAAAATGGGTGCCCGCGGATTGAGGTCTATTGTGGAAGAGCTCCTGAAAAATCTCATGTTCGAAGCCCCTTCCATCAAGAATATCGAAAAGATAATAATTTCCGAAGAAGTGGTCAAAGGCAAGAAAAAACCTGCGATACTTAAAAAGGACAAAACTAAATAATGGAAAAAAAGCAGATAACGCTCCCCTTGATCCCGCTGAGAAATATGGTGGGATTCCCACGAACGATCTTTCCGTTCCTGGTTGGAAGAAATAAATCGATCTTAGCCCTTAAGGCGGTTAAGAACGGAAGCCTGATATTCCTTTCTTCACAGAAAGACGGCGCATTAGAGGAGCCCGGGATTAAGGATATTGAACCCTTCGGTATTGTCGGAAAGGTCTTGAAGAAAAAGAATGAATTTGATAATACGGTAAAGGTCCTCATACATTCTCTTGAAAAGGCGCGTATCCTGAAATTGATAGCAAAGGAACCCTATTTTCTGGTCAAGGTGGAATATGTTCCCTTCAAAGGCAAGATCACTAAAAAAGTAATAGCGACCGCAAAAGAGATCGTGGAAACCTTCGAGCACCTCCTGCATCTGTCGATGGGGAATTCCCCCGCGGACGAGGAAATGCTGGAAAGGATCCGTATCGAGTCAAATCCGGTACAGATAGCGATGAATGTCGCCTTCCAGTTGCCGATCCCGTATAAAACAAAACAGCGTCTTCTGAATATCGATAAGATCGGTGAATTCCTTGACCAGCTTTTATCCGTGATAAATAGTGAATATGAGATCGCGGAACTGCAGACAAAGATCCGTGATGATGTAAAACATAAGATCGACGACGCGCAGAAGCGCATCCTTTTGAATCAGCAGATTGAATCAATCAAAAAGGAACTCAATGAGATCGATGGCGGCGGCGGTGAGATAGATGAATTAAAAGATAAAATACTTGATGCCGGTATGCCGAAAGAAACAGAGGAGAAGGCCCTTAAGGAATTGGGCAAATTGGATTATACTCCCAGCTACTCTCCCGAATATACAGTTATTTTGAATTACCTGGATTGGATGACCTCTATTCCCTGGAAGAAGCATACGGATGATTCGCACGATATTATTAAAGCGAAGGCCATACTTGAAGAAGACCATTGGGGTCTGGAGAAGATCAAGGAACGCATACTTGAAGTCCTTGCGGTTCGCCAATTATCCGATGTGAAAAAAGGTCCGGTCCTTTGCTTTGTCGGCCCTCCCGGTGTGGGCAAGACCTCATTGGGAAAGTCAATAGCCCGTGCAATGGATAGAAAATTCGTTCGAATTTCCCTGGGCGGTGTAAGGGACGAAGCCGAAATACGGGGACATAGAAGGACATATATCGGAGCCCTCCCGGGAAAGATACTGCAGACCATGAAGCGCGCCGATGTTGTTAACCCGGTTTTTCTCATGGATGAAATAGATAAGCTTGCCTCTGATTTCCGCGGAGATCCCGCGTCTGCCTTACTTGAGGTCCTTGATCCCGAGCAGAATTTTATGTTCAATGACCATTATCTGGATGTGGATTATGACCTTTCGAAGGTGTTTTTCATTACAACGGCAAATAATATTTACTCTGTTCCCGAACCCCTGCGCGACAGGATGGAAGTGATCTTTCTTTCAGGATATACCTCTTTGGAGAAGTATCATATCGCTAAAAATTATCTGATCCCCCGTCAGGTGAAGGAGAACGGCCTCAAGCCGGAGCAGATCAAATTCTATAAATCCGGAACAATGAAGATAATAGAATCCTACACACTTGAATCCGGTGTCAGAAATCTTGAAAGGCAGATCGGAAAGATCTGTAGAAAGTTAGCCACAAAGATCGTAGAGAACGGCGGACCGCTTCCGGAAGCCGCTTTGATCAAGAAAGACAGTGTACGGGAATATTTGGGAGTTAAAGAGTACCGCTCATCCAAATTAGACAAGAACAATCGTATCGGCGTTGTCAATGGCCTGGCGTGGACCAGATACGGCGGCGTTCACCTTTCCATTGAATCGGTAATGACCCCGGGCACAGGAAAGATCGCCATCACAGGCCAGATCGGAAAAGTGATGAAAGAATCTGCACAGATCGCCTTATCATTGATAAAGGCCAATCATAAGAAACTTGGAATAGACCCCTCCAAATTCAAGAAATTCGATATGCATCTTCACATTCCCGAGGGAGCCATTCCGAAAGACGGGCCTTCCGCGGGTATCACCATAGCGACCTCAATGCTTTCTACTTATATAAATAAGCCGGTACGCTGGAATTGCGCTATGACAGGTGAGCTTACCTTGAAGAATAAGGTGCTCCCCATAGGCGGGTTAAAGGAAAAACTCCTGGCTGCCCTGCGCATCGGGATCAAACATGTTATCATTCCGCAGGAGAACATGGTAACATTATCGGATATTCCGGCTGAGATCAAGGATAGACTTGAGATCACCCCTGTTTCCAATATCGCTGATATCTGGGAGCACCTCTTTCAGATCACCCTATGAGCCGCAGCGAGAAATTCACACTTAAACGGGCGCAGAAATTACACGAGAGGAAAGCCAGATATTTAGAAGGCCATACACTTGTCGAGGGTGTGAAGATCATTAAGGATATTTACAAGATCACCCCCGCGACGATCTTCATCGATTCAGCGCAGTCGAACAAATTGAAGGCTCATATCGACCATTTTGGAAATCGTAAGGGTGTTCACATCGTGTATCTTTCTCCAAAAGAGATCTCACAATTATCTGTCACAAAAAAGAATCAGGGCATCATTGGTGTCTATCCCTTCAAGATCCCGCATGAAGCGATCGCGCCGGATTTCGGAAACGCCCTGCTCTTTATTAATAATCAGGACCCTTCGAATATGGGCAATATCATTAGAACTGCTGTGTGGTTCGGGATCAAGGACTTATACCTGTACCAATGTGTTGATCCTTTTAATCCGAAGGCCATCCGTTCTTCAGTCGGCAGCCTTTTCAAGATCAGGTTTAATGCGGTGAAAAATCTGCATGAATTTCTGTCAAGTTCCAATGCCAAAAAGATCGGCATCACGGAGAAAGGCCAGGGGCTTCTCAGCGAACATCATTTTGCCGATGACGCAATTTACATTTTTGGAAATGAAGGCAGTGGAATTCCTGCTGATATCTTGAATATATGCGATACGAAAATTCAGATCAGCGGATCCGGACGCATTGATTCTTTGAACCTTCAAACCTCTTTCGCGATATTCGCATATGAGATGTTCCGAAATTCCAAATGATAGATACGCATTGCCATCTTGATTCAAAACAGTATTCCGATCTTCCTGCAGTGCTTGATCTCGCGGGGGAGCATGGATTATCTCACATAATAGTACCTTCATTGACCCGCCGTTCGTGTTCATCCATACAAGAACTTTCCGAGAAGCATTCCATCATCGTTCCCGCCTATGGTATTCATCCGGAAGAGGGGAAAGATGAAGAGTTAAATACCCTGGAACAATTTCTGACCCCGCTTCTTAAAGATACTGTTCTGGGTGAGGTCGGCTTGGATTATCACAATATTTTCTGTCCGGTAAAAAAACAGAAGCAGCTGCTTGAACTTCAATTATCCATCGCGGCGAAGTTGTCAATACCGGTGATCGTACATTCAAGGGACGCATATGAAGATACCAGGGATATTGTCAGGAATTTTGACCTGCCCCGTGTTGTTTTCCACTGTTTTCCCTATGGCAAACAAGAGGCTGGCGAACTTCTGGATCTTGATTATTATTTGTCCTTTACCGGCATAATCACCTTCAAGAACGCTTCCGAAATGAGAGAAGTGGTAAAATATGTCCCCATACAAAAGCTCATGGCGGAAACAGATGCACCGTATCTTACGCCCGCTCCTTACCGGGGCAAACTGAATATGCCGCATTATGTCGAATATGTCATCCGCACCATAGGTGAAATAAAAGAGATCGATTTTTCCGATGCGGATGAACAACTCACGGCTGTCGCCCGTCAATTTTTCTCCTTATAATTTGTAATTTATCCGAAAAGCAGTTAGAATTAAGTGTGAAAAGGGAATTATACCTGGCAATATTTCTTATTCTGATACATGTTTCGGTATTTTCCGTATCAATTCATCAATTGGAATCCGGGGATCATACCCCGTATAAAGCAGAGGGTTCCAGGTTATTCACCACACAGACGGAGGCCTCGGCTTTGAAAGGGACGGTCTTTGGGTTTCTTCCCTATTGGGAGGTTTCTACCGCAAATATCCGTTTTGACCTTCTTTCTCACATAGCATTGTTCTCCTATCATTTCGATCCTGCCGACGGCGCGATCATTGAGCGCAACGGCTGGCCGAACCTCTCTTTGACAAATACCGCGCATGCTGCGGGAGCCAAGGTCATCCTCTGCGTTACGAACTTTTATTCAGCATATGATTACTCAGGTTTTCTTGACAATACCACTGCCAGAAACAATTTGATCGCTGCGCTGATCTCCGAAGTTGAAACCACTGGCCTTGACGGCGTGAATATCGATTTCGAGGGTATCAGTTCGAGCCAGAAAAGTGCCTTTGTCTCATTCATCACTTCTCTGAACGACGGCCTGAAGAGCTCTGATCCTTCATATGAACTCTCCCTTTGCGGACCCGCGGTTGATTGGAGCGGCGCTTATGATTATGACCTGTTGGCACTGAACTCGGACGGTATATTTATAATGGCATATGATTATCATTGGAGCGGGGGTTCTCAGGCGGGCCCGGTAGCGCCTTTGTCGCCCAGTGTATTATGGGGGGATTATTCGGTGCAGTGGACCATCGAGGATTATATCGACTGGGGCATTTATACAGATAAATTTATTCTGGGATTACCATATTATGGCTATGATTGGCCGGTAGATGCGGATATTGTACCGGCGGATACTCTTGGCAATGCTACCGCAAGAACATATTCATACGCTGTCGATTCGTCGCTCATCCACGGTAATCTTTGGAATACCGATTCCAATGTGCCGTATTACAAATACATTGACGGTGATTATCGGCAATGCTGGTACGATAATAAGTTCTCCATTTCCAAAAAGATCGATATGGCAGATAATTATTCCCTTCAAGGTATAGGCATCTGGGCATTGGGATATGAAGATGACAAGGAAGAACTTTGGGACCTTATTGAGAGTAAATACGGTTCCAATGAAGCTGTCAAAGCGCCTCTCATATATCCTAATCCCACCCGTGGAGATTTCCGATTGGATACCGAGGATTTTGAATATGTTGATATTACCGTCAGGGACATAAGCGGTGAGAAGATATTTTCAATGGAAAATGTTGAAAGTTCGACGATCATCGAATTAAAGAATAAGGACGGTGAATATCTCCCACCGGGAGTGTATATTGTTACTATCGTCAGGTCCGGCCAGGCCTTTCACGCCAAAGCAGCCCTGGTGTACTGATTCATAAATACGATGACAATGGAATGTTTAGATTTGAATCAATTCCACCGAACAATAAGCGTGGCGTACCCTTTGTGGTCCGTAAGCGAAGAGAGAGGGATAAATTGACCAAAGATAACATTCCCTTCGGGCTGATGCTCTTTTTTCTGTCTTCTGCGTTGCAAGTGCTCTGATTTAAAATCCGCTGACAATGGAATGTTTAGATTTGAGGCAATTCCAACGAATAATGAGCACGGCGTACCCTTGGTGGTCCGTGAGCGAAGAATGAGGAAGAAATTGACCAAAGATGATATTCCCTCCGGGCTGAATCTCTTTTGCCGTCTTCTACGTTGCTCGTTGCTTACATACCGCCGTGGGTATGCAGCGTTCCTCGCTCCTTGAATACGAAACAAAATAGCATCAGCCATTGTTATCGGATTTTGAATCAGAGCACTATTGTCCCTTACATACCGCTGTGGGTATGCGGCGTTCCTCACGCCTTGAATACGGAACAAAATAGCATCAGCCATTGTTATGGTATTTATGAAACAGTACACTATGTCCCGATGGAAGATTGAGGTTTTTCTCCATAATAATAATTCCTTTGTTCTCTTCCTATTCACTTTTCTAGTCTCCTTTCTCTGCTTCATCTCTCACCCACCTCGAGCACGGCGCAGCCGTGCGCCCAAACGAGAGTTCCGGAAGGAGTGCGCGATCGTTAGAGCTTTTAGAGGCAGGAACGAATGTTCGAGG
>JAGLGN010000025.1 GCA_023144005.1 bacterium
ATAATATATATATCTTTCTTTTTGAGCATCATGAAATGATGTGAGAAAAGCATATGTCAAAAATGAAACGATGGATCAAAACTCCATCAAACAATTTTTATGAATCAGAGCACCTAGCCCCAAAGATACCCGTTCCGAGGCGTATCATATTGGCCCCTTCTTCAATGGCGTGAAGATATGTATTGCTCATTCCCATTGAGAGGTTGGTAAAGTCGTTCGGAGATGATATCTTTTGGCGAATCTTATCAAAGTATAACTTCATTTTCCGAAAGAAAGGGACACTCTCCGCAGGGTCCGCGAAATACGGCTCAATCGTCATCAAGCCCACCAGCCGTAAGTTTTGCAGAGAATCGATGAATCCGGCAAGCTCTAAGCTTTCTTTGAAAAGTGTTCCCGATTTGCTTTCCTCATCACCCGAATTGATCTGTATCATAACATCCATCTTCTTGCTTTTAAGATCACAGCGCCTTTCAATAACATCTGCCAATGCGGCAGAATCTACGCTTTGAATGCACGAAAAAAGATCGACGGCGTATTTGGCCTTATTTTTCTGAAGGTGTCCTATCATATGATGCTCGGGAGAAGACTTGATCGTCTGGATCAGGTTTTTCCCTTCCTGGACATAATTATGGCCCAGGATGTTGATCCCAGCCGCGACCGCTGATTCTACCTCAGAAGAAGACCTGGTTTTCACGGCAGCCACTATCTTTACATTCGCCGGGATCTGCTCTTTGAGGGATTTAATATTCTCATCTATTCTATTCACGGAATAATATATATGATATTTGCTTAAAAATCAATTATTTCTAATGGGGCGCAAAATTGAATTTATCCATCGAATATGCTATATTTTATAATGAGTTCAACATGAAAGTATCTGGAGAAAGACTCCTTAGTTTCCGCAAGCCGAAGGTCAATACATCGTCCAATAGATCGATCGGAAAATTCTTTTTTCCCGGAAAATTGGAGCTTTGTAAGAATATTCAGGAAAGTGACAAGGATACGGGTGCGGCAAGTTTCAAGGATAATTCGGTCGCCATCATTTCAAACGGCTCCTTTATCCCTTCTTTAGGCAAGTTACCTCCTGATGCATTACTCCCCCTACTGGAAGCGAAGGCGGTATTGTATAAAAAGCTCAGCGGCATTGATGCCGTTCCACTGGTGATAAAAGCGGAAGACCCGGTGGAATTCGCCAAAACAATAAGCAATATCTCCCCTTCTTTTTCCGCTATCGATATTGACTTCGTTTCAAAGAAATTCCGGAAAAACCTGATGGATTTTCTTAAAACCGACCTCGAGATCCCCTGCGTTATTTCTCAGGAGATCTGCAGAACAACTGTTATGATCTCCGGGATTCTTACCGCTGTGAACGCGCTTGATCTGGAAGTAGGGACAGTTAAAGTTGCGCTGATACACAATAGTAAACCTTCCCTGTTAAATGAACTGTTATTGGGGACGGGCTTTTTAAAGAAAAATATTAAAAACATTACTTGGAAAAAGATAGAAAATTTTTACTCTTTGCCGGAACCGGCTGAAGAAGAGAGCACTCCGAAGAGCAAGGAAAAATCACCCATCAAAGGATACAATATCCTCATCTGTATGGATCAAGATGAAGGCGTGGTTCCTCCCGCTTTGATAGACGATCTTTCAACGAATTCAATACTTTTTTCCACGGCATTTCCCGAGGCGGGATTCTACCCCCGGAATGTGCATGAACAAGGGGTTTTCGTAGCCGCTACTCTGATGGATAAATATCCCAACAGAATAGGCGATGAGATATTCTTTCCCGGATTTATGAGAACCGTCATTGACCTTGGGATAAAGGAAGTATCCACCGAACTCCTGATCGAGGCGGCAAAGGCGATTACGGAGTATATGCCGGATAAGCGTGACCGGTTCAGCATATTTCCTGAAGCGGGTGACAAGGGCTTCATTGAGCACCTGTCCGTGTCTTTGGCAAAAAGGGCAAAGATGGCAGGGATCATTGAGGTCACAAGCGATCATTCAATGAAACAATTAATAAAGAAAATAAAGAGGAATCTAAGGGGATAACCATGAGAACATTATCTGAAGAACTACTTTACAGGTCGGTATATCACGGGATCAGAGTAAGCTCCTATTCCATTCCCGGAGATATTTCGAAGATGCTTAAAAATTCTGTTCTTGAGCAGAAAGAAGAGGCGGATAAGGATATTTATAAAAAGCCTCTTATCAAAGCCAAGGACTCCAAAAAGAATTTTACTCCCCTGCTGAAGGATACAGGGCATTTCAATATTTTTATCGGGTGGGGTGACAAAGTGTGCTTCAACGGGATCTCAGCCGAAGCTACCATCCAAAAAGCTGTCAAAGACGCTTCAAAAGACCTCTTTCTGAAACCCTCTACCGTCATAGATCCTCTCTTTCGAAAGAACATCGGAGACAATCTCCCGGCGGTGATACATTGGAATGTCGTTGAGGGGGAAATGATCAAGATAACCGTAATACCGCGAATGGCAAGATCAGAAAACCTTTCATTGATAAAGATGCTTCCGGAAGACAGCACCAAGGAACAGATCACTGATTATGTCGTGAAGACAATAAAAACCATGAAAAAGGAAGAAAATTCTCTGATATTCGCAGGCATAGGCATCGGGGGTAACTCAGAGACATCGCTCATGGAAGCAAAAAAGGCGATGGTGAGTCCTGAACCCAACAGCGGGCCGCTGTATATGGAAATGGAAGATGAGATCAAGGAAAAGTGCAATGCGGGAAATAAGGGAAACGGCTCACCGGACTTCATTGTGATGCGTATCCGGATAAACACAGTGCCGTGTCATATAAATTCGATGCCGGTCGCGATCACGATCAATCAGAACTTCAATCAATACTGGACCAGCGAAATTTGAGGCGAGTAAAATAGGGAAGGTTCACAGGTTCTCAGGTTCCAAGTTCGCAAGTTGAGAAATACCATCCACGAGAATAATCTCATTGTGTTCTATCTTCTAATTCTCAATTTCTCTTATACCCTCTGAACCAACCTCTAACCTCCAACCTTCTTTTCTAATTGCATTTTCCCACTTTACACTTCAGACTTCACACTTCAGACTTGCTGAGCAAGCTCAGCATTGCTTGTGCTCCGGTGCTCTTATCAACCTACTTTTCTAAGTACGCCTTCACGACCTCTTCGACCACACCGGGAAGGTTCTCGACATATTTAATGCCGGCGGCGGTCAATGTATCGCCCGCTTTGGGTCCCATCGGGCCTCCGGTCAAAACCACTTCAACACCCTTCTCGGCAAGCAGCGATGCTGTACCTGTACCCGCTCCATGATCATAGCCTGCACTGTCATTTTTGATAATACTGTATTCTGTTGATTCAGAATCATAGATCACAATATACTGGCATCTTCCAAATCTCTCATCAACATTAGCAGTGGACGACTGGCCCTGTGATGTAATTGCTATTTTCATCATCTCTCCTTTCTTATTTGCTTCAAAAGCTTATTTAACGCTTCAGCATTAGAATAATTTTCTATTTTGATGTTGACATCCTTTACTTCAGTGTACTGTCTCATAAATACGATGACAATGGAATGTTTGGATTTAAGTCAATTCCAACGAACGATAAGCGCGGCGTACCCTTTGTGGTCCGTAAGCGAAGAGAGAGGAAGAAATTGACCAAAGATGACATTCCCTTCGGGCTGAAGATCTTTTTCTGTCTTCTGCGTTGCTCGTTACTTACATACCGCTCTGGGTATGCTGCGCTCCTCGCGCCTTGAATCCGTGACAAAATAGCTTCAGCCATTGTTACCGTAGTCATGAGACAGTGCACTAACGCCAACAATCCTTTCTTGATCTCTATCGTCAATTGAAAAGCCAGGGGGCACACGGACGAGGTCGGCCTGAATACAAGATCTATCACTCCATCTTTTTCAGATATCTGCAAGTCCTTGATCAGCCTCAATGTATATACATCAATGCCCATTTCAGGATCAATGATCCCCTTCAATACATTAACCACACTTTCTTTATTGATCATTTATACCTCTCAAAATTCCCTCCTTTATTGCTCTGAAGGTCTCTTTTATATCTTCGTCACCATACTCATAAGGCGTCATCCGTTTCTCTATCGCTTCGAGATACCTGATATCATACGGTATCTCACTCAGCAGAGCAATGTTATTTGCCTCACAGAACTTCCGGATCTCTTGTGTCTTTTTCGGGTTCAGCGTACTCTTATTTACAATACAAGCGCTCTTGATCTTGAAGTGTGTCGCTAATGAGTGAGCTCTTTTGAGGTCTGAAACGCCGGATACGGTAGGTTCGGTAACAATAAGCGCATAATCCGCTCCGGTTATGGAAGAGATCACCGGGCAGCCTGTACCGGGAGGACCGTCTATCAGGATGAAATCACGCTTCTCCTCTTCGGCTCTCAACCGTGCCTGATGTCTCAGCATCGTGATAAGTTTGCCGGAGTTTTCCTCTCCCGGGATCAGATTGGCGTGATAAAAGGGGCCGAATCGGCTCTCGGACTCATACCATTTTCCGGCGATTGTTTTTTCCATCTTTATTGCGCCGGCGGGACATAAGTGATAGCAAAGACCGCAGCCCTCACAGAGAAATTTATTTACTTCAAACTTACCGTCAATATTACTGATGGCATTGAAATGGCATTTTTTCTCACATAGCCCACAATTCGTACATATCTCATTATCAATTATTGCATTCTTGCCGCCGGGAAAGAGATTTTCATTCTTAATATCCGGCTCTAAGACAATATGAACATCCGGAGCATCCACATCACAGTCAACGATCACACTATTATCAAAAAGAGGCAACAGGCCCAATACAACGGTAGTTTTACCTGTCCCGCCCTTGCCGCTTATTATTACTATCTGTTTCATATGTTTAGTTCCCTAGAAAGTGCTTCGGCTATCTGATCGATCTGTACCTTGAAATACTCATAATAACGCTCGATCTCACCGCGGGAATAATATTCCGCTCCCTTGAGGTCAAATGGGATCGTACCGAGGATCGATACATCGGAATTTGCGGCTATCTTTTCGATCTCTGAATCATTGCCGCTGCTCTTGTTTATCACTATTGAATACTTGACCTTTAATTCTTCGAGAAGCTCCATCGCCAATTTCATATCATGTATACCGAATGGCGAGGGTTCCGCCACCAGAATGGCGTGGTCTGCAGTAACTGCGCTTTTTACAACCGGGCACGAGGTCCCGGGAGGTGAATCTATAATATTAATACCTTCATCTGATGCATATGACAATACCTTCGAGATCACCGGATCAGGCATCATCTTCCCGATATCGGATTCGCCCGTAATTATTTGTGTATCCTGAAATTGATTGAATCTCACTTCTCCAACTGAAAAGGGTTTCATCTCGATCGCCTTTTCCGGACAAAGCTCAAGGCATGCTCCGCAACTGTGGCAGAGATCATCCCAGATCATCGTTTTTTTCTGTTTCTTCATTATCACGATCGCATTGAAATTGCAAACGCGCGCGCATCTTCCGCAGAAATTACATTTCTCTTCGTTAATTCGCGGATAATCAACAAAGACCATTTCAGGCGGCCTCACTTCTTGCCCCTTCATAAGGAGATTTAAGTTAGGTGACTCCACATCGCAATCCAAAGCTGTAACTTTGGTTTTATCACAGAACGCAAGTATCAGGGAAGCGGAAAGGGAGGTTTTTCCTGTCCCCCCTTTCCCGCTTAAAATGGCAATTTTCTTCATCTATTTCTTGCCGGAATTTTTCAGCTTGCTCTTCAATTCCTTGATCTCTTCAGCAAGCGCGTCGATGCGGTCAAGTATGTCATTATTGACTGTTTCGACTTCCCTTTCTTCCTCAACATATCTTACCGGTGTTCCGTATGGCCTTCTGTTAACACCTCGGCCTACAAAATTCCTTCTGTTGCGCCCTCGGCCATTGCCGCGTCCGCCGCCATAACCGAAATCGTTATCAACATATCCCGGCTCATCGTATCCTGCACAAAATCCTCTCTGCCTTCCTGTCATCGGGCCGTCACTATTGGGGCCTCTTTTGTCACCTCTTGGCATTGTTTCCTCCTCTGTTTCTTCTTCCTCGTCCCTGATTACAGCAATCTCCATGACCAAATCTGCCGGCAAATTCACGGATATGTCTGCTGCCGCACTTTGGACAGATCAGGGACTTATCGGACATATCGGCAAAATACCGCTCACCGCAATCAATACATATGCATCTGTTTCTCTTGAAATGTATACTGCCGCCCTGAATTATCAGATGAGCGCCCGTTACAAGGAACTCTGCCGCCTTTTTCCTGGCGCTTTCTATTAAGCGTGAAAATGTGGGTCGGGAGATCCCCATTTTTTCCGCCGCGGAAGCGTGATCCATGCCTTCAAGGTCAGCAAGCCGAATGGCTTCATATTCATCAAGTGTCAGATTGACTGTGCTGAGTTGTGTGGCGGGAACTCCCACGGGTTTAAATTCGTTGAATTCAGGTGGCCGCCCGACCCAGCGGTTGCGTTTTGGTCTTACCATTTTCAAATCGTTATGAACATATGCTCATTACAACTTAGTATAACACTTATTTTCTATTTGTCAAGTAAAGAGTCGGAATTTTGACACCAGAAAATACAGTTTCCCTACATACCTGCAATTCACTCTCGTAAATAAAGTTAACTTTTTTTTAGCTCTTCGAAATTATTTGTGATATTTCGCCGATATTATCCCACGAATTAATGGCATTTACCGATAAAAAGAGAGCGACTCCCTTTTCAAAACTGCAGATCTCTTATAATTTATTATCAGTATCGTCTTTTACCTTCTTAAGATTACTTCCTTTCTTGCCTTTACTTCTCTCACTAATTACAATGAAAGCCATCATTATTGTAGCCAATATGGAAATAAGTGCATTTCCTGTATTCAGAGAAATAGAGGCGCCAATTAATCCTACAAATACAAAATTAATAAAGTGATATTTTGCATCAAAATTCTTCACTTTTTTGCTGGTTCTAACCAAAATCTTATAAATGAAGAATATAATAAGAATGAAGATCAGCATAATTTGAAAGCACAAGTTCTGCATAAAACCCCTTTTGTACATGATAATACATAAGAACAAGAAATGTCAAGGTACTAGGTTGACATTTTACCACTTTCAAAATCAGTTTCCCCAACATACCAGATAAACAGCCTCGATAAATAGTTAACTATTTTTTAGATCCGCATAGGAATTGGAGATATTCACCGCTGATTTCAAGAGATTTCAAGCACTATTTCTACAAAGGTAAACATTTTAATCAGTTGCGATAAAATTCAGTTTTGAAAATAGTTAAGAATTTTTTGAGATGGTTTTACCTTCCTAGAAATTGGCTTTTCTCATTCAATTCTAAAAAGGTTAACTATTTTTCAGGGGGTCTCTTTCTATTTATTCTCAACTTGTGCACTGCGTAGCATGTTCCACTGGGATACTGGGCAACTGGGCTACTTACTACTGTTCCACTGGGTCCCTGGGTCAACTGGGCGACTACGAAGCGTCATTGTCAATGCGATTTCCATAAAATACAATCAAATGATCTCAAATATATTTTACTCTCTTGGTATTGGGAAGTATTCCGGGTTCATTACTGGCCTGCTTATTCACTAGAAAATCCGGTGGCTCAGTTCTTTTCTGACAGGCTAAGTACTTCAAATAGTTGGTATATTTCGCTTTTCTGTTCCTTTGATAACTCGCTTTCTTGAAGCCATTTTTTAAGTTCCTTGAGAGACCAATCAATTATAGGATTACCTTTCATTACTTTTTCGAATTTATTTATGCTAACAGATTTTTCCCTTTTAGAAACGATACTACAGATAAGATCGAGTAGGCAGTATATAGGCTCGTACTTAGTGTTTTCAATCCTTGTGGAAATGGTCTCTAATTTTTCTTCACATTTTCTGTATTCGCTAGATACTAAAAAAAGCTCTGCGAGAGCAATAATTGCATCGATATTATCTTTCTCCATATCAAGAATTGTTTCAAAGTCACTTATTGCAGCTTGATAATCACCGATTCTAATGTAATGGTTAACTCTCCCAAAGTAGGGGGCATTATTAGTTGGGTCTATTTCAATCGCTTTGTTAAAATCATCGAGGGCTTTTTCATATTCTTCAAGCTCGATCAACGCAAATGCCCTGTTGACAAGAGCTTCATAACCTCTTTTGTCAATCTCTAATGCATGGGTAAAATCATTAATTGCGTTCTTAAATTCCTTTATCCGCGAATAATTTATCCCCCTACTGGCATACGCTTTATAATTCTTGGGTTCCAAATTTATTACATGATTCAGATCATTTATGGCCTTTTCATATTTTTCTTGATTTAGATAGAGATTTGCTCTATTATAATACACATGTGCAGATTGAGTATTCAATTCTAGTGATTTGTTGTAATCAGCAAGAGCAAGATCTTCCTTTTCCAACTTCATATAAGAATTTCCTCTATTAAAATATGCCAGCCCGTTATTTGGCTTTAGCCGAATTGCCGTCGAATGATCTTTAATCGATTGTTTGAAATTGTTGATCATGTGGTAAGCGCTCCCTCTTCCAGTATAAGGTTCAAATGCATGTGGATTGCATTTGATCGCAGATGTGAAACCTTGAATTGCCTTCTTATATTGCTTAAGGTGATGGAGACACAAAGCTCGAAAATATATCGCGTGATAACTATCCGATGCCATTTCAAGTGCTTTCGTGAAATCGTCAATTGCTTCGGAATAGCGTTTGATGTTAGAATATGCAACACCTCTGCCGATAAAAGCACTAGAGCTTTCCATTCCGGTTGATATTGATTTGGAAAAATCATTTATTGCTATACCATAATTACCTTTTCCAACTTCGCGGTTACCTTTTTCTATTAACCGAATCCCTTCTATTACTGTGTTTTGGGTTTGCAATAGTAAAGAAATCAATGGTTCATTATCATTTAATTTCTTTGATGTCTCCATATTATCATCAAGCTGCTTTAGAACGTCTTTCTTCTCCTGTAATATTCGACTCTCTTCTGGATCATTCGAAACAGAAAATACCCTTTTCTCTAGTTCATCAATTCTTTTTTCCAAATTGTCCTTTTCAATTAGTGCTTCTTCTTGAGGATTCATCCGAATTGCCACAATTCGCTCATTTGCCTGTTTCAAAGATTCCTGTAATTCGCCTACTTCTCTTTCACTTTGACCAAGTTTCATTTTTAAATCGATAACTTCCTCGGTTTCAATTAATTTAGTTTCAGCATTAACTTGATCTACATCTTTCAATTCATTGATGGCGATGATTAGCTTTTTTCTAAGTTCAGGTAATTTAGTACTAGAGTATATTATGTGACCCATATCACGAATATCAAAAGGTGCTTCCTCGATTTTTTGCGTAATTATTATTATTTTCTTTTTCGAAATGCCATGAGCAAACCCAAGCTCGTAAAAGACATTAGGATTTTTACCTGTGGTGTCTACAATTAGATAGTTTGCTTTTTGAATATTTTGGCAAATCTGTTGGCACCAAATAGAAAATGTTGAATATTTTGCATCTGCTCTTTCACAAAGATAATCATTGTCAACTTCCCTAATGGATTGTTGTACAATATCATAAACTGAATCGAATTCAGCGAAAGGCATTAATACGAAAATATAATTTGGATCAACTACAATTTTGTGGTGACACTCCCCCCCCGTTTTATGACAGAACATATTTGTCTCCTGTTCGAATTTTACTAATTATTTCAGAAGCTATCAAATATTCTCTCATTACAAATAAATCGTATCACATTTCTCGTGGTTTTTCAAATAATCGTAACCACAGAAAAGGAATCTCGCACCCTATTAGTAGTGTTGGAAGCTTCATCATCCTACGGAAGTATATATTGATGGGCAATATTAATTTAATCATTGTTCGTAGAGTCAAATTTTTGGGTGAATTCAGAATATTTGGAGTCTCCTATGGCTGATCTGATTTGATCAAGGACATCTACATCTTGAATGAGATTGGAGTAAGAAAATACAACATCCAAATATACAAACCAAATACGAAATAGTAGCCATTGCCACATTTGATAATCTAAAAGAAATATTAAGCCATTACTAGCCTTCAAAAAGCTTTGATCGGTGGTGATGTTAGTAGTAGGAATACCATTGGAATTTTGTGATGATTGCATCAATAAATGAACTTTTGTAAACCCTAAATCAAGGTGTTTCAAATTAATTAATATTCTCTTATGTAAATAATTCCAACATTCCCCATCACGCAAAATGCCCTTTAAAATTGGAGTTGATACGGGAATTCTAACAGGAGGTGGAGTGCTGGTAAATTTAAAATATTTAAAGAAATAACCATGATCATGAGGATTACTGACCTGGTCTGTAGGATTTAAATAATTTAAGTTGTTTATTCTATCTTCATTGAAACTGTAAAATGTAGATGACATTAGCTCAATGAAGTCATTCTTAGAGACGTATTTTACCCAAGCTCCTTCAAGTAGTCTCAAGTTTAAATCTAATTCGTATAATAGAGAATTCACTATTCTCTTTTTTTGCCTTACAATTTTCTTTCGGTCAATTGTTACAATTAAGATTATCGTACAACAGCCAATAATAATAGGCAATAATTCAAATGCCATAATAATCTCCCCTTTGTCGTTACTCTGAAATTTCTAGGTTCTCAGTTAAATATATCAAGATCGCTTATATTTAATTTCTTCGATAATATTTTACTTGATTTAGTATGAATTTTCAAATATCGTCTTTATAAAGAAAGGAGTAATCCACCCTCGCTTTACTGAGATGCAGGAGCACAGCCCTCAAATACCCATTTTCCGCATGGATACAGTGGGGATTCTAAGTCGTAACAATGGTAAGGTAATTGTTGTTGATCATCCCCATAACTAAAAGAGGTAATTTGTATTTTATGATAGTAGGTCTAAATAACCATATCCAAAATAAATTCTCCTTCAAACTCGTGCATGGTTTGCCACCTTTTTGATTTTTCTTCTAACTAACGTATAGAGTCACAACATTTTGAATTTTTTAGAATGTGACCTAGTAATAGATATAAAAGAGAACCCTCGTTCCCCGGTTTATGTGTTTTCTAAAAGATATTTTAACTTTGTTGAATCAATCTTATACAAGGATTTCACAATCCAATAAGGATTATTAGTAGAATTAATAACACTAGAAAATTCTAGATCCTTTCTAAGTTTCAATAATATCTCAGAAAAAGGAATGGTTAATAATTTAATGATATAGCTTTCAGATTTGATAAAATTATTCATTAACCTTGAATCGATTGTTTCTTTGTATACATTACCAATTATGCTTGTTTCAATTCCATAGAAATATACGTCACCATTAGGCCTTATTGTAATGTCAAATCCTGGTCTGCCCCTCCCCTCTAAACCCCCCAAAGTAAAGTTCTTACACATACGTTTTTCTAATATTTTAATATATTCTTCAATTGAGTATAAATCACGAAGACCTATTTTATCTGGGTTAACAATATTTTGAAAATCAATTGGATATTGTAACCTATTCAATTTTACGAAGCCTTTTAAGTTGTCTAAACTAATGCCGCCATATTGAATGCTATTCTTTATGCATAGTTTATAGAAATAATTGTTGCAGAACTGAATATCAGAAGTAATTGATCTAAAACCAATCTCAATATTCTCGTTCGGTATCGAGTTTACTAAATCTAGAAGTTTAGGGATGTTATACTTCTGCAAAGAAGATTCATGAAATCTGTCGATACTTACTCTGATTCTGAACTTTTTGTTATTAGAATGGCGCACTAGTTCAGTTACAAGATTTGATAATAAAAGAAAATTATAATTTAATCCGGTTGTAAAATCATAGAGGCAATCATTTCCTGCTTGAAAAATATCAACTACTGCTTTTGAATTATATATAGGTTCACCTTCGCCGCTAATCCCGACTCTATTTGCCTTGCTTAGCAGATATCGAATATTGCCCAATACCGTGTTGTTGATATTGATATTTGTATTATTGCGTTTATCTGAGTACATACAAAATTTACAATTGTTATCGCAAACATCCGTTACCTGAATATAGAGGATATTACCATCATCAAGAAATAGGCTATCATTAATTTTTTGTTGAGTAACCAGTTTCTCCTCCTATATTTTCGTAACAAATAAGCGATGTACATAACAACGTATAAGGTTTTTCAATATACTTCTGGATTTCAATTTTTGTAATTAGCTGGAAACAGTATTTTTCCGATACTGAATTTTAGTCTAGTAAAAGCAAGATTCACGATTTTTCCTATCATACTTAATCCACTAAATTGTTCTTTTTCCCTTCATTAAATGGTAAGTTTACATGGTATTTCATTGGACAATGCTTACACCAACCTGGGCCTTTAGCACGAATTCGTTGCCATTTATCAGTCCGTAGCAAGTCACTCAAATTATTTTTGAGTAAATTACCTATCGTAGGATAATGGTAATATTCAATTGCACTACATGAGTGTACATCTCCATTAGCTAAAATTATACACATAGTTCTGTTATATTTACAAGGATAATCACCTCCTTTTCCAGATTTCAGTAATATCAGATTTTTCGCTATTTTTTTCATTTGCAATTTTCGGGATTTGGATTGTTTTTCTTTATTTGTATTATTGATAAAATTAATACATCTGGGCAATACATCTGCTATGAAATAATTAATATCTTCAATACTTGGTTCAAATCTGTTAATATATCTGTGGAGACCTTCTAAAAATGAGATAAATAATATTTCTGGCTTAAATTGAGATATATACTGTAAGAAAACATCAAAAACACGGATATTATAATTGGTCATTATTGTTTGAAGATATAAATCTATTGAAGATTTTTTTAGTAATATCATTGTAGTTCTAAGATTAGAATTATCATCATTAATATTCTTTATTCTATTATGAATTTTAATGTTGTGACTGTACAAAGAAATTGTTATAGAATCTAACTTATATTCACTAAGATTATTAATACAATTTGAAGTCAATATATATCCATTTGTATTTAAATTAACATGGTATCCTATATCCTTTCCAATTTTAACTAATTCAAGTAATTGTTTGTAAAGTAATGGTTCACCGCCACTTATGTGTAAATATTTCGCACCAAGATATTTTGCTTCTGTTAATATTTTTTCCCACTCATTTATACTTAACATTATATTTGATTTTAATTTGCTATGCAATTTTAACCTTGGTTTACAAAATTCACATGATGCATTACATAATAAAATAGGTTTTATTACTATATGATCCAACTTATAATATTTCATAATGTTCCTAAGAAATATATATCATTAAGCAACATAAAGTACATTCTAATAATTTGAGATGTCCCAATTTCTAAGGGTAAAATATCTCGCCCATAATCAATAAATTTTAACTTCTCATTAACAAGGATAAAATTTTTTACTGTCATATTAACAGTAATATATTTAGATTTAGTCATTTCATTAATAATCTCAATCACTTGATTTTTATAAAGGATATTCCAATTTTCCTTAAGCATTAAATTTGATAGAGTCTTCGACTCTTCAAAGGGATATTCTATTAATAATATATTCCTATCAATTTTTTTTACATGATATTTATAGAAATATTCTGATTCCTTTATTTTACAGTTGAAATTATTTAAATAATTAAAAGTTTGATCGATATTGGGTCTATATGATGGAATTAAACTCCAATTAAGAATAAATTTTTTCACTAAATCTCCGTCTTTATAGACAAAACCTTCTTTTCCTACTCCTAATAGTAACGGATTATTTAAATAATTTTTACATTTTTTGTCTAAAATACTAAATAAGTCTAATTCAGAAATATAATTTATCTTTTCTTTCCAATAGTTCATCATAGATTTACATAGTTTTTCTCTCATTATTCCTCAAAAAATGTCTTCAAAAAATAATTTAGTATTTGATTTTTTGAAATTCTAATCTTTATTTTACATCTCAACTTTCTAATTTCTTGTAGGTTTTTAAATATAGAAAGAATATTCTTTGAAAGTACTTCAATATTGTATATTTCTGAAAATATATTAAATTGACTAGTTGTGAGGGCGGCAACTTCTCTAATACCTGAAATATCATAGCCTACAATAGGTAGTCCACATAAAACTGCTTCAATAGCAGAATTACATAATCCTTCTCTTACAGAAGTAGTAATATAGAAATCAGAGGAATTATAAATTTTGTACATATCACTTTCATTTAAAAAACCAAGAAATATTACATTATGTATTTTCTTATCTTGAATTAGTTTCCTTATTTCATTTTGGTATATTTGATCTTCATACACATCACTATTACCAACTAATATTAATAAACTATCAATATTGGCAATTTTCCATGCCAATAACAGATCATGCAAATTTTTAATTTCAGTAATCCTACCACTCCAAATAGCAATTGATTTATCAATTGGCAAATTAAAATATTTCCTAAAACTATTCCTCTCTTTTATAGGATAACACCTATACTTACTATCATCATAAATATTATATATTACATCGACACGTGATTCAATTTTATCATCCAATACTATCTTGGATTTCATAAATTCTGTTGGTACAATTATTTTGTCACAGGTTGTAATTTGCTTTATTCTCTCATCATTGTTTATTACATCCTCAAAATCACCAGTTGTAGCAATCCGTAAATAAACTTTGTAATTCAATAGTTTCGCATATTTTATGCAGCTAAGTTGAGCATTGATTAAATTCTCATACTCTAATCCAATAAAAAATATATGCTTATAATTTTTCCGTTTCTCTTTTATGCAGGGAAGTAAATTATTCCAAAACCGTTCTCGAGTCCCAGGTAGATATTCTATCTTAGCATTAACACTTCTTAGTAATTCTCGGTGTACCTTTCTACCTAATTCAGGTTCAGGGGAAATGATTCTAACACGGATCCCTTCTTTTAAAAATGAATTAGACAATCTGTTTGTAAAATGTTGTAATCCTCCATATGTAGGATAGAAATATTGGGGAACAAAAATAATTCTATTTTTCATTTTTTATCTAATAAGCTCCCTTTTGAATCCATATTTTCACTCCAAAATCTATAATACATGTTAAAGGGTCTTATCCTAGGATCAAAAGTTTTTTTAAAGTTAAATTCCCCATCACCCTTACCAGCTTCTTTTTCATACCAGAAAATTGGATAGTCCCTTATGAGTTTCTGTTCAGAAATACCTTTTAATTTTGCACTAGCCACAAAGAAAAGTTCTTTGCAATTTCCTAAACACTTTGCTAAATTGTAACAAACTATTATTCTATTCCCTTCCACAAATTTTGCAATTCTAAATCCTGTATCAATATGTTCCCCTAGAAAATCAACAATTTTCGATTTATCGGGGCCTTTTGTATATTTATATAATTTTATTTCATTATTTCCAGCAAGCCAAATAGCACATTTAATATCGATTTCAACATAATTTTCCTTATTTTGTTTTTTTATAAATACAATATATTCTTCTCGGATTTTTTCAAATGAATCAGAAATTTTCTTTATTTCTTTATTGATATTATTTTTAATGTAAACTTTATTAAATTCTTTATATAAAAGAACTTCGTCACCAAGATATTTCCATATTTTATAACTATTATTTTTACATAATGAACTGAAAATCAAATTATAAAATTTGTCAAATTTATCAATCCATTTAGAGTCATATATTTTATATTTAGTTCCATTAACAATATCAGACGATATAAATATATGTGGTACTTCTATTAATTTATACATATCGTCCTCCTATTTCTTTTTATATAATCCTTTTATTTTGTCATCTTCACAAAAATTATCATGAAAGAAATTTAAATATCTTCTCGTTTTGGATTGCCGTATTGCTTCCTTCAAGTGAGTACCACCAACTATTCTATATGATTTAGGAAATAGAGAGGATGTAAAAAAATATCCATTCTTCTTTAAGGCTTTATGTATAATTGTTAAAATTGAATAAGGGTCTCGTATATGTTCCAATACTTCTCTACATATTATCATATCAAAGTAAGAATTATTCATTTTGGGACATACGTTATTGCAAGTTAACTCTTCGATATGTGTTTTCATTTTCCTTGTCTCAAACCTGAATTTAGTGAATTCTAATAATTTATTTTTAAGATCACAAGCATAAGTTTCATAACCTAATACATTCAAGGCAATACATATATCACCAATACCGCAACCATAGTCATAAATTCTTGTATTTTCAATAGAAATATGTTTCTGAATAAAATCTAATATCGGATACATCATTTCAATTTTGTTTAACCTTCCCAACATGTGCCTAACAGCATACAGCTCTGATGCCCATTCATAACATTTAAAAAGACCCCAGTTGAATTTTGTTAGTTCTGATGGAAAAAATGAATGAAGAACCTTTTTGAATTCATCAGAATTGAAAGGTACAATTGTTCCTAATTCCTCTAAGTATTCCTTTGTAATTCCCCAAAATTGCGTAAATTCATTCCGTCTATCTTCATAAAAACTTGCATTCTTATCTAATTGGCTTAAGAGCTTAATTTTTTCTAACGAATAAGTCATCCTACACTCTCTAATATATAATTAAACCGGCTGTTTATTTCATTCTTTGATAATTTATTTTTCATTTTGTATGAGATTGTTTTTTTATGAGAGAAATATTTGAAAATTTTAAAATTTACATAATTCAACTCTTTTATTTGTTCAATATTAATATTTACGTCTGTCATTGTTTCTCCAGGAAACCCAACCAAAATATGGCCATGTAATTGAATATTTGCATTTTTTTCGTTTACTTTATGAAAGAAGTTTATTACACCTGAGGAACTATATTTTCTATTCATTTTCCTTAGTATATTATCAGAAAAGCTCTGAATTGGTATCACAATGTGCTTGAAGTTCATTGAAGTATTATTAAGTAAATCAATAAGTCCACTAGAGTAGATATTTAGAAAAGTTGGATTTAAGCCTGTTAAAGCAATTTCTTTTTTCAATTTTAATGTATTCACCTGAATAAATAGATCTAATAAAGTGCACCCTTTGTCAATTCCATATGCTCCAGTATCTTCAGCAGTAAATGTAAGTTTTTCGTCATTGCAACTTAGTATCTCTTCTATGATTTTAGATATTGGTTTACTTCGAAGATTTCCCATTACAGGTTTAATTGCACAATATGAGCAATTTGACAAACAACCACTTGCAATTTTGATAATTCCTGAAGATTCTTTAAAATTTTGATAATTAATATTAGATTGAATTCTAGTTGAAGCATTATGAAATTTATCATTGCTTTTAATTTTTAAAACATCGGAGTAGCTTTTTATATTTGAAATTTTATAGGGCTCAGATATTTCTGAAAAAGGAATACTTTGCTTTTCCAAAATATTTTGAACTTCTGAGATGTTGTTTGGACTTATATAATAATACTTACTACTATTATTTTTGTGATACTCATTATTCATATGAGGAAAACATCCCAAGACAATAATTTCCCTATTATTTTGCTCAAAATGGAAATGCTGTGTAATATTATTAATAATCGCGATTGAATCATCCTGATTTCTTCCATCATATCCACAAGTACTTATGAGAATTATATCAGCTTCTTGAATATTATCTGAGTTTATTAGACCATTTTTCTGTAACCATATGGCTATTTTCTCAGCTTCAATTTTGCGTCTAATACATCCATTTGCACAAATGAAGTATTTCTTTTTTTTATTCATTGTTAGTTATAACATTTTCTACTCAAATTTTTTCTAAATATTTCTTTTTTTAAGCTCATTTCTTTTGTTATTCCCCTTCGCTGCATTTATTTCGTATGCAATACTTAATTTCCTTATGAAATTGAAGCGCTTCCCCTTAAATGAGAAAATCTCACGCATTTCAGTTGACAACACTAAATCAGGCATCTCACAATTCTCCCTGTTTTTCAAATCCTCTAAGAGAATTGTATTTCAGAGAAGAAAGCATCCTCTCCTTGTTGTAGCATTCTTTGAAATTGTCCAATCCCTCGCAAGATTTCTCATATGTTTCAAAATCATTAAACCATATACGCTCCTTCTCCAAGTTCTTGATGCCTGTAATATTTTAACAATCATTTTCTCTCTAATTTATTCATGATATCCATTAGTAAGTCTTTATTTACATGAGTTGATGCATTTGGTAGAGACCTAATATTACTTAGCAGGGTTTCGTTTTTATATTGTTTCATATTTTCTACTATGCTATTTAACAGTATAATTAATTCACCCGATTTAAAATTTTCCTTTATTAGAAAATCTGAAATTTTATCTGCAATTTGGCTTTTTCTATTTTTTCTCATTATTTTCGACACTTTTCCATAAAGAATATTAATTATTTCCAATTTCTGTATTGATGTATTCTTAACTATTTCATCTACTATTCTCTCCATTAATATAACAAGATCATTTTTTTGCATAATATTCTCAATGTTGTCCCAGAATAAATCAAGTTTCTCATCATTAATGTTCTTTACGATTAGATTACCAATTTCAATAAAAGTCATCTCTAAAGGCTCTTTCTTAATGAATTTAATTAAGAATTCTAAGAACTCCTCCGATAAATCAGCCCAGCAAATTTTTATTGTATCTTTAAGAAATTCCTTAATACTCTCTTTAAGTAAATCGATTATTATGTAGACTTCATAGTCAATATTTAAAGATAAGAAAGTGCAAGCTTCATCCCACAATGGGTCCCACTCTCCATTATCTTCCCTGCTATTTAAAATACTGACAATTTCTTTTTTCACTGCAGTTTTCTTTTTTATTAAATTATTCTTCAAGAAATATATATATTCAGCTTCGGCATTTTCTTTGAATAAAATCGAATAATATAATAACATTTTAACATCGGTTTCAATTTTGAGAATCGCTTTGCAAATAAGATCTTTTTGAGGAAATCCTTTTCCATTCTCCAAATTTGATAGAAAGAAATCTACTGAACTAAATTCTTTAATATATTTAAGGTACTCTGAAAGTAAATCAACATCCGTTTCTTCAAAATTTAAACCATTTATAATACTTATATAATTGCTGCTAACTCTTTGTCCATTCGCATTATAACTGACGATGCTTTTGCTAATGTCTAAATGAAATAAAATAATCAATAAATATAGCATAATAAAATAATCTATATTTTTCCGTTTATCCTGATGCAAACCCATAATAAAAAAATGTTCTAATTTTATTGCTTTTTCCCCTTGCTCTGATGCCAAACTAACTAAAATAAGAAAGAGAAATTCCCAGAATTCCTTATACTCCAATAATGAATTATATTTCTCCTTTATGGTGCTTAAAGAATGCATTTTATAAAAATGGTCGCTGATTTTGATTATCTTATCATAATTGATTTTTTCTTTTTCTACAGTAAAATATGTTTTCATCATTTTGCTGTAGAGCCTATAATCATTTTCTAGAATGTTGTAGAATACGGCAGTCTCATTCATATTTAAGTCTGTTTCTATAGAAATTAGTTCAATAATTTCGTCCCACCTATCTTCGACTAACTTATCAACAATTGACTTAAATTCATTATCACTACTAAATAGATATTTGTAATACTCCATTTTTGCTTCGTCTTCTTTTTTCTCTAGTTGTGAAAAAAATGTTTCCTTTGTCACTTGTAAAATATCTCCATCAATGCTTATCATTTTCAAAATTCCATTTATTATCGTACTTTTATTATTCATCATCCTACTCCATATCTTCTTTAAACAGTTCGGTCATGATTTTTTCGAGTATCAGCTTCTTTCTCTTCTGGTCCAAGTCTTGATTATTCATTAGAAATATTAATCCTTCTCCACTAATTTGATCTATAAATAAATTTTGTTGTTGCTTTTCGATTGTGTGAATTATCAATGATCCAACTTCCCTTTTAAATAATATTGAAAACTTTTTAGATATTGAATCTTTAAAGTAAAACAACAAATAATACAATTTACAATAAAAATCGAATTCTCCGTCGCTCACTTCATCCATTATATTTCTAATATAAGGTTCAATTTTATCGATAGATATTTTGTTTAGAATATTTTCTATTTCATTACTATCACCAGCACTGTTTTCATTCAGTGCTTGAATTTCTGAAATAAGTTTATCTTTATAAAGTAAATCAGAAATATCAAATGTTTTGTATTTAAGAATCTTATAGCTTTTTTCTAATAAAATATTGCTATAATTCACTTTATTTAGGTAATTAATTATTCTTTTTACCTGTTTGTCGTTGTCCTTACCTGCTTTTCCTTTCTTTAAATAATCTAAAAAAGATAAATGGCATTTATACTTTTGACACCCAACATAGACACCAACCAAAACCACATCTAACCAGTTACCTTTTTGCATTCTCTCGCTCTCATTACTAATTGCTCTGATTAGGCCATAGTTGATTGATACTTCATTTAAATAGTTTATTATTTCTCGTGGGGTAATTGGCTTACTGTCACTCAAAAAAAGATAAAATATGCGAATTAGTATATTCTCTTTTTCTTTTTCTTTTCCAAATAATTCTTCAAATTTTTCCTTAAAGATATTTCTCCAATTTAACTGTGAAATGTCGGGGATTTCTATTGTATACGGAAATACTTTTTCAATAAATTCTTCTTCAAAATGATTTAGTTGTTGACCCAAATTTTGTTTGTCATTTCCATTTATACTCTCATTTACATAGCTATTGTTTTTTATTGATGAAAATACAGCTTTTACTCTTTCTTTATCAATGGGAATAACAAACCATACATTATTAAATTTCTCATTTTCATAGCTCTTTAATCCCTCTATTGTAAGCATTAACAACGAAATCATTCTCATTATGGTTCCATTATCAACTCTATCAAGATCATCTAACACTATTACTAATTCATCTAAGCTGGACCCATCGATGTTTTCAAGTATTTCTAGAAATAGCTGTTTATACACATAAGAAGGAAAATCTTCCGATTGTTCAGTTTCATTTGTATCTGTAATATTATAGTCGCCTTTTAATAGTAAATCAGATATTTTTTTTAGGTTTTTGTCATCAAGGAAAGCTAAAAGGAATAATGTACCAACAGATATTACTGATACTGCTAGAGCAACAAGTGAAGAATGGAAAAAATTGTTTAAATTTTGAAAAATTAAATGAAACAAAGAAACACCTAAGACATTTATCAATAATAAAAACATTAAGAATTTCGTAATAAAACTAAATGAAATGTCATCCTTATTTTTAGTGACATGTCTCTTTACAATTTTCCTAGTAATATTTTGCTCTAATGATTCTTTCTCCATCGGAAAAAAATCATATAAATTCTTCAGGAAAACTCTATACAAATAATCATCTTTATGTGCCCATGAATTAAAAATAAATACATTATTACTTCGTTCTGTTTCCACTAATTCTATAATGGTTGATTTTCCTGACCCCCAATTCCCAAATAGACCGATTACATGTTTTTCTATTGGGATTTTGTTATCCATTATTTTTATTATAGTTTTTGAAATTGTTTGGTGTATTCCAATTTTATCTTCTTTTGAGGGAACATCTTTTAAAATTTTAATTTTACTTCGGTGTTGATTTTCTTCTTTATTATTGCGATTCTCCATATTTTTCCTCCGATATTGTATATTATATCAAATTCTCTTCAGTCCCCAGATAGCACAGATCGTTACCTTTTTTGATATGAATACTGTGTTGAGAAATGTTATTTTCAGTCATTAGTCCTCTCACATCAATAATAGTAAAGCACCTTATCGACAAAGTATAACCTGAAGAAACTGAGAAGTCAAGAAATTGGAAGACATTCCTTGCATTGTTTGGCATTTTTTTCGAAGATCCCGTAGAGGCTTGTTAGCGAATCCCCTCTTGGCTACAATAATCAACTTGTGAGCACCTTAGCATTTCCATATTGTGCTCTACTCTTTTTCTCCAACTATCTTCTTGAATTCTCTCGTATTTCTGATATTAGTAAAATCGTCTTCATGCTGAGCTCTTATCTTACAAAACTCATCAATATTTACAGCCCTTTCTAAATACTTGATCGCCCTGGATGTTTTTTTCTGAATTGAGTATAAACATGCTAAATCATAATTGAGCAGCGCTTGATCCTCACATTCATTTATTGCCTGCTTATAGATCGTTTCCGTCTCTTCATAACGCTTTAATTCGATTAGCAGAACTCCTAATCTTTTATATGCAAAATACTTCTTCGGATTAATCTTAATTGCCTTCTTGTAGGCTTCTTCCGCTTCTTTGTAACGATTTGATTCGGCCAGTAAATCTCCTAATTCTTTGTATATGAAATATTCATTCGGGTTAATTTCTATTAATTCCCGGATCTTCTTTTCGCTGTAGTACTTTCTTATATCGTCTAACATTTCAGTAAAATCATTATTATCAGGTATTGTCTTTTTTCTGTTCTCAATTAAATTGCACGCCTTACTGAACTCTTGCGTAGATTTTTCATAAAGCTTCATAGATTCCCGGCATAGTATTTCATAATCAGCTTTTTCTTGAAGTAAGCTCTTATCTAAATGATAATTTGCCTGACAATAATAAATGTCTCCTCTAAAATAGTGTAATGCTATTTTTGCGTTTTCAAATTCCTCATCAATTGAAGCCTTACGGTCAAAGATCTTATTAAAATGTACTTCGGAATTACTGTGATCCTCGTCTAATAGGCATACTATGCCAAGCGTGGAATGTGTCAGAAATACAAGTGTATTGGAGATGCTTTCTGTGAGATATGTGATCTTGAATTTCTTGCTTATTTCTTCTAATGTCTGACCTTTATTCTTTTCAAATTCGATATTCCTCACCATTTTAATCTCAGGGCTTTTCACAATCGTAAGAGAAGTTTTGACTGTAACATCATCGTTCCATCCCCAGATTACCATAATAGTCTTTGCATTTTTCCGGGTGCAGATACTACCCTCTTTTAATGCTTTCTCGTGACTGGGAATAATTTGTGAAGAAGTTACAACTTTAATTGATGATAAATCATTCTCATTTATCTCTTTTAAAAAAGCTTCCCGGATTCTTTTCGAGATATTGATCTTGCTGTTACCTTCATTGATAAATTGCGAAATAACTATGATCGTCTTATTCTGATTTCGGTAAATATCAAAAGGTTTGATCGCTATGAAAAGAAATATAGCGGCCAATACAACAGAACATAGGTATATTGTTTTAGTTTTTGCATTTTTCACCTTTTTGATGATCAGAAAAATGGCACCCGCTATAAGAAGGATCAAAAGAATATTGATAATGATCGGACAGGCAATATACTTTCCAGTCCTCTGAAATAGAATTGTAAGCCCTTTAATTATCGGGTTAGAGATTACCGCTGTTACCACTCCTATGACGATTACTGCTACTATATATTTTTTAACCCAATTAATTATTGAGGTCATGTGTTTTTGATCCGCATCTGCTTAATCTGTCTTTTCTCCAAGGCTTTTCTTCTCATTCCACTTCAAAGATTCATTTATCACGGTATTCCAGCCGTACCCAAAAGCAAATGCTGTCGCAAATACTTTGAGCGCCATCCAGAGATCAGTAATCTCCGCTTCCGCTTCTTTGTATTGAGGGAGGATCAATAATACCGATACACCGGACAGGATGATTGAGCCCAGCGCAAATTTGATGAATTTCTTATCGAATTTTTCTATCTTTCCCTGCTTGAGCTTGCGCATATACGGAACCCATGTACGCATGAATACACCGAGAAATAAACCTAATAATTGTACTGCTATTTTCATGATACCCTCTCGGAAAAAGGGTATCACAATTTGTAATATTATTCAAGAGATTGGTATGAAGCGAAATGCTTCATAGCACTGGGTCTTTTCTCCTGCGATTCTGGGTTATACCGAATGGTATATATTAGGGACGGTCTTTGATTTTGTACACTATCGACATGCAAAAATGTAAATCAAGTTGAATGATATATTTTCTGCACTGTAGGCGATATAGTTTATCAAGACTGCAAATTTATTGAAATACCGCTCTTAAAAACAAGTGAACAAATTCAAACACCGTCCCTAATTTCCTAATACTCATAGAGATGGAAGCGGCCGCGCTTGCCGGCAAGCCGGATCATTCCCGCGCGACGGAAGGTAAGTGTCAACGCCGATACCAGATGGCGGCGGATACTATACATTTCAGCGAGATCTCCGTTAGTGAACTGCTTTGGCAGTGATGGGGAGAAGAGCTTGAAATAATCACCCGGACAGACAAATCTTCGTTTACCGAGAACTTCTAAAAGAGTTCTTCCGGTAATGCCGTAACCCTTCCTTGAACGGTTTCTCTGCCTGTGCTCTGTGACAGAACATTCCAAGACCTCAAGGGAGAAGCCCGGCGTAGACAGAAGATTGCCGATGGATGAAAGCTCATTGAATATATGGAAGATGGACCTTCTCCGTGGAGAAAGGCGGGCCTTTTTATCGGAATATTTGATATATGTCTTTAACACAAGTGGATATACTACTGTGAGTTTTGCTTTTTCGCTGAGGGTCTCGAACTTCTTTCTGCATGTATGAAAGCTACCGGTCTGAACCTCCAGCAGCAGATCGCCTCTAACGATATCAACAATGTAATTGTCATATTTGACCTCTAACCGGTCACCGGGCATTGAGATCCAAGCCTTCAGTTGACGATGAAGGTCACCCTCCATATAAGTACCGAAGTCATTCTCATTCTGACCCGGAAGGCGATTATTGCTGATACAATTCTCTTTCAAGACTATGCTACGCAGTGGACCCAGTAGCCCAGCGTCCCAGTGGAACAAGAGAAAGGGAGCTTTCTTTTCTCAACCAACCTCTATCCTCCAGCCTCTAACCTCTATTTTCCTCGTTCCATATACTTGTGAAAAGCTCCTCGTCTTCCTTTGTGAATTCAAGGCCTCTTCTGGGCATTACGGCTTTCGCGGTTCCCATGGCCTTTTCCAGTTTATATATAGTACCCCTATCCGCCCGGCCCCAATAATATGATGTATATTCTTTTTTGAAAAAACCGCCGCCAAAGAGGTTTGCCGAAAAACCGATTACCGTACCGCTGTTTATTAATGTTCCGATACCCGTCTTGGAGTGATCACCACAGAAGGTGCCTATCTTATTCGAGCCCGTATCGATCAATTTACCATTTAACTGTATGGCGATTCCGCCATAAGTGTTCTTGAGGTCGGATGTCGTGGTGAATGCACCGAGATTCACGAACGAGCCGAAGATCGAATGGCCGACAAAACCCTCATGACACTTATTGGAAAAGGGATAGAATATCGAATCTTCAACTTCACCGCCGATGCGGACCTTGTCAAAGAATGAACAGTTCTCCCTGACCTTCGCGGATAATATCTGCACATCACGACCGATATATGCCGGGCCTTCGATTCTTGAAAAAGCATTGATCACCGCGCCTTTGTCAATAATTACCGGACCGTCCGATGTATCAAAATGAACATGTTCCTCTATTCTTGCAGCGCCCAGATCCGTCACCTTGTTTTCTTCGAATCCCAAGAATGCGGCATCTTCTTTGATAAAGGTACCGTTATCCATCATCATTTGAAATGCATATTCAAACAATAGCGATTCTTCAGTATCCACGCGTTCTTTCTCTTCACCGAAAGATGCCACCATCCTTCCCGAAGCATCATATAGCGCCTGGCCCGGCTGAAGGGCAAAGATCTTCTCAAGAGCTGCAAATCCCCTGAACGCTCCGTTAATTTCGACATCCATTGTTTCAGGATTGTGATCCTTCGTCATACAAAAACCGGCAACGCGCATTCTATTGGTCATCGTTCCATAGAACATATCAACCGATTCCCTTGAAAGAGAAAAGGGATACATATTATCCTTTCCATCATCAAAATAATTTATCATCTGCCATTACCTCTTTTAATATTTGATTGTACTTCAATTCCTTTCCGAGCTCAGTGATCTCCATATGACCGGGAAGAATGACCGTTTCTCCGGGAAAGAGTTCAGCGACTTTTCTCAGGCTTGCGCTCATCTGTGCCATATCCCCTCCGAAAAAATCGGTTCGCCCGATCGAATCTTTAAATATGAGATCCCCGCAAAAAAGATGAGCCTCATAATAGAAAGCGAGGCCTCCGGGAGTATGCCCGGGCAACAAATAGGCCTCCATCGCAACTCCATCAATGGTGAGTGCTTCCTTTTGAGACGAAACAATGATATCCGGCTCCAGTGTGAAGCCTTCCATATCGAGAAATTCGGAAAGCGAACCACCCATATTGTGAAATTCCAACTCATCCTCTGACATTAGAAGCTGACAGTCAAATTTCTCTCTTAATGCTTGCACACCGCATGCATGGTCATCATGACAATGGGTGAGCAGGATGGCTGAGATATTCTTTCCATTTAACTTAGATAGGATATCTCTGTCTCCCGGATCAATGATGATATAGCCGGTGCTTCCTTTGATCAAATAGCAATTGGTGCCAAGGTCGCCTACAATAAGTTTCTCATAGATTTTCTTTTGCAAGCAGATAGCCTCCGTATAATGCGGAATTTTCAGAAAGATCTATTCGGCGTAAACGCAGCCCCTTCACCATCTCGGGGAAACCGTTTGTCCGAAGATATTCTCTCGCGGTCGGTAAAATATATTTCAAAGCAAGATACATCCCGCCGCCTATGAAGATCGCTTCCGGATTAAAGATATTTGTTATGGTCGTCAAGCCCATGCCCAGATAATGCCCCGTTTGCTCAAAAAATTCAATTGCATGCGGATTACCGGCAGCGGCTTCCTTATAGACCTCTTTCGGGGTGAACTCCTTGAGTTTGCTTAGGAACTCCTTCTTCTTAACAGGGTCACCCAGCAAGAGCTCCAAGCGCTTTTTTATTCCGCTTGCCGATACATATGCCTCAAGGCAGCCGGCAGAACCACATCCGCAATCAATACCCTCGTTCATGATCTCGATATGGCCGAATTCGCCAGCGAAGCCGTCTCGTCCGTGAAGAAGTTTGCCGTCTTCAATATACGCTCCGCCCAGTCCGGTGCCGAGTGTGAGTACTATCACATAGCTGTAATGGGACCGTAATTTCCTGTAGTATTCGCCAAAAGCGACAAGGTTAACATCATTATCAAAATACGAAGGTAAGTCGTATGCCTTTGAAAAGAACTCTTTAAAATTGACATTCTTCCAACCGGGGAAATTCGCGGAGTGATGCATGATCCCCTTTTTGATATCAAGAGGCCCGGGAGATCCCATCCCGATGGCAGCCAGATCATCCTTTGTGATAAGGGCCTTCTTGAGCATACTGTCAATTTTGCTCTTCAGCTTTTTAAAGAACCGCTCAACTCCAAATTGTGCTTCGGTGGCAAATCTGCCTTTTTTAACAATACTTCCGGTATTGTCCATGATCGCAAGCTTAGTTCCATTTCCCCCAAGATCGATCGAAAGTATAAATTTTTCTCTCATATTCCCCTATCTACTATTCTGTAATTCAATGCCTCGCTTAAATGCTGCGGCATAATCTCCTCGGCACCTTCAAGGTCGGCTATCGTTCTGGAAATCTTCAGTATCTTCTTATAGCTCCTCGCGGAGAATCTGTATAATTTCATCGCGTCAACAAGAAGTTTCTCTGATTCTTTTCCAAGACGGCAGTATTCCTCTAAGATCTTATCATTCATATTGCCGTTTTCCGAAAACTTTTCATTCTTGTATCTTCCGCGCTGAATATCCCTGACAGTCTCTATTCTTTTTCTAATGATCTCCGAGCTTTCACCCTGCGGGCGTTCCTTCAATTCCTCAACTGCCACCGGCATCACTTCAATATGCATGTCTATACGGTCCATTATGGGGCCCGAGATCTTCTTTCTATATCGATGGATCTCATTCATAGAGCAGGTACACTCATGATACGGGTCGTTGAAGTATCCGCATGGGCAGGGATTCATGGCAGCGACAAGAATAAAGTCAGCCGGAAAATTGACAGTCGAACGGGCACGCGATATTGTAATATCCCCATTCTCCAGAGGTTCACGGAGCGCTTCCACAGAGGCCTTTGAAAACTCAGGAAATTCATCCAAAAAGAGAACGCCTTTATGGGCAAGTGAGATCTCTCCCGGCCTGGGAAATGTACCTCCGCCGATAAGCCCGATCTTTGAAATTGAGCTGTGCGGGTCTCTGAAGGGCCTGACAGATACAAGATCACCGGAAGTGAGCCCGGCGACCGAATGAATTCTGGAGACCTCAATGGCCTCATCCAGTTCCATTCGCGGCATGATCGAAAGAACCCTTTTGGCCAGCATTGATTTACCCGCTCCGGGAGGGCCGATCATCAGTATATTATGTCCGCCGCCAATGGCGATCTCAAGGGCTCTCTTTACCAGATACTGCCCTTTGACATCTGAGAAATCCAAGGCGTAATCATTGAGTTGATCCCGATATTGCTCGAAATTGACCTTATGCCTTACACCTGTATCGCTTCTGATATGCTCTATGACATCATAGAGATTATCAAAGCCGTAAACATTTACTTCCTCTATGATCGCGCATTCCGTCGCATTTTTCTTAGGTACGATCACATTTCTAATTTCTTTGGACTTGGCGAGCATGGCAATAGAAATACCGCCCGAAATAGGCCGCAGTTCGCCATTCAATGAAAGCTCTCCCGCAAAAAGCGTATCCGCCGAAGGGGCAGGGATCAGGCCATCTTCCGCTAAAATACCGAGCGCAATGGGAAGGTCATACGATGAGCCTTCTTTTTTTATATCCGCTGGAGCAAGATTTACCGTCAGGCGTTTCAGCGGAAATTCAAATCCGCTGGAAGAGATCGCGGTACGGACCCTTTCTCTGCTCTCCTTAACTGCATTATCAGGCAGACCCACAATTGTAAATGCGGTCAGACCTCCGGAGATATCGATCTCCACCTCAACCCTTCTGGAATCAAGCCCCTCTATTGAAGCCGATAATAATTTAGTTACCATTTAAAATATCCCCTCCTGAAATCAATTTCTTCTCCTGTTATTGAAACGATGCCGAAAGTCACATTAAAATTCCTGTATCCTTTCCTCTTTGCCAGAAAACCCTTCGCAGCGGTCATGACATTGTTCTTCTTTCGACTGTCAACGAACTCAAATCCCCTGCCGTAGGCGGGACTATATCTGAATTTCACCTCTACAAAGCAAAGCTCTTCCGCTTTTACTGCGATCAGGTCAACTTCCTTGTGTCCAAAGATGTAATTCTCCTCTATAATGGTCCAGCCGCGCTGCTGAAGATAGGTCCGAGCGATCTTCTCGTATTTTTTACCCTCTGCGCGTTTATTCATGAAAATAAATTATCCTCTCCCATCGACCTCATCGGTTCAAAGCTCCGGCGGTGAACGGCGGATGGCCCAAATTCATTAATGGCCGCAAGATGTTCTTTTGTCCCATATCCCTTATGCTTCGCAAAGCCATATTGTGGATACTTCTCCCCCAATATGATCATGAGCCGGTCACGCACCACCTTCGCGATAATGGAAGCCGCACCGATGGAGTAGATCCGCAGATCCCCCTTAATGAAGGAGTGCTGCTCAATATCAGCAATGGGAAGCTTCAAGGCATCAAGTAAAAGTACCTGAGGCGAAGGTGAAAGCATTGCAACAAGCCTTACGGCGGCATTCTTTGTCGCATTGAGAATATTCACCTTATCGATTTCCTCCGGCCATGAGATCCCGACGCAGTATGAAATACAATGCATCTGGATCTGATAGAACAGAGATTCCCGCCTCTTAGAAGTAAGCTTCTTTGAGTCAGTTATCCCCTCGATCCTCTCAGAGATCATTACTCCGCCAACGACCACGGGACCGGCAAGGGCACCCCTGCCGGCCTCGTCTATGCCGCAGATCCTTGTAAAGCCTTTTTCCCGTAAAAGGTTTTCAGCATCGAAAGGCGAACCTTCTTCAAGGCCGCCGTCCAAGAAAATCATTTTCTTCTACTTGGTTCTTTAATTCTTGCTGATTTGCCCTTTCTTTCTCTAAGGTAATAGATCTTGGCTCTACGGACCTTTCCTCTTTTCACCACATCGATCTTCTCGATGGAAGGTGTAAATAATGGGAAAGTTCTCTCAACGCCCACATCCATGGAAACCCTTCGGACGGTAAAGGACGCTTCAACGCCTTTTCCTTTCTTTCTGATCACAACTCCCTGGAAACCCTGGAGTCTGCTTTTACTTCCTTCGACGACCCTTACCCATACTTTCACCGTATCACCTACGGAAAATTCGGATATGTTCCTGTCTTTGGAAAGCTCTTCCTCATAATGTTTTTTTATGTCGTTCATGAGGTCGTTCATAATTAATCCTCCTTATACATCAATCTGTCTAAAATTATTGAAGCAGCCGAACGCACGGAAAGATGATTAAAATCCGAGTATCCGTTCACTGCTTCCAAGATGAGATCTGACTCAAGCATGATCTCATCGGGTATTCCCCATCCGGTTCCAAAAAGGATGAGAAACACGTCATCTTGAGAGAATAGTTTTTCTCTCAGATCAGCATAGCTTATGGTATTTGGAAATACCTTAGCAGAAGTAGTTACAAGTATTGGTCTTTTCTTCTCCGCTCTTTCAATAAATCTCATCGCGGCTACAAGGTCGTTCACCGGTTTGATGAGCTTCAATGCGATCTTTCTGTTATGATTAAAAGAGCTTCCGAACCCTTTTTCCCAGTATTCGACTATTCTATTGATCAGTCTCTTCTGCGAGGGTACGGGATTTATCAGAAAATACCGTTTAACGCCATAAGTGGCGGAAGCACGCGCGATATCGTGAACACTTAACGGAGTGATGGAAGTAACAACAAGGTCCTTCATCTTGTTAAGGCTGGGATAATTCATAAGGGCTGTATAGACAGAGGCCTTTATTTTTTTCATATCCTCTCGCTATTCTCCTCTCTCCATTTGTCGATCTTCGCATGGTTTCCCGAGAGCAATACGGAAGGGACACTGATCCCACCGAACTCCCTTGGACGGGTAAATTGAGGGAAATCCCTCTGTGAACCCTTGGAGTAGGTTTCATTTGCCGTAACTTCCGGATCAAGGATCTCGGGTATAAATCTGGCAGCACTTTCTATCAAAGTCATCGCGGGGATCTCTCCTCCGAAAAGAACATACTTACCGATAGAGACCTCTGCGTCAACACAGTCCAGAAAGCGTTGATCAACACCCTCATATCTTCCGCAGAAAATGAGTAGATGATCATGTTTACTGAATCGGGCTGCCCGGGTCTTTGTGAGCAGCTTTCCACCGGCGCTCATAAGAATGGTAAATGTATTGTCTTGTTTCAATGTCTCCCATGCCCTGTAAAGCGGCTCGATCATCAAGATCATTCCGCGGCCGCCGCCAAAGGGATAATCATCCACTTGACGATGCTTATCGCGGGTAAAGGTCCGAAGATCGTGGGCTTGAACTTCTATCTTTCCTTCCCTGATGCTCTTGCCGAGAAGGCCGCTTTCAAAGAAGGGTTCAAAAAGTTCAGGAAAGATCGTTACAACATCAATCCGCATGATAGTCCTTTATCCTGGCGGAATTCCAGATCACCACTCCCTTCTCAAGATCAACCTGAACAATGAGTTCCTGAAGGAATGGAATTTCCGTGATCCTGCCTTTAGCATCTTTGACTGTGATCAGGTCATACATTGGCGTTTCAATAAAGCCGTTTACCACTCCGAAAATATTTCCTTCCTCATCGCTGCAGGAAAGTCCTTCAAGATCGGAATAATAGATCTCGCTGTTCTCACGGGGAAGGTCTTTCGAGCGCATATAAAGTTCCCTGCCGACAAGTTTCTCCGCTTCATCTATAGAAGCACATCCTTCGATGGTAATGACCAGAGCGGCTTTATGACTTCTTGCATCAAGAACCTTAACGGTTTTCATTTCTTCACCGGCCTTCATATACACCGTCTTTGAAGATATGATCTCAGGATCAATACTCCATTGAGAATAGAGTTTCATCTGACCCTTAATGCCGAATGTCGTTGATAATTTGCCCAAAAGTAAGAGATCGTCAGTTTTCTTTGTTGTCATTAAATCTTACAATGGCTCCTTTGCCATGTTTTCTTGCGATCGATGTGACTATTGTCCTGATAGCGCTGGCATTCCTGCCTGATTTACCAATGACCTTTCCCACATCCTTTGGATCTACATTGATCTCAAAAACAAACTCCGACGAACTCTGCACCTGCACAATGCTAACAGCGTCCTTATTATCCACAAGACACTTAATAATGCTTAAAAGTACTTCTTTGATTTCCATAATCTCATCACCTGATATAGCCGGTGTACCAGAATACTACTTCTTATCCTCTTCAGATGCCGCGGCTTCTTCGGCTACGGGCTCATCCTTTGCCTCAGGTTTTTCTTCCTTTGCTTCTTCAGCGGCGGGAGCTTCTTCCTGAACTTCAGATGCCGCAGCATCTTCGGTCTTGGCTTCTTCAGCTACGGGCTCATCCTTGGCCTCAGGTTTTTCTTCTTTTGCTTCTGCAACAGGAGCTTCTTCCTTCACTTCAGATGCCGCAGCATCTTCGGTCTTGGCTTCTTCAGCTACTGGCGCTTCCTTTGCTTCAGGTTTTTCTTCCTTGACTTCAGGAGCGGGAGCTTCTTCTTTTGCTTCAACCTTCGGGGGTTCGGCAACGGCTGCAGGCGCCTGCGATTGCGTTTCAGCTTCTTCAGCAACGGCCTGAGCTTTGTTTTTATTCTTTTTCAGGCGGTCTTTTTTGGGTTTTTCCACAAGCAGAAGTTCTTTCGCGGGAAGGGCTTCGATGGAAGGATCTTTCTTGAAATCCTCATACCATGTGAAAAAGCCGGCTTTTGAAAGAAGGTTCTTAGCAACTAATGTGGGCTTCGCGCCTTTGCGCATCCATTCAGCAATGACCTTCGAGTCGGTCTTGAGAAGGAGTTTACTCTTGAGAGGATTATAATGCCCCAATCTCTCCAGAACTTCTCCGTCACGAGGCTTTCTCGAATCAGCAACTACCAAGCGGTAGTAGGGTTGTTTTTTCTTGCCAACCCTTTTCAATCTTATTTTTAACGACATAGTACCTCCTATTATCTCTAAAAAGGTAGATTAATATTTTTCATCATCTTCTTCATATTTCCCTTCTTCATCATCTTTTTTGTCTTGTCGAAGTTCTTTATGAAGCGGTTCACATCAATTATTGAATTGCCGCTGCCCGCGGCGATCCTCTTTCTTCTATTATGATTTATCATTGAGGGAGTAGATCTTTCTTCCGGTGTCATGGAAAGTATCATCGCCTCAATATGCTTAAGATCTTTCTCGGATGGGATCTGCGATTTCATCTGTTTTGACATCTGGGAGAAGCCCGGCATCATCTCAAGTATCGATTCCAGTGAGCCCATTTTGTTTATCTGTTTCATTTGTTCGAGATAGTCATTGAAATCAAAACGGGCGCTAAGTATCTTCTCCATCTGCTTTTGTGCCTGCTCTTCATCAATAGCATCCTTGGCTTTCTCGACAAGTGAGAGAACATCGCCCATTCCCAGAATACGCTGAGCCATTCGATCGGGATGGAACACTTCCATATCCCCGATATGTTCGCCTGTACCTGCAAAAAGCAGAGGAGCATCAGAGATTGCCCGGACAGAGAGCGCAGCACCGCCGCGCGTATCGGAATCAAGCTTTGTAAGAATGCTTCCTGTAATATTCAGAAGTTCGTTGAACTCCCTGGCAACATTAGCCGCGTCCTGACCCGCCATGGAGTCAACCACCAGGATGATCTCATTGGATTCGGCGGTTTTCTTGATAGCAAGCGCCTCCTTCATCATGGCATCATCGATATGCAGTCGTCCCGCGGTATCTATTATAAGAATATCGTATCCGTTCTTTCTTGCGTGATCATATGCCTTTTTCGCTATCTTGACGGGTTTACTGCCAGAATGATCAAAGCTCTCAAGGTCGTTGTTATTACACAGTATCTTCAGCTGCTCAATGGCGGCAGGCCGATAAACATCAACGGAAACCGTAAGGACCTTGAATCCAGCGCTCTGAAAATGATGCGCGAGTTTCGCTGTATGCGTGGTCTTTCCTGAACCCTGAAGCCCAACGATCTCAAAGACGGTAAGCTTTCCCTTGACAGGCGCTAATTCTACTGCCGTCTCACCCATGACCTTGACGAATTCCTGATACACTATGTCGATAATCTGCTGATATGGGGTGAGGGAAGCAAGTATCTTCTCTCCGGTGGCCAGTTCTTTGACATTCTTGATAAATGAGGAGGCAACCTTATAGTGAACATCCGCTTCCAAAAGCGCTACACGCACTTCACGGAGAACTTCTTCCACATAGGATGCGGTAAGGCGCTTGCCCTGCAGTTTTGCAAAAGTATTGCGCAGACGCTCTTTCAGATTATCCAGCATCGGATACCCTCTTGGCTTCGGCAAGCTTGTATTGAGAAATGGTCTTTCTCATTTTTAATACCTGCAGTTTATCCTCGAATTTCTCCATCTTACCAATGCCGCGCATGATAACATCATATACGCATTGCCTTGTCTTTCCCTCGACCTCGCCGATCTCTTCCAGAGTATAATTATCCTCATAATAGCGGATAAGATAATTACGCTGTTTACTGGACAGAAGATCGCCATAAACATCAATAAGGGGTCCGACTACGAAATGGTCTTTCTTAAGCATAGGCACTATTATACCCTATTAGAATTTATTGTCAAGTTTTTTCTTTGACAAGCACTTTTGCATAAACCTCATTCTTATGTTATGTTAAGGTATGAAGAAGCTCGTATTGCTGATCTTAATTATTGTAACTGTTTTAGCCACTGCTGATGAGGATCCCCTGACCATCAACACCGATGAGATCCGCAGGATCGCTCATTCCCAGGCAAAGGAAGACAGCTCTCCTATGATCTGGTATGCTGCAGGATGTTCCCTTTCTTTCTGGGGTATTTTCGGTGCAATGATAATCGAGCCCACACCACCCGTGGCGGCGCTGATAGGAAAAAGCCCGGATTATATTGAGGTTTTCAAGGATTATTATATAAGAGAGGCAAAACGGCTGCAGACCCGGGCGGCGGGCTGGGGATGTGCTTCATCGGGACTGGCTTCCGTCGCCACCATCGCACTGTTTTTCTGGTATTGGGAAGCAGGCGGGTACCCCGATTTTTACTATTATTGATCAGACAAAATCTCTTTGCTTTATCAATTTCGTCTTGTCTATATCATTATCTTAAAACTGCAACCTTTCTCTTGTTCCTCTGGTTCACTTGGCCCTGAGTCCACTGCGAAGTGTCATTGCCATCGTATTTATGGATCAGATCACAAGTGCTCTGATTTAAAATCCGCTGACAATGGAATGTTTAGATTTGAGTCAATTCCAATGAACGATGAGTGCAGCGTACCCTTCGTGGTCCGTAAGCGAAGAGAGCGGAAGAAATTGGCCAAAGATGATATTCCCTTCGGGCTGATGCTCTTTTCTGTCTTCTGCGTTGCTCGTCGCTTACATACCGCAGGGGGTATGCGACGGTCCTCGCGCCTTGAATACGGATTAAAACAGCAGCAGCCATTGTTAACGTCTTTATGGATCAGAGCACTAATTACTTACATACCACTGCGGGTATGCGGCGCTCACTGCGCCTCTCATGCTGAACAAAATAGCATCAGCCATTGTTATCGGATTTTGAATCAGATCACTTAAGTCCTTCTTTGATATTTGAGTAATCGATCAAATACCTGGCTTCATCAAAACCAAGCAAAGTAAATGGGTCGGCATTATTATCTCTGAGTCCTTTTATGAGTTCGATAACCCCCTGTTCCCCCTGATCCGCTAAAAACCTGTGCCAGAATAAATTTGATGCCCAGAAATAGGCTTCTCTATCCGGATCAGGGTCTTCGCCGGTATAGCCCGGGGGCGGAGGTCCCCAATCCCGTATATCCAGGATCTTTCCTTGATAATCAGAGTTATCCTTGAACTTCATGAATTTATTTTCTTTTTCCATTACCGCCTCAAAGAGAATATCCAAAAGGATCACTTGAATGCCGCTCTGGATGAAATACGGAATGTCGCCAAGCTCTTTGACCTCTTGAGAAACGATATTTATCAGAGAAGTGTAGGATGCCACGCCTCCGGAAGAAAAGCCGAATACCTTCAGCAGGACAGATGAAACCCAGGTAACAGGGACGGAACCTGAGTCCATATTTATGACAAGCAACCCTTCTTTATATGTCTTTTTGTCAAAAAGTAGTAATCTGTAATCCGAAAGATCGGTAAAGCCCCAATTATTTAACACGAACAAACCCTTGTCAAAATACGGCTTCATCTTATTATATTTCTTCAGTCCGGCAGAGTCGGCATAGTATATGATCTCATCCGCGGCCGTGAAAATGGTCGGGTCGAGAAAAAGGATACGCCAATGCTTTTCCTTGCCGTTGAAAATATTATATCTGTTCGGGCGTATCTTCATCCCTTCTTTTCCGATATACGAGAGGGTGTATGCATCCGCATTAAACTCATTCGGTAATTTGATCGTGATACCGTCCGCAAAAAGGTAAAACAGCGGATCATCATTACGGGAAAAGTTGAACACTGTATTTTGATCAGTTCGCTCAGAAATATAGAAATTTTTCAACTTCCCCTTTGACAAGGTGGCGGCGGTTTCCCGAAAACGCGGAAGGATGCCATCCAGAAGCTTGAAGTCCGGCGGGATAGAGGGAGTATTCTCTAATACTTCCCAGCCGATCTCTGATCCGTCAATATGCTCCACCACAAAGCCCGACTCTCTGAGCTCTTTGCCAATGAGAATATTGATCTCTGAAGCGGATGAGGGATAAATGTATAAAGGATGTCCGCCCGCTTTCAAACGAAGCCGCCAGGAATAGGTTCCATGCTTCGTGGTGTTATTGGAGAACCTGAAGTGAACAAAAGGTTCATCGGATGAAGGTATCGGAACATCAATAGAATTCGGAAAAGCAAATAACACCATAGGGATGATGAAAAATAATAGGAATGCTATTTTTCCCCTATTCAGAAACAGCCTTCTTTATCAATTCTAACAGGGTAAGACGCTCGTCTTCAGAAAGGTTTTCTAGACATTTGTTCATCACTTCTTCATCGATGAAATCAAGGATATGTTGTAATTGAAGGGCTTTGGGAGTGGGAGAAATAATATTGGCACGGGAATCGGTTCGCTTCCTCTCTCTGGCAATATAACCTTCCCTCTCAAGACGGGTGATGCCGCGTGATATGGTCCCCTTATCCGCACCTGAAACACCTGCGAGCTGATCCTGTGTCATCTCACCTTCACGAAGTAGAATGGACAGAAGGTTAAATTGCGCATAGCCCAATTTGAAGACCTTTAATTTGTACTTCAATTCGGTGAAGATCCTTCTGTGTAATAGAGTAATGACCTCGAAATTGCCCATTTTCATATTTGATTATACCAAAATTGATTGTATTTGCAACATTTATTGACCACAAAGGATATTTATCCTATAATGATATATGAAGAGGCTGTTTATTCTCTTTCTTATGCTGTTTGCTCTGATCTCATGCGGACCGGGAAGGCCGGAGATCTCAGAGTATTCTTCAGAGCCCATTACAGCTGAAAAAACACCCGAACAGTTCACATATGAGGGAGAGGAATTCTTTGTCAAGAAAACCAAGCCGGCGGCGTGTATGATCAGGCCCAAAGCGGAGTATTATATCAATGCGAGAGTACTCAGCACAAAAAAGTATAAAAGCGGATGGACATCTGCCATTTCTCCCGTAGATTTCGCTCTGGGGTGGGGACAGCAGCTCTCGACAGAGAAATATGACGAATATATTAAATTCAGCCAGAGCGGGAGATGGTATTATTTTAAATATGAAGCTGACTGCCCACTTTCTGAAAAAGAAATACAGTATAACTCCTCTAATCATCATATTATTCCCGCAACCGATAATGTTTGGAAGGCGGTATTGACCGTAAAAAAGAACGACTTGATATATATGCAGGGCTACCTTGTGAGAGTCGAAGCAAATACAGAGCACGGATTATCCGAGTGGATCAGTTCACTTACCAGAAAGGATAGCGGCGACCGTTCGTGTGAGGTATTCTATGTTGATATGATCCAGATAGAGGATCGGGTTTACAGGTGATATATGGGAAGGTATGAGGATTTTCTCGGGCTATTGGACAAGAGGGATCAAGCAGACGATCCGGCGGCATTCGACAAGATGATATTTGATAAATACGGCGAAACGCTTACCGTGATGATAACGGATTCGTCAAATTTTACACGGCGGACCAAGCAGTATGGTATTATACATTTCCTTTCAACCATGCAGAAAGCGTACGGGGAAATGGGTATCGTCATTCAGGCACATGGCGGTAAAGTCGTAAAGGAATGGGCGGATGATATCTTCGCGGTATTCCCCTCTTCCAAGGCAGGATTGACATGCGCTATGAATATGCAAAAAAGGCTGCAGGAGATGAATGCAGGAAAGCCGGAAGAAGATACGTTCACCATCTGTGTTGGTTTAGCCAAAGGCGAGATACTGTTTCTCGAAAGAGAAATATTCGGCGACGCTGTCAATATTGCATCCAAATTGGGTGAAGACCTGGCGTCATCTGATGACATATTGCTGAGTGAGAGCGTTTATGAGGACGTACAGAGAGAATTCCCGCAATTAAATTATGAGCAGAAGCATGCAAAAATGAGTGGCGTGGAGTTCAATTATTATTTAGTGATCTGCGAAGCGTAACTTTTGAACAATCATCTCCACCCCACGCTGTGAGCGGGTGATCAATCGAGGCCGGTAACTTGCGTAATATCTCTTGCTACGATAAGAACCGCGGGCTTTCCCTTATAATGTGTGTTATTTGATGAGAATTCAATCTTTCGAACTTCTCCGTTCTTCCTGATAACCTTGGCAGTGTACATCTCGGGAACCTTCTTGTTTTCTTTCCTTGCTACCGCTATTGCGCGGATCTTCTCTCTGTCATCCGGATGAATGATCTCCAAACTGTTCATATCGATCAACTCATCTCTTAAATAACCGGTCATCTCCATAAAGCTGTCGTTAAAAAAGGAATATCTACTGTCAGAAATAATAAAGATAGCATCGTGGATCTCTTCGATCAGCATTCGGTATTTTTCCTCTGAATCTACAAGTGATTCTGTTGTTTTGATCCTTTGTATAGTTAATTCTTCCAATCGGGCGAGGATTGAAAGTTTTTGCAGATCTTCATCCGAAAAGATCGCATCGTATTTTCCAAGGGTCATGGCACCGAACATTTCCCCACTTGCAGAAAATAAAGGGACAGAGATCACGGATTCCCGTTCATCAATATTCTCATCGGTACCGGGAATATGAACGGCGATATCAAAACTTTGATCGTAATTAATATAAGTCGGCACCCCAGATTCGATAACCGTGCCGCTTAATCCTTCGCCGAGCTCTATCTTGTAATTCATAATAGCTTCTCTATCTTCTGGGGCAGCGTTAGAGTAAACCGGCTCAAGTACCATGTCCTCATAATTAAAGATATACACAGCGCAATCATTGGCATTGAGAATTGACTTAGCATGATCGGCGATCAATTTGATGATCACATCGATATCATTCTCTTCTGCAAGTCCCAGTACGGCATCATAAAAAATATGAAAGGCCTTGTCCGATGATTCGAGAGCTTTCTTTGCCTCGAATTCCGATTGAATATTCTTAAAAGATGAAAGGATTCCGGTCAGGTCATTGTTCTTGTCAAGCAAAGGGACCATATTTATAGAATACATGATCCTCTTTCCTTTAGAGATCTCAAGGGAACACTTGAAATCGGTAACAGGTATCTTCTGAGTAGCAACGATATTCATGGGAAGGGTTTCAGGCAGGAGAGGGTTGCCCATTATGTCAAATACACCTTCCTTCCTGATCACATCGGCAATGGAACCGGCCTTGGACGCGTCAGATACTCCGAGCGTCTCCAATGCGTTTCTATTAGCCCAAACCATTTTACCTGCCTTGTCAAATTCTATTACTGCTAATTTTGCGGATTCTATCAGCAAATGATATTGGTGAAGGAGTTCGCTTCTTGGTTCAGAATTCATTTTCCCCCCTGTCTTTACATTCTTCTTATTCACTTAGAATATATTCCTCCGCTCTTTCATTATATTACTTTTTTCGTCTCATTTCAACTGCAAAGGGAAGCTGAGACGCACAAGACACAATATTTGATAAATTCGTGTTTATCAATTATAATCAATTCGGAGGTATGATGAAAACAGCGATCATGATTTTCTTATTGACATTTCTTTCTGTCGCCCCGTTAAGCGACAGTGTCATTTCTCCCGAAGATGGAGCTAATCCCCTCTTTCTTTCAGAATATGATGCAACCGTATATGCGAACAGAACGCTCTGGTTTTCAGCGGGAGTTCTCTTTAATATCTTTGCTGTTGGAATATCTTATCTCTTTGTGCCTGTACCATCCCCGGAATCCCTTGTGGGGAGAAGTGAGGACTTCGTTGGTATTTACACTGAAAATTATCGGAAAATCCTGCAATCCATCAATACGAAATGGGCAATTTTCGGCTGTGTCGGAAATACCGCCGTCCTGTCTACTATCTTCTTGGTCTATGCGATAAGAGACGGATGCCAGGAGGCCTGCTCAAATGTTATCGGGGCAATTTTCGAGCAAGGATGCTCCACAGGATCATAATTTGTGAAATTTAAAAAGAATCTAACCACAAACATCAAAAAACTCGTGATCCTGACATTCTGTATACATTTCGCGGCAATCGTAGCGATCGCCCTCATATCAAATAAGATCATCATTCCACGCATATTGAAATATTTCGATTTTTCTGTCCTTAAATATTCCCTCACCAATGTCATGGAAAGATATGATATTTCCGATGAGAATTCCTCGGATAAATTTAATAGTGAAATGACAGTGTTCCTGAGCTCGCTTAAACCTCTGGAAAATCTGATCATATTTGATGAGAACGATGATGTGATCTGGGAACATGTGGCCTGCGTGATCACGCATGAAGAAATGAGAAGCATACAAAGGCAGAAGTATTACCCGGGAAAAATGAAACTTTACTCGAGGCAATTGATCGAACTGTCTAATGGGAAGAAGTACGCATCGTTCTTCAGCGCGGATTTCAGAGATTTCGTATTGATATATTACCTGACATTTATCATCTTCACTTTCATACTCTTTCTCATCAATCTTGGTATGGGCATCTTCATCTACGGGAAATTCAGAAGGATCACAGATCCTGTACTGCAAGAGATCAATGCTTTAGATGAGAGTACGGAGATCACTGAAGGAAAGGTGTATGAGGACGAAAAGGATTTCCTCTGCTCCACCATAGACAGGTATAAGCAGAATAATCTAGAGTATATCAGTCAATTGGACAAAAAAACAAATCAGCTCTTAATAGAGAATCGCCGGGTGCAGACCTTATTGAAATTCAGAGATACCTTCACATCAAATATCACGCATGAATTAAAAACCCCTCTGACCATTATGAAGGGATACTTCCATCAATACCTGAAAGAGCCGGAAAAGTATCGCGAGAAGATGGAGGATTACTTCACGAAAAATCTCAAGCGATTGGAAGAATTGATAAATCACATACTTGAAACAAGCAAGATCGACAATATCTTGGATGAGAAATTGAACATCAAGGAAAACGACCTTAAGAAATTGCTTTTCAAGATCGTGGATGAGTTGTCTCCTGCCGTGGTCGATAAAGAACTTCAGATGGAAACAGAGATCGAGGATATTGATCAAATGATCCCGTTTGATAAGGACATACTCAGCAGTGTTTATGAGAACCTTATAACGAACAGCATGAAATTCTCCGACCCCGGAGGTGTTATCACAGTGTATCTTATGAGGAAGGGCTCAAATATCATCACAGGCGTACGCGACACAGGACGAGGAATACCTTCACATAAACTTAAGAAGGTTTTCGATCTGTATTATCAAGCCGACATCAATCCTTCTTCGGGGGTTGGCTTAGGTCTTGCCATCGTCAAAGATATCGTAGAGAAACATGGATGGGAGATACAAATCGATTCCAAGATCACCAGAGGAACAGACATTTCTTTCATCATTCCGCTTGAATAAAGCAAAATCAAAACTATATCATTCTTTCATTATCTTCATATTCCTTCGCGATTTTCTTACTTTTCTCAATGTGATATATTAATTTTCTTAATATTTTTTGACTTTTTCCTTGACTTTCTTAATATTATACCTTACAATATGACACAAGAGGAGTTAACAATGAAGATAATCAGAAACTGCCCGGCCTGCTCCGCGGCAACAAAAGTGTCCGAATTGACCTGTACAGGCTGCGGCTTAACGATGCAGGGGAATTTTGATACCGATCCGTTTCTTCATCTTTCTGGTGAAGAAGTGGACTTTGCGCTGGTCTTTATAAAGAACAGAGGGAATATCAAGGAAGTAGAAAGAGAATTGAATATCTCCTACCCGACTGTAAGGGCCAGATTGAATACCTTGATCGCTGCTTTGGGATTTTCTTCCGAAGAAAGCGAAGAGGACACCGGGACAAATCCCCGGATGGAGATCATTTCGAGAATGGAAAGAGAAGAGATCTCTCCCTCAGAGGCAGCTAAATTGCTGAAGAATCTATAATGAACGGTTTAATGAACTTGAACAATTCTTTGAAGAAAGCAAAATCCAGAATTAATAAGGAGGAACATCATGAGTGAAGAGTTAGGAAAAGTATTGGGAATGTATCGTAAAGGCAAATTGTCAGATGAAGAATTCGATCTTCTTGTGGAAATAATCACATCTGACATCATTAATGACAGCTTGGAAAATAATAAGGAGGAAAATCATGGATAGCGAACTCAATAGAATTATTGATCTATTTGAAGAAGGGAAGATCTCAAAGAAGGAATTTCTCGAATTGGTAAATGCCTTGAAGGAAGGAGATGTTCGGACACATCGGAGGAACTTCGACAGAAAAGCAGAGAAATCCTTCGGCAAAGCAATGACGAATATGAAGGATACTTTCAAGGATGCCTTTGGAAAAATGGAGATCTTCATGGGTGAAAAAACCAAAGATCTCGAGGATTCGACCGTTGAGATCGAGGCAGATTCGATCAAGAATGTAGTAGCCTTTGTTACCGGCGGCGACCTCAATGTCACACAAGGTGATAAGAAGGATATCTCTTTCTTCAAATCTTCATTTGGCGGTAAAGCTGATGTTGACGGGGATACTCTCCGGATCAAAGTATTTGCCGGCACCGGAGATCTAACATTGCCAAGCACGATCGCCGGACTGAAGGTAAACCTCACCGGAGGAAGCATGAAATTGGACGGTGCCCTGGAGGAATTTGAACTTGATGTAAAGGGTGGCTCTGCCTTCTTGACACTCAATGATTTTCAGAAGATAGAAGTCCGCTGCATGGGTGGGGATATTGAACTTAAATTACCCAAAGTAAAGGATGCGACTATTGCGGTGAAGGCAACGGCAGGTGATTTTTCCTGCCAGCTTCCCAATGACTGTGAAGAAAAGGATGGCCTTTACTCAGGAATTCTGGGCAAAGGCGGTGACCGTACTATCAACGGATCCATATTCGGCGGAAATATCTCGATAAGCTGATGAGGTAATTGTAAAATAATATCCTCACTCTCTCGGAAGGGCACGGCATGCCGTGCCCCTACGGGTTATTCTCCATTCTTCCTTCCTTAACCAACCTCTAACCTCCAGCCTCAAACCTCTATTTTCCTCCCCATCTATAATGTTGACAATTCTGCGCTATTGCAGTATAATTTTACGGGAGGAATTCATGGCAAGTAAGCGAAATATCCTAAGGAAATTATCGAGAAACAAGATCTCTGTATCTGATGCTCAAACTGCCTTGAGCTCATGTGACGGAAAGCGCGCTTATTATGTGCTGAAAACGAATTTTCTCCGTGTTAAGATCAAAACCGATTCAGGACCGAAAAATGTTCGACTTAACTTCTTGATACCCTTGGGACTAGTAAGGCTTGCACTGCCGCTTATCAATAAGAAATTATTGAAGAAGGCAAAGATACCCAACTTAGGCATTTCGGTTTCTGATCTTCATATTTCTTCTCTTCTTGATGATCTCAGGCATTTCGGACGATTCTCGCTTGTGGAAGTCCACGACGAAAATACACATGTTAATATCAGTTTTAAATAATGGAGAGTGATTATGAAAATTAAGATGTTCCTCTTTGACTTCGGCGGCGTGATATCCCCCGAGGGTTTTCAGATCGGCCTGCTTAAGATCGCCCAGGAAATTGGCAGGGACTTTGAAGTGGTAAGAGAAATAGCGGTAAATAAAGCCGGATTGGCGACGGGATATTTTGCTGGCAAAGCAGCGGAAAATGATTTCTGGGACGCGCTGTCTGAAGGGCTGGGGCTGGATTATTCATTAAAACCGTTAAGGTATCATTTCATTGATAATTTCATAACAAGGAGCCAGGTCACTCGGCTTATAAAAGGGCTTTCGCATTTCTATACCGTCGCATTATTCTCTGATCAGACCAATTGGATCTATGAGGTTGACACTGTTTATCCATTCCTTCATATTTTTGATCATAAATTTATATCCTGCAATAGCGGCTATACAAAATTGGATGATAAATTCTATCGTTTACCGGAGGAAAAAACAGGCATACCGCCCAAGGAAACCATGTTGATCGATGATAAGGACTCTGTTCTGGCAAAAGCCGACAAATTGGGATTCAATACACATAAGTTTACTTCAGTAGCGGACTTCAAGGAATTTATTGTAAAAGAGAGATTGCTTCCCTAATCTGGAAAATCCAGGGACAATCTATCCTTCTCTTATATTTTCAATATCAACGGCTCCATTATAAATAACGGAGTTAGTGCGGGAAGCCCGAGAAATGAAATGAAACTTTGCATATCCGTAGAAAGAAGTCCCGGAGGAGAAGAGGCATTCAATCTTTCAATTTTCACCTCATCATAGCCCTTCTCTTTGCATAATTCTTCTATCACCCCATAGAGAGTCGCGGTCTTATCTATAAGTTTGATCTCCTCTGCCTGTACGCCTGAATATATCCGCCCGCCGGCCAATGTCCTCAATTCTTCCAATTTAATATCCCTTGAATCCGTGATCCTCTTCAAAAACAGATCATAAAATTTTGTGAGGTAGAGTTTATACTTTTCCCGTTCGTTATCGGAAAAAGGAGTAAATGAAGAGAAGACATCCGTGTTATTGCCTACTGCTATTGTCCCCTTGCCGATGCTGAGTTTTTTCAGGAGTCCGGCAAAATTCATCTTACCACCAAGTACACCTATACTACCGGTGAGCGTAAACGGGGAAGAGTATATCCTATCAGCATTTATTGCGATGTAATACCCGCCGGAACCAGCGATATCCAGCATATACACATAAACTCTTTTGCCCTTCTTCTTAAGAGCCTCGGTGAGTTCAAATATCAGATCGGACGCGCTGCCCGAACCACCCGGGCTATCAACAAGGACCAAGATCTCATCAGACGGATGAGCTTCTATCTTCTTACTCAAGCGCTCCCATAATTCCGGCGTGATACTTGTTTCATTTGTAAAAGGAAGGCCCCCTGAGCCGGGTTGGTCCTTTACGATACCGGAAAGCAGAACTACCGGAAGTGATTTTCTGTCTTCAACACCCCAATTCGCTATGTATTTCTTTCTTATAGAAACGAGGCGCAGCTTATTCTTGAAATGCTCAGCGGGGTCTTTTATAAATTCCGTTGAATCTATCATTCCCTTTTCAAGAGCATCGGCGGCGGAGAAGAGGAAGTTCTCTTCAGACAGCTTATCAAGATCAATGTTCCTAGAGGCCTTTATTCCATCAACGATCATATTGTAGAAATCGCCCAAAACCATCTCGATATTGCTCTTTGCCTCAGGGGAGGGGTCGTCTCTCATAAATTGCTCATATGCGGCTTTGTGTGTACATTCGTCAGGGCGTATGAATTCCCCTTCTATACCAAAACGCTTCAGCGCTGATTTGAAGTATAGGGATTCTCCTCCAAAACCGGAGAGAAACATTGAAGCTCCTTTATCCATGACTATCTTGGTAGCAATGGAGGCAAGATAATACTCCACCAGTGAAGTGGAAGACGAAAGCTGAACAACGATCTCGCGATCCTTGGAGGCCGAGGCAAATCTCCCGAGAACGGTGCGTAATTCATGTATCTGTGTCAGTGAGAGATTATTGGGGCCGATCTTTATATACATGCCTTTTGCCGCATCATTATCTATTTGATCGGCGATATTCTTTATTAATGCCCAGAAATCGGTCGCACCCGTCGAGCCGAAAAACCTGAAAATCCCCTGAGAACCACTGGGAAAATAGGAGAAACTGCCCTTCAGATCCAATCGATAGATCCTGTCTTTTCTTCCATACTTCTTGTCGGTACCGTCATCTGAGAGTGATGCCGAAGAGATCCTGTAATTATTTTCATCCAGGTACGATGCGCTTGATCTGCTGCTTCCCGAGGTAATTGAGATACCGCCCCATAACTCCCAATGCTCCTCCTCAAAGTAATTGAAATCGGAGAAAAGAGATATCTTGTCACAAATGCCCAAGGATGCTCCCGCATGAAAATAGGTCTTTTCCAAATAATCCGTCTCATCGCTTTTCAGATCTGTGATAGCGTCAAGTGAGATCAGCAGAGAGATGTTCTTTTGCAATGGGTGAAAACCCAAAGACAGCATGAGGTCTCTGCGGTCTCCCCATTCAAAAGATGCGCCCAGACGAAAGCGTTTGAATAATAATGCCGTCCCGGCCGATGCCCACCATTCCTTTGAGATATCTGAAAGGTCAGAATGGTATGAAAAGCCGAAAGCGGTGTTTCTTCTTATAAACGAGGTTGAATAGTGCCAGAATATCTGTTCATCACCATTAAATTCAAGTCCCAGTCCGGTTCCTGAATAAGAGGATAAGAACCCGCCCGTGCCCTTGCCTTCATTATTATAAAATACCTCAAATCCGGGGCTCAAAGAAGTGAGCGCGGGATTGAAAAGAAGGGCGGCGGGGCCCTCTGTCGTTGAATAGCTCTCCATTTCCCAAGCATGAGCAACGGTTACTGCCAGAAGCACAACAAGTATTAGCAATGCATTCTTCATAATACCTCCAATGATACATTATAACGGATTTTGATTATTTTTTCATGATTCTTTGATATGCTTTTCATTTATGCTATAATCCACAGGAGGTAGATATGAAGGAAAAAGAGACCTTTGAGTTGCTTTATTCAAATGCCAAGAAGATCATAAATAACAGTTATTCACCATACTCATCTTTCAAGGTGAGCGCCGCTGTTTTAACATTGACCGGAAAGGTCTTTACCGGGATAAATGTGGAAAATGCCTCTTACGGCCTCACCGTTTGCGCCGAAAGAAACGCGATATTCAATGCGGTCGGCAATGGAGAAAAGAAATTCTCCGCATTATTGATCTATACGGAAACCGAAGAATTCACGCCACCCTGCGGAGCCTGCAGGCAGGTGATGGCTGAATTTGCCCCTGAAGCCGATATTTTTCTGACCAATATCTACGGTGAGTACAAGAAATTCTCTTTAAAAGAACTCTTCCCCTGGAATTTTTCTTTGTAATGGAATTATACGTACACTTTCCGTTCTGCAGGAAAAGATGTCCCTATTGTGATTTCTTTTCCCTGATCAAACACATTGATCATAATGAATACCTTGAACTTCTGCTCAAAGAGATTGCTTTAAGAAATAGCGGCCTTTCGTTCAACACCATATACTTCGGCGGAGGCACACCCTCCTTGGCGGATCCCGCATTTTTTGCGGCTATAATTAATACCGTGAAAGGAATGAAGAAAGAGATCACCATGGAGATGAATCCTGAAGACATCAGAGACTATCCGCTTGAAGCATTAAAGAAAGCGGGCGTTAACCGATTGTCTGTCGGGATACAGAGTTTTGATGACCGTGGACTTAACCGCCTGCAAAGGGAGTATTCAGGCAAGGAAGCATTGGAGGCATTGCAAAAAGCAGGCGGTGTTTTTGATAATATCTCCTCTGACAGGATCATCGGGTTCAAGGGCGATTCGCCTGAACTTCTTGAAGAAGATCTCTCCATGTTTTTAGCGAATGGTGTTGAGCATATCTCTGTCTATATGCTTACATTGAATGATATCCAGAGAAAGAACATCGGTTCGGTTGATGATGACACAATGGCACTGCTTTATCGCACGGCATGCGAGTTCCTCTGCAAGGAGGGCTGGGATCACTATGAGGTCTCTAATTGGACAAAAAGTAAACCCTGCGCTCACAATCTGGCGATATGGTCTCAGGAGAATTACATCGGCTTGGGACTCGGCGGTGTGGGAACCGTAGATAATATCCGATATTTCAACTCCGCGTCAATGAGAACATATAAAAGGATGCTGCTGGAAAATATATTTCCCTATGAGCAAAAGGAAGTTCTGAGCAAGAATACCCTTCTTCTTGAAAAGGCGATGCTGGGGATGAGGACTTCCAAAGGAATTCGACAAGAAGATTACCATTCCCTGATACTTCCCGGTGGATTGGAATATTTGGAAAGCGAGGGGCTTGTGATCCTGGAAAATGGGAAGATACTTCCCACAGAAGAAGGGTTCCTATTTAACAATCTTATTCTCGAGCAGCTCTTAGATTTCTAATCCATAAATAACATGACAATGGCTAATAGGGGCACAAGCGACAAGCAATGCTGAGCTTGCTCAGCAAGTGTGAAGTATGAGGTGTGAAGTGGGAACTAGGATGAAATAAAACTGGATCCCACGGTCGCAAGCTCCCTCTGGATGACATTCTCTCTTCTTCATTTCCTTCTCGCATCCGCTCACCGGGAGCCCGGCAGCGCCGGGCGACCAACCCAAAAGAGTTTTGAACCGTTTAAGTGACATTGACATTTTTAACGGCATGAATGAGTGGTGGCGAAGCCGAAAATATCCAATTGT
>JAGLGN010000026.1 GCA_023144005.1 bacterium
AAAGCATATGTTAATAATGAAAAGAAGGCTCAAAACTCCATCAAATAATCTTTATTCAATTGTCAATTTTACATTGACAATTCAATGATGATATTCCCTTCGGGCTGATGCTATTTTGTTCCGTATTCAAGGCGCAAGGAACGCCGCATACCCACAGGGGTACGTAAGTAACGAGCAACGCAGAAGACAGAAAAAGAGCTTCAGCCATTGTTACCGGATTTTGAATCAGAGCACTTTAGTGTTCTGATTTGAGCTCGCTGATAAATTCTTTGATGCTTTCTCTTGCCGTATCAGGTATCAGGTCCATGAAATCAATGCCGATCTCAAAGAGAGAATCCCCCATTTTCTCGATACGGACAACCTTTCCATGTCCGGATATTCTCTCATCCAGATTGGGCAGGCGGAATGAGATATCAAGTAATTGATCCAGATTAATAGGAAGTGCAGCTGAGAACAAAAGTCCTGTCTCAGAAAAATTCCTGCCGTCTGACATAACGAAATCTCCAACACCTTGGAATCTGTAGAGAAACTCAAAGGTCTTACCCAGCCGATAGAATCTGCGGCGTTCCTTCAGGAAGGTTACAACATCACCCTTTCCGTTCCTCTTGGCTTGATAAAGAGCGGTATCGGCATGTTCGATCAACTCTTTTTCCCCGAACGCATCTATCTTATATGATGAGATCCCTGATGAGAAGCCGATCTTCATCTTGTTCTTTGAACTTACTGTAAGGCGTTCACAAAGAAGAAGCGCCCCATTGATATCAGTTTCGGGCAATAACATCGCAAATTCGTCTCCGCCGTATCTGAAGAGATAATCAGCACCGCGCAATTCATTTCTAAGCAGGTCGGCGAATTGCTGCAAAACGGCGTCTCCCGCAGGGTGGCCCAGGGTATCATTGATCTGCTTAAAATCGTCCAGGTCAACCAGAACCAGGGTCAGAAATGTCCTGTACCTGTGTGCCCTGTCAAGCTCAATTCTCATTATCTGATGGAAAAATGCTCTGTTATATACGCCTGTTAAGAAATCGTGTATAGCATTTTTCTTTAGATTATTATAAGAAAAATAATCCATTATGAAAGGATGCGATATCATCTTCTTATTGTCCATAAAGTAGTGGAGGATCACAACGCTCAGACTCGGCGGGGGATCAAACTTGTCTTTCATAAGATTGTAGGACTCAAGTATCTGCCCCCAGTCTTCATAAGCCTCTTTATATTTGGTCTCAATGTCCACGAAGATGTTCAAGGATTCAACATAAAATTTTTCATCCTCCATACTCCTCAGAGATTTCAGAAACAGTTTATTCACAGCTTTATTCTTTTCCAAGAGAGAAGTTATCTTCTTTCTTCTATCCATTTTATGCCCCCTCAAATAGTGAAATATATCGAACTCCGATCGTTCTCAGGACCGGAACATATGATAGTATCTTTTCCAGGAGCCCGGACAAAGGGAGTAATGTAAATATTTTTTCCGGTAAGAACATCCTGTAATATGTCTTCTTCTGTTTAAAGCCGTATCTACGCATCAGGCGTCTCAATTCCCCGGGAGAAAGCATTCTTTCATTGGCCTGAAAGATCTTCTTTCCTGTTTCAGGGTCAATGTACTCAGAAGGAGTAAGGTAAATATCCCCGTCCATATGTTCATCTGGATCCAATTCCTTTCTCACATAACGGTCAAGACGCTCTTTATCAATATATTTCTTGAAGACCGGATTGTTAATATTCGATTCGGAAATGATCACCACTCCATCATTATTAAGTTTGTCACGAAGCAGTTTGAACAGGGTTTCCAAAGGGTGAATATGCGAGATCGCCTCGGTGATCCAGATCAAGTCAAATTTTTGTTTTTCATCTAATTCGCTCAACCAGGAGAGCGCATCTCTTTCCATAATATGAAGGTCTTTTGAATTAAGATGATCCCTTAATTGCCGGAAGATCTGAAGACGATTTGATTCGATCTCGACTGCAAATACTTCGGCGCCATATTTGGCAAAAAGATTTGCGTCGATACCCAGACCGGCGCCTAACTCTAATACTTTTGGTGATTTACGGTTTTTCAACTCCCGAATAGCGGGAAATAGGCGTTCAGAATAGACAAATGACGAATAAGCAGGAGATCTCTTGACGAAATGACGAGAAAGGTCTTCTTGTCGGATCTTGCTTTCAGCAAGATCTTTTATACTAAACCAATACTCTCTGATCTCTTTTTTTATATGCAATTTTTTACCCCAAGTAGTGTTCTGATCCATAAATACGATGCCAACGGCTGATACTATTTTGTTCAGCATAAGAGGAGCAAGAAACGCCGCACTCATTGTTCGTTGGAATTGACTCAAATCTAAGCATTCCATTGTTACCGTCTTTATGAATCAGAGCACTGTAATAATTATATAACATTATAGGGAGCAGGTCAAATCTCCACACCATTCAATATTATTGAATATGTTATCTTCGCGGTGCTTTTCAGCATGGCGCTAACCGAACAATAACTGTCCTGCGAAAGCATCACAGCCCTTTTGGCAGAATTCTCGGTAACATCGCCCGTAATATGGTATTCCAGATGCAGGCTTGTATACACCTTGGGATGGTTTTCCGCCCTATCTACCTTGGTAAGGACTATTTCGAACTCTTTTAATTCCTGTCTTTTCTTCTTTATGATCGATATGGCATCCATGGCGGTACATCCAAGCAGGCCGAAAAGCACCATCTGCATGGGAGAGGGAGCTAACCCATCTCCGGAATCCATGATCACTCCCTGGCTGCCGTTCGAGCCTATCGTTTGCAGGCCGGACCCCGTCCATGTTGTCTTTAATTCCATATTATCTCCTTATAGTACATTGTCAAGAATCTTCAACCGCTTTGACAAATACAATATTTTCACTGTCATTCCCTCTCAAAAGCCCACTGCGAAATAAGGAATATGCCCATTCTCTCCAAAGGGAATTTCTCGGGAGGCATGGAGTTGAATGCCGCAAACAATTCTCGGCGGGGTAATAATCCGACTTCCACACCCGATAATGTTCTTACGGTGTGTTCTAAAAGAGGGGTTTTCTCAAAATACTTCCTTATTTTAGGATCTCCGACGAGTATTGTGTCAAGAGGATCTCCTTCCTTAAAGAGATTCTTGTAGGCATAGAAGATCGCGGAAGGGACCTTTCTGAACATCGAAAATCGTGAAAGTGCGTCAAGGGAGGTCAATGTCTTTGAATATGCCCCGTTGATGAGGGTCTTTTCCTCCGACTTCGGTGTAGAATAATCCCAGGAATAATCCCCTACCTTCTCCGCAATTTCAGATGTGTTTATGATGTACTCATCCTTCAGGCCGGTTTCGGACATCTCCTGAGCACTCTTGAAGTAGAATTGATCATTGGGGAATTTAAAACCCGAATAATAGCCGAATCTGGTTCCGATGAGAAGTTCCTGCGCGAAGGCATCCTCCTTATTCAGATAATGCGCATCCTGCGCCGCGACGACCTTAACTTCCATCTTCCCCGCAAACTCGATCAAATGTTCGAACGCCTTTGTTTCATCGGGAATGAAATGGTCGGCAACTTCAAAATAGAGGTCCTCTCCAAAGAGATCTTTTAATTCGGATGCCAGCGACAATGCATTGTCGGTAGCGCCTGTAAAGAGGTATTGGGGAACCCCGCCATAATAACAGGCAGTAGTAATTATCAGTCCTTCACTGTAACGGGAAAGCAGCTCCACATCCAGTAAACCGCGTTCGACCGAACGCGGATGCATTCTGAAATAATTCTTTGTCCATGACTGATTATGCAGCATAATTAAATTCTGCAGGCCCTGATCGTTCTTTGCAATGACCACTAAGTGAAACCTCTCATTATCCTTGGTTTGAATGCTCTGCTGCGCATTTTTCACAAAATAAAATTCGCTGCCTAAAATCGGTTTGATATCGTGTTTATTTGCGGCCGTGATGAATCGGGGGAAAGCGGCCAGAGAATTATGATCTGTGAGAGCTACCGCTCGCTGACCGAGAAGAGATGCCTTTTCACAAAGCTTATCGCAGGAGATGATCCCATCATTGTGAGAACCGTCCGTATGAGTATGGATCGAGACATAATCCTGCTCTCTGACCATGTTCAGGAACGGTCCAATATCTCTTCAGGACTTATTATTTCCGTGTTTTCCTGTATCTTCTTATAAATTCCAAATACCTCGCCGCAGCCGATGCCGAATTTTTTCTCCTTTACCTCAAGGACCAAAAGATACTTCTTTTCGATATCCACCGAAAGACCCAGTAATTTGGCGTTAACCACAGGGATAGACCCGTGCTCCATATCAGCCATTTCAATGAATACATCCTTGTCTCCCGGATACGGAACGATCTTCGAAGGATAGCGATAGATATGACTCACATAAAGCGGGTCAATGGCATATTTCGCATCGCCGATGCCGATGTGCATATAATAGTTAACGGATGCCATAATGCTTATACAGTTCGACCAGCTCTTCCTTGTTCATTGTACGGGTCATGGCATCCTTTTTTGAGATGAGTCCTTTTTTCACAGCAACCGCGAATGCCTCGTTCATCGTCTGCATCTCATACTTCTTACCCACCTGAAGAGCGGAATAGACCTGATGCAATTTATCCTCCCTGATCATCGCACGGATTGCAGGAGTAGGAACAAGGATCTCAGCGATCAGAGCACGGCCGCTTCTTCCCATTCTGGGAATGAGCTGCTGCGTCATAATCCCTTGGAGAACAAAAGCGAGCTGAGTTCTGACCTGGGATTGCTGATGCGCCGGAAAAACATCGATCATTCTGTTTATTGATTCAATGGTGCTGTTCGTATGCAGGGTCGCAAAAACAAGGTGGCCCGTTTCCGCGATCGTAATGGCTGCGCCTATGGTCTCAAGATCTCTCATCTCACCGATCATAATAACATCTGGATCTTCTCTCAATACATATTTAAGAGCAGTGGGAAAGCTTTCGGAATCCTCTCCGATCTGACGCTGATTGATGATCGATCTCTGATGCTGATGCGTGTATTCTATCGGATCTTCTATGGTGATGATATGAAGAGGCTTATTCCTGTTGATATAATTTATCATGGAGGCAAGTGTGGTGGATTTCCCCGAGCCTGTTGGTCCGGTGACCAGAACAAGGCCCTTGGGAACATCAACAAAACTTCTGACTGCAGATGGAAGGCCCAATTGATCAAAGTCAAGAATTGTATATGGGATCTGCCTGATCGCGGTAGCGATCGCGCCGCGTTGTTTAAAAATATTCGCTCTGAAACGGGAGAGTTTCTGAATACCGAAGGAGAAATCAAGCTCATTGCTCTGTTCAAAGTCCTTTTTCTGTTTATCTTTCAAAACCGAATACACCAGCGATTGGACCTTATCTGGAGTTAATTTGGAATACTGATACATCTTGTAAACATCCCCGTCAACGCGGACGCATGGAGGAATTCCAACGGTTAAATGGAGATCACTGGCACGGGACTCGACCATTTCAAATAGGAGCGTTTTCAGATCAGCGCTGGTTAAATTTGCTTTTGCTACATCAGGAGGCGGCGCCTTTGAGGGGTCTACTATAAAATAAACCTCTTTTCCCCTGAGTTTTCCTCTTGGAGTAACATTCTTGGGAAGGTTCAATCCACCTGTAGCAACAGCATTCGCCTTCGGGGCCGAACTTGACTGACCCGTTTTCTCCACATTGTCAAAAAAAGCCATTATGTACTCCTTTTCTTCTTATATACTTTGTTTTTGTTCGAAACGACATCAAAAAGGGCCTTCCCATCTGAGAAGATCGTTTCAACCCGGCCCAAAACTAATTGGCCATCATCCCTGATATGTATTCTAAATGTGTTCAATATCTGATTCTGAAGCTCTCTGGAAAAATAAATGAACACATTGCGGCATAAGATAAGATCAAATTTTACATCCCAGCAAGAGTTTATTAAATTCTGTATCTTGAATTCCACCTTATCACGGATCTCCGGAATAATATGGAAATAATTCCCCTGCCTTTGAGAGAACATATTAAAGACATTACGAAATCTCCCGTTAACACTGAAAAGAGATTTGGGCGTGTATACACCCTTCTGGGCAATTTCGACCGATGGCGTATCAATATCTGTCGCGAAAACAGTAAATCTAAAATTTGCGCCTTTAGTGATTTTGTAATTTTGCAGAAGCATGGCGATAGAGTAAGCCTCTTCACCACTCGCACAACCGGCTGACCAGATATTCAGATGCCGCCGATCTGCGATCTCAGGAAGTATTGTGTCATAAATATAATCATATGTGGCCTCGTCCCTGAAGAATCTTGTTACATTGATCGTAATGGTTTTGTATAGAACATTCAACTCTTTTTCATCGTCCAGGATGAGACTGATATAGTCATCGATATCTTCCAATTTGCATAGCATCATTCTTCTTTTGATCCTTCTGCTTAAACAGTTGATCTTATAGCTGGTGAAATCTGAATCGAACTTTTTCTTTAATATGTCAAATATTTCGTGGATCTTTACTTCATTTAGAGGGTCTGCCATTATTTTTCTCCAATACTCTCTAAATTCGTTTTTGCGATCTTATTCTCCGGGTCGTGTTTTAAAGCATGCTTCCAGGCCTCCACAGCTTGAGAGGTGTTACCCTCCTTGAGGTAGATCGCGCCGAGTTTCAGGTAGGTCTGAACATTGCCCGGTTGTATTTTTAATATCTCTTTGTACTTCCCAGTAGCATTTGTGAGGTCTCTGACCTTGTAAAAGTACCCCGCCATTTCCCAGAGCAAGGGAACATTACCCGAATTGTGCTTAAGACCCTGCTTCAGGTAGACGACAGCCTTCTCGTCCTTTTTCAAACGAAAGAATATCTTTGCCAGAAGAAGGTATACAAATGGATGCTCGGGACTTATTTTTAAGACCTTGGTGAGAACCTCCCCCGCATCTTTCAACTTGGAAAGGTATATGTCGCAAACAGCGATATATAAATAGATGATCGGATTGTCGGCAAACAAAGCAAGCACCTTCTGAAATTCATTTAATGCCTGGCTATAAAGGCCTTCTTTAAAATAATTATAACCCTCATTAAAATACTCACTTTCACTTAAGAGGGATTCAACCTCTTCGGGGAATTCCTTTCTCAATTCATCCGTAGCTGTCTCAGTTTCCGTAAGTACAATATTGCCATCCTTGATAAGTTTCTCTATTGCTTTGAATGTTTCAAAAAGTGAATACTTCCCCGAATTAAGGGCGCCGATCAGAGAGGGCGTCTTTTTTATGCCGTTCGCGAGACAATAGTCCAGATATCCCTTTGGGGTAGGCACTTTCACTATTTTCACTCCCGATCTAAGGTTTAAATCTGAGAAATAAGTAGCGATCGCCTCGGCACGCATCAAGGAATCCATGATAAGCTTCTGAATATCGATCTTTATCCCGGATTTCTTGAACTTATCCATTTCCTGATTGGTCATGGCATTGAAAGTGAATTTACCGAATTCGATCCCAATGATATCCAGAAGAAGCTCTTTGATATGTTCCGCTTTCATCTCATCCAATTTGGCCTTGCTAACGCTTTTCTCCTGGATCAAAAGGTTCAGGACCTCTGCCTGTTTCTTCGATTTTGACAAGAGCTCCTTGATCTTTTCCAAAGAGAGACCGGACTTAATAAAATATAGTTCTAATAAACTTGTCTTCAGAAAATTTGTTTCAACATTGCATATATTTCCATTGAGAATGTATATATTGTACTTGAATTCATCTATGCCGACCTCCAATATACCGGTCTTCGTGGAAAAGAAGAAGAGTTGAAATATTGTCGGCAAATGTATTGTGTTTATATTTCCTTGAAACGTCATTTCATCTTCCTGTTGAACTTTCCAATTTTTTTATCCAATCACTGGCCTCGGTAATTCCCGAGCGGGCTTCCCTGATCTTCGCCTTATCTTTTCCTTCTTTTATAAACTCGCCCCAAAGCTCTTTTGCTTCCTTGTACCATGCCTTGTTGAAGAAAACCTTCGCCAGATAAAATTTCACATCAATGAAGTCGTCTTTCAATTCCAGGGTGCGGCGATACTCCCATGCCGCTTCATCCCACCATCCCGAAAATGCATAAACACTTGCCAGATTATAATGTGAAACGGGGTCATTAGGATCGATCTGAATAGCCTTGGTAAACATCTTTATCGCACCCTTAGCATTCTTGCTCATTTGATAAAGAGCGCCGAGGTTGATGTATACCTCCTTTTGCTTCACTTTGTCCTTGATGAGTTTTTCATATATTGAGATCGCATCCGGCACCTTTTTTTCCCTGACATAAAGATTTGCCAGTTTCATCTTATAATTAATATTATCCGGGGTAATGCTGATCGCCTCCAGAAGCAGTTTCCGGGCCTTATTATAATTTTTCAATTGACTGTTAAGCATAGAGAGTTCCAGATAGATACCGGGATTCTTCGGCTCCATTCTTAACCCCTCTTTCAGATATTTCTCCGCCTTATCAAAATTCTTGATCATCCTGTAGGCTCTACCCAATTTAACTCTGATCTCCTTTTTATTCGGGTTCTTCTTAAGGATCGAATTCAATTGTTCTATGGCTTTTTTATATTCCCCTTCCTCCAAAAGGACGGAAGAATAGATATCAATACCATCCAGAAAATTAGGATTGATCTTAAGCGATTTTTCAAGAAGTTTTTTTCCTCTCTCCCGGTTACCTTTCTCGTATAAGATATATCCGATGAACCCTATTGCGTAATAATTGCCAGGATCACTCCCCTCCACCTCTTCAAAGATCTCAAGCGCGCGATCATGGTCACCCGTTTCATACTCCACCTTCGCGAGATTGATCTTTGCGTCAAGATAGTCGGGATTGATCGCCAATGCCTTGGTCAAATAGTCACGTGCGGGATCCGGCTGTTTTAAGGCATGGTATAGAACACCAAGATTATTCAACAATGTCTCATTGTCGTCCTCGAGTTCCATAGCTCTTTCAAGGTATTCTATCGCCATCGTGAATTGTTTCTCTTTGATATAGATCTTGCCGAGATTGATATGGGGCTCTGAGAATTCAGGATCCAATTCGACAGCTTCCTTTAATTTTTCAATGGCTTCACTTATCCGGTTAGTAGAGAGAAAAACCTGTGCCATCGTATTCGCAACCCTTGCTTTATCAGGATCGCGTTTCTTTTTTAATACTTCGGCATCCTCTTCATACATTGCCATGGCTTTTTCATCTATCGCTATTCTTTTGGTCTCCGCGAAGTTCGGATTGATCTCGATTGCGGTATTGTATTCTTCCTGGGCCTGATCATAGAAACCCTTTTCTCCGTATAGGAAAGAGAGGTTATAATGGGCAAGGGCATTCTTGGCATTTATGCTTAACGCCTTTTTGAATAGTTTAAGGGCATTATCATACATTCCCATGTGATAATATATCTCACCTAAGGAGTTATAAGCGTCGTCCATCTTCTTATTTTTTAAAATGGCCCTTTTATATAGGGCGATGGCATCGTCGTAGGTATAAACCGTTTTATCTTCTGATTCAGTTTCAAAGTCATAACCGTCTTCGATAGCCTTTTTCACTGCCTGCGCATAATTCTTTATGGCAAGAGTATATTCGGAATCCAGGGTAAGGGCTTTCTTGAAGGAATCGATGGCTTCTGCATAAAGTTCTTTGGAATAGAAAAAAGCTCCCAGATTGTTCAAAGACGCTGGAGAGTTCTCATCCACCTTCGCAGCGAATTTCTTAAAAAATTCTTTCTTACTCATAGAATTCGAGAACCTTCTCAAGACTTAATATCATTATCGGTTTATCGTTGACCTTTCCTAAACCATATACAAAATCCTCTTCGATACGGAAAATATTTTTATTTTCGCGGTTGATCTCATCCTCGGACAATTCCACGACCTCCAGAACCTCATCAATGACAAGTCCATATTTCTCTTCCCGCCAAAGAACTATGATGACATCCTGGCTGCTGCCTTCTTCAAGAGCATCCATGGACAAGCGCTTTCTCAGATCAAGAACGGTGATGATCTCACCTCTGAGGTTCATAAATCCCGTAATGATCGGATTAACTCCGGGAACAGATTTTAATGAGAATTCTTTTACGATCTCCTTAACCTTCATTATGTCAAAACCGAATAGTTGATCTCCCAATCTAAAGGAAACAGATTTCATTACACCAATCCTAATTTATCTAAAATAACCTTCAATCCATTATTGAAGGGCGCAAGTATGAAATACGGAGTGTATTCCCTGGCCTTGTCCGAAAGATTGGTCTTAATAATGAAGATCTCTTCCGAAATATTGATCTCTGTCTCAAAAATATCTATAAAGATATCCTCAAGTGTCCCTGAAAAAAATGTAGGTACAGACGGTATCATGAGAAGGTTTATCATATCCCCCATGGCACCCAGATAATTGGCAGTGAGAATATTTCCGATCTCCTTAATTGTGGAAATGCCGTTCTCGTCCAATTGTGTCACTACATCGGTCTTGCCTGTCATGAGCCTGCTTACCATACTGATACCTTCGCTTTTCTCAACAAAAAACACATTCTTACCCGGAATCTCTCCCAGGATGACGAATTCCACCGCAAAGAATTCTTTATCTTTTAACGACGCGTGCAGATTGCTTCTATTGACAATATTTGTTTGAGGAATATCTATGGTGATCTCTCTATGTATCAGGCTTGCCAGAGCGGTCGCCGCATGGCCGGCGCCGATATTCCCCAACTCCTTCAAGGCATCTATCTGTATATTAGTCAATTTCATTTCTACTCCAAGAGTGCCGCGATATCCAATATCAAAGCGGGCTCTCCATTTGAAAGAAGGCCTTTACCCGAATAGAGTTTTGCCTTCTTCAATATCGAATCAAGATTCTTGATAACCGTCTGCTGCTTGGAATGCAGCTGGTCAAAAACCAGTCCGGCGATCTTGTCTCCGAGCTCTACGAATATTACTGGAAATACTTCTCTTTCTTGTCTCTCAAATCCAAGCACTTCATCCATACGGATCAGAGGGACGACCAGCTCATTTCTGAGAAAGATCACTTCCCTGCCTTTTATGATCTGAATGCTATCCTTCGTCTGTTCCATTGTCTCTTGGATATTAGAGATCGGGATAAGGAATTTAACACCGCGTACCGATACGATCAGCGTCTGAATAATAGCCAGGGTCATAGGCAGGACGATATGAAAGTTCGTTCCTTTTCCTTTAGTGGATTCGATCTTCAGAACTCCGTTCAGGGAATCGATCTTATTCTTGACAACATCCATACCCACACCGCGGCCGGATAACTCAGTAACCTTATCCGATGTTGAGAACCCGGGTTTGCATATGAGCATAAATACATCGGACTTGCTCATTGTGGAAAGTTTCTCTTTCGTCACAACACCCATTTTCAGGGCCTTACTCTGTATCTTATTGATATCCAGGCCATTGCCGTCATCGTTCACTTCTATAACTACACGGTTCTTCTCTCTGCGTGCGATGAGGTTTATATTCGCGGTTTCAGCCTTACCTAATTTCTTCCTCTCCTTCGGGGTTTCAACACCATGATCCACGGCGTTTCGGAGAAGATGAATGAGCGGCTCGTCTATCTCGTCAAGGATAACCCTGTCCAACTCAATGCCGCTGCCAGTAATGGTAATATTGACTTTTTTATTGAATTTTCTGGAAATATCTCTGACAATGCGAGGATACTTATTGAAAATATGTCCCACGGGTACCATTCTCGCCAGAAGAATTCTATCCTGAAGATTCGCTGTTATCCTCTGAAAGTTGTTTATCTCGTCATTAAGAGGTTTGATATTGTAATCTTTGGAAATGTCATCAAGCCGTATCGTATTGATGATCAATTCGCCGATTAGGTTGACAAGGGCGTCAAGATGCGATATCTTCACCTTAATAGTAGGTTCAACTATAGATTTCTTTTTCTTCTTGTCAATAGGGGCTGAGGGAGCGGCAACCGGAGGTTCAGGAGCATTTTGCTCGGAATTAAGGCTCTCCTTGCTTATCGGCTCCATTGAAATGCTATCGACCTCGCGAATGGAATTCAGGATCTGATATGTTTCATTTGGTTCCTGATCGCCTGTAAAAAAGACCACAAACTCATATAGGTCTTCACTTTCTTCAAGTTCTTCGGCGGCGGGGATCGTTTTGATTATGGTGCCGAGCTCAGACAATTTCTGTGTTATTTGAAATACCCTTACAGAGGGCATAACAGCATTTTTCGATATGTTAATGGTGAATTGAAGGACTGCGTTGCCGGTATCAAGTAATTGCTCGAAGGCCTTCGCCTCAAAGTCGCTATAGCTTATAACGATCCCATGTTCTTTCCTTACGGTTACAGCAGCATCCGATTCGGAAGAAAGGGTTCCAGAGAGAAATTTCCTGATCTTCGCCGCATGATCTCCGCTTCCTTCGGGTTCTTTTCCCGTTTCTGCAACACTATCCAGCATTGCCTTGAGATCGTCCAGCCATGCATAAAAAAGGTCAAAATCAGAGAGGCTGAAATCCAGTTTTCCCGATTTAATCTGGCTGAATACATCTTCAAGCGCATGGGACACTTCCGATATGGAAATGAAGTTCATGGCGGAAGCCATTCCCTTCAAGGTATGTGTATTACGGAAGATCAATTCTATATTCTCATTTCTTTCATTCCCGTTTTCGATCTCCAGCAAAGCATTGTTCATGCTCTCCATATAGTCAAAGGATTCACTAAGGAACATCTCCAGGTATTTATTGTCTTCCATTACTTTCTCATAAATTTTTCAATGATATCAGGCATTCCGCTGAGATCGGCTTCATAATCGGCATATCCCTCTTGGATAACTGCACCCGGCATGCCCCAAATGAACGCGGAGGCGCGCGATTGAGCAGCCACCATTCCTCCGAAATCCTTGATAACTTTGCAGCCCAGCGTGCCGTCACGGCCCATCCCGGTAAGAACGATCCCGAGGGTGTTCTTTTTGAAAAGTTGGGCGGCGGAATCAAAAAGGTAATCCGCGGCAGGCCTAACTCCCCACAAAGGAGGTTCTTTGGTCAGGCTTGAAAAAAGGCGCTTGTCCTTGACATCTATCTTAAAATGATTATTCCCTTTTCCCAGGTAGATCTTATTCGGAAGCAGTGGTTCTTCGGCTTCAACTTCTTTTACCTCGATCTCTGATATTCTGTTCAAACGCTCAGAGAAACTCTTTGTAAAGGTCTGCGGCATATGCTGAACAAGAAAAATATACGCTCCCAATTCTGATGGAATAGAGGGAACTAATTTTTCCAGAGCTTTAGGACCGCCCGTAGAAGCCGCGATAACAATACATTTACCCATTATTCCCGCTTTAGATGCCTCCACCTTTCGAATATGCTCTCTGTTCAGACGCTGAATTTTCTCAATAGGTATCAATGCTATCTCTTGAAGTTTTGAAACGATCTTATGCTTGATGCTTCTCAGATTAGGAGATATCACTCCGGACGGCTTCTGGATCACATCGACCGCGCCGCATTTCAATGCGTTCAAAGTCGGCATCGCGTCAACTGCACCAAATGCGCTGAGTATCACGATCTTGGTGGGATTGTCCCTCATAATGGCACGAACAGATTCGATGCCGTCCATCACAGGCATTTCAATATCCATGGTGACTATGTCTGGTGACAGGGTCTTCACCATTTCAACCGCTTCAGCGCCATTTTTTGCCAGGCCGATAACCTCGAAACCATCGATATCAGAAACGATATCTTTGATGATATTTCTCATTAAGGCTGAATCATCGACTATTAATACTTTCGTCATACTACTAAGACCGGTTTATTGATACTGACAACCTTCACCTTGCCGGATTTCAATTCCAATTCAATTGTCCGGCCGTAATCCTCGCCGGTAATCTCCGCTTTTAAAGGTATCCGCTGCTTGACCAGCTCTTCTTTAACGGCAATTACATTGCGTTTTCCGATATCCATGGAATCCCGTTCTGATTCAAAAGAGAACATCTTCGCTCCACCAAAGATCTTTGCTTCAAAGTTTATTATGTCGCCGCCGGCCGAAATAAGACTTGAGATCATTGTCCTTATTGCGGTGTCGGCATACTTCCCTTCCTTTACCAGAGCGCTGCTCTTGGCAATAGAAGAAGAAGGCAACATAACATGGGCCATCCCTCCCAATTTCTTATCGGGGTCATAAATGGTTATTCCCACGCAGGAACCGAGTCCATAAGTAACAAGGACATCATTATCCTTGCCTACCTTGAAATCTCCCATTCCGACTTTTACTTTGATTCCTTCCAAATTACTCCCCTTTCAATTTCTGCATGATAGAAAGAAAGGACTCCTCGGTAGGCATAAAGATGATATCAAAGAGGATCTCACGCTCGGCAGTTACGAATTCGTTCTTAAGAAGCAGCAGTTCATTTGATTCCGAAGCTGATTCAATACAGAACTCATCCACAATACTGCCAAGGATATCGTACTTGATCTGCGGTGCGGATTGGATCATAGGCGCATTGATCATATTACCTATCGCGGAAACGTACGAGGAGATGATGATATTGCCGATCTCCAAAAGGACAGAGCGTACCATTTCCTGTTTATGATCATTGAAGTCAAGACCCTCGACCTTTTGCCGGATCAAGACCTCTGCTATGCTCTTTGCTTCCTCAACTGAGAACAGTATGAGAAATCTAGATGGGTATTTGCCTGTCAAATAGGCAAATACAACGACCTTTTCCAATTCCGGCCCGCCAAGATTATCAGGCATCTCTTCGGGTGAGATCACATCCAGGGATGGGACTTGCATGGAAATCGGTTGCGCCAGTATTTCAGAAAGGGATGTCGCGGCATTGCCAGTGCCAATGCTGCACAGTTCTTTTAGAACATCCCGTTCAAACTCGCCCAACTCATGATAATACCCCATATTTAACCCTCAAGTATCCTTGTAATCGCCTCAATCACAGAGGACGGCTGAAAGGGTTTTACCACAAAGTCCTTGGCACCGGCCTGAATGGCCTCGATGACAAGTGCTTTCTGACCCATAGCGGAGCACATCAAGATCTTTCCATTGGGGTCGATCTTCATAATTGCCTTCACCGCTTCAATCCCCCCCATTCCGGGCATTACAATGTCCATTGTGACCAGATCCGGCTGCAGGCGCTGGTATTTTTCAACCGCCTCTTTTCCAGTACTGGCTTCACCGACGACTTCATAACCGTTCTTTTCAAGGATATCTCTTATCATGGTCCTCATAAAGATGGCATCATCGGCAATTAGAACTTTAAGCTTATTTCCAGCTTCGTTCATACAAAACCTCCTTATTTGGCTTTTATTGCTTTTTCCAATTCAAGTTTCTCTTCGCTTGAGAAGAGATTATGCAAATTCACCAGTGATACCACGCTCTCCGTAGCGTCTCTGGTATACTTTAAAATTTTATGCAGATAGTCGTTAACTCCGCTGATAAGTCTGGGAGGGTCGAACACACTTACTTGTTTGAGATAAATAACCTCTATGATCCTGCGGGTCAGGATACATATCTTTTTATCACCCAGAGAGCAAACAATACCAAAGTGCTTCCCTGGGTCATTGGGCAGGCCCAATTTCATCTCCAGGTTCACCACAGGGATCATTTCGTCTCTCAAATTAAAAAGACCCTCGACATATTCTTCAACATTCGACAACGCATTAATCTTATCAACTATAACTATCTCAATAATGTGAAGGATATCAATGGCATACTCTCCTTCGCCCAAAGCAAAAGATATAACCTCACTGACCGCCGAGAGGCTCTCCTGATCTGTGAGAACAGGAGCATCTTCAGAGTGTTGATCTGTCGGGGTAAACCCCTCCGGTTCGGCAGAAGCCGCCTTCTCTTCGTTTTCCGCAGCGAATACCTCAACGGCAGATTCATCTGCGGTACGCTCAACTTTTTCAACCGCCTCATCCTGAACCGCGGCTGGGTCTTCCTTCAATACGGTCTTCTTCTTGGGAGAGGCTTTTTTCTTGATAGCTTTTCTTACCTTACCCCCTATCTTGAAGTAGTTATACTTATTTTTTGTCATTCTGCTCTTCGAGTTTAACCATCTTTTGATTCATCTGTTTCAGCCTTTCACTCAGCTTCTTCACGATATTTAAAAGAATCTTAAGGGCGATCTCCGGTTCCTTGTAGATCATGTCATTGAAACATTTACGAGTGATGACCAAAAGTTGGGAATCCTCCGCTATCTTGGCAGTTGCTGATCTCTGATCCTCATCGATCAAAGAAAGTTCCCCCAAATAATCCCCTTTCTTAATGGATACCAGAAAGATATTCTCCTCGTCATCTTTACTCTTTTTGTAAAGATCAACGACGCCCGTAAGAATTACATACATGATCCCCCCCTGCATTCCTTCAAAGAATAGAGTCAGTCCATTCTTGTAATCTTTTACGAATGCAAGTTGAAGAACCCTTTCCATCTCATCCTTGGTTAATCCTCTGAAAAGTGGGATGTTCTCCAGTAGTTTATAATCCATAAGTTTTCCTATTCTTGATTTTACTATATTTCCTCTCATTTATCAAGTATTTTTCCCCTTAATATTGTATTTTAGGGCACCTTTTTCCAAACGCATTTGAATACTTCAGCGGGGGTAATAATCAGCTGACCATGAATCTTGACTTATTTCAGGATTTTATGTACAATCAACGAAGTGAAGTATTAAATTTTTGGAGGTTTCTTATGAAAAAAGCATTTTTTATGCTGATTTTACTTGCCGTTGCATTCTCGGGAACTTTTATGAGTGCCGAGCAGAACGTCATTATTATGGGTGGTCAGCCACAACAGCAGCAGCAGCAGTCCTACTCTTCCGGTGGTGACCCGATCACGGCTTCTGCAATTGCCGCGGCGACTCATGTAAACAAGATGATGTGGTGGGGCGCCGGATGTCTTTTCGGTATCCTGGGTGTCGGTGCCGCATATTTGATCGAGCCTTCTCCTCCCGCGACCATGCTTATGGGTAAGGATGCCAATTACGCGGCGATCTTCACCGAGAACTACAAAAATACAGGAAAGAGCATTCAGACAAAATACGCGCTTTACGGCTGTCTTGTTGAAGGACTGCTCATCAGCCTTTATTACCTCTTTGTTATCATCCTTTTTGCTGAAGTAGCAGACGATCTTTATTATTACTGATCTTTGAAAAAGACACTTCTCGTATCACTGATACTCATCGTATCAGCGTTAGTCTTCGGAGACCGGATAAATAAACTGGTAGCCGTGGTCAATATTGAAGTGACCACGCCCAAGGAATCCACCGTCTCCGAAGGCCGTCTTTTCTATTTCGACTACAAAATCCTTTTAGAAGTTACAAACCCCATTCAACAGAAGATGTTCTTCTCGGATAATGTTCTCTCCATATACTACCCTGACTCAAAGAAAGCATTCTTATTCCGATCCAAGATCACACAGACTTTCCCTTTATTCGCTGTTCTTCTCATGACGGTCGAAGATGATCTCGGCTTGACGCAATTGGGCTTCAAGCTTGAGAGGACAGAGAAAAAGAAGCAAGGAAAAATTTTCGTTTTTGTTCCCGAAAATGAGATGCTGCGTAAAGAACTGGAATCATATGAAGTTGAAATAGACGGCAACGGCCTGGTCCTGAGTATCAGGGTCTTCGCAAAAGGCAGGCGCCTCGTCTCCGAAACCGCTATCTCTGATTACAAAGAGACAGGAAATCTCAAATTACCTCATCTCATCAATACCATCAAATATGATGCTAAAGGGAATGTCGTAACCAGCGAAAAAATGACCATGGATTCCATCATCGTTAACGCAATGATCCCGAAAAGGGTAAAGGAATTCTCTCTGCCCGAAGATGCCGAGGTGGAAGAGATTGACTGGTAGATCTCTCATTCTCCTATTCGCGCTCATATTTCTATTAATACCTTCGACGATTTTCTCAGATGACACAGATAATATCAACTTCCTTCTGAACAATTATTCTTTCAAACAGAAGGAGAGTTTTGAATATCAGAAGCCCGTTTTTGATCGCTTATTCACTTTCAATGAACTTGTTTTTCTCGGAAGGAATCTGATACGATTATATCAGACCTTCATTTCATCCCAGGATCTGACAGTATGCATGTTCCATCCCCATTGCTCCTTATACGCGGATTGGGCGATCAATGAGTATGGAGCTATTCAAGGAGGCCTCATGTCCTCAGACAGAGTACTGCGGTGCAATGGATTCGGCTCCTATTATTATCCTGACATTCTTCCCGACGGAAAGATATTTGACCCCCCGGAGTATAATGCGCTATGGCAAAAAAATCCCTGATCTTCGTTTTGCTGATCCTTACTTCTTTTGCTTTTGGAAGTACTGAACAAAAAGACCCCTATTCAAAGGACAATATGCTTAACTTCGTGAATTACCTCTATGAATTGAACGAATTCGAGAGATGTGTTTCCGAAGGCCTCCGGACCGCATTGATCCACCCCGAATCCGGAAAAGAGATCTACCCCCAGGTAGTAAAAAGTTATTTCAAACTTAAAAAATACGGCGCTGCAGTTGAGCTTATCGACAAGAATCAGCTTGGATTCAAGGATTCCCTGGCCTACGGCCTTTTTAAAAGCAAGAATTATTCCCGCCTCAGCTCAATGACCGCTGAAACCGATTTTCAATTGGAAATGATACTGGCGGGGCATCTCATCTTAGATAATATGGAGGGCTTCAGAAACAGTCTGGCGTATATTGAAGGAAGTACAGCTACCCGAAATCAGAAGGCGTTAATGAAATTATTCCAAAAAAGACTTCAATTTAAAACCAAAAGCCCGCTTACCGCAGGACTGCTCTCTACTCTTGTTCCGGGTTTGGGGCGCATTTACGCGGGAAGGCTGGCTGACGGCTTGTTCTCCATGATCTATATTTCCCTGATGGCGTATAAGGTTTACTATTCCTTTGACAAACAGGGTATAAACAGCATCGAACCTTGGTTATGGGCTGCAATGGATCTATATTTTTATGTAGGAAATATCTATGGCTCCGTAGTTGCCGCCAAGATCCGTACCCGTGATTTTCTCAGGACAATGGAAAATGAAATTCAACTTTCTATCAGTATTAATTTTTAGCATTTCTCTTATTCTGAGCGCTGCTCAATCACCTGCACAAACAGCAGAAAGATTGTATAAAGCAGGAGCTTTGGAACAAGCGGTCACAGAGTATTTAAGAGCGACGATGATGGATCAGGAGAATCCGGGCAATTTCCTTCGAGCGGGAGAAATTCTCAGAGAATTAGGGAATTTTAAAGACAGCAATACCTATCTTGAAAGAGCCATGTTTCTGGAAAATGAGCGGACTCAAAGAGAAGAGATACGGCTGATGATAGGCTCGAATCATCTTCTTGCCGGCAATTATGTCGCTGCGGAACTTGTCATTGAGCGCTTATCAGATGAAACCGTTGAAAGACATTGCGAAATGATCAATATCATGCGTATCTTGATCCTTATTTCCACCAATAGGGAAAAAGAAGCATTGGAAACCGCGGCGAGCGCGGAAAAAAGAGCCGGTATCAAAGCTCTTTCAGGGGAAGTGATGAAATTAAGCAGATTAAAAATATCTCCATCCAAAGCCACATTCATGTCCACTATCCTTCCCGGCTCCGGACAATTACGGGCAGGAGACTCCAAGAACGCCGCCAATGCGGTTTTGCTCAATGGAACTATTTTCTACCTCTGGGGATCATTGCTCATTGATCAGAATTTCACGGATTTCTTTTACTATTTGATCACTTTTAAGAGGTATTATAACGGACAGCGGGAAAAGGCTGGTATAATTGCTCAAGAAAGGAATGAACAGTTGAACTCCATGATCAGGTCAACATTTATGGAGTATCTTAAAAGGAATTATCAGGGCCTGTAATATTTGCTGCTTTCCTTTAGATGTTCCGAGATGATCTTCTTATTAATTATTCCCGCTTGCATATACTTGAGGACATCAGCCGGGCCTGCCTTTTGAATTCCGGTATCTTCGCGGAACAGACCGATAACATCATTGTTCACTATTCCAAAGAAATCCTTCCAGAAGAGAACTTCGAAATCTTCAGAATCCACCCTTTTCAGAAATTGAAGAGCCGCTTTCTTATCACCGTAAAAGCACAATACCTTGAACATATCCTGAAAGAATGCGGGACTTTCGTATCCATCCAGATCATCGAGAAATTTGAATACCTCCTTCCTTGTAGCAAAGGTTAGAAGATAGCGCAATTTAAGAGAGCTGTAGAGATAGCTGCTCTTAAATTCATCCGAGCTGCGCTTCAGGATCTTCAGGGCTTTTCTCTGCTTTTTGAAAGATATATAATACATCAAGAGATACAGGTCGGCAGCGGCACCTTCTCGCTCGACAAAGAAATTAATATCGGAAACAACCCTGAGCAAAGAGGCGGGAGTGAAGTAAATCCTGGCGCTTTTGATATTGACTAGAGCTGACTCTAATCTTTTTATATTCCGGTCGGTTAAGACAACTTCAGGAAGGTCCCAAGCGTCTGCCGGCACCGGGGACGATACAATGAGAAAGGCAATTAAGACAAAAGCGGCTTTTTTAAACAAGATGCGTCTGCCTATATTCATTTATCCCTGCAAACAATCTTTCAAGATCATCATGGTCAATGTCATTATGGAATGTCACTCTGATCCTGTCCCAATGCGGGATGATCAGGACTCCCCTTTCTTCCAGGAAAGCTATTAATTTCATATTATCCGGGACATAGAAGTAAACCATATTGCTATGTACTTCAGCGGGAGTCAATCTGAAGGGCTCACCCAGAGAAGCGATGAATTCACCGAACTTTCGAGCCATTTCATGATCCTCCCCAAGCCGAGAGATCATCTTCTCTAAAGAGATCAGGCCAGCAGCAGCCAAGATGCCTGATTGACGCATACCTCCTCCCATCTGCTTGCGGACCCTTCTGGCGTCACGCATGCTGGCTTTGTCGCCGGCAAGTATGGAACCGACGGGAGCGGCAAGTCCCTTTGACAGACAGAACATCACGGTATGGGCAAATCTCGCGATCTGCGTTGCAGGGATCTTCAGGTATTCTGCGGCATTGAATATCCTCGCGCCGTCCATATGGACTTTCAAGGAGTGCCTTTGCGCTAATGCCCAAAGTTTCTCTAAATAATCAAGGCTCAAGACAACACCGCCGTCATCATTATGCGGATTTTCAATACAGATAAGTGAGGTTTTAGGAAAATGGACATCCTCGGGCCGTATCCTGCGCTCGATCTCGCCCAGGTCGATATACCCCATTTCACTCTGCAATGTAATGGCCTGTAATCCGGCATTGATACCCAGGCCGCCCACTTCATGCTGAACGATATGAGATGATTCGGAAAGCAGAACCTCTTCACCCGGATGTGTATGCAGTCGGAGTGCGATCTGATTTCCCATCGTGCCGGATGGTACAAAAAGAGCTTCGTCCTTGCCCAGAAGCTCCGCGGACTTTATTTCAAGCTTCTTGACCGTGGGATCATCGCCCCACACATCATCACCGACCTCTGCTGTGAACATGGCTTTTCGCATCTCTTCTGTCGGGCGGGTAACGGTATCTGAACGGAAATCTGATATTTTGCGCATCTTACTCCTCGTTTAATAGGAATTTTACCATATCGAGTTTATTTTTCCAAATGTGAAATAAATCAATTGCATTGACACAAGAAAATTGTTATAATGGTTCTTGGCTGCCGGGATGGCGAAATTGGCAGACGCGCATGGTTCAGGACCATGTGGGGGCAACCCTGTGCAGGTTCGATTCCTGTTCCCGGCACCACGTTAAACACAATAAACAATGTACAATCAACAATGGACAATTAAAGATAAAAGTATGATGTTCAAAAATTAAAAGCAAAACCAATATCCGCACCCGTAACCGAAAAATAGTTATTTCATTTACCCCATTAATTATTCTGTTACAATCGTTTCACGCCGAACCCCAATCAAGATATGGGACATGT
>JAGLGN010000027.1 GCA_023144005.1 bacterium
AAGCGAAGCGTGTAAACTCTTTGCCTCGTTAAAACCAAACGAAAACAGCCTCCACACATCTTCTAAGAAATTAGGGTGGGTGGCGGGAGAATGGGTATAGAATCACACGGAGACATTCTCCACACTTCTTTGAATCTCACTCCCTTTTTCTCTCCTAATTGGTCATTTCCCCACTTGTGCTCGTGTGCACTGTGAAGCTTCACTATTCACTTCTTTTCATGCTATAATACCCGTATGAAGAAGATAATACTATTTTTGTCGATTTTTTCCATGCTCTCCTGCGGTGGGAACCCCGCTCAGCAATGGGACGCACTTCAAAGAGACATCAGAGACGGAACAATATCGAAACAGGCCGCGCTTGCGAAGATCAAGATACTTCATGCTGAATTCTCCACGGGATCGCCTTGCTCAAATAATGACAATGCCTTTCCTGTCTACGGCTATGGGATAAAGGACATCGGAGGGAGTTCCGGCAGTGGTTACATCCCGGGGAAATACGATTTCTACGATGGAGATTCTCATACCGGACACCCCGCTCACGATATATTCATCAGGGATTCCGATCAGGACGGCTTGGATGATAATACCGGCAAAGCCACGGCGGTGCTCTCATTTTCTTCAGGTGTAATAGTGGGGATCAACACCAATTGGAGTCAGCAAAACGATTGCCGGGGAGGAAATTATATCTGGGTATTTGATCCATCTTCTCAAGCATATTTCTACTATGCGCATCTAAGCGATATTGCGGTCAAAATCGGACAAAGGGTCTGTGCGGGAGATACACTGGGTTTACTCGGTAGAAGCGGGACCAATGCCGCAAAGGACAGGTCTCCGACACATCTGCATTTTATGGCTTTGAATTATTCGGATGGAAAAATGCTTCCAAAAAATACTTTTTCAGACTTGAAGGGTATATTCGCCACAGTCGAAAAGAAGAGATTGCCCTGGGTCACGGGAGAATTCATCACAAAGAGGATCGCGCACATCCCGGCACCGAACGGCTTTAGTCGAATAGATGTAACATCAAAGAGCTTCGGAGAATTTCTGAGAGAGTTGCCCTTAAAAAAGGGGAAGGCCGTTTATCTCTTCGATGGAAGAAAGAAAGCAAATCAAAGGGCTCAATATGCGGTCATCGATATCGATGTAGGCAAGAGAGACCTCCAGCAATGCGCGGATGCCATCATGCGGCTGCGGGCGGAATATCTTTACTATCACGAAAGATACGACGAAATATCATTCAATTTTGTTTCGGGTTTCAAATGTTCATTTGAAAAATGGAGCAAAGGATTTGGCGTAAAGATCCAGGGGAACAAAGTTCTTTGGAAGGATGCGCCGAAAAATGATACGGGATATGCCTCCTTCAAACGCTATTTGATCATGGTATTCTCATACGCTAATACCAGCTCGCTGGAAAAAGAGATGACAGCGGTCACGGACCCCTCCAGGATGGAGATCGGGGATATCTTTATTCAGGGAGGATTTCCAGGGCATGCCGTGATCATTGTTGACATCGCTGTAAATGATAGAGGTGAGAAGATCTTTCTCCTGGGACAAAGCTATATGCCGGCTCAGGATTTTCATATACTGAACAGCCCGGACCGCATATCACCGTGGCATGTCATCCCGGAGAACGGAATACTCGAAACTCCCGAATGGGAATTTCATATCGGAGATCTTAAGAGGTTCTAATACTGGGGACGGTGGTTCACAAAGTTAACAAAAGAGATCAATCAGAAAATACTATTAATGAGATGTACGCAATATCCTATTCCAGTCACATACCGCATGATCAATGCCTGCATATTCTCTCCGAAACCCGTGGCGGGAGCGAATAATTTTCAATGTCTTTAGAAAAAGCACGGGATTTTCTATAGTACTTACCGGCAGCGGTGAATTTGCCTAATAAATAGTATGCATCACCCAAGCCGATAGTGGATTGCATGATCCCTGCTGCATAATGCATTCTTTCGCCTAATGAGAGCGCTTTTTTATAAAACTTAACGGATTCTGCTCCTCTTTCTAATTTCAAAGACACTTCTCCGGCATTCATATAATTAGCCGTCATTCCCATGGGATTATTTATCTTTGTGGTGATCTCAAGAGATCTCATATAATCTAAAAGAGCTTCCTCATACCGTCCCTGCTCTTTTAATATATACCCCCTCATATTCAGACACATCGCGATCTTACTCCTTAACATTATCTTTGCTGAGACAGTTATTGCTTTTTCCAGGTATTTTAGGGCCGAAGGAAAATTGCCGGTCTTGATATACACCGTGCCCAAGTGAGCTAATGCGGAGGCCTTACTGTATAGCTCCCTGGAGGTTGTTGCTTTTTTCAGTGCCTTAATGAAATATACCTCAGCATTCTTCAGATCACTCATATGCAGATAAACAACACCGATATTTACCAATAATGCGGCGAGATCCTCTGTATAATTACACTTCACGCAGAGCTTCTGCGACTGCATCAGATAAGACAATGCCTCCTTGAATTGACCGAGGAGCCCTTTGATATTCGCGATATTGCTTAAACTAACGGCGATCATCGGATTATTTGATGTGCTCTCTGATAATTTAAGAGCAGATCGCCCATATTTTTCCGATAATTCACTTTTTCCTATATGATAATACAGATCGCTTAGGCTTAAATTAGCAGCTATGAACTTAGCCTTACCCTGAAGGCCCTTTGTATAATTATAATAATCTGTCAAATCGGATAAGGCAGCTGTGGTATTTCCCAGACGATAGTAGATCTCACCTCTGCTAAATTTGGCTTTAAAATAAGTTGCTTTACGATCTTCTTTTTTCATGATACCAGGTCATTACATCTTACTGAAAGCACATTCTACTGTCCAGCAGTACAGAAACACCGCATTTTTTGCGGTGCACTTTAATTAATTGCCGGGCAACATCTTGACATTCTTGAATCGCATTGGAGCTACGCCGTGTGACAGATGCATCACCTGCCCGGGCTCACCCTTGCCACAATAGAATGTTCCGTAAAATCCCCACTCTTCCGGGCCGCATATCCTGTCACATGAATTCCAGAAATCCTTTGTGATACCGAAATATGTGGGTTCCTTTACGATATGCTTGATCTCTCCGTTCTCGATCTTCCAACCGATCTCGGTGGTGAACTGGAAATTATTCCTATTGTCGTCGATGGACCATGTTTTGGTATAGTCGAGAAGATATCCGTTTTCCGTGTCCTTGATCAGATCGGCCAAGGAGCCTTTCCCCGGTGCGATGCAGATATTGGACATTCGGATAAGAGGGAATTCCGACGCATGTGTCGCCATCATATTTGAACTTGGCTCGAGACCTAATTCAGCTGCGGTATAACGCGATGTCTGAAGATCAACGAGCACACCGTTCTTAATGATATCCACTCTCTTTGAAGGAATGCCGTCATCGTCAACGGGATGGTAGCCGATACCTCTCTTGTCTGAGGCATCCGTGTATATATTGACAAGATCAGAGCCGTATTTGAAATTTCCCAGCATATTCTCCTTTACAAAGGTCTTGCCCGCATAGGAGATCTCCATACCGAACATTCTGTCCGCTTCCGTAGCATGGCCGACAGATTCATGTAATTGAAGGGCAAGGTGGCCGTTATTGATAATAATATCCGCCTGATCTTCTGTTACCCTCGGAGCTGTGAGAAGCTCTTTCGCCTCTTCAGCGATCTTATCGATATTATTAATAAAATCTAATTTTTCAAGCACTTCGAAACCGCCGCGCTGCGCAGGCATATGGCCTGGAAAGGCTCTTGTCTGAAAGCCATTTTGATCGGCGGCAGCGACCATCATAGACGGCCTGGCATCATAAACGGTCGTATCGACGAGTGTGCCTTCAGTGTTTCCGTAAACCTTGTACTGTTTGTAAAAATGCGTGTGGACGATCGAGTGTACTATTCCGTCCAACTTACCCATTTTGGAAGCGATCTCACCCAGATAGGAAACCTTTTCTTTCAATGGTATCTTGAAGGGATCCTTTATCGGGTCGAAGTGATAACTTGCCACAATTCCATCAACGGGTTTGTACTCAATTGGACTATTTTTAAAACGTGCGCCAAGACGGGCATTTTGGACCGCTTCTTTTACGATTTTCTCGATCGACGCGGATGACAGGTCGGAAGTGGAAGCGAATCCCCATGTACCGCCTATAAGCACTCTCACTCCTATGGAAGTGGAGGCAATCTCGCTGGCGGCGCCTTTGAGAAAGCCCCTCTCAAAGAAAATATTCTCATTGTCCGTAACAGTTACTCTCACATCACCGAATTGGACATCGGGGGCATTCAGTATATTCAGGGTTTTCTTTACTAATTCTTTCATCTTCAGCTCCTATATGGTCTCAGTGGAGGAGGTAATATTGAAATCCTTCACCTTTACATGAGGCATCAGAGATGTCGAGATGCCGAATGTGCCATAATTCTCCGATGACGGGAGCGCATGCCTTTTGCGCTCTATTTCACAGATCGCTCCAATGATGCGTCCAATGCTTTCAGTGTATCTCAAATTATTTATCACATTGACGATCTTTCCGTCCTTGATCAGGAATGTCCCGTCCCTTGTAAGCCCGGTCACTGTCATATCCTTTGGATTGATAAAATTCATATAGTGGAGTTTGGAAATATACAATCCATCCTTCACGCTAGAGATCATTTCGTCAACTGTCTTGTCACCATTTCCCATAACAAGATTACCCGCCTCATTTCCATTCTTGTCCATCTTCAATTTATTGCCATAGTAATTATCCACCATGAAATTCTTGAATACTCCATTGGTCACGATCGGCAGGTCGTGAAGAGTTCTGCCTGACCCGCTGTAAGATGATGGAATAAGGTTTTCGTTATGGGGCTCGTCCGTGATATTTATGGTTTCGGGAAAGATCTTTTTGTCAAGCTGATCCTGAAAAAAGGAACTCCCCTGATCCAATGTGGCCGCATGTGCGCCGTGCATCAGATAACCGATGAATTCCCCGATAGCGGCGGGACTTAGTATTACTTCATACTTTCCCGCAGGGGCATCCACCACTGGCAGGCATGCCATGTCCACTTTTTTCATTAGAGAATCAGTGAACTCATTCTGATTGAATTTATCAGGGTCCGGCCCGCCGAAGGATTCAAGTACAGTTACCATATTATTGTCCGAAACCGCCTTCACATCGAGCATGATCGGAGAAGTAACAAATTCTTTCTTGACCCCGTTTGAATTGAGCACAAAACCTTTTACAAAATTGGTTATGAATGTGCCGAATATCTTGAATTCCCTCTTAGCCGCTTCCTCGCTGATAGAGGAAAGTATCTCTATCTTTTTTTCAAGAGGCAGGCTTTCAATATTGTTGACAACCTTGGTCTCAGGAGCAATACTGGTATCATCATCCATGTCAACATAATCAGGATCTTCAGGTAAGCTATCGATGATGCCGATGGCGTCTTCTATGCCTTTATGGATCTTATCAAAGGTCGGATCATCCACAGAAAATGAATAGGATTTTTTCCCTTTGTACATAGTACATGCTGCTGAAGTTATCTCTTTTGAAATATTGTAATTCGTCATCGAGCGAAAAAATCTGAGAAATTCCGTCTTCCATATTCGGAAATGAAATTGAAATTTGTACTGCGAATACTCTTTCATCAGAGATTCAAGCTTATGTATAAAATCGTTCATATCGAACTCCTTTGCTGTCTTATAAAAATATACTGAAAGTATAGCATTTTATTTCAAATTCGCAAGTCAATTTATCTCACCTGCTCTCTTCAGAGCAATCTTAGTCAAGATAGGGCCGATGATCTCAAAGAATATGGATGTAGCGGTAACTGTAGTCAGAATCACGCTCCCTATCAGGTCGCCTTCAGATACGGTTTTTCCAAAGAGCTCAACCGGCAATCCGAGCCCTGCAAATTCACTTTTGATTATCAACGCCAGGCCGATCGCGACACCTGCTTGAGAGAGAATTCCAAGGCCGATATTATTCTTGATCTTCGCTTCAACCTTGCCTATCGTAGCACCTACCCATGCCCCGGATATCAATCCAATGCTGCGGGCAAGAATATATACAATTCCGATCACTCCCAGTTTCGGTAAAGCGGAGATATGCAGATTGGAACCCGCCAATGAGAAAAAGAGTATAAATAGTATGGGCATTAGAACGATCAACTGCTGAGATATCTTGGAAACGATCGTAGTTTTCTGAGTGTTGATAATGGTTATCCCGACGATCATATTCGTTAAGATCACGGAAAGATGAAGAAGCCGGGAAAGTCCGGTCGTTACAAAAACGAAAGCCACGGTAAGGATCAGAAAATCTCCGGGATTTTTCAATTTTCTACAAAGATAGCTGAAGATCAGAGAAAGAAGAGCCCCCGTGAAAATACTCAGAAATACTTCTTTCAAGGGTAATAACAACATGGTGAATAATCCGGAATCATCCGCGCCCGTATGGTGGAGCAGTATCGACCGCGCGATAGCGGCGGAAAAGCCGAATATTATTATCGCAAGACCGTCATCAAATCCCACCACAGCATAAAGGGCGCTTGTCAATTTACCCTTCGCCTTATACTCCCGTATTACGGCAACGGTACCGGCGGGAGCGCTTGCAGGAGCCACAGAAGCAAAGATCAGGCTCAAAGGCAGATTCTTGGTTGTAATGTAGAGCGCGGTAAACACCAGGATAAAGGCACCGAAGGACTCTGTAAATATGATCCCGATGATGCCCTTTCCCAACTTTTTCAAAGAACGGAAACTTAATTCCAACCCGATGGAAAGGGCGACAAATCCAAGGGCCATATCAGTAATAAAGGACATATTCCCCTGAACCTGCGGGTTAACGAAATTCATAAATGAAGGGCCGAGAAACACTCCCATGAGCATATACCCGATAATAACCGGAAGCCGGATAAGATTCATGACCTTGCCGAAATAAAAACTTGCTAGAATAATGATGCCGGCGTACAACAAAGGCGATAATAGAAGTCCGCCGAAGAAATCATTGATCATGTGAAATAGGTCCATTTATCAGAATCCTATCGAACCGTTGAAATAACTTACCTCGTTCATTACAACAAGAACACCGTTCTTCTCTTCCAGTCCGGAGATAATCTTATCGAGTTCTCCCAGCATTTTATTTGACAATGCCCGTGGGATAACCGCAAAAATAATACGGTTGAAGGTAGCGTCAGGAGGATTCCAGAAACTGGCTAAAAGAGGAAGCTCCTGGAAATATGAGCTTGCCGGATTTGTCTCAAGAACATTGATATAGCAGCATTCTGAACCCGAAAATATTTCCAGGATCCTTGAGAATGCCTCCTCGTCCTGGATAAAGATATGAAGGATCGCACGCTCTCCGGCATTTGCCTCATTGCTCTTATCAAAGCTCTGGAGCATCTCATTGACCATAGACACCACTGCCGATTTGTCATTACTGCGGAGAATTGATCTTTTATCCTCCTGTTTCAGCATCGAGGCGACTTGTGAAAGAAGTTTTATATGTGTATTCCTCTTTTTCATATCGCCGATCAGGAATATGAAAATATCGCTTTTCTCTCCATCAATGGAATTAAAATCGATCGGTTCGGACAGCGTTAAAATGCCAAGAGCAAAACCCTGAGTATCTTCAAGCGAACAATGAGGTATAGCAATTCCATTTGTCAGGCCGGTGGAGCTTAAGGCCTCTCTTTCCTTGAGTGCCGTGAAGATATCTTTCTCATTAATATTTTCAAGATCCCTGTTTTTGCTTGCCAATGCGGCGATCGCCTTTAATATATCCTTGCTGTTTGTAATATTCTCGCCCAACGATATCGATTCTTCAACGAAAATCCTTTTCATATCCATAGGAAATACTCCTTACTATCGCTCGAAGCCCTGATTTGCGGGGCTTTGAAAATATTTTCCCACCGAACGGGATGGGAACTCGATCTTTATCCTTTTACTACTGAATCTATTATGTTCTTGGATATATAGTAGGACTCAAGGAATTCCCGTCTGGCGTGATTAAGATCAATTACCCATTGCCTGTATTCTCCCATTCTCTTGCCTTTCTCATAATAACAAATGGGATTCAATATCTCTCTTGGGACCAGTCGCACCAGCTCTTTATTTTCCGGGGCTTCCACATCGACTATATAATATCCGAAATCCGGATCCAGCTTCCACTTTATCTTATTGCCGATCAGAGCTTCCAGCATGGCGGAGGAATGCCTGATCTTCACTTTTAACGCATTTCCTTCCGAGACATCCTTCGCGTCGCCACCGATAAAGCCGGTATTCATCAGCCATGTGCTGACTCCGGGCATCGTTGCTACAAGCTCCTTAAATCTATCCGCCTGTAATTCCATTCTTCTGGGAAAGAAGGGCTGAGTAAACGGTGACCGGGTCTTGCCCCTCTCCTTGCCTGCGGCTGATGTTTTGGAGGTTTCTCCCAGCATAAAGTAACCGGCGGCCTGGTCGGGGGAAACGAATTTGACGATACCGGGAACAGCAGCGTCCCGTCCCTCGTCTCTATTCAGAATTCCCATATATTTAACACTCGGTATTTTATGAAGGTCCGCGGCATCTTCCACCGCATGCATCGGAATGATTGAGCGCCCGTTCTGTGTCCATACGAGAAAATCCCAGCCATCCTTCGGAATACCGTCTCTGTCAATAACATTCTCCGCTTTTACATCGCCGCTTATATAGCTATTGATATTATCTTCATTTCCGAAAGTGAAAAGCAGGACATCTCTATATTCTTCAACCTCTTGAGGAGAAAGAACTTCCTTGAAAAAATCAAATTCCCGTGATGTATCCTGGTAAACATTCTCGACCCAAGCATCAGAATTTACGGTACCTTTATATATAACGGGCTCATTTTCCAAACTCAGGCCGAAGGTCTTCGCAAAGCAGCCGTTCTCCGTGATGGAGATCTCGCCACCGGGCCATAGGGTTACCATGTCATCCTGAATGGGTTGTGTCAGTTCGCCCTGTTTTGAAAATGTTGTTGTGGTCTTCCCGGTTCCCGAAAGCCCCATGATGGTCATTGAAAACAATTCTCCACCGACCTTTACCAGTTTAGCACCCGCATGAAGTACCAGTCCGCCGCTGCCGTAAAGAATATCATTTAGCATTCTCAGAGCGCCTTTTTTACTCTCTCCGAAATAGTCGGCTCCTATTACATATGAGGTATAATTTTCAAGATCGACCATCATTGCCTGCTCTCCATCCATTCCGGGAGCGGGACATTCTGCCGTAAAAACAAGTCTCAATGCCGGCTTAAAAGGTTCTGAAAGCTGCTTTTCATCCTCTACATCTTTTCTCGGGAAGAGGAGAACCTGCTGCATGCCCGCGATATTCGCTGCATCCAGAGTATAGAGGAATTGAATCGGCACGGCCTTTTTCCCAAGTCCGATATATCCTTGTATCTCAACCAAAGTACCCTTGCCTTCGATATAACTCTTCTGGATCTCATATAGTTCGGCGGCCTTGATCGAATCGATCAATTTGGATGAATATTTATCCTTATTTTCCACCTCATCTATGATATATGTCCAATTCGCTTTTCTTGCTTTATTTCTGGTAATCTTATTCAGATTATCGTACTTTGAAACAATTACATTGGGGGAATGTTCCAAGGCCAGTTTTCTTATTTTGTCCTGGTTTGGATTGGTAATGTATTCCACGTCATACGGATGAAGACACTCATGTGGTTTTTCAACGCTGTAGTTCATTTCTGAACCTCCATTGGTATCAAAAAATACCGTACTATTTTATATCTCAAATGTCAAGAAGTTTTTTCTAAGTTCGAGCACCTCATCTCGGATCTTTGCGGCTTCCTCAAACTTCAGCTCCTTTGAGAGCTCATCCATCTTCTTTTTCAATTTCTTCAGATAGCGGTCAAGATCCTCATCACTTTCGAACTTCTTGCCGTTTTCCAACTCAAGGCCTTTCTTGATCTTACTAATAATGGTCTTGGGAATAATATTATTAGCTTTATTATATTCGATCTGCTGTTCGCGCCGTCTGGCGGTTTCATCCATCGCGCTTTTCATGGCAGGTGTTATCATATCACCAAATAGGACAACACAACCGTTCACATTCCTTGCGGTCCTTCCAATGGTCTGAATAAGAGAACGGTGACTTCTCAGAAATCCCGGCTTGTCGGCATCAAATATCACTACGAGACTTACTTCCGGAAGATCAAGGCCTTCTCTCAGGAGATTGACGCCTACAATGATATCGATCACATCTGTCCGCAGCATCTTCAGAATATTGTAGCGTTCGATCGTGTCAATACCTGAATGCAGATACTTCACACGGTAATTAAGGGACATCAGATGATAAGCAAGCTCTTCTGACATCTTCTTCGTGATCGTTGTGACGAGCACCTTCTCATTCCTCTTCAATACCGGCTGTATTAATTCCAGCAATCTGTCCACTTGATTGATAGTGGGAAATACCTTGATCTCGGGATCTACCAGTCCTGTTGGCCGAATCACCTGTTCTACGACCTCGCCACCCGCTTTCTCTATCTCAAAATTGGCGGGAGTCGCGGAAATGAATACCGCCTGACTCACCTTTTCCCAGAATTCATCGTACTTCAGCGGACGATTGTCAAAGGCGGACGGCAGGCGAAATCCGAATTCCACAAGATTTTCCTTTCTTGCGCGATCACCATTATACATTCCCTTCACCTGCGGTACCGTGACATGGGATTCATCAATAATATACAGGGCATCTTCCGGAAGATAATCCAGCAGCGTCATCGGCGGTTCGCCCACGGACCTCCCATCGAAGTATCGGGAATAATTCTCCACCCCCTTTGTATAATGCATCACCTGAAGCATCTCAAGGTCATACATGACCCTTTGCCGTATCCTTTCCGCTTCCAGTAATTTTCCTTGAGACAGGAAAAGGGATTCCCTTTTTTCCATTTCTTCCTTTATCTCAGTGAGTATCGGTTCAAGCGAGCCATCTTCAATGAGATAATGCCGAGCGGGAAATATCATCAATTGATCGACAGATGCGAATATTTCCATCCTCAGGGGATCAAAATAACTGATCTTCTCTATTTCGTCACCAAATAATTCGACACGCACCGCTTTTTCCTCATACATCGGGAAAATATCCACGATATCCCCTTTTACCCTGAAGCGGCCTTGTTCAAAGGCAATATCATTTCTTTCATACATGATCCTGACAAGACGGCGAAGAAGGTCCTGACGGTCGATCTTATCTCCAACCCTCAGATAAAGGCGCTTATTCTCATATCGGTCCGGCGAACCCAGGCCGAAAATACAGGATATAGAAGCAACTATTATCGTGTCTCTCCTTGTGAGAACCGAATGCGTTGCCGAATGCCGCAGGCGGTCGATCTCCTGATTAATATCCGCGTCCTTTTCAATGAACATATCCTTTTCCGGCAAATAGGCCTCAGGCTGATAATAATCATAGTACGAAACAAAATACTCTACCCTGTTATCAGGGAAAAAGTCCTTGAATTCAGAATACAATTGCGCAGCCAGCGTCTTATTATGTGAAATGACAATAGCGGGCCGCTGCAGCTGTTCGATGACCTTGGCGATCGAGAATGTCTTTCCGCTGCCGGTAACCCCCATAAGGACTTGATATTTCTTGCCGTCATCAAGACCTTGGGCTAACTTCTCTATGGCAGCGGGTTGGTCACCTGCGGGATTGAAGTCCGAGATCAGATTGAATCTATTTGTCATTTTCCTTATTCCGGGCATCTCGCCGGCCAAAAATATTCAAGTTTGACGGGATTGTCGTGATCAAATAGCTGACAGGAACGGCAGCGAAGTAAAACTCTTTATTATTCCATTGTCTAAACATTTTTAACATGTAGAAATGTACCAAATTTACCGACAAGAGAAATGGCGAACCCACCGGCAAGAAGCTTCCAATCCCCTGATAAGAGGAAATCAACGAAGCCGGCGACCAGTGGAAAACTAAGTATGCTCATTCGAAGTATTACCGCTCTTACAATTCTCAGTATTTGCTCATTGGAGAGCTCCTCGTGGAAACCGGAGCGTTTGGGGAATTTCACAAGTTTCGTACCTATGAGATAAGAAATCACGGCGACGGATATCAATACCACCCGCAAAATGAAAAGTGTTTTCGCATCATATTCCGGCCCTTGATAAGTGCCGTTGGCGTATATTATATATGCTACAAAAAGAAAGATCACATCTGATACTATAAATACCCATCTCAACTTAAAAATATTACCCAGTACACTGCCGCTGTAATCCACTGCACACCTCTCTTTGATTATATTCTATTGATTGAACTTTTTCAAGACATAAATATGTGGACCCTTCTTTTTCCTTCTTTTCTATTCTTAAAAGATCAGTATCGTTTTCGGAATCGTCTTAGAAAATATTAACAATAACTTTATTCACAAAGTAGTTATGGAATTCTATGTGGAAGTATGGTATAATACAAGAGATAACAACGACGGGGTTAGTAACATGACAAAACCGATTAAGGAAACTCCAAAAGTAGATAGACCCAGGGAGAAACTGAAAGCAAAGGGTGTCAAAGCTCTTTCAAATGAAGAATTATTAATGGTAATATTAGGTAAAGGAATGAAAGGTAGGGATGTGCGGGTTTTAGCAAAAGATATTCTTAAAGAGGTAGAAAGGGCTCCTGAAAATATAAATTTAGAAAATATGAGAAATATCCAAGGAATTGGATTAGCTAAAGCGACGCAGATTATGGCATCTTTTGAATTTGCTAAAAGATATCTGGTTAAGGATGGAATCAAGATACGAAATGCAGATGATATTTTAAAACTTGTTGAAGATATTAGAAACAAAAAGCAGGAATATTTTATTACACTTACACTTACTGGTGCATCTGATTTGATAGAAAAGCGGACAGTATTTATCGGTACGATTAATCAAAGCATTGTGCATCCGCGGGAAATTTTTGCTAATGCAATTAGCGATAGAGCAGCAGGAATTGTCTTTGTGCATAATCATCCATTGGACGATCCAAACCCAAGTGATGACGATATTGGGATTACTAACCGCCTTTGTGAAGTGGCAAGAATCGTCGGAATTCAAGTAGTTGATCATATTATTGTTTCAAAAAGAGATTATTTTAGTTTTCAGGCAGAAGGTCTGCTGAATAAATAACAGGATTATAATTATGGATAAATTACAGTTAAACGAAAAAGAAATTAAATACATCGTTGAACAGTTGAAAAAAGGTGAGCAGCTTCCGGAAGATTTAAAATACAAACTGTTTCCGGTTAAGCAAAAGGAATATGAACTGGTTTATGGCGGGAAGATGCGCAAAGAAGATATTCTTGCCAATGAAGACGGTGTTTTTCCTGTTCCCTTACAGGTTGAAAAAGTATTTAACGGCAAAAGAGAATCTTTTAAAGACGGATGGCGAAATATGATTGTCTTTGGAGACAATCTACAATTTCTGAAAACTATATATGAAAATAAAGACCCGTTAATAAAGGATAAAGTAAAAGGAAAAGTAAAGTTAATCTATATTGATCCACCTTTTGGTACAGGTGATGAATATGATGGTAATAAAGGTCAAAAAGGGTATTCGGCAAAAACTAAAGGTGCTGAATTCGTTGAATTTTTAAGGAGAAGAATAATTGAATCTAAAGAGATTCTTGATGTAAATGGCATAATTATAGTACGTCAAGCATATAATTTTGGTCATTATATCAAGATTATTCTTGATGAAATTTTTGGAAAAGATAATTTCATTAATGAAATAATTATTGGGAGAAAGAGAGAAGGCGCAGGTACTAGGAATAAGTTTGATATTATCAATGAATCACTATATGCATATTCCAATTCATCAAATTATAAAAAAAACAATGTCTTTGCAAAAAGACCGTTAAGTGAAATTAAATGGACTTCTTTTTTAATGCCTGGAGAAAGGAGACCAAAAGAAAGAATTTTTTTTGGTTTGACTATGCTTCCTCCGCAAGGCCAGCATTTTTCTTTGATTCAAGATAAATGCAACAAACTTGTAGAAGAAAATTTTATAAGACTACGTTGTAAAAATTGTGGCGCAAGATTTTATTTTGCAGAATCTGATGAAAAACTTGAAAAGAAACTTAGATATAAAAATGATAAGTTTAAGTTCTATGATATAACATCAAAGACTATATATTTTGCAGCTACTAAAATTAATAGTTGTTTAAATTGTAATGCAAACAATTTCACTGTTGATTACTTGGGTTCTGATAATGTTAAGATTAATACTAATTGGCTTGATATACGCTCTTATTCTAGTACTACAGGATATCCAACAGAAAATTCTGAAGAGTTATTGGGTAGAATAATTAAATCATTTACAAATACAGGTGATATAGTTTTAGACTTCTTTGCAGGTTCAGGTACGACAGCTGCAGTTGCAGAAAAATTAGGAAGAAAATGGATTGTTTGTGATATAGGTAAGCTTGCATTTTATACAATACAAAAACGTTTACTTAATGTTCACAAAAGCAAAGATTTAGAAAATCCCAAGAAAAAATACAATAAGAAAACTAAACCATTTATAACTGTAAATACTGGCTATTATGATCTTCAAAAAGTATTTGAGTTAAAACAAGATGAGTACCGTAAATTTGTAATGAACTTGTTTGAAGTAGAACCTTTCAACAAAAAAATAGGCGGTATTACAATTGAAGGCCAAAAAAAGGATGGATTTTACTGTATAACTTATCCTTACTGGAAATTTAAGGATTCTTCTGTTGATGAGGAGTATCTGGAAGATTTGCATTCTCATATCGGCAACAAGATCGGCAATAGATTATATATCATTTCTCCTGCAAACTATGTTGATTTTATAAGTGATTATTATGAGATAGGCAATGTAAAATATTATTTCCTTAAGGTTCCTTATCAAATCATAAAGGAACTTCATAAAGTTAATTTCAAAAAGTTCCGCCAGCCGCAAAGAAAAAGTAATGTAAACGATTTGGAAGATGCTGTGGGTTTTCATTTTATCCGCCAGCCGCAAGTCAAATCCAAATTGGTGTCATTAAAAGATCAAATAAATATTCATATTCAGGAATTCTATTCGGATTTTACCGAAGAAGAAAGCGGAAACGATATGGAAAATTTTGAATCGTTGGCAATGGTCTTGATTGATAGGAATTATAACGGTGAAGCATTTGAAATGGATGATTATTTCTTTGCAGAGGATTTATTACCAAAAAAGAATAAGAAATCAAACGAACCGGAAAAAGATTTAAAAAAAGAACTAAAAAAGCAAAAAGAGATTGTAATACCTTTAAACAAAAAGGATTTTGGCAAAAAGATAATGATCGTTTATATAGATATTTATGGAAACGAATTTAAAGAATCATTAAGGCTTAAATAATGCAGGAAATTAAAACATATAAAACAGGCGATCTGGTTTTAACAGTTACTAAAACCTATGATCCTTCAATTTTAGATTTATCCGTTTGGGATAGATTTTTAGATGTATTGTGCGATAATAGAATTTATCAAAAAGAAGCTCTTCAGCAGGCAGTAATTTTTCTGGCATCCGGCAAGTATAACTCAATTAAAGATTTGATAAAGGAAAATTATAATAGCGGAATAAATGCGGAAATAAAAACCCGCTATAAAAATATTGACGATTATTACCGGCACTTACAATTGCCCAATAAATTAAGTGCAAATATTGATTTAGCTACTGGCACTGGCAAAAGTTATGTTATTTACGGGATTGCCCAAATAATGCTCGGATTAGGGCTTGTAGATAAAGTTCTTGTCCTATGTCCTTCACTCACTATTGAAAAAGGATTGATGGAAAAATTTACTCATTTAGCCAGTGATACTAAATTAAGGCAAACCATTCCTGAAAATTCAAACTATAAAAGCCCCAGAATTATTGATGCAAACAGCACAATTAGAGATGGAGATATTTGTGTTGAAAATATTCATGCTGTTTATGAAAGAACGGGGTCATCGATTCAAGATAGTTTAAAAGATGTTGGGGAAAGGGTATTAGTACTGAATGATGAGGCTCATCATATTTACAATAAAGTTGCAGGAAGAGACAGCCAGAGTAAAAGTATAAAGAAGTGGAAAGGATTTTTAATGAATGATGTCTACAATTTCAAATATACACTTGGGTTTACAGGAACTGCCTACATTAATGATGAATATTTTAACGATGTTATTTACAGATATTCACTACGCCAAGCAGAAGATGACCAAATGGTCAAAATGGTTGATTATGTCAGCGAAGATGAGACAATCGAAAAAGATGAGAAGTTTCAAAAAATTTATGATAATCATTCGCAAAAAAGAGATTTGTATCGAAAGATCAAGCCTTTAACGATTTTAATCACTAAAGACATTCACAACGCAAAACGACTTACAGAAGAACTAAAAGAATTTTTGGAAAGAAAAGAGGAATTACCACGAAAAGCAATTGATGGAAAAGTATTAATTGTAACATCACACAAAGACCATCAGGCAAATGTAGCAAAGCTCTCGACAGTTGACGACAAAAGTGATCCTGTTGAATGGATCGTTTCTGTTTCAATGCTTACTGAAGGTTGGGATGTAAAAAATGTTTTTCAGATTGTGCCATGGGAAGATAGAGCATTCAATTCAAAATTACTTATTGCTCAAGTACTTGGCAGGGGTTTACGAATACCTCCTGAATATCAGACCCCACAACCTGAAGTCAGAATTTTTAATCATGCTGCCTGGAGCCGCAATATAAGGGGATTGGTGGATGAAATACTAGAAATTGAAATGAAATTGAAAAGTCATGTGTTAAAGGATGGTGGCAGAAGTAAGTACAATTTTGATTTGTACAATATTAATTATGATAAAGATCAAATAGAAAAGGAATCAACAAAGAATCATGAAGAATTTGATTATACAAAAGGTTATATCGAATTAATTGCACAAGTAGAGCAGTCCGAAAAGACAACGGAATATACTAATCTAAAAGGAAAAATCAAATCGAAAAATACGCTTATTGAATACAACACTTATACTGTTGAAGAAATTGCAAATAAAATATGTGAGGAGTTTAAAACCCGAGAATGGGAAGGCCAAATATTAAAACTTCCAGAGGGTTCATATACATTAAAAGAAAATTTACCGTCAAAAGATGAAATAAAAAGAATAATTCTTAACTCAATGGAGAAGAGAGGTATTAAAGGCAATAGATTGGTTGAAAAAAACAAACATAAGATTCTCAATATGTTTAGCACATTATTAAGAAAAAAAGGCAAAACTGTTGTTAATATTAGGAGAGTTACCTCCCCTTTCTCTCGTTCAACACAAAATATTGACCGTGAATCATTATCTATTGGCAATCTCAGACATAATTCAACAGTTTTTCATACAGTTGAATATAACAATGAATTACTTCCCGATGTCAAAGACATTTTGAAGGCAGTTATTGAAGATGAATCGTTGCCTAAGAGTTCAACGAAGGAGATTAACCCCTATCTATTTAAAACGCCCTTAGACATAGTCTTCACGAAAGCAGAACCAGAGAGGAGGTTTGTTAAAACACTGTGTGAAAAAGATAACGCAGAAAAGGTAGAATGCTGGATAAAATCGAGAGATCAAGGGTTTTATAGCCTTGATTATTCAATTACAACTATCGGTGGGAAGCACTCCAAACAACAATCTTTTAATCCTGATTTTTTCATTAAAATTTCGAAAAACCAATTTGAGTATATCGTTGTTGTAGAAATCAAATCTGATGATGATTGCTCACCTGAAAATAAGGCGAAGTACAAATATGCGCTTCAGCACTTCATATATCTTAATAATGAACTTGTAAAGATCGGCATCAAACAGAAATATTTATTTCACTTTTTAAGCCCAAATAATTTCACCGAGTTTTTCCAGTATTTAAGGGATGATCGATTAATTAATGGTCAATTTGGAAGCGATCTTGAGGGTAAATTAAGAAATGGTGAATATTCTTAACAAAATATTTTGGTACGAGGAAACCTATTATGGTGCCGATATTGTTGGAACTTGTTCAGTTAAGGCAGATGGTAGCGGAAACTGAGCAGTAATCTTATGATATTCATCATTGAAGGGAAAAGATTTCGAACCTTCCGATGGAATAAGATCGACCAATACGAAAATCCATGCATAGTGTTTTACAACATTTCCACATCTCCTTTAGATTCGCAGAATTACTTATTGAAGTATAACCAGATTTTATTCATTTAGACAAGATTGAAAGGCTCACTAATTCTGACGGAAAAGGGAATTAACTCAGTCGCTCTATTATTACATATTGTCATAGGGTTTTAAGAGGTAGCCTCACAAATTTTACGATCCGTATTAAATAATTAATAACAACATGGTAAACTTCCACTGAAGATAGTATCTTGGAACTCGCTGAACTCCCATTCAGAATTATTGCCTCGCTTGCCTATAATTGGTAGGGTAGAAATGGGGACGAGGATTGAAAAGGTGAAAACTCACGGGGTCCAAACTCAAAATATAACAAAATAAACACCCGGAACCGGAAATTAACCATTTCTCTCCTCCCCTTCTCATTATTCGTTTACATATTCATTATTCATATCTTAATTATCCATATCCTACATTCCCTTCCCCATTATTCACTATTCATTATACTTGTGCCTACAATCCTATCATTGTACCTTGTTCCTCTCCACCTCGTACATCGTACTGTTTTTATCACTTGTCGCTTGTGCACTGCGCAGCAGGCTGGGATTACCTGATCACCGCCAGCCGCAGCACCGCGACATTTCCGTCCTTCTCCAATGTGATCAGATATATCCCGGATCTTACACCGAAACGGCCGGTCTTCCCATCCCAATGGAATATTGTCCCTGAAGATATCTCAGAAAAAAGCAGCTCGCCCGAAACAGTGTAAAAACTGATCTTCGTGCCATCCGGCAGACCGCTGATATTGACCTCTGCCGAAGTTGGGTTCGGGTAAATGACCACATTGGTAAAATCGGTCACAGCAAGGGAAGGGATATATGCATATGCCTCGACCGTATTCGTGTCCTCTACTCCGAGAGAATCGTATGCCCGGGCCACATAATAGTAAGTAGCAGCGCCGGCAAGTACGGTATCCACATACACGGTATTGGCAGTTGAATCCAGAGGGATAGAATAATTCTGACCGCCGGAAACAGACGAACGGTAAATATTATAATTGATCGGGGTATCCGAGTCGACCGCGGCATTCCAGCCGATGGAAATAGAAGGAACGGCGTCATCGGAGGATACACTGTTGATGCCTGAAAACTCAGGGGCTGAATTACTATAATACGGAGTCGCTGACAATTCAACTTCGTTATCGTCAAAAGTGCCCTGAGCATCCCGCGCTCTCACAACATAATAGTATGTTACCCCATCGACAAGGCCGGTATCATACCAATTCGAGAATGTTGTGAAGTACAGGGGGGAGCCGAAGTTCTGGCCTGAAGAAGCAGTCGAACGATACACATAATAGTTGACGGGCTCATTGGAGTCGATGGCAGTACTCCAGGCGATCCTGTTCTCTCCCGGATTTCCGGTGCCGTATGCGCTGGTAATCCCTGAAAATATCGGAGGTGTAAAATAAATGCCAGCATGTCCTTCAACGGTATTATCTTCTTCCAGCCCCATCGAATCCTCTGCTCTCACAATGTAGTAATAGGTAACGCCCATGGAAATGGAGGCATCGCTGTATGAGCTCATAAGAGTGGAAGCATTCGGTGCGAAAAGGTCCTGTCCACCGCTGAAAGTTGAACGATAGATATAGTAAGTTATAGGAGTATCAAGATCTGATGCGGATTTCCACTCCAGATCGATCTCAATATCCACATTATCAGGCGCGATCGAGAATAATCCGGCAAATGTGGGAGCAATATTCACATAATCTGGCATTGCCGCATGCTCCACATTATTTGAATCCCCCAGGCCGAAGGAATCATATGCCCGCACAACAAAGAAGTAAGTCACTCCATTTGTCAATCCCGAGGTCAGATACGAAAGTGCTTCGGTGCTGTCAAGCGGCAGGTCGAAATCATACACCCCGCTTTGAGTACTGTGAAATACCCGATATGAGATCGGTGTATTGTCGTCAGAGGCAGCAGACCAAGAGAGAGATACTTCGCCGTTATTACCGGTTGAGAACGCAGTTTCCAGGCCCGCAAAACCCGGAGCGGCAGCAAACACCATTTCGGCTGATTCCACACTATTGCTGTCCTCAGCGCCTCTGTTGTCAAGAGCGCGGACCACATAATAATAGGTAGTACCGGGAACGATTGCTGTATCATCGAATGAGAGTGATGCGGTGGAATATGTTTCTACGCCGAAATCCTGGCCTGAAGAAGCAGTCGAACGATAAATAATATAAAGCAGCGGCGTGTCGCTATCAGTGGCGGCAGACCATGAAAGTACGATCTCATTATTGGCTGCGTCTCCGACCGCATTCTCAATGCCGGCGAAAACCGGTGGATCATTTACAAGTGTAGGTGTTCCACTCAGCTCTTGCATATTTGTGCTGACATTGTTCTTGCTGTCGCGGGCGCGGACCACAAAGAAATACTCCATTCCATTGGTCAGGCCGTTCACATCGTAGGTCAATTCTTGAGTAACATAATTGGCTGAGCCGAAATCCTGCCCACCACTTGCGGTGGAGACATAAATATAATACGATATCGGTGTGGAAGTATCTGAGGCTGTGCTCCAACCGAGAGTAAGCTCTCCTCCCCATTGTGTATCTGTAACGGACTCTATTCCTGCGAACAGCGGAGGAGTGGTATCTGTTATGCCGCCACCGTCATAGTAAAGCTCTATATACTCATATTTATAATCACTTCCATCTGAAAATTCATTGATGATCACGCCCGCATTTGACGGCGTACCCGCACCTGATCCGGGCGTTGCATTATCATATGTACTCGTGGTCCAGGAAGCGATCAAAACACCGCTATCCCCGGGATTATTTCTTTGATTTGTATTACCATTGGTTGATAAGGACACGGGACTGGGGCCGTCTACTGTGATATCGGCATCATCGAGCAGCTCATAGTACTCACCGCCGTTGATAAGGAAATCGTTAGAGCTTTCATCGTCCAGATAGACATCATCGGCATGAATGGTTACCCCCCACTCCAGCTCAAATTCACTCTTTGTAGCATCACGGCCAATGATCAGATAATGTCCCGCTTTTATTATCGTATCAGCGGGAATAGTATATGTTCTCGGCGCATCTAGGTCTGTTATCTTCCACCCGGAAACATCAAGCTCAGCCGGTGCGATATATTGTGAAGGGATCGCAAAGAGTTCAACCGTATTAGTGTCCTCCAGACCCAGAGAATCCGTCGCTCTGACGACATAAAAATATGCCTGTCCTATGCTTCTGCCGGTATCTGTCATATTAAGCGAAGAGGTCGTATTGATGGGAGAGGAGAAATTCTGGGCACCGCTGGTGGTAGAGCGGTAAATATTATAGGTGATAGGAGTATTGATATCCCATGCCGAGTCCCAGGCAATGTATATGCTTCCGCCATCTTCTACATCGGTAACTTCAGAGACACCGGCAAAGGCGGGCGAGGCATTAACATCGGTAGGTATCGCAGCAAGTTCTACTGTATTTGTATCTTCATTTGGAACAGCGGCACTATCCTCCGCCCTCACAACAAAATAATATGTAACGCCGTTAGTAAGTCCGGTAACGGTATAGTTCAGAGATGTTGTGCTATAGTCGTAAGAAGAGAAGTTCTGACCGCCTGCTGATGCGGCGATGTAGATATGATAATTTATGGGTGTGCTGAAATCCGCTGCCTCGCTCCATGAAAGATAGACCTCGCCGGATGTCTGAGTGGCATAGGCCTGCTCTATTCCCGCAAATGTGGGAGCAGTGATATCATCGCCGCAGCTGCCGCCCCAGACAACGCAGACCCAGTCAGGGTGGTCTATATACGGATTTCTATTGCCCTGTACCGCGTAAACCGCGTCATTTCTTGCGATCTCCTTAGGAGATACTGGATCCATCACATGCCACTCACGGAGCATATCGATCGCCCAGGTCGCAAAAGCGGGATACTCGGTACCATTGAACATGCCACCGGTCCATGTATCCACATCGTATTCATACCTTGTTGCTGCATAGAAATATGTTCTGGCAAAATCCCCTTTATAACAATCAATGGGTTCGAAAACAGTTCCGGAATATCCAGGATAAGTGCATGAGCCCACCTTTGATCCATTAGATGAAGTCCATACTCCGCCGTTATTTTCACCAAAAGGATAATTACTTCTTCTGTTATTTACATATCCGTCAGTGGGATACACCATGAAAAGGTCGGTGTACATCGGAGCTGAGTCGCCGAACCAGCTGGCGGGCACTGAATGCTCTCTATTGTAGCAGTCTCCCTCTTCGCTATAGTTTCCACATTTATCTGATGATGTTGAGTCATTGTAATAATAATAATCTGCCGTTCCATCCGCCTTGAATGAATACATATCCCATACTGTGTTCGCGCCTGTATTATCTGTCGTCTCGTAATAGGTGTACAGAGAATCATAGGATTTGGAAGAGTGCCCGTTGATAATATTGTACAATTGCGTTTTCAGGGTTGCGCCGCTTCCTGTGGCGGAATCATAATACCCTGCCGGAGCGGCAGAATAGGCCGTAAGAGCAAGCAAAGCCAGGATAATGATTAAAAATATGGTCTTTACAGATTTCATTGTATCTCCATCTTATATTTTAACTTATTTTACCTCTTTTTGGCAAATGGGATATTAGGGACGGTCCTTTAATTCTTTAGTATTTGGCAGGCCCCTATTTCGATTATATCTACACTTATATGTTATATCTCAGTAATACCGAAAATTGTAACCATCCGGAAATCCATATCTCCTGCATTGTTGGGGAATCCGAATTATCACAAATTTGGAAAACTAAAGAATTAAAGCACCGTCCCTATATTCGGATCTCTTTAGGAAAAGGAACACGCTGAGCAACGGTCCAGACCTTGTTGATATAATTCAGAGAAAAGTAATTCTGCATCAGATGCAGCCAGAAGGCTCCGCGCTCATTTAAAAGAATTTCCGCATCATTCTCAATGCACATATTGAGTGCCTTCATCGCGAAGATCAGCTGGCTCATCTTTCTGCCGGTTTTACCGGAATATCCTTTGATCCCCTCTTTCGGTATCCTTGTATCATAAAGGCGCCAGTAGAACCAGTGAAATGCTGTCATTTCTTGGGAGAATTCCATTTTCAATGCGGTCGGGAATTTATCATTGCCGCATCGCTCCATATAATCCGAAACGGAAAAGGTATTCATATAATATGTTCCGGGGATATTTGAACCGGCTCCTGCTCCGAGGCCTATATAATTATCGCGTGTCACGGATGAATATCTCGGTGCGGAGGATCTTTTAAATCCCCATACTGAAACACGGTTAAAGTCGTTATCCGCACACATAGTATGAATAGTCCTGTACATAGACCTTCTGATCCTTATTCCCGGCATATGAACCTTTTTTAATTTCATATATTTACCCACGGAAGTGTAGGGAAAAGTGAAAAGCGGATATGTAGTCAATTGATTTACTCCCGAGTCCATCGCTTTGTTGACATCAGAGCGTAATTCTGAAATCGTTTGACCGGGCAGGGCGAACATCAGATCAATATTTACGGATTTGAAATCCGAACGATTGACAAGATCGATCGCGTCATAGGCCTGCTTAACAGAATAATTCCTTCCGATCAAAGCAAGGTATTTCGGGTCAAAGCTCTGAACTCCAAGACTTATCAGATCGATACCAAAGTCTTTGAGTTTATTTACATTTTCCTGATCGATATCATTTGGATTGGTCTCAATGCATACATTTCCACTGACTCTGAACCGCTTTCTGACCCGCTCAAGGATCACGCCCAATTCGTCGATGAGATTGGTCGGTGTTCCACCGCCGATATATATTGAATCGATATTCACAGCACCCAGCTTCTCGTAATACATCTCGATCTCATTCAATATAGCTTCCAGATACGGCTTTGAATACGACTCATCGTATTTTATCTTATTATACGGACAATAGGGACAGAGATTCTTGCAAAAAGGAATGTGGATATAAAGATTGATGCTTTCTATTTTGCCGAGATCGATCGACTCCGATCTTTTGAAAATAAATTCCTGCTGAGGTCCGACCAGATATCTCCGGATCAGCTTAGTAAAGTATTCAATGAGAGTAGGTCTTTCGTTACTCTTAAGTAGGTCAGACACTATTATCACTGTATTTGATTTTCGTTCTTTCAGCACCACAGAAGGGGCATTTGTCTCTGTGGACCGTGAAGGTTTTCCCGCAGCTGGGGCATTTCCATTTTTCCCTCTCTGATCGTATGAACTCCCTGATACCTTTTTCTTTTATCATCTCAAGATTTTCAAGCATACTCATTCCGTATCGGGTGCGGTATCTTTTATCCAGAGTTTTGAGTCTCCGGCAGGGATACTTCTCACATTTTTCGGAGCAGTATTTCAGTCCCTTGGTCTCTCTTATCTCACAGTAGATTATTACGCATTTTCTCTGGTATCCGGTTGTTTGACGGGAGCGTTCACGGCATCCGGGACACTTTTTGGCCTCTCTGAGATATCCAATGCAGAGGCCGCAATTCATCCCGCAGGGAGCTATAAGCTCACTTTTCATGGATTTAATTATAGCCCAAGCCGCCGATCACAGAGTGGCTGATCTCACCCGTCTTGCTGTCATACTTCCACTCCCCGTCCACCGGATCGGGAATACTATCCAAAGCGCCATGTTTTACCAATACTTCCAGTGAAGCGGGTGGCTCTCCATATTCTGCCGTGTACATCTGAATGCTGACATGGATGTTCCTAAGGCGCGAAAGAATGACATTCTTTTTCGCCATATCCAGCGCCGGCTGAACTTTGGGAAATTCCACCGAGGGCTCTATATTCGGATATGCGCTATTCTTTACTCTGCCGTTCTTCTTGTCATAGATCCACTTTCCTTTTATCGGATCAGGTAATTTATGAAGAAATTCGGGGACAAGGGCGGAAAGGGCCTTCGGGTATTTAATGCGGAAACCTTTTTTATACTTTATGCCGTAATAGTAAAGCGCTACATAGATGGCATCAATATTTTTCTGTATCCTGTCCTTGATGAGTCGTGGAGTAACCGGCCTGCCGTCACTTCCGAAGTATTCAGATTGCTTCAACTCCAGGACAAGGGCGGTAATAACACTGGAGCGCTCAACATCAATGAGGCGGACATTAATGTCAAAATATGTGCCTAGCTCGGATGTAGTGCCGCACAGAATAAGATCGGCCGCCAAAAGAAGCCCTATTTGATGAGCAGACCGCGAATCCACAAAACCCGTCTTGGAGAGATTCAATTCCTCAAGAACCTTATCCAACTTACTTCTCTCTACAAGGACAAATTGTTTAGATGCGACAAATTCTGTCATCAGAATGCTCGAGATGATCTCGCCCAGATTTTCTTCTTTTGTCAGATCTGAAAGGTCTTCCAATTCAATGATGGCGACCGTGACCTTATCATCTTTGAAGTGAGAGGAGGCTTCTTTGATCATTTCCGCTGCAAAATCAGTTATTTGACTTTTCACGGCAGATTCTCCGTAAAACGCCTGCGGGACGAAAAGCAGAAATACTGTAAGCAATAGAAGTGTTACATCGATATTTTTATCTTTCATAATTACCCTTTGACATATTATATGCCATTTTCAGTAATTGTCCAAAAATAGATAAAAGAAGAGGTTTGAGGCTGGAGGTTGGAGGCTAGGGCAGAATTGGTAAAGGGAACACACCCGTAACCGAAAATTCGTTATTTCGCTTACCCCATTAAATATCCTGTTACAATCGTTTCACGCCGTTCCCCAATCAAGATATGGGACATGTCGTACGCCACCGGCGTTCGTCTGTCCCGATGTAAAAGTTCCAAGCAAAGAGTTGACAGGAAGCGAAGCGTGTAAACTCTTTGCCCCGTTAGAATCACCAGGTAACATTCTCCACACTTGTTTTCGGTTACGGATGAGTTTGTTTCTACATTCTCAACGTGAGACATCACACATCAAACGTGATCTTCGCTATTTATTCCGTCAAGAACCGCTTTGGCTTCCGGAACATATTTAAAGAAATCCCTGAGGTCCTGACACGGATAGTCTGAACATTTTCCGCAATTCTCCAGGTTTTTAGAACGTGCGCAGTCACGGGATTTACATTCGTGACAGTGTGAAAAATGTATTCCATCGTTTACGGTACAGCCTACGCAATTAATATCTTCCTTCTTAATATCAGCTGAGAACATCTTTGACCATTCGGCAGCGGTCTTTTCCCTCAGCTTGTCATCATTATTCCCTAAGGCAATGAAAGCGGGGCAGGTATCACAATCGAGTCCGCAATATGCGAGCTTTGTCATAATTTTCTCCTTTTATTTGTATTATGAACGCCATTACACGAATATCTTATTTTGTCCAAAGCATTCCCTTTGCGAGTTCATCCCTTTTTTCCTTGCCGGCTAAATACTCAACCAGAGCGAGAGCGAATGGGAACGCCGTAGCGGGCCCTCGTGAAGTAATAATATTACCGTCAACCACCACATCCTGCACTAAGAATTTGACCTCGGGAGAGAAGCGGCTCTCGCAGCCGGGATAGCAGGTAGCTGATCTCTCAACAAGGATGCCGGTTTTTTCCAGAACATAAGCGGGAGAGGCGCAGATCGCCGCGACCAATTTACCCTTACCGTTAAGCACTTTTATGGCATCCAATAAGACATAAGAAGCCGCAAGGTTCTCCGCGCCGGGCAGGCCGCCTGGAAGAACAACACCGTCTATCATATCAAAATCCATATCCGAAATTTCCAGGTCACATGCCACCTTAACGCCATGAGCCCCGGTGATATTTCCCCCTTCTAAACCAGCGATAACGACCTCTATCCCGGCACGCCGTAATATATCGATCGGTGTAAATGCTTCGATCTCCTCAAAGCCTTCAGCAAGGATCACTACTACCACAGATTTCCTCATGACATCCACCTCCTTTGTCAAATAGATATTTTATATTATAGCACCGAAAACACTTAGTTTTCAAGAGATGTTTGAGGTTTCACCTTTAATATTTTTCCATTCACTAAGCTTTATCAACAATTCAACTGTTTAAGTATAATGAGAAAATGGTATTCTCAGGAGCAATTTGATGTCCGGCGAATGGGAAAATAGGTTTTAGTGTTCTGATGTATACATGGAGGATAGAGGCTAGAGGTTCGAGGTTAGTTAGGAAGTGAACAATTGGGAAATGAATAATGAACAATTATAAGATAGAGCACAAAGAGATTCTTATCTCAACCTTTGAACTTTTGAACTTGGAACTTTTGAACGATCTTCTTACTATGTTGTTGATATACGGGGGTGATGAATTCACCCCCGCATAATGAAGGGTTATTAATCTCTGTCTTTATGTATCTTTTTCTTCTTCATCATCTTCATCATTTTCTCCTTTTTATCACCGCGGAAAAAATGATTTTTGAATTTGGCAAATTGTTCTTTAGTAAGTATCTTCGAGGATTTTTCCAGATGCAATATCTTGATTATTTTAAGTTCATAATCCAGATCATTGATCTCCTTCAATACCATTTTGATAGCTTTAAAATCAATATCATCTTCCAAGAGCAGTTCTTTGATATCAAGTTCTTTTTTTGCGATCTGGATCTTGATCTTCGCGGCTTTTTTATCCAGCTCCATTCTGAGTTTTTCCAATTGATCGAATTGCTTATCAGAAAGTTCAAGGGCTTCTTTTATCCTCTCCTCAAAATGCATACGGCCGTGGTAATTATCGCCGTCTTTCATACCCGGGTGCATTCCCTTACCCATCTCGGGGGAATCGCCGGCGAACGAACTCATTGATAGAAACATCAAAGCAATGGTGAAAAGAAGTGTTTTTTTCTTCATCTTGACCTCCGTCAACTAATAGAACGCTACAATTGGTAAAAAGGTTACACATTGTTGGGAAATGAATAATTGAGAAATGAATAATGAACAATGAATAGCAAGTGGCCCAGTGAACCCGTGTCAATCGTGAAGATAGAATTCAATGACAAGGCCTTCGGAAAGCGGTTCTGTTTTACCGATCCTCTGCCCGTCATAGAACTCCCCTCCCCATACACGCGCATAATTGAACTGCGCTACGAAATCCTTGTGAATATGTGCTGCAAGGTCTATCACCGTGGTTCCCTCGTCAACGACAAAAGGATCTACCATATTGGGTTTTTCTCCCTGCTCTTTCGTATATATCCTGATCTTCCGGCTTAGAGCAAAGACCTCCTCCATTATTTCATTTCTGCCGTCTCCGAGTATCAGAGAGGTTGAGATCACCTTTAAGTCCATAGAATCTCTAAAGTCGTCGAGAGCTGTGTAGTCATCGATCAGATCGATCTTATTCATTATGATCATATGCGGAAGGTTCACAGTGCCTTCTTGCTCATACTTCTCCCCGGAGGCCAATAGCTGTATGTTTTTTTTGCTGAGAAATTGAGTTAACTTCTCATATTGTGTTGAGGGATCGCTCTCCGCTGTTAATATTACAATTACCAGGTCTGCGATCCGAAGTTGATTAAACACTAAAAAGGAAGTGAAGCCCTCTTTAATGGCAGGGGTATCAATGAATTGAAATGATAGGTCTTCCCAATCACCCATTCCGAGGACAAAGTCAGTTGTGGTGTAGGCGTATCTCTCAACCTGAGATGAATGCCCCGTATACATCGTTAAGAATGTCGATTTTCCAGCATTTGCCGGGCCGATGACAAGTATCTGGGCAGCACCGCTCTTTTCTATCTTATTTGAAACTGAACTCTTCTTCTTAACCACCCCTTCCATGCTTTTTTTCAGCTGAGAGATCTTTTTCTTGATCTCGCCCTGAAGTTTTTCCGTACCTTTATGTTTTGGGATGGTCGAATACATCTGCTCCAGCCAATAGAGTTTCTCATCCTGATCAGCTGCTAACTTGTAATTCTTCTCATTGCGTAAGTAATCGGGAGTAAGATTCGCTGGCATAGTTTATTTTATCGGAATAGTTCAGATTTTTCAAGGGGGCGGAAGAGTTGAATAAATGGGAAAAAAATAATATAATTCCCAAATGGATCAAAAGAGAAAGGAATTATTTACTCTACTTAAAGGCAGCGGTATAAATATTATTTTTGAGATCGCGAATAGAGGCCTGACCTTTCTACTGATCGTGCTTCTTACAAGATTCTTCAAGACCGAAGACGCGGGGACTTTCCTATGGGGATTCGCAACTATTTCAATGTTTGCCATCATCCCTATGTTCGGGCTGGACCGGGGCATATTGAAATTGGGAGCGAAATACCTTGCAGATAAGGAATACGGAAAGGTCAAGTTCATTATGACCAGAAGCCTTGTTTCCGTTGTGTTCTTCTCTCTGTTTATTATGGCGGGCATCCTCGCGGTTCCTGCAGCGAGAGAAAGTATTCTACTCATCTTCATCCCATATATCTTCCTTTCATCGATCCAGAAGGTGTTCAGAAGCGTGATCTGGGCAACCGGAGATATGTTCTCATTGAATCTATCCATCATCTCCGAAACGATATTCCGCTTTGCTATCCTGGCTCATATTTTTACTCCATTGTCGATCAATACAGTGGTGTATATATACCTTGGCGCCGTGCTGATTAATATTGTGATCGAATATTTGATCCTACGGTCTAAGCAGCCCCGGATATTCTCAAGCTCAAGCACTAGAGTACCATTTAAGGAATTGGTAAATATTTCCCTGCCTCTTTTTTTTGCCTCATTAACATTTGTTCTTATGACAAATATAGATACTTTCATGATCGGACTTTTCCGGCCCATGGCAGAAGTTGCCTTCTACAGGGTCGCAGTAAGAAGCGCCTTTTTTCTTCTATTGCCCATGACCCTTTTTTCAAGATCCCTCATTCCTCATATCTCAAAAGAAGGCAGTTTCGGCAAGCAATTCCGGCATACATATCATATCTTTAATCGAATGATACTGCTCGTTTCATTTCCACTTCTGCTCATCTTCCTGCTTTTTTCTGAACAGGTGGCAGGGATCTTCGGCAGTGATTACACATCTCTATCTGGTACTATCCTCATTGTTTTGTCATCCGGACTTATTTTGAATATCCTGACGGGGTTAAATGCACCGATACTCTCTTATGGCAATATGCAAAAGGCCTATTTTCTCATAACTCTTGTAGTTCTGCTGGTGAACCTGATACTGAACTATTTGCTGATCCCCCCATTGGGTGCTTTAGGAGCTGCCTATGCCACTGCCATGAGCTATATTCTGATAAGCATCATTATTTCCACCACAGTGTTTATCAAATACCGATTTCACCCCTTCAACTTTAGTTACTTAACTGTTATCCTGGCATTCGGCTTGCTTTTTTCACTGTCCAAATTCTTTTTATCCTATTTTCCTAAGAATCTTTTAACATTAGCGATCACATTTTTGGGTATATATCTCATGGAATTTCTTTTTATAGTGACCTTCAGAAGAAAGAGTTATGAATATCAGGTCATAATAAAAACCTGCCGAAGATTCAGGATCAATAGGAGTAGTAATGATTCATAAGATCAATGAGGGCAAGATGTGGGTTCTAGAGTTATGATTCGTAAATACGATGACAATGGAATGTTTAGATTTGAGTCAATTCCAACGAACAATGAGCGTGGCGTACCCTTGGTGGTCCGTGAGCGAAGAATGAGGAAGAAATTGACCAAAGATGACATTCCCCTCGGGCTGATACCCTTTTTCTGTCTTTACATACCGCGTTGGTATGTTGCGTTCGCTGCGCCTCCCATGCTGAACAAAATAGTATCAGCCAGTGTTCACGTCTTCATAGATTAGAGCACTAAATTGACTATTTACCCGATCCTTCAATTTATCATTAAAACATTCGGCCTGATGGTCCTTGGATATATTTCCTTTCGACTTTTCCTGCCGAAGATGTGGCTGAAGCCCCTCTCAACCTTATTTGTAAATTTTCTTATCCCCGTGATGATACTTCATAAATTCCTTCTGAGATTCAATATGGAAGTTCTTCTCCAGTTTTGGTATATCCCCTTCATAACGCTCGCTTTCCTTGCCATTGGGATTGCCGGCGGTTATCTTTTCGGAAAGATCACTCGAACGGGGTTTATGAAAGAAAATCTCGCGCTATTCACTTTTTTGAACAGCGGATATCTTTCGGTCCCTATCCTTCTGGAAATAATGAAGGGCGATACCTTGGATCTCGCCATTGTACTGCTTTTCATGTATATAATGCTCCTTTTGCTTCTGTTATGGTCACTCGGAGTTCTCTGGATCACAGGAGGAGAAACAAGGCCCAAGACAAATACACTCCCCGTTCCATTTGTTATAACAGCGATCTCAATGATCCTTGGAGTTGCCGGCGTTGGAAAATATGTACCGGGACAGGTCATGGACATCCTTGATCTCATCGGCAAAATCGGTATCTACGGTGTGATGTTCGTCCTTGGCGGAATACTTTCGAAGATCGTTTTGAAGAAGGTAAGGATCAGAGGAGTACTCCTTTTCGTTTTAGCAAAAAATTTCGTTCTTCCCCTGATATTTATTTCCCTTATATGGGCATTCAATCCCAGCAAACTCCTGGGCTGGGTGCTTTCATTGGCATGTATCATGCCGCCCGCAAATAATTTTGCTGTCATGCTGGAAAAATATAGGCATAGAGCGGGAAATGAAGAATTCGTGTATCCAAGATTATTATATTCTTATATCGGAGCTTTGATCTCAATCCCGGTCTGGGTCTTTATCCTGGAGCTGCTCTATCCCGAGTTGCTCTAACCCTTTTATCTCCTCGTGGGAAAATGCTAATACCGTTTTATCACTCTCAAGTATCCTTGAAAATACCTTGGTCTTCCATTGATCATCTAGATCTGCGGTGGGTTCATCCAGAATAAGATACGGCAGTTCCGAAAGAAACACGCCGGCAAGAAGCACCCTTCTTTTTTCAGACGAAGATAGGGTGAGCGGATTTCTCTTGAGAAAAGGCCGCAATTGAAAGAATTCGATGATCTCATCTGTAATGGTCTTTCTTGAAATGAATTCGATCTCCTTTTTCACTTCCATGGTCAATAATTGAAGATCACTGTTCTGAGCGATGAAGTTAACCTGCCCGCTTATCACTTTCTTGCTTATTTGCTTTCCTCCAATATAGATCTGACCGCTTGTGGGGGCTTCAAATCCAAGAAGAAGGTCAAAGAGCGTTGATTTTCCCGATCCGATCGGGCCCTTGATACAGATCTTGCTATTCTCATCTACTTTGAGATTTAAGTTTTTGAATATTCTTCTTTCACTCCGTATAAAGTCCAATGCAATGATCTCTATCAAATAAGATCTCCTCTGAAACGAAAATATACGATTATTGAAACAAGAGCAAAGAATAGATAAATAATATCTGCGACCCTTATTCGGTCACTCTTCTTTGCAAATAAGGAATCCACCGATTCTATGTTCCTGCGCTCGACGGAAAGCCACATATAGAATACCCTTTTGAAAACGCCCACAAAAAACGGTGTGAGTAAGCTGGAATAGAGCTTTATTTTTGAAAAGAAACCGGCTCGTCCGCGATTGGACCTGATCGTAGCATAATGATTCATCACTCGCGCCTGAATGGTAATCGCGGGTAAAAATCTATATGCCGTGTATAATGGAAAGATAATGACCCTCGGAAAATGAGCGGATTCCATTTTATGAAAGATCACATCAGGATCGACCGTACCCAGAATTCCGATAATAAATAGCATGGAAAGAAATACAGTTGCTACATTCAATCCCATATATAGTCCGTTCAGATAGAATTTCATCGGACCCAGGGCATAGAGGATGTGATCCCCTTTTCTGAAAAGCATCTGCAAAATGACTACCGTTATCGATGCGCCTATCACAAATTTCAAGAATTTTCCCGAAAGGGATGATTTGAAAATGATAGAAAAGCAAACCGTTATTAATAAGAATATCAACCCGAATGTAACTGAGGAATTGGCAAAAATGAATGCGGAGATGAGCAACGTTGTGAGTAATCTCAGTATCATTTTTTCAACTCCGAAAACGGTATTTCGATACAGCCGCGCGGGATCTTGCCCCTGGTATTCTCAATAATTATTACTATCAGTCCTTTTTGTGAAAGATCCTGAAGCAGAGTGAATATCCTTTGACCGTATTTCTCGTCCAGAGAAGAAAACACCTCGTCCAGAATAATTGCCTTAGGCGAGAGCGTCAGATTCGAGGCAAGTATCACCAGTTTTTTCTCTCCATACGAGAGTTGATCAGAAGGCCGGTTCAATAGATGCGAAATTCCCAATGTGTCGGTGATATCGTTGACTTTCTTACTGTCAAAGGAGATAGGAAAACCGATCTCGAGGTCAACGGAGTGAAAGAATATCTGATAATCCGGATTCTGGAATACGATCCCCACAACCTTTCCTATCTCATGCTTAGAGATGTCTCCCATATCGCGGTCCGCGATCTTAACCGTACCTGTGATCTCATAATCAAGGAATTTCGGTATGATACCCGAGATCGCATAGGCGAGAGTTGTCTTTCCACAACCACCGGGCCCGTAAATGCCGTACATACCCGCCATGGGCAGGGAGCATGTAATATTCTTGATTAAAGGTGTGCCGTCATTTGAGGAGACGGAAACATTGTTCAGAAAAAGCGTCATATTTTTAAATGAAGTTCCTTCAATATCCTATTGATCTGCTTCGAAATACCATAATTAAAGATACCCATGAAGGCAGAACCCAAAATTCCCGCACCAAGCAGAATGAAAAAGAGATTCAATGGATATTTTCCAAGCAGTATCATCACGAGGGTCAAACCTGTAGCATTTGCCAGGGCAGTCGCGATAACGGCTCTCCACAGTTCGTGTTTTATCGTGTAGTAGATCACATCTATCATCAGGCCCGGTAATGAAAAGGAGACCAGGGACAGAACGCCATTGGCGCCGTATGCCCCTGTTGTTATCATTAGAATTGCCTGAGTGAGGCCAATAAAAAAACCGGTAAAGCCAAAACGGGAGACACCCTTGCCCACAATAAGAGGCAGAAAGTATATTCCCCCGATGATCGCCCCGCCGGGTATATTCAAAGATGCCTTTAAGGCGTGCACCAAACCCGCAAGTATCGGCTTCAGGGCAGTGGCAGAAGCAGCCATCAACCCAATGACCATCAGATCATAAATGGTCGGTTTTAGTCTGAAGGCAGGTGCGATCGCCTTTTCAGACAAGCCCCTTCTCCCTCACCTTCAGTATCGCAAGATTTGAATACGGCTCAATACAGCAACTCTTCTTATTGGCATGCTGCAGCGACATTTCAACCGGAGTAGAAGTGTAGAAATCAGTTGACTCGGAAAGCACTGAAAAATCCACCTTGATCCAATCGTTCAATTTTGAAGACCGTATCCTTATACTGGTCATATCCGCAGCCAAAACCGTCCCTCTTTTCACTGAAAGCGGGACATTCTGTATAAATAATTCTTCACTTCCTGTTTTCTCGGGCCCGATATTGGATACTACCGCTGATCTGTTATATTCTATGCCTTCAGGGATAATGGTATTGAAGGTCACCAGAACGTCCGCAGACAATATCTCCTTGAGATCCCATTGCTTTATGCCATTGCGCATCAGAAGTTCATCTCTGCCGTTCTCATTGGCATATTTTTTCAGCAGGACATACTTGCTTTTACTCAGAAACTCTACATTGTCCTCCGTGATGAAGCTTTCACTCAAGATCACGATATCACCCTCATGAAGCTCGGGAAGTTCCGCAAGAACACTGTCCGCATTAAGATGGTCATCGTAATTATCTCCGACAAAAACGATCTCTATGCCGTTCTTTTTTGCCTGAGCAAGATAATATCTCAATGAGCCGTGAACCTCGTTTAAATTGTCCCCGCATAGAAACAGGCGCTTTGCGGAAAGTATCTCCGAAAATTTCGTGTTTGAAAATCCGGACACCTTATCCTTATCAAGCACTCCGATAAGATCCGTGTAATTCTTCACATAAGGGATCAAGGCGCGATATTCTTCATTTGTAAAACCTCCTCCAAGGAGAACGCCTACCTTCTTATTTCGATGATTCTGCAGGAATGTGGTCAATGAGCTTATATTCAAGCTCCAATCTACGGGCATATTCCTCATGTAGCCGCTGCCGAATTTTCCGGTAGCGCACATCATGCCGTTTAAAAGAGGGGCTTCCGCGTCGCCGATAAAATTCTTGAACTCGCCGCCATTATAAGATGCGAGTACTTCACACCCCAGATCACAATTGGCGCAAACCGTTTTATAATGAGTAAGCGTGTGCGGACCGGGTTGACATGTGTCCGGCAAAGATGCTATAGCGCCGGTGGGACAGGTATCAGCGCATTCTCCGCAAGAGATACAGTCGGGAGAATGAAAGAAATCCGAATCCATTCGCGGGCCTATCTGTGTGGGGAAGCCTCTGTTGATATATCCCAGAGCATTGACGCCAACCAATTCCTCACATACGCGGACACAACGGCCGCAAAGAATACACTTGTTGAAATTTATCTCCATATAGGGATGCGAGGTATCTCTTACGAGGTCCTTGAATGTACCGGCATATCTATCTTTTTGGATCTCATAAGTCGTGCAGTATTCCTTGAGTTTGCAGTCAAATAATTCCTGGCAACCGCATTGCATACATCTCATTGCCTCTTGCTTTACCTGCTCTTCCGTTAATGTGAATTCATAGGCATCGAAATTCTTTTTTCTGACATCAGGTGAAATATGCTTTAGTTTCTGAGCGGGTTTCTTTTCTTCACCGGCAAAATCTTCGAGCGTGACCGGACGGAAATCATCTTTATTGATAAAAAATTCAAACGGTTTGCCTGAAACTGCTCCATCTTCCAGATAACGGATAATAGCTTCAGCGGCATTCCTTCCGGTTGCAATTGACTCAACAACAGTAGACGGGCCAAGGACACAGTCGCCACCCGCAAAGACACCGTCAACGCTTGTGAGCATACTGTCTTCTTCGATCAATATTCTTCCCTTTCTATCTGTATTCATACCGGAGAAGTAAGAAACGATATCACTATCGACTTTCTGCCCGATAGCTGTTACGATGGCATCTAACTCCATAATATACTCAGAGCCTTCAACGGGAACAGGACGGCGGCGGCCCGATGAATCGGGTTCGCCTAATTCCATCTTAATGAGTTTCACGCCTTTTGCGAGCCCGTTCTCATCTAATATTACTTCCTGAGGATGCCTCAAAAAATCAAAAATAACTCCCTCTTCCTCGGCTTCTCTTATCTCTACCGGGTCGGCGGGCATTGCATCTTTATTCCTTCTATAGATAATATGCACCTCTTTGGCGCCTAAGCGGACAAGAGTTCTGCACACATCCATCGCGGTATTGCCGCCACCGACAACGGCGCAGATATCACCGATCTTTGGTAGTTTTCCAAGAGAAAAATCCCTGAGAAACTCTATGGAGCGAAAGGAACCATTTGCGTCTTCACCGGGAATGCCCATGGTCGTATCATACTGAGCGCCGATGCCAACAAAGAATGCCTTATAGCCCTGTGCTTTCAATTCCTCAACGGTGACATCCTTTCCGAATTCAACACGGGTCTTTATCTCAACACCCATTTTTCTGATTATGTCGATCTCTTTATCAAGTAATTCCTTTGGGAGCCGATATGCGGGAATACCGTATCGAAGCATTCCGCCTGTTTCCGGTAATTTCTCAAAGATGGTTACCTGATATCCCTTTATCCGCAAATAATAGGCAGCGGAAAGGCCGGCGGGGCCTGAACCCACAACAGCAACCTTAATACTCTTTTCTTCTTCGATATCCGGTATGTATGGGCTTAAAGATTCAATATCCTTCTCGGCGACAAATCTCTTCAAAGGATTGATCATCAGTTTTTCTTCGATCTCATTCCGATAACATTTTTCTCCGCAAAGCTGCGGACATATGCGTCCGATAGAAACCGGCAGCGCTATCTTCTCCTTTATCAGGCGAATGGCTTTCTTGTACTCTCCGTTCGCGATATGCGCTATATAGCCCTGAATGTCAACATTTGCGGGGCAAGCGCGATTACAGGGAGGATAACAATCAGCAAAGTGATTGGAGAGCATCAATTCCAATGACATCTTTCTGGATTCTTTGATATCTTCGGAATTCTCAATGATATCCATGCCATCCCAAACATAAGTGGAACAGGCGGGCATGAATGCCTTTGCGCCTTTTACTTCAACAAGGCACACGCGGCATGAGGCATAATGGTCCAATCGCGGCTCTTCGCAAAGCGTCGGGATGAAAATGCCTTGCTCTGTTGCAATATCGAGTATTGTCCTGCCCTTTTCCACCTCTAATTTTCTTCCATTAAAAGTTATTTGTACGGTTTCCATCAATTACTCCTTGATAACAGCGTCAAAGCGGCAGACATCATAACACTTCCCGCACTTGATACATGCTTCCTGATCTATCAGGTGCAGCTTTTTTACTTCGCCGCTTATGGCATCCACGGGGCAATTGCGGGCACAAAGGGTACAACCCGTGCATTTCTCTTCATCAATAGTAAATAAGATAAGCTCCTTACAGACACCGGCGGGACATTTCTTTCCTTCAATGTGAGCCACATACTCATCTCTGAAATATTTCAGGCTTGTGATCACCGGATTGGGGGCAGTTTGCCCTAGGCCGCAGAGCGAGCCGTTCTTGACCTGATGTCCTAATTTCTCAAGTTCATCAAGATCCGACATCTTCCCTTCACCGCGGGAAATACGATCCAATATCTCATACATTCTTCTTGTTCCGATCCTGCAGAATGTGCACTTGCCGCAAGATTCCTCGACCGTAAAATTCAAGAAGTACTTCGCGACATCCACCATACAGGTTTCCTCGTCCATGACCACCATACCGCCGGAACCCATGATGGCTCCGGTTGCATTCAAGGCCTTATATTCGACGACCGTATCAAGAAGGGATTCCGGCAGACAGCCGCCGGATGGGCCGCCGATCTGAACTGCTTTGAATTGTTTATCGTTCTTTATCCCGCCTGAAATATCAAATATGATCTCACGCAGAGTACTGCCCATGGGAACTTCAACCGTACCGGAATATTTCACTTTCCCTGTCAAGGCAAAGACCTTCGTCCCCTTGCTGTCCTCAGTTCCGATCGCAGCATACTTATCAGCACCGTAAAATACTATCCAGGGAATATTGGCTAAGGTCTCCACATTATTGATATTCGAGGGTTTACCCCATAGCCCGCTTTCGGCTGGAAACGGTGGTTTTAGCGTGGGCATTCCCCTGTCACCTTCTATTGAATGCATCAAAGCCGTTTCTTCACCACATACAAAAGCGCCTGCACCTTTCTTGATCTCAAGATCGAAATCAAAGCTGCTGCCGAAAATATTTTTACCGATAAAACACTTTTCTCTCGCCTGAATCAAAGCTTTTTCCAATCTCTCGATCGCCAGCGGGTATTCTGCTCTGACATAAATATATCCCATGGTCGCGCCGATAGCGCATCCTCCGATCACCATACCTTCAAGCACAGCATGCGGGTCACCCTCCAAAAGGGACCGGTCCATGAATGCACCGGGATCTCCCTCGTCAGCATTACATATAATATATTTCTGATCATTTTGAGAGCGGCGGGCGAATTTCCACTTCAAACCCGTAGGAAATCCAGCTCCTCCACGGCCGCGAAGGCCGGAATCAAGGATCAGCTGGCAAAGGTCATCACCGGGCATTTTCAATGCCTTCTTCAGTCCTTCATAGCCATCTTTTTCCAAATACTCTTCTATCGATTCGGGGTTAATTATACCGGAATTCCGCAAAGCGATCTTATGCTGTTTGGAAAAATACGGCTGCTTTGCAAATTCTTTTGAGGCTGTGTCATATATGATCCACTCCTCGGGTATTTCTGTTGTAAGTTTTTCCGCCAGAAGCCTTGCTCTCTCGGGATCAACATCACCTATGGTAAGATTCCTGCCGTCCGTAAATTCTATCTCAATCAGCGGCTCTCTGAAACACATACCGATACAGCCGGTGCCTTCCAATTTGTCACCGAGATCCGCAGATAATATATCGTAGATCTCCTGAGCGCCGGCCGCAAGGCCACATGAAGCCATCCCTACCTTGATCCTCTTGATATTATTCATCCGGCTGCTCCTTCTTATATTTCTCAATGATCTTCTTGACCTTGGTGGAGTCCAGCTTACCGAAAACCTTGTCATTTATCATTATAACAGGCGCCAATGAACAGCAGCCCAGACAGGCGACCTTTTCCAAGGTGAAAAGCTTGTCCTCTGTTGTTTCATCAACATCTATCTTCAAAGCTTCCTTCAATGTATCGGAAATGCTCTCACTATTATTGACAAAACATGCGGTACCATTGCATATCCTTACTATGTATTTCCCGACCGGTTCCGAGCGGAATTGCGCGTAGAAAGTTATTACACCGTTTATCTTCGTTACCGGAATGCGTAATTCCTTGGAAATGACAGCAACACTGTCAGGTGGGATATATTTATATTTTTCCTGGATATCCTGCAAAACAGGGATCAAAACTCCCCGCTCACCCTTATACTTAGCCAGCATCGGCTTTAATTCCTCAAGCATCTGTATCATAATTTACTCCATGATCAATTCATTTTCAGAAAAAAAGAATGGGATCTCACTATCTGCAGATTGCGTCGAATCCGATCCGTGTATACAATTCTCTCTGACATTGTGGGCGAATTTCTGGCGGATAGTGCCTTTCTTCGCCTCTAAGGGATTCGTCTTTCCCATGAGTTTTCTGAGGCCGAGAATAATATTTTCTCCTTCCCATACGGATACAAATATCCGGCCGGTCAGCATAAATTTCACCAGACCGTCATAGAATTCTTTGCCCTTATGAACATGATAGAACCCCTCGGCTTGCGCCTTGGAGAGTTTAATCACTTTTCCGGTAACCAAATGATAGCCCTTTTCCTCTACCATTGTAAGAATTTTACTAAACTTATTTTCCTTCATCGCACGCGGCTTAATAATAATAAGAGTTCGTTCGATCATTGAGCGCTCCTTCCGAGTATTTTTGCTTTTGCATTATAACCTTTTGACTGAAGTTTTTCAAGGAAAAACAGGCCTATAAGAACGCGATTTTCAACATCATAAAACAACAAAATCCAATACGAAATATCCGCCGAGATCATCGGTAACTTCAATGCGGTGCTCTCCCTTTTTGAGTTCCCAGAACCCATCTTCGGCAGGCGTGGTCTTCATGATGAATTCGCCGTCAATGAACCAGAAATACTCCGTTGACCGGCCCGTTCTACACACGGCCTTGAGCGGGATAACACCACCCGTAGAACCCCGATACACCCTCTTGGATACTGGTGAAATGATCTTGATACCGCCGGACGCCCTTCTATTCACGCATTTTGGATGAACGGGAGGTATATCTTTCAGGACGCTTCCTGAATAAAGATGATCCTTGACCTGCGGAGGATATTGGACATATTTTCTCACCTCAAGCTCACCCAGTTCGGGAAAGATGGATGTTATGCGAAGCCCGCTTTTTTTCTCGATCAAATACTTCTTGTGAAGATCACATGTTTCAGCGAAATGTGCGATCTTCGGTATCTGCGTCAATACCATATCCGGACAAGCGTCCGTGATGATCTTCCCCGAAAGAGAGCATATTTCAACAGTTTTCAAGTCCTCCGGAGATTCCAGAACTTCTCCTGAATCCCTACCCTCGAGCCCTTCCATTATCTCAAAAAATATAGGAGCGGCGGCAGCAACTCCTATCAGGTCCTGGGAGCTTGCGCCATTGAAATTACCCGACCAGACCCCAACAACATATTTCTCCCCATAGCCGATGGTCCAGGCATCCTTATAATTCTGGCTCGTTCCCGTCTTCCAGCATATTTTCCTGACGAAATGTTTATGGGAGAACTCTGATGGGATATCGGGATTCTGCTTTATGGAAAGAGCTTGAGAGGTGAGATAAACTGCTCCGGATGAAAATATTCCGACGGGATTATCTTCAATATCATTTTCAAGAAACGATGCCCGTGAATAATTACCGTCATTTGCCAGGGCACGGTAAAGATCTGTCAATTCCATTAAGTTGATATCACAGGCACCCAGAATAAGTGATAATCCGTAATACCCTTTTCTGGAGGATAGGGTGGAAATACCGCCATCCCGCAATTTCTCAATGAAATCACCTATTCCATAAGTATGAAGCAGACGCACGAAGGGTATATTCAGTGAATTGCTCAGGGCAAATTCCGCTTTCACCAGGCCGCTGAACTCTCCGCTGAAATTAGACGGAGAAAAACTACCATAAACAGTGGGAATATCCAGAAGTACAGTATCTGGAGTTATTATTCCATCATCAAGAGCGGAGGCGTACAAGAATGGCTTCAGCGTGGACCCCGGCTGGCGCAGGGCTGAATACCCTCTGACCTGGCCGGAAATGCTGCTGTCATAATAATCCATGGAACCCACGGCGGAAACGATCTTTCCCGATCCTTTTTCAATGACTATTACGGACGCATTTGTAATTCCGCGAAAGGAATACTCTGTCTTGAACTTTCCGAGAACGCTCTGACAGAATTCCTGTTTCCCCCTTTCAATAGTGGTCACGGTATCGCTTCCCGGATAGGAAAGCCGCATCTCGTCCGAAATATGCGGCATACCGCGTAGCAGAGCATAGTATCCCATCATTAGGGAAGAATTAACAGCGGTAGTGTATTTATCTTTTGAGATCTTTTTCTTCCGGTATAGATCTTTCAATATTCGGTTTCTTTTACGCTTTATAAGATCGGGATGTTTGAAAAGGTCGATACCCGGGATCTGAGGAAGATTTGCCAAAGCGGCCGCGGTGGGCAGGTCCAATTCCTCGATGGGTGTTCCAAAATATCGCATAGCGCCTGCGGCGGCGCCAACATTATTCCCGCCGAACGGAGCCAGATTCAGATACATCTCAAGGATATCTTTCTTTGAAAAACGGATCTCAAATTGTATGGCGCGCAGGATCTCACATATTTTTGACGGTATCGTCCTTTCCTTTGGCTCGCATATCCTCGCTAATTGCATCGTAATGGTGGAACCGCCGTTGATAATACGCCCGGCTTTGATATAACGCAAAGCAGCCTTGATCAAAGAGACGGGATTGAACCCCGGATGATAAAAGAAATACCTGTCCTCTTTTATCAGTATACTTTCTATGAGCTCTTCAGGCAATCTTTCATATGAAGTGAAGATGCGCAACTGTTCATCAGCCGCGAGATAGATCGACGCGGGCCTTCCATTTGAATATCTTACAACCGTGGAGCGGGGCGGAAACAGGCCAGCAGGCAATGGTATCGCCCAGGGGAGTATGAAGAGTAGCACCGAAATAATGACGGCGGAATAAATAGCCCGTTTCGACAAATCTACTCTCCAATATTCACATCAGCAAGCTCTCCGAAATAATAATACTGAGGATCATACATCACTTCCGCGGAAGCGCCGGGCATCGTAAATCCACCCGAAAACGAAGCGCGAACGGCAAAGTATATATGTTTTGTCTGATGGTATGGGAGATCCCCAAAGAGCTGTATTCTCTCATCCCTGATATCCATATGCTCGTAATTCCACAAGGTATTCTCATTGACCCAAGAAATTACGTGGCCGCCTTTCAGACGCGGATTCTCAATGTCAAAGCCGGAAGGGATGCGAACGGTCAGAGCCACATCATTCAATTTAGATGAAGCGAGGTTCTCAATGGATACATGAAATACGATGAGATCGCCGATCTTGACGCCGGTGGTCAATTGAACGGGATTGCCTTTAATATCTTTCGCGATCACCTTTACCTTCAAGCCGTTATAATCCACCTTTCTACTAAAATCAAGCGGATAGCCGGTGGTGCTCAGATATGCATAGCCCGCACCGTCCGTATTTAACTCAAGCGGGCTCATTCCGGAGAAGCCCGTACCGGAAAGGACCAGTCCTGCATTACACTTCTTCAGGGGATATTTCTTATCCGCGGCTATGAGAGTTGCCTTTTTCACCCTTTGATCTCCCATATTATGCAGGCGTTTGCCTAGCCCGCAGACACTCCACGCCAATTCCTGTGTCGTATAGTAATAATACCGGGTAAAACGGTCAAGCATTCTGGCGATAGCTTCTGCGGTTGATTGTCCCCAGTCCCCCGCCGGATCGATCTCTTCCATAATGAAAAGCTTCAATCCAAGATACCGCAAGGTCGAGTAGAAATTCTTATTCGGATACCTTTTAAATTCGGGGATATCGTTAAAAAGCGGGGTTATTAATTTCATGCCTTCGCTTTTCTCACCTGACAGTATCAATGCCGCGGAAAGGAGAAATAACTCCTCACTGCGTGTTTCCTTTGAGTATTTCCTGATATTTTTGATCGCTTTTCTTATCCGGTTAACATTCTTCTTTCCCGCAAGGGCAAGCACATAATAGCTATATGCCTTATAATTCCGGTAATTGTAATAGAAGGCCATGTCCTGAACATAATTCAATGCGGACTCCAGAACCTCTTTCGGGACCGTATAACCCGCTTTTGACGCCTCTAAAAGCATATGGGTGGCATAAATACTGGACCACTCCGAGACTCTTCGCCCGCCGGGCCAATAGGAGAATCCACCGGAAAGCTGCTGCATGGAGATCACCTTTCCTATGCCCTGCATCACCATCTTGTGAACATCACGGCCCTTCAGGATCTCCGGGTCGATCGAATCAAGAATATCGCTTATATACAGTAGCGGGAATGTTGCTGAAGTGGTCTGCTCTATACATCCGTAAGGGTAGCGCACAAGACGCTTTATAGCCATTATTCCGTTCAAGAACCCTACCGGATTGACTAAAATGGTATCCATCTCATATTCGGGGACCCAGCCGCTGAAATACTGCGAAATATTATTTGTTCCCTTGGCAAGTTTAACCCTTTTGATCCTTGTCTGCTGAAAGAGAGGCGGGATTATAGGTATCTCCAGGGTATCCGAGGTAATGGCGCCATTTCCGGCGGCATGGAAATTCAGCTTTACCGTACCGGCAAGCTCCTGCACATTGATCGTAAAGTACTCTATATGTGAATCTTCCTTTCCCAGCTCCACTAAACGGGAATCCTCTCCTTCCAGAGTAGCTCCTCCCTCAACGCTGAGTTTGTATGTGATCTGACCCTTTTTCCCGGTCATATTGGTAATGCTTACAGGGATCCTGATCTTATCGCCTATGGTAAGAAAGCGCGGGACAGAAGGCATCATCACCAGAGGATCTCTTACTATGGTAGTTTTCTCCTCACTCGCGAAGCGCTTTTCGCTGGAAGCGAGAGCCATAATCCTCAGTGAGCCGTTGAAATATGGAACCTTGAAAGTGATCTCCGCTTTTCCCTTATCAAAGGGTAGAATTCCTGACCAGAGCGAGACGATCCTTATCGGAGAAACCCTCTGTTTTCCCTGAGGTCCCGCAGCGGCAGCATCAGCATCGCCTCCGCTGAGTTCTTCTTTTGACGGCCTGCCCATGAGCCATCCGTAATTCGCATAGGAATTTACGCCCAAAGCCCTCTTGGCGAAAAAGAACTTAGTGGGGTCGGGGGTCTTGAATGAGGTCAATTGAAGTATGCCTTCATCCACAGCGGCAATGGTCACATAGGCCTTTTTTTCCGATGCGGGCACCTTAACGGTAACGGTAAGTTCGGAATTAGGCAGTATCTTTTCCGGAACCTCCATCTCCAGCTGAAGTGTATGCTTCTCAGGTTCAATAGTGATATTCTTCACTCCGATCGCATGGAATGGCTGAAAGCCGTCGGAAGCTTTTGTGGGAGAATCACGGAAAAAGTGAGCCACGATATACCCATTGGGAATATAGTCCTTGATCTTGAATTCTATATCATTTCTGCCTTCTTTGACCTTAAGCCATTTTGAAAAAAGGACACGGTCGCTTTCAAAGGACAGCAGGAGCAGGCCATCGAATTTGGGAGTGATCGAGACCTTCACGAGATCGCCTTCTTTGTACTTGTCTTTGTCTGTTCTTACTTCCAGATATTCCGGATCACGATATTTTCTCAGCTCATTGGCGCGCTGCGAGGAATAATATCTGCTATACCGCCATTCCCAGCGGCATGGCATGAAGTACTCGGTTATTACCTTGCCTTTCTCATCAGTGAATGAGATAAGATATGCCCCCCAATTGGAATCGGAGTCGAGGGTGTATGTGAATTTTCCATCCTTTGCTTCTATTTGTTCCTGCTGCACGACATACTTATACGGCATCCACTGCCAATTGTACCCGTAATCAGTATATTCATCATAATAGTAATACCACTCATAGCGGACCCTCTGGACCTTGACATCTATCTTTCCGGACCATTTTTTCAATTCACCGGAACTATCTACCAGAACGCCCTGGAATGCCGCTTTTGTACCTCTGCCCACGCTGTTCACTTCCGGTTTTACGCCGATTAGGAAATTGCCGGGAATGATCCGTGCGTTCGCGAATGCCCTGGTCGTCCTTCCGCTTCCCATTTCAAAAACGGAAAGCGAGGCGGTAACATCCATGGGGGTTTGGGCTTTTATTCCCTGATCCTCAAGATCTATCTCCGCATTGCCCTTTCCCTTTTTATTGAGTTTGCCCTCGATCGTATCCAAATAGGTCTTGGAAGGAGAGCGGTCAAAATGCTTCCCGAAACGGAATCCGGGGAAGGTCTCGTAAGCGACCGCCACTGGAACATAAGAAAAGCCCAACTCATATTTGGAATCGGCGGCGGGTGCACCGAAGAGGAAGTCAGCATTGAAATCCCATTTGATTACATCCTTCTCGCTGAATATCTTCTTTGCGGGAGAAATAGACGCTTTTATCCGCTCCGGAACGAATTCTTCTACCTTAAAATTGCCGGTTCCGATGATCTTCTTTCTGAAATAGATCTGAACGCTATAACTTCCGGTAACAGGGAAATTACCAAATACTTTATTGAATGTCCCCATACCGGTATCATTTACTTTTAGAAGACGTGACTCTATTACCTTGCCCCGCGGATTTAATAGTTTTGCGGTGAGAGTGAATTCCTCGGAAGGAGCCCAGGCATCCTTGTCTCTCAAAAGAATGGATATATTTGCCGTATCATTGGGACGGTAAACCCCTCTGTCGGTGTAAACGAAACATCTGTAGGATGATTCTGTGGAATAGGGCTCTCCGCCGGTATCCTGCATTGAGAGGTCCACTTTCGGCTCATCCATCGTGATATAATTCAGATCGTCGCCCTTGGAGACGATGAATATATTGGCTTTGATGCCGTCAAAGGTCACCTCACCCTCCATATTGGTATCCTTCTCAGCCAATACCACATTGGAATATGACATAGCCTTGACCTTGGCACCTGAAACGGATTTCATATCCTTGAATGAACGAACCCACAATTTGTATCCCCCGGCGGACTCTTTTTTCAGATTAATGGCAAGGTCGCTCATTATGAGCTGCACCTTATCTCTTGCTCCGGATGTACCATCAATGCTTATCTGGAAAACACCTCTTCCGGATTCAGGGATGAATTGACTGAGGTCCAGTATAGAGAAAAGGGGTTTGTTCTGTTTCGAATCAAATTTTATGATCTCATTACAGATCTGATCCGAAATATTCCCTCCGGGATAATTTCTCTGGTCGGTGAGCCAGAAATGGATGTTCTGCTCATGTATATGCCTTATCTTCAATCGGGCTTCTTTGATATTGACCGTTTTCAGATTTATTTTATTCTCATACATCTCGGGTACTATATGTCCCTTGGACAGGATTTGCAATGAGGTCTTGAAATTACCCAATTTATGTTTAAAATCATAGTCCTTTTCCATGACCTTGCCGTCATTGGAGTAAAGGCCCTTCTTTATGGTGATGTGATAATCTGTTTGCGGTTTGAAATCACCTTTTACCCGATACCAGTCGTCTATACACATTACGGTGAATCTTACCTTGGGTTCGATCTCCAGATATCTCTGGAACACTTCGACATCGATGCCGGGCGGTACATATCTGTAGCGCCATCTGCCGGAACTGCCCTGCTCATATTTACCCGGATTCTTGGCATCCTCCTGACGCATCTGCAAAAGAAGGTCAAAGGAATCATCATTAGTATTGAACTTATGGTTCACGATATACAGGCGCAGCTGCCTTAGATTGACCGTGGTCATCTCTTCGAATGGATGGTCCAGAGAGTTGCCATAGCTATCCCTGAGGGCTTTATTGATAAGAAAATGTATCCTATCTCCATGTGATACCTTCGTGGCTTTTATCTTGTGATTTTTAGCGCTGCCCTTTGTAATTATCTTAAACGGGGCACCCTTCCGGTCTTTGTAACTCACCTGAAGGGCTGATTTGAGTTGAGCCGCATCTACCGGTGAATTGAAGGATATTCTGAAGACGGGCTTTTTCAGCGCGTCCTGCCGGATCTCTTCCACCCTGAATTGGGGGACATGAAGGCGGAATTCTCCGCCTAATATCTTAAAGGTATAACTGCTGTGTTTATGCAGCAATCCCGAAGGGAAGAAGATCCGAAACTCATTATCCGATATCCTTGTGACATCAATTGCGGCACTCGGTGAAATGGATATGGACAATTTGCTCTTCAGATCTCCGACACCTTTCAAGGGCTTTGTAAGAGTTATGTCGATATAATCAGGGATCTGACCTTTAAAGGGATTATTGAAGTTTGCCACGGCAATAGGGTCGTCACTCTTCAGTGATTCCTCTTTTACCGCAACGATCTTTATCCGTTGTTTGGAATCAGCTTGCTTCTTCTTATCTCCAGGACTCTTTTTAGCTTTTCCGCAGCCCGCGAGAAGCATCACAATGAATAATACAATGGTAAGAACTCTAAGAGATCTGATAAATGATTTCAAAACACCCTCCTGGTAAATATTTGAGAATAGGAAATTATTTTCTGCCGTTCAGCAATGCGTCCTGTATCCTCTTAATAGCGGCCAGGATATTATCACTTGAAGCAGCGTAGGATAACCTTAGATAACCTTCACCGTACTTGCCGAATCCTGTCCCGGGCAATAATGCGACTCCGGCATTTTCCAGGAGAAAATTAGCCAATACTTGAGACTGCATTCCGGTACCTTCGATATTTGGAAATACATAGAATGCTCCGAATGGTTTCAGGGTAGTGAATCCGGGGATCTTATTGAGGCCTTTCACCATAAGGTTTCGCCGGTCACGGAACTTCTTCACCATTTCATGTGTCATGGTTTGATCGCCGGTGATCGCCTGTATGGCGGCGCGTTGAGTAATGGTCGAAGCGCATGAGGTGATATTGCCGTTAAGGCGATTCATCATCGTTGAGATCTCCTTGGGCATGATACCCCATCCCAGGCGCCATCCGGTCATCGCATGTGATTTTGAAAGGCCGTCGAGGACAATGGTCCTCTCCTTCATGCCGGGGATAGCAGCTATGGAGTTGAATTCACCCTCGTAAACTATTCGTGAATAGATCTCGTCGGAAAGTACTATCAGGTCATTTCTTATCGCGATCTTCGCGATAAATTCCAGGTCCTTTTGAGTAAAGATAGTACCGGTCGGATTTGAAGGCGTATTGAGTATTATCATTTTTGTCCGGGGAGTTACCAGACTCTTGAAAAGCCCCGGATCAAAATTAAAGGCATTTATTCCAAGGAAAGGAAATGGGATCGGCTTGCCGCCGCAAAAGCGTATAATGGATTCATAGACGGGATAACCGGGATTAGGAGTCAGTATTTCATCCCCTCTTTGAGAAAAAAGAGTGATCGCATAGTACATGATCGGCTTACCGCCGGATGTGACGACGACCTCTTCAGGAGAGACCTCAAATCCCTTGAATTGAGATTCATATTCGGCAATTGCCTCACGAAGGTCCCAAAAACCGGAAGCGGCACTGTAATGAGTATAATTATCCCTGATGGCCTGTATCCCGGCTTCCTTGATGTGGTCAGCGGTCTTAAAATCGGGTTCTCCGATCTCAAGGTGAATAATATCCCTGCCCTCTGCTTCCATTTGCTTGGCTTTCTGCAGCACTTCAAAGGAGGCGACGACACCCAATTTGTCCATTCTGCGCGCAAATCTCATCTTGACTCCTGTCTATACAGTAAATATATATGATTTTTGAAAATTGTCAAGGGGATACAATGATTTTTTCTTATAAAAATGTGAGAATTCATACTTGCGTTGATCTCATTCATCTTCATAGTCCTACTTTTGTGCTTGATAGAGTTTGAAGTAGATCCCCGAAGTATTCTTTATAAGCTCACTGTGAGTACCTTCTTCAACCAATTTGCCGTGGGAGAGCACCAGGATCCTGTCTGCGTTCCTTATCGTTGATAGACGATGCGCCACCATCAGGGCTCCCCTTCCTTCAATGACCTTTTCCAGAGCCTGCTGGATCAAAACCTCTGTTTCGGTATCAATATTTGATGTCGGCTCATCCAGGATCAGGATCTCCGGATCATATACAAGTATCCTTGAGAATGAGATCAGCTGACGTTCACCAACTGAAAGATTGGTCCCGCCTTCTACCACCTTGTGGTCCAGGCCGGCATCAAATTTCTCCAGTACCTTATCCAAACCCACTTGACGAACAGCTTCTTCAACTCTCTCTCTTGAAATATCCTTGTTCCCCAGAATAATATTATCGAAAATACTGCCCTCGAAAAGATAGATGTCTTGAGGTACCAGTCCGAATTTTTTCCTCAAAGCATTCAAATCATATTCCTTGATATCCTTGCCGTCTACCACTATTTTTCCCGTTTCGATATCCCAGAAGCGCAATAAAAGATTGATTATGGTGCTCTTTCCGGAGCCCGTATAACCTACAAGGGCGATCTTATCCCCTTTGTCAAAACGAAAGGAAATATCCTTTAGAACATCTTCTTTGCCGTAAGAGAAGGTTACATCCTTGAATTGAAAATGGTCGCCTTTGATGTCGGTGATCTGTCCTTCATCCTTGACCATATCATCGGAATCCAGTATCTCAAAAATACGGACACTTGAAGCGACCGCATTCTGGAGAACATTGAATTTCTGAGCAAGGTCAGATATCGGGCGATAGATCTTCTTGAAATATTGAAGGAATAAAAAGAGTTTCCCGATAGTAAGTGTTGCGGCAACACCGCCGAATGAACCGATTCCGAGCAGGCGCACACCTCCATAGAAAATTATTGCCGCGACCGCCAATGCCTGTAGCATATCTATCACTGGATAAAATACGGTATATGCCAGAACGGATCTCTCATTGGTCTTGAAGTAATTCCAATTTCTCTCATTGAGCTTTTTATAAACCCTCATTTCCTCAGTGAAGGCCTTGACGACCCTGATGCCTCCGAGGATCTCAGCGAGGTAGGCGTTCAATTCCGCCTGTGTTTTTCGGATCTTCAGATAGATCGGCTGTATTGTCTTTCGGAATAAGACGACGGCTACTATTAAAAAAGGAACTACGGCGATAATCACAAGCGTAAGGCGCCAGTCCTTTATCAAAACGATGGTCAATATGACCAGAATGGTGATGATATCCCCCATCATCTCAATGAAACCGGCGGTGAAAAGTTCATTTAAACTCTCCACATCATTCGTGACCCTGGTGGTCAACCTTCCTATGGGATTGCCCGTGAAATACCTCATCGAGAGGCGTGTCAGGTGACGGTATAGTTTTGAACGGATATCGAAAACAACATTCTGTCCAAGTGTTCTTGAAATAATGATCCTCGCATAAAAAAGGACCGATGTGAAAATAACAACGATCAAATATATCCCGGCAAGATGAGCGAGCCCATTCAGGTCACCGGCGGGTATATAGACATCGACTGCTTTTTCCCAGATTATCGGGCCGACCAGATCCACCAGAGAAGCCAGTATCACTACGGTCAAGGCGACCATCGCGGCCGGGAGATACGGTTTGAAGAATGTAAAAAGGCGCTTTAAGATCTTCCGATCCAATACCTTTCCGGTAATATCATCGGAGTAAATGCCTCCGCCGCCGTGTCTCATTATTCTTCCTCCAGTTGCTGTGTCAGATATATCCTGTAGAACTCATTCTGCTTCTTCAGGAGTTCATCGTATCGCCCTGACTCCACGATCTTCCCTGATCTCAGCACAAATATCTTGTCCACATTCTGTATAGTGGAAAGGCGGTGGGCGATAAAAAGCTGCATCACATCCGTAAGTTGTCCACTCAAAGAAGTGAGTATCTTTTCTTCGATGTGAGAGTCAATGGAAGAAAAGGAATCGTCAAATATAATAAATGCCGGCTGCCTGTAAAGAGCGCGGGCAATGGTCATTCTTTGCCGCTGTCCGCCTGAGAGGGTGATCCCCTTCTCGCCGACAACGGTTTCAAGGCCGTCCTTAAACTCGGAGATCGTATCTGTCAAACCCGCGTTCATGATCACTCGTTCCATCAAATTATCATCTTTGTCAAAAGAGAGGGCAAGATTATCCTTGAGCGACTCGGAAAAAAGAAAGCTGTCCTGTGGTATATATCCGATAGAAGATCTCAAAGTTTCCAAAGAGAACTCCTTAATTGGCTTGTCGTTAATGATTATTTCGCCCTTTTGGGGGTCATAGAATCTCAACAATAGTTCTGTGATCGTGGATTTTCCCGTACCGATCCTCCCGACGAAAGCGATCTTCTCGCCGCTTTTGAACGAAAAGGAGATATCTTCCAGTATCCAACTCTTGGATTTGGGGTATTTAAACCAGACATTCTTGAATTCGATCTTGTTAATCTTGTCGATGCTGTGCTTTCCGCAGATCAATGTATTCTCACTTTCCAGTACTTCGTTGATCCTGGACATTGATGCCATACCGCGCGCCCATAGAGTGATGACCCAGCCGATCGCCACCATGGGCCAGATAAGCGCCATCAAATACATCTGAAAGGCATAAAAATTTCCGATCGTAACGGTACCGTCAATAACGAGTTTGCCGCCGTAGTACAATATCACGATCAGAGACAGCGATGAAAATAAGATGATCATCGGATGAAAAAGACCCTCGACCCGGACTAGTTTCAGGAAACTGGAACGGTATGAAGAGGAAAATTCATCAAAACTGTCCGCCATCTCAACTTCTTTTGTATAACTTTTAATGATCTTGATCCCATTGAAGGAGTTCTGCGAATAATTGGTCAGAGAGGAGAATTTCTGCTGTACCTCTTTGAAATACTTGAAGATTATCCTCTCGAAAATAAAGACGAGTACCGCTATCAAAGGGAGCGGGATCAATGAAAGAAGGGTTAGCTTCGGATTGATCGAGATCATATTGACGATCGCCAGCACTCCCATAAAGAGCGGGTCGAACAGCGCAAGTATACCCGGCCCGGCGGTCATTCTTACCGCGTGAAGATCACTTGTGGCGCGTGACATTAGCTCCCCGGTGGAATATCTCGAATAAAACTCCATTGGTAGGGAAAGCAGTTTTTTGTAATAAACATCCCGAATATCGTAATCCACCCTATAAGAGGTCTTCATTATAAATAAACGCCAGAAGACCCTGAAAAGATTGGAAAGTATGTTGACGAACAAAATTACACCGGCGGCGAAAAGAAGAAAATATATCAATCCGGAAGATACAAGGCGATTAGCCAGATTCTCTACCATTTCATTGTAGGGAAAGAGGAAGGAGCGTTCTGTGAATATATTGGCGGAAACATGCCCGCCCGCCATCAAGCTTCTTATGCCGTCAATGGCGAAGCCGGTGAATTTCGGCGTAAAAAGCATGAAGAGATCTGTAAAAAAGAGAACAAACAGTCCCAGGACATACTTGTACCAATACCTTCTGGTAAATGAGAACAGGCGTTTTAAAGGACTCACTTAAAGATTATTGTGACTCCCATAAAGAATTTGGGCTGGAAACCGGCATCCTGGAACCAATGCTCCAATTTCTGGCCTCCCAGTGAAACCGTCATTAAAAAAGGTCCCGGATCAAAGGAAGCGTTCACTGCCATATTAAAATCTCTACCGTCCTGTTCAGCGGAAGCGGTTATTATTGTACCCTTAAGATCCAATGTGTACGCTATCCCGCCGAAAAGTGAAATAACATTATGAATACTCACCCTCTGCGACCAGGTGGCAAAACCCACAAAACGGCCTGCGCCGAGGCCCGCATTGAGAAGGAGCGGCCCGAAATGTTTTGATGCCGCGAGATAAAAGGAATTGGCATTATACAATTTATCATTGGTGATATAACCGTCAGCGTCAAGTTCCTGATATGTCAGATGATCGTATTCCACAGCGTCTCCCTCGGTAGAAATATATTTCTGCCAGGAGATATTCTGCATGCCTGTAAACAGGGCGGGCTGATACTTACCCTCCTCTTCAAGGATGTGGAAATCGAGATTAGCTGCCGACGCAAATGGCTTGAAATTATTCACAAATATCGAGACCTGGAGGAAAGGGACCGGGGAAAAAGAGAACCTGAAATTGGAGTTGAAATAGATATCATGCTCTGGTATTTCATTTAGAGGCGAGTTTGTCGAACCGAGAGTGAAATCCCAGTTGACCATCATTTCTCTATCCACGAAACTTTCACCACCGGGGATATCTACGAAAATCGGGCGGCCGGTAAAACCACCGGCAAGCACGGACACGGAAGCCAAAATTGCAAGAAACAGTATCGAAATTCTTCTCATAATAGCACCTTTCAATAATTGTATAATATTTTCACTCTATATGCAACTGATAAGGGGACAAGTTACCCAGTGGAACAGGGAAATGGGTTAGAAGTACGACGTGAAAACAAAAACAATATCCATGCCCGTAACCGGAAAACCGTTTGAGATAGGAATCTTTTTGTGTTCTATCTCTTAATTGTCAACTATCTCTTTTGTTCCCTTCCCCATTATTCATTTCTTTGTCAGCAGCATTTACCTTTAACTTTTTTTCTGCCTAAAATACCACCGCTGAGGAAAAGGCCGGCACCAAGGACAAAGCCGAAATTGTACCAATTCCCATTATTGTGGATCTCATAAAATCTAACTTCACGGGTAAATAGAGAAATTATGAATGTGATCGGCGAGATCAATCCATGCCATATCCCCTTCCAGAACCCTGCTTTCTCTCCGGGTAATTTTTCCACAAAATTCGGACCCGGGGCACAGCCGGCAAAAAGTACTGTGAGCAAAAGTAGCGCTAATAATATTTTCATCTTACTCTCCTGCGTTCTTAACATATTTTTCAAACCATTGATCGGTTTCCCAGAGGACATGCATCACCGATTCTTTAGCCTTATACGAGTGATCTTCAAATGGAAGCATTACCAATTTCACCGTTACCCCATGAGCTTTAAGCGCATCGTAGAATCTCTCGCTCTGTATCGGATATGTTCCGGGATTGGAATCGTTCGCTCCGTGAATCAATAAGACCGGCTCCTTTATCTTATCAGTATTCATAAAGGGAGACATCTCTATATAGGTTTCCTGCGCCTCCCAGAAAGTGCGGCGCTCCGATTGAAAGCCGTAGGGCGTAAGGGTCCTGTTATACGCTCCTGTCCGGCATACCGCAGTCGAGAAAAGGTCGGTGTGCGCTACAAGATTGGCGGCAGTAAAGGCGCCGTAGGAATGACCGCCGATGGCAATTCTTTTACCGTCTGTAATACCCAATTGCTTTAACTTATCGATCGCGGCTTCTGCACTCATTATCAATTGTTCTAAATAAGTATCATTGGGTTCATTATCCCCTTCACCGATGATAGGCATGGTAGGGCCGTCAAATACTGCATATCCTCTTGTAACCCAAATCGCTTGCGACCACCATTCCAAATTGGTGAATCTATGTGAAGAACCCTTTCTCTGGCTGGCGGTTCGCGCACTTTTGAATTCCTTGGGATACACCCACATTATTACAGGCAACGGACCGTCTTCTTTCTTATAATCAGGAGGCAGGAACAATTTTGCCGAGAGTTGAACTCCATCCTTTCTCTTATAGGCAACAAATTTTCCCTTCAGATCCTTCATATGAGGATAAGGATGAGGAAAATCTGTTATCTTACTTTCTTTATCACCGCCAAGTTCCTTGATCAGGTAATTGGGGAATTGTTCACCACTCTCTCTTCTGGTGACAATTTGTCCTGCACTTGGATAGTTCATCTTCACCACATACTCATAAACATCAGCACCCGATTCAAACAACCTTTCCGTTTCCAGGGAAGAAATATTTAATTTATCGAGAAAAGGGTGCGCTCCATCGGGCGAAGCTCCTTTGCCCTTTAGATACAGGCCGTCACCCTCAGGGGAAAACCGCAATACAAAGTGGCCGGAATCAGTTTCGGTCGTGAGAAATGCCCCCGGATCCTTATATACATCCTCCGAGTTCAGTGAAAACACCTCTTTCATTTTTCCCGGGGAAGAAGGATCAATAAAAAAGATCCTTTTTATTCTTTTCGGATGCCATCTCTCATGGACAACGGCAAGGTCGTCTCGGCCCCATTCAATGCTCTTGAATCTGTATTCTGTTGTAAATATCTCCTTTCCCTCTCCTGTGAACGGTGCGGAAAGCAGGTAGCCCTTATCGCGAAACGGCACATCTTTTCTTGGATCGCCTTCATCTTGGGCGACCGCGTAAAACAATGTACTCGGCACATCCGAACGCCAGTGCAATTTACGCATGCCCGGCTCGGCGGTTTCCCACATTGTGGGGATATTCTCCATTAAAGGAAGGTCCGCAAGCTCTACAAGCTCCTCTCCGTTGATGGCCCAAACCTCCACTCTCCGAGGGAAGCGATATGCGGGAACAGTATAAGAAAAGGGTTCGTGCGTAGATTCGATAAGGAGATACTTGCCATCTGGAGAAATATCAAGATAAATTATCATTCTGGGATCGCCTATCTTCACATTCTTGCCGCCGAGATCAGCTTTAACAAGCTGAACCGTTGCATAAGCCTTAAATAACTTCACATCTGTTTCATTCTTCAGAAGATCCTTGTAGGTTATCTGTGCCGCTCCTTCACCGGTGCTTTCCTTCACCATAGGAGAAATGGGTTCACAAACACCTTTTAGCAGCTCGGGAATGCTCTGTTTATAGAAGATCGAAAGCGAATCCGATGACCATCCGAATGAGTCGCCCCAATACACCGCATTGACATTATTACCCACGAATCTTGCCGCGCCGGTCTTTGAGTCCGCCACCCAGAGCTGTATCTCTTTCTCCTCGTAAACCAAAAACGCGATCCACTTTGAGTCAGGAGACCATTTAAAGGTCCTGCATCGGGCATTTTCCGCTAATCCGCTTATTGGGATCGTATTTCCGGATACAACATCCATCAGACGAAGTCCGTCAAATGTCCAGGGCTTACTCGGGCCGTAATTATCCGGATCCAGCCGTATGCCCGCCAAGCCCAGTTCTTCTACATCAAGGGACCTTATAGTGGGATATTCCGGACGGTCGATCAGTAGGATCTTTTCGCCCTTTTTATCAAAGATCAGATACGGGCTTTTTACGGAATTGATCAATTGCGAGATCTCTGGAGGCGGTTCCTTATAACCCTCGATCTTTCTCTCACCGCGCAAGATCACATTGTCAAGCGGACGGGTACAGCCCAAAATGGCAATAAGCAGAACAAGGGCAATTAACGGTGCATATTTTCTCATATTAATTATCTCCGTAGTGTGCTGTTTCATAAATACGATGACAATGGAATGCTTAGATTTGAGTCAATTCCAACGAACAATGAGTGCGGCGTACCCTTAGTGGTCCGTAAGCGAAGAGAGAGGAAAAAATCGACCAAAGATGACATTCCCTCCGGGCTGAATCTCTTTTGCCGTCTTCTACGTTGCTCGTTGCTTACATACCGCCGTGGGTATGCAGCGTTCCTCGCTCCTTGAATACGAAACAAAATAGCATCAGCCATTGTTACCGTCTTTATGAAACTGTACACTAGTATTATATTTTTTGATGATCTCTTTCTCTTTCGCGGCATCTAATCCCGCTGAATATTTCTTCCCCATTGTTGAAGTAATCGCCCATTCCAATGTATCACGCACGGTTGTTTCCAGCTCTGTGAATGCCAAACCGGCATCCAATGCTTTCTTGATACTTACGGTGTCGTTAAAACCGGGGATCCACAACGGCATTTCCACATACGGACCCAACTCTGCGTCTAAAAGGAATTTATCGGGGATCCAGGTGCCTGAATACTCAGCGGATATCGCATTTGCCGACTGTTCAATAAAATCCGACATTGAAAGAGCTGCCGCCGGGCCGGTGGCATTGAAGGTTCCGGTGAGCCCTTTCTCAGCAGAAGATACTGTCCATGCGGCTAGGTCTCTGACATCAATGAATTGTATCTGCCTTGCGGGGTCGCCGGGAAGGAGCACATCACCACCCTTATTCAATCTCATGGGCCAATAGGTGAAACGGTTTGATGGGTCATCCGGACCTACTATCAATCCGGGACGGATATTAAGGAAGTTTTTAGGAAAACACCGCTGAACCTCTTTTTCACAAAGAACTTTCAAGCCGCCATAGGTTTCTCCGGTGATCTTCTCGGTTTTTGTATCAGGTAATGAGATCAGCTCAGATGCTTCATCTACCGCATCCGCGGAAAGGTCGGGATATACGGATACAGAAGAAATATATACATAAAGTGATGCGCTGTCTATTGCATCCGCTACTTCCTTGATCTGACGCGGGAAGTAACCCGAAGGATCAATAACAATATCCCATGAGCTTCCGCGTATCGAATCATAATCGCCCTTTATACGGTCACCTTTGTAATGGATTTGGTCTTGAAACAGTTCGGGATTGGAAATTCCCCGATTGAAAAATGATACCTCATGTCCCCTTTCAAGAGCGATCTGTGCTATATGTTTTCCTAAAAATACTGTCCCGCCCAATATCAAAATATTCATTCACTTCTCCTTAAAGTGCACTATTTCGTAAATACGGTAACAATGGCTGAGGCGATTTTGTTCAGCATGGGAGACCCAGCGAGCGCAGCATACCCACGCGGTATGTAAAGACAGAAAAAGAGCCTCAGCCCGAAGGGAATATCATCTTTGGTCAATTTCTTCCTCTCGCTTCGCTGACGGACCACAAAGGGTACGATGCGCTTATTGTTCGTTGGAATTGGCTCAAATCCAAACATTCCATTGTCACAGTATTTACGAAATAGTACACAAGTGTCCTATTCCATAAATGTATGCTGACACAGAATAATACGAAAAAAAGGGAAAAGTATTCCATTGTCATCGTGTCTATGAATCAGAACACCAATATATTTTATCATAAGTGATTCAAAAATAAAAGTGGACTTTTTCAACGTTTTGGTATACAATAATCTCTATGAATAAGAAGATAACGGCTCTACTGCTTGTCACATTACTCTTCTCCACCAATCTCTTTTCCTGGGGACACCGCGTTCATAATGAAGCGACATGGAATGTGTGCAGGACCTTACTCCCCCATTTCGGCAGTAATTTTGAGAACTACATGAAGTATATCTCCGATAACGGTTCCCTGCCGGATAAGTGGAAGTTCTACGATAGCAATGAGTCCCCTAACCATTATTGTGATTATGATTTTTACGCAGAGAAGGATCTGATCGATCTCAATAATCCCTTTGAAAAGGTGTTTCGCTATTATGGATCTGATTTTATGAAAAAGAACGGGACGGTGATCTGGGCGATCGAGGAATATTATAAACTGCTCGTTGATGCCTTTGAAAATCAGGATTTCTCCTCAGCTTTGGTTTATATGTCGGCATTGAGCCACTATATTCAAGATATACATCAGCCATTTCACACGACAAAGAATTATGACGGCCAGCTCACCGGAAATAAAGGCATACACGCACGATATGAAATCGATATGATAGACCTCTTCTGGGTACCTGAGGATATCAAGGATATTTCGTTGGATCAGCTACCTCAACCTGCCGAAATTAAGAAATTCGTTATTAATATTATAGAAGAGTCGCTGACATTCGTTCCCGAAATACTGAGCTCCGACCGCGCGGCCAGAGAAGATAGCGATGGCAGCTACGACCACGCTTACTTCGAAGCTTTGTGGGAAGACACCGGCGGGATGACCACGCAAAGGATCTCCAGATCACAGATAAAGACCTCAGCTCTACTGCTCTCCGCGTGGAAAGCTGCTGGTTCACCTGCATTTCCCCAAAAAGTACTTCTCTTGGAAGGGCGTATGCAGGGATTGGAAAAACCACAGTTTTTCAAAGAAGGTAGGGTAAAACGGGGCGAAATATCAGAAAAGAAGATCGTATTTTCAGGCGCTCTTGCCGCTGTGATCTTTATCGGCATCATTGCTGCGCTCAAGGGGCTTTGATAATAGTAACAGAGTGTTTAAAGGTTCAAAAGTTCAAGTTTGGTAAAAGCAGTGATCAATTTTGTTGAATTAAGTCATTTTTTCCTGTAAAATGTCATATCGGAGGTATTTATGAAATCGATAAAAGGAACCGAAACAGAAAAAAACCTACTGAAATCATTTGCGGGTGAATCCCAAGCAAGAAACAGATATACCTTCTTTGCGTCCGCGGCAAAGAAAGAGGGCTATGTCCAGATCCAGAAGGTCTTTCTGGAAACAGCAGAGAATGAGAAGGAGCATGCGAAGGTCTTCTTCAAATTCTTAGAAGGCGGAGACCTGGAGATACAGGCCACATATCCTGCCGGCAGGATCGGCACCACAGAAGAGAATCTTGAAGGCGCAGCGAATGGTGAACATGAGGAATGGGAAATTATTTACAAGGAATTCGAAGATACAGCCAGACGCGAGGGATTTCCTGAGATAGCTTTTAAATTCAAAGAGATCGCCGAGGTCGAAGAAGAGCATGAAAAGAGATATCGCTCATTGGTAAAAAATATCAGAGAAGGCACCGTATTCAGAAAAAAAGATAAGGTCAAATGGCATTGCCTCAATTGCGGCTATGTTCATTTCGGCAATGAAGCACCAGAGATGTGCCCGGCCTGTGATCATCCTCAGGCGCATTACGAAGTACTTCCGGAAAATTACTAAATCCAACGAGGGAGAGGCCTGACGGCCTCTGCCTTAATAAACCTTTTCAAAATCGATTAAAATAAATAGTAAATAATTATTATGAAAACGAATCCTTCTTTGTCATTCTTACGGAAGCGGGAATGACAAGAGACAGGTCCAGCTCTTTCATTACAAATATACTGCCATTCTTTATTGTATTTTCCCACTTCACACTTTCTTTTGCACTTGTCTCTGGGACACTGGGTCCACTGGGTAACTGCGTAGCTAGTCCCTTGTGCTCTGCGAAGCTTAACTTTTGAACAATCATGCACATCGTTCTCCACAGTGGAACGATGGCAAGTAAGGGCGAACACAGAGGTTCGCCCTTACGATTATCGGTCAGATATTTACATATCGAAATTGAGCGAAATGCCGAAGAAGAATTCAATACCGGTCATATCGATCTTAGCTTCTTCAAGGTTTGTAATGGTAGTATCCGCATCATACAGATCCTTTTCCTCAGGTGTCAGATTATCCCAGTGATGCTCATCAGCGAAGTCATACGAATACAGTGTTGTGCCGTCCAGATCGCCCTCGCCGGCATATCCTGATATAGCACCCATTCTTCCGATCACGCCAAGATAAACAGAGAACATATCGTTTATGGCATATTCGCCCTTTACATTCAGTACGCCCGCGATGCCCGAACCATTGAATATTTCCGGCTCGTCAAGAGTCTGATCAGCTCCGGCAACTGTCATTTTTGTTTGCTCATTTGTAATTTTGCTCATGTAGTATTCAAAACCGGGGCCGACATAAAGATTCATCTTCTCACCCAAAGGCAATACATAGTAAAGGTTTAAACCGAATGGGAAAGCCCAGTTCTTCATATCCGTTTCCATATATATATCCGGCTGCGCTACGGGAGAATCCGAAACATCCGCAGTAAATACCGATGTCACCGTACCGGGCATTCCGATCTTTAATCCGGCAACGAAGCTGGACATCTGGAGCGAAAGCTCAAGGTTTGCCGCTGGGATCATTTTGACCTCTTCTCCGGTCACATCTACGGTGTCATATGCCAAATCCATTAATGCAGTTGTCATAGTCTCCAAAGATTTGATCATGTCATTGAAATCAGAATTGGACATAAGCGCTAATCCGCCATTCAAGTTAACCTTAAACTTCAGATTCTCGGCGGATGCCGGAAGGACCAGACCCAAGATGAGTACAACAACAAACAATTTCAAAAAACCTTTCATACAACCTCCTTTAAGTAGGGTGAATCCCCACAGTATGAAATCATAACTATACTTAACTTTAATGTATTTTTCGGATTTAGTCAAATTTTTCGGATATATTTTTGCAATAGTAAGGAACCTGACGCGGTGCATGTGTGACATAGAGAAGGTAGTTCAAAGGTTGAAAAGTTCAAGATTGAAGTGAAATTCTCTTTGTATTTTATCTTATAATTGTCAATTATCCATTGTTTATTGTCCATTGTTAATTGATTTAGCGGTCCCCTTGTGCGGGGAGAGCACGGATGCCCTCCCCGATTATTTTGAAAACTATCTTACGATAGCAAATTTTCCGATAGCGGTGTCTCCGTCTATCTCATATACCCAGAAGTAGATACCGGAAGCATATTCCAGTACATCAAGGGAGTAGAGAGTAGAAGCAACGATCTCGATCTCTTCCATTATTGAGCCTGAAACACTATAAATGGTGATCTTTCCGCCGTCCGCGACATTAGCGAAATTCACTACATCTGTGGTAACAGGATTAGGATAGAGTACCATGGCGTCAGCAGTCCCTGCAGCTATATCGAATACTGCACTGGCCTGCATTCCCCAATCGATCAAGTATCCTTCTATATCTTCTATACCGGAAGTGGTCAGAGTATAAGCGCCTTCTGCAAGCTCAGATGCGAATGTTAGGCGCACAACAGTAGCGGATGTCCTGATTGCGGTAGAGGGTACCAGATCTCCGGGAGTAACCAGATAATTTCCCTCAAGTTCTCCTGTGGCCTGAGTTATCTCTTCCGTAAAGGTCACATCCAGTACAGTATTGCTGACAACATCGATAGATGCGATTCCGGGAGGATTCACGGCTACGATCGCAAATGCGCCAGTGTTAACTCCGCTGAATTCGACACCGTTTCCATCAGTATCTTCAACGCCTTCGACCGTGATCACATAATTATCCGGTGCAAAGAGTGAGGCGAAATCAAGCTGTACGGTAGTCACAGAAGTCCTGGTCGCGGTAGCCGGAGTAATATTTCCGGGAGTCACAACAAAGTTGGCCTCTGTTTCAGCCGTTACCTGCGTAACCTCTTCACTGAAGGTCAGTGTAAGAGTACTGTTATCGGTAACAACGGTATTTGTAAGCTCCGGCGGAGTTCCCACGCTGATAGAGAAGTTAAGCGCATTATTGCCGCTCAATTCAACCGCATTCGCTTCTGTATCTTCAACACCTTCCACGGTGAGCAGATAAAGCCCTTGAGCAAAAGGAGCAGCAAATACCAGTGTTACGGTATTGGTTGTTATCCTCGTTGCGGATGCAGGTGAAATATCTCCTGCGGTCACAACATAATTACCCAAAGTCTGAGAAGAAGCAAGTGTCACTTCTTCGCTGAAAGTAACGGTGAGGGTAGCGGTATTAACTACATCAACAGCCGTCAGCTCAGGAGGACTTCCCACTGTGATGGTGAATTCTCCTTCATTCTCATTACTGAGTTCAATAGCGTTGCCGTCAACATCTTCCACACCTTCTATTGTAAGGGTATAAATATCCTGTGCGAAATCAGAAGCAAAGGTGAGCCGAACTGTATCGGTATCGGTTCTTGAAGCAACAGTAGGATTAATATCTCCAACTGTTACAACATAATTGGCCAGGGTTTGAGCCGTAGCAAGCGTCACTTCTTCGCTGAAGTCAAGATCCAGTGTATGATTGTCAACTACAGTTATGGTAACCAACTCTGGCGGTGTAAAATCAACGCTGAAGGGATGCGCGATATCTGTCATGGCAAATGGTATGGTATTTCCACCATAATCATATGCGTCGGCAAATACATAATACTTGTAATCACCGGTAGGTAATGAGTTACTATAAGATGTCGTATCAACGCCCAGGCCCTGGTAAACATACGGGGCCGGTTTCATATCACCTGAACCGTCAAGTTCGTAAATTGTGATCACATATGTGATCCCGTTTATCCCTGTAGGATTGCCCGCGACCCAATTGTCGGTAAGTCCGTTTCCTGTGTAGAGATTCCACTCCAATGTGACTGGTCCGGCAAAAACAGTATCATCTGCGGTAACAATATCCACATAATCGACCATATCAACGACAACATCCGTAACATCTGCAGAAAGGTCGGAGATCAGAGGATAATAGGATCCCGTAATAACACCGTCTATCCAATGGGCAACTGCAGGTGACAGATCATCATCTTCGGCTTCGGGGAAGACAATATATGTCACTCCCTCTTCAAGGCCGCCCTGGAATTCAAAGTATCCCGAACCGTCTGTGACAACGGTCATGACCCTGTTTGCTGAATCCAGAAGCTCTTTATACTCATTATTTTTAAAGAGAGACATTGATAAGCCCGCAACCGGATCGTCCTGACCCCAGGAGATTGCATGCGAATAGGCATTTCCTGCGATCTTGAGATTAGTGACCTTCTCAACATCGGACTGTTTTCTGACCAATATCTGATAATAGCTGGTGAATGGCGAATCATAATCCATCTGGCCGACAATACCAACTACCGTCACTGTTTCTCCGAGCGTGAAATCGGCCACGGCATCCCAGGTAATATCACCTGTACCGTCATACCAGAAAACCGTTATCCCATAGGAATCGGTCTCTGTGGCATCCTGGACACCCAACTTGTTCCTGTTGGATGTCTTATCAATATAACTGACCACACCAGTGAATGTAACCAGCTGGCCTTCCTTGGCTTCGATATCCTGCCAGTTCTCTTCCAGTGTGGTATTAATGGCTTCGGGGGTGATCGTGGTTCCTGAAGGCGTGATCGTAAAGGTGGTCGTATCAGATACTTTGACTTCAGTGGTACCTCTGTACTCTTCGACTTCGCCCTGACAGATGACCGTATCCCCTTCACTGATACTCATTACTTCATAGGAAAATACATTTACTCCGCAGCCGCCTTCGGTCTGAACATAAATTGAGCTTCCGGAAAGTCCGAAAACACCCTGATCGACCGTGGCAATGCCTTTTATCCATACGGAATTGCCATTCTCCAGCGAATATGCGGGGGAATTAGGATCCGAAGCATTAAATGCCTGAATATCACAAATGTCCGTAAAGGTGAGATCAAGTGTAGGAACTTCGGTCGCCTCATCGGAAGAGGTTGTAGCAAGCGGCACACAGTTTTTAGCCAATACCTTGTAATAGTATGTTGTGCCGGTAGTCAAACCGGTATTCATATAACTCGTGGAAGTAAGATCGGAAGCGATCAGATTACCTACGATAATGTTAACGGGAGATGTAGTGCTTCCGTAAAGATCATATGTAACAGCAACATTCTCCGCATCTGTGGCGGCATCCCAGTCAATATCCAGGCGTGCGCCTGATCCGGGATCGGTCGCGGCTATATTTGAAACGCCGGAAACCGCCCAATCGGGGGCTGTAACATCAGTGCCTTCGCAACCAAGGACTATATCATCCGCGGAGCGGGGATTAATTGTGTAAATATCGAAACTATACGAAACGAAGCCGGTGAGCTGGTCAAGGGCCTGTCCAAGAGGCATGTCCGCATGATAGATCATGTCATCAACTTCGATCTCTTTGGTACCCGCGGCATCCTTGATCCTCCAATAGCCGTGATTACCGGTAGCGGAAGAAACAACAACATCGTAAAATGTTACCAGAACGCCTTCATAGGACTCAGTGGTCGCATTACATGCAACTTCGCCGCCCGCGCCGCCGATCGCCTCGACGGTAACCGTTGTCGAATCATAAACAGTTGAAGCGCCGTTATTAGTATAAGAAGTAACATCGATGATCTCGGTAAGACCGTAATATTCATCTACGGTACCGGTAACGGTTACTTCATCACCGATGGCGGGTTTATTGGTATAGTCGTATACATAAATACCGTTCCATGCCCCGACATCGTCAGCGATAAAATATTTATCGAAGCCGTCCGTCATAACAACTCCGGTGAGCGTTACGGGATTACCGTCATCCGGTGAAGAATAACAATCATCGCCGGAACCGGCAACGGAATTATTGAACTGCACCGCATATATTCCATCCGCAACAACCGCAGCGGGGGTGGTAATATCCAATTCATCGGAAGCAAGCATTGTCAGAGGCACACAGTTTCTCGCAACGATCTTGTAAAAATACTGTGTTTCAGCGGTCAAGCCGGTGCTGCTGCATGTGGTCGCTGTCTGCTCAGACGAGATAAGAGTCGCCGCCGAAGTATCCGCGATAGTAGCGGTATGTCTGTAAACATCGTATGTGACCGGCTCTGTATCCTGATCGGCATCCGTCGCGGCATCCCAGGAAAGCGCGACAGAGGTAGCGGTCGAATCGGTAAATGTAATATTTGAAACTCCTGAAACCGCCCAATCCGGTGCTGTAACATCACTATCATTACAAGCAACCGTAACGGGAGCGGTAACGATATCAGAAGCATCTCTTGGATTCAATCTGTAAAAGTCATATCCATAAGAGAGAATACCTGTGATCTGACTTATCGTCTGTCCGTTTGCAATATCGGCCAGATAGAAAGTATCATCACAGGAAAGCTCCAGTGTTCCGCCTTGATCCTTGATCTTCCAGTATCCGTAATTACTTAGAGGTGAGCTGACTTCGACATTATAAAGTGTTACAAGGACGCCTTCATAGGCCTCGGTGCCAACATCACAACCCAATCCCCATTGTGCAGATCCTCCAATGCCCTCAACGGTAACCGTTGTCGCATTGTAGGAATTTCCTGAAGAATTTATCGTAAATGAGGTTACTGACGATAACTGTGTCAGTCCGAAATACTCATCAATTGTTCCGCTAACGGTAACATTATCTCCTACACTCGGATTATTGGCAGAATCATAAACCATAATTCCGTTCCATGTGCCGTCAGCGTCGGAAACGACATAACGTGAGCTGGCTTTGGCAGCCGTTACAATACCCTGTATGGTGACCACATTGGTCTCCTCGGGAGAATCATAACATTCTGCCCCTACCACGGCAGTCGTCTGTATCACAGAAATGGCAGTGAGTGAATGATCCGGTGTAGTAACGCTCACCTCATCTGAAGAGAGCATTGTCAAAGGTACACAATTCGCTGCAACAACTTTGAAATAATACAAAGTATTGGCGGAAAGCCCTGAATTTGTATATGTGGTGCCAACTATTCCCGAAGAAACCAGCGTGACCGACGAAGTATCAGAGATCGTAGCGGTACTTCGATAAAGATCATAGGTCACCGGTTCGGTATCCTGATCAGCATCCGTAGCGGCATCCCAGGAAAGATCAACTGAAACCGCGGTCGAATCGGTAAATGTAATATTTGAAACAGTTGTAACCGTCCAATCCGGCGCTGTAACATCACTGTCATTGCAGCTGGATGACGCGCTTGGATAATCACATGTATGGGTTTGAGGAGTAGCTGCCGCAGAACTGTCATTCGGACCGATTGTCCATTCCGAAGCGGTCCATGTAGTATTTCCAGTGCCGACCGTGGGAACTCTGGTAGCGACCCTGTCCGTATATTCCCATGCTTCCGTAGTACCGTCAATGCCGATAACACCGTATACATCAATGGGAGTACCATTATTCACCAGTTCATATACATCATCACCGTTTCCGACATTGATTCCGGTCTCCCAGTCAGCGGTTTTACTGAAAGCAGTAGTAAATACCGTACCGTTATATGTCGCAACTTTTGCTTCACCGGGCGCTATCGATCCTGTAAAGTCAAAGGTGCTACTGGAAGTTCCTGAACCGTTGACATAATAATTGAGTGTGTAATCGGTCAAATCAATGGATGAGTCGGTGGGATTGTAGATTTCAATATACCTTGCTTCCCAGCTCTCGAAATGATCACATATTTCAGATAATATCAGATCACCGAAGACTAGAGGTGCAAGGGCCAATAATAAAAAAATAATAAGTTTCTTCATAGAGCTATCCTAAATATCAGAAGCTGAACGCGAAAGATATTCTATGTACAGTGTCGAAGGCCTCGATCGTGGTTCCGTAAGCATAATCAAGATTCAGCTTCATTCCGTTCTCGAGTGTGTAGCCGGCGCCAAGGCCGCCTGAGAATCCTTCAACATCATAGTCGCCGCCCTTATAGCCCAATCTGATGGCAAGGTAATCCTTAAAGGAATATTCCGCGCCTATATTGAACTTGAAATCAGTATCGGTGGATTTGCCGAGGTCAAGGAGTACGATAACATTATTGGTATCGGAAACCAAGGCACCATAGCTGACGCCAGCACCGAAATACATAGGGATGGGATCGCCTTCGCTCTCATAGGTCATCTGTCCACCGACATTTCTGATGGAGAGTCCGATGCCAAGAGGCCTGTCAGCGACCTGTACCTTATACAGTCCGCCAACATCAATGGCGACCGTACCGGCTGAATAGCTGTCTATTGTGGAGCTGATATATTTCATGACCGCGCCGATACCGAAGGCCTCGTTTATCTCACGGCCATAAGCAAGAGCGAACATCGAATCGGAAGCGGTAAAGGTACCGTCCTCAAGTCCTGTCTCATCCGTGCGGGGAATATCTCCGTATCCAAGGCTTAGCCATGTGAAACCGAAGGTGCCTATGCCCTCCATACTGTAAACGGCTGAAGCTGAAGTGATCTGCGTATCCGCGATCCAATTCATATGGGAAAAGGCAACAGTGCCCTGGTCCATAAAAGCAAGTCCTGAAGGATTCAAACGAATAGCGTTAAAATCGTCGGCAAGCCCGATAAAGGCATCGCCAAGTGCGCTGGGCTTCGCGCCCAGTTCGATCTTCAAGAAGGTGGCAGCGGCTGTACCGGCGCTGGAACCGGCGAAGACAACTGTCCCCAATAACATGATTGCAACAAAAGAAAATAATTTCTTCATGCTAACCTCCTGGTTATAAAATTTTTAATAATCATTAGCATAGTATTGTATTACTTTTACAATATAATGTCAATGTAAAATGCAGTATGAAGTATGAAGTATGAAGTATGAAGTGTGGAAAAAGACGAAAACGGAATAAAACTGGATGCCACGCTTCGCTCTGCATGACAAAATCCTTCCGTACCACACTTGTCACTTGTGCTCTTGTAACTTGTGCACTGCGAAGCGTCATTGCTACTGTATTTATGAAATAATAATAATTCATAAATTTCGTAAGTACTAAAAGATGTAGCGTGCGCCTATTCCACCGATTCCCGTGACATGGAAACTTGGAACAAATGTGATTCCGGGGCCGGCTTCAATAAAGAGCTCAATAGGCATATCGGGCAGGAAATACGAGAGTCCGATCTTTCCTCTGATCCCTATATGGATCTTGGTTCCTGAATCCGTTACCCAAGTGGTTCCGGTCCACACAACATCGGTATACGAATGAAAGCTTATTGCACCGCCGCCACCATAATACAATTTGAATGTAACATTCTCCAGTACGAGATCCTGCTTGATCACAAAATCGCCGGCAAGATACAAACCGGTCCAGTCCCATCCGATATATCCATCTACCGCTGAGGCTTCGCCCATATCCATTCTCAAGACAAGCGCATTGGGATAACCCAGGAAAACACCTGCGGATAAATTCCCCGCAGAAGCAGTAACTGTAAACAAGATGACGGCAAGAATAACAATATTTTTTTTCATAATAGCTCCTCTATGTTAATTGTTGAATGTTTTTTCTTCACTCAAAGCTCAAATGTCCTGTTTTTCCTTCAAGGCGATATACTGCTCGGAAAGCTTATCATCTTCAGAGATCTTTATCATCAAGTCCTTATACGCATCAACGCTCATGCTGTGTTCTTTCAATGCGGATAAAGCATTATCGGGATCTGTTTCAATGACAAGAGAGATCTCAACGGCCTTAAGGAGCTCCTGCGAGGGTTTATCGGTCTGAACCTTGGCACATGCGGCAAAAATAACAATTACCGCGATCAGGATAATAACACTTAATTTCTTCATCTCTTGCCTCCTCTGGAGCCGGAAGATTTCTTCTTCATTTCCAGAACCTTCGTTTCAACGGCCTGTCCTTCTTTCTTTTCGCCTTTAATCTCATCTGTTTCCGAGGCCTCTTCGCCTGCAGCTGTTTTTTCCATCTCAAATACTCTCCTTTGAGTTTGAGTACTCTCTTTGGATTCTTTCTTCACTTCTTCTTTGCAGCCATGTTTCTTTCTGGTCTCTTCGTCACAGTCCTTCCCTTTTCCTTTGCCCTTTCCACCTTTGTTCTCACCGTGATGCATATTGCCTTCGCCGCTGCCGTCCTTCTTATTCTCTCGCTTCATATGACGCTTATTTTCTCTTCTTTTTGAATTTTCCTTCTTGATGGAATCAGACAATTCTCTTCCGCGCTTACCCGATCTTACCTGCTCTCTGACATATTCGCCCATGCCTTCATTTGAGATCCCTTCCTTGTCATTGTCTCTTATTGTGTCCATGACAGCTACGGTCTCTTGAGCTTTCAGATGTCCCTGTTTCAATTCATAGATCACCTTCTTTGCCTCTTCCTTGGATTCGGCAAGCAATTCCTGCATTTTGGCGGGTAATTGGCTGATAAAGCGGAGCTCATCGATCTGCTCCTGCTTCTCGTCCTTCACATCCGCATCTGAGGAAATTGTTTTTTCCAATTGTGATTTCGATTCTTCTATGGCTTTTTCTGATTCCTCAGCAAAGACAGGAAGAGCAATAATGAACACCGCAAGCAAAAGTAAAAGTAATTTCTTCATCTATTTCTCCGTGTGTATTGTAATATTTGGAAACGGGATCTCTATCCCGTTCTCGTCCAAAGCAAGTTTTATCTTTTCGCGCATTTCATAAAAGAGGTCCCAGTAATCCGCTCCCTGAACCCACATCTTCATCACGAGGTTTACACTTGATTCCGCAAGCTCAGTCACTCCGATAAAGGGTGCGGGGTCTTTCATAACTCTTTGCTCATCCTCCATCAATTTGGCAAGGACTTCTTTTGCTTTTTTCAGATCAGCTCCGTAAGCGATACCGGTAACGATATCGATCCTGCGAGTGGTTTCGCGTGAGTAATTTGTTATATTTCCCCCGATGATCGAGCCGTTTGGAACTATCACTATCTTATTGTCAGGAGTTCTGAATTTGGAATTGAAAATTCCTATCTCATCAACGGTTCCCGCTGATCCGCCGGCGTCAACATAATCCCCCAATGTAAAAGGTTTAAAAAAGAGTATCATAACTCCCGCGGCGAAATGGGATAAAGAATCCTTCAGGGCAAAGCCGACCGCAAAACCCAGAGCCCCGAGTATCGCAACAAATGATGTTGTCTGCACACCTAATTTGCTCAAAGCCATGAGAAGGATCAGGATGTAGAGGATATAATAAATGATATTTACAAGAAAATTGGACAATGCCTTATCGATATTGCCCCGTATGAGAACTTTTCTCAATCCCTTTCTGATCCCCTTGGCTATCCAAGTACCAACGATGAAAATAATGATGGCGAATATCAGGCCGGGTCCATATTTTTTTACAATGTCAAGTCCCATCTGCGTATACTTATTCACCTGCTCCGCGCCGACTTGAGCGGCAGCAGTAATTGTCTGAGCAATTTGGGCCGTAGTTGTTTCTGCTAACATGACTTCTCCTAAAATAAACTATAACTGAATGAAAGAGAGATCGTTTCCATTAAACGATGATCCTTCGGAAATATATTTGTAATCCCCGCAACCTGCTGGTCAAAAAGCCATTGAAGATTGAAGCTCAAACCAACATACTTCCATAGATTGATATTTATCGTCGTATCCCACTTGATCGATGCGCTGTCAAAGGCAAAGGTATTAAAATACTTCAGCTCGCTACTTAATGTGAGTTTATCGGCAAACACCTTCGTCAGCTCGGTAATGAATTGAATACCGGTCTCACTGATAAATGTCTCAAGTTCTTCCAGTGTTTCCGGATCATTCGCTGAAGAGACACCGTCATCTTCAGCATCGATCAATTGTTTTAAGGCGACACCGAGCTTCGAAGAAAGCTTGAACTTATCCTTATCAGCCCATATCACACCGACACCTAATGTCTCGGTAATAACGGAGGGATCAAATATTTCTGTGAATTGAGAATCACATGTAATCATGAACAGAGGATTGAAAAATTTCTTGAATTTATACATTGCGGTAGATGTAAATGATATCTTATCCGCGGCTTCGGTGATGATCTGAAAGTTCGGATCAGCGGGATTCGGGGCTTCGGAGCGGCCGAATTGAAGCTGCAGTTTATTGGCCCAATTGAATTTTTCAGTATCCCTTATGGTCTCATGATTCAGGGTCCATATGTAGGTAATGGATGATTTTTCACCGCCGGTCCAATTCTTATTCACTGCTGTCTGTGTAAATGAGAATCCTATGCTTCCAGTATTTTTCCATTCTTCTGACATTGGAGAAAGAACAAAAACAAGCAGTATTAAAAGAGAAATATATCCTTTCACATTGCCTCCTGAACAGCGTTGATTATACACAAAAACACGCGTTTTTTCAAATACTCGCCTTACTCCGGGAAGTTTTCTTTTTAAAGGCTGTTGTCAGAAGAAAATATTTTGATATAATATGCTATGAAAAGAACAAAAGTGATCGTAACTTACGGGCCTGGTATTTCCGACAAGGAAATATTGAAAAAGGTCCTTTTGAACGGTGCCGATGGGATACGGCTTAATTTTTCTCATATGGAGCCGGCAGAGCTGAAGGCGCAGGTTAAGTATTTCAGGGACCTGGAGAAAGAATGGGACTTGTTAATACCGCTTTTCGGCGACATCCCCGGACCTAAGGTGCGTATATTTAATATTGGTAAGGAATTGGCGGTTCAAAGAGGTCAAACATTAAAACTCTCACGAGAGAACTTCAATTTCCCTTCGATATTGAGCTCAATGAAAATCGGTGATCGCCTTCTCTTTGATGATGGAAAGATCGCGGCAAAAGTAACAAAAAAAGCTCAAAAAAATGTTGAAATAGTTTTCTCAAGTAAAGGAATACTCAAAGCGAGAAAAGGTGTCAGTTTTCCTGATACCAAATTAAAACTGCCGGCCCTTTCAAAAAGAGACCTTGAGTTCGTCGAAATGGCGGTTAAGGCGAACATCGATTATCTTTTCCTCTCATTCACCTGTACAGCGGAAGGGATAATAAAATTAAAGAGAAAACTTCACGAGTTAAGCGCCGATATTCCCGTAATCGCAAAGATCGAAACAAATGAAGGCATAAAAAACCGCAAGGACATAGCAAAGGCCGCAGACGGTATACTCGTCGCACGCGGTGACCTTGGCATTGAAACAGATATCGCCATACTGCCCGTAGTTCAAGACCGCCTCATTAAGAGTGCGAATAAACTGGGAAAGATCTCAATGGTGGCAACGGAAGTCCTTGATTCCATGATATTAAACAAAGTGCCGCTAAGGGCGGAGATATCCGATATCTCAAAAATGGTGGAAGAGGAAGTTGATATAGTGCTGCTCACTTCGGAAACCTCCATCGGAAAAAATCCCGTCAAGGTCATCAAAGTGTTGTCGGATGTTCTGCGCAAAAATGAGCGGATCTTTTTAAGAAAACCCAAAAAGCGGATCCCGGATATTTCTTCGGACGCTTTCCCGCAAACCGCGGCGATCACACGATCTATTTATGCAAACGCCACTGAAAATTCAACAGACCTTATAATTACTGTTTCAAGGACTGGACTGACTTCACGGCTGCTGTCCAAATACAGGCCGTACGCCCCGATAATAATGGCGTCAGATGATAGGCAGTCGCTTCGAAGAGCGGTGGCTCTCTGGAATGTATTCCCATTCTATCAAAAGAAGATATTCCGCTCCACAGATGCGGATATCGTGTCCGCTGTGTCTAAGTACAGAGGACTGAGATCCGGAGACAAGGTCATCATATCCCGTGGACGGCCCCACGAAATATCAGGAAGCACCAATTCCTTTTCGGTTTTCATTGTAAAGAACCAGGAGACATTCATTTCAGGTGGGAAAAAAGTATCACTGGATACCGGAAAATGTATGATCTGCGGTAAGTGTATAGATATTTGCGCGTTTTCTGTTTTTAAGCGAAAAAAAGGCATTATCGAAGTTGCTGATGAAAATTTGTGTATCGGCGATGGCCTTTGCATTGATATCTGTCCCCGGGGAGCGATCAAGATACATGGCAGGTAAAAATGCAGCCTTAATAATGGCGGGCGGGGAAGGAACTAGATTCTGGCCTTTCTCGACACCTGAATTCCCAAAACAGTTCCTGGATATTTTTCTGGGAAGGTCGATGCTGCGGATAACATTCGAGCGCATCAATAAGCTGATCGACACAGAAGATATATTCGTCATCACGAACAGAAGATATGAAAAGATCACATGGGCAGAACTGCCGGAACTCCCTGCAGAGAATATACTGCTCGAACCCGAAAAACGAAACACATTCCCCGCGATCGCCTATTTCACTTATCGGTTCTCCAACAATTATCCAGGCGGGTCGGTGATCGTTCTTGCCGCTGACCATATCATTAACAATGAAGTAAGGTTCCTTGATATCTGTAAGCAGGCATTTACGCTGGCGGAAGGGACCCGGGGCATAATAACACTCGGGATAATGCCGGACAGGCCGGAAACAAATTACGGGTATCTCTTTCCTCATAAGTATGAAGAGACGCAGGCAATACATCACGGCGACGCGATCGAATTCATAGAGAAGCCCGATCTTCAAACCGCTGTCAAATACTTAAAAAGCGGCGGATATTTCTGGAATTCAGGCATATTTACCTTCCCGTTCAATACATTCATCAATGAGACGGAAAAGATATCGCCCCGCGATCACGGCCTGCTGATGCGCTATGCCAAAGAAGCAAATGATATAGATGAACTTTTCAAGGAAATAACCGCGGATTCCGTGGATTATATGATCATGGAGAGATCCGATAATATTAAGATGCTCAAGGCGGAATTCGGCTGGGACGATGTTGGAAATTGGGAGGCCTTGTTCAGATTAAGGCCTGAGAAAAACAATATGGTATTGATCAATGCAGTCACTGTTAACTGCTCGAATTCCATCATTGTATCAAAAGATATTCCGATCCGGGCCGTGGGAATGCATGATACTGTTTTCGTGGTCAACGGAAATAAGATGCTTCTCTCATCTCTCAAAGGGCTTGCCGCTATCAAATCCGCGCTGGCCTCAAAAAAAGATTCCGATCTTGGCGCTCGAAATATTACTGTCAAGGGATTCAAGCCGGAAATACTGTGCCTTGATGTAGAAGGTTATGTTATTGAGAAAAAATCCGACGGGATCCTCATCAGAAAAACTGACGAGAAACTAGAGATTAGAATGCCGAGGATGATAAAGGCTTAGTCCTGCAGCAGTGAAAGGTACCTGGTCTTTACTTTTTACTTTTTTCTCCACTTCTTAACAACCCTCACTTGTGAAGTTATACCATAAGCGAAGCGAGAAGCCAAAAATATAGTACGAAGTACAAAAGAAGTGTAAAGTGGGAAATACAAGAAACAAATACCAGATGGATCCTTCGCCGAAAAGCTCAGGATGACAAATAGGCAGAAAGATGGATTCCCTGCTTTCACGGGAATGACAAGAAAAGAGGGATAGTATTCAAAGATTTGTGGAGAATGTTATCGTGTGATCTCTGCTCTTCTATAGCAATAGGGCGAACACGCAGGTTCGCCCCTACGATTATTCGAATTTTTCTCAACCTTGAACATTTGAACTTTTGAACTAACTTATCTGACGATCGCGATCTTGCCCTTATAGATAATTTTTTGACCATCCCGTACCACATAAATGTACACACCGTTCGATACTTCAATACCATCTGAGTTGACTAGCTCCCAAGTATGCGGACCTTCGGGAAGTGTGATCAGCAATTTGCCGCTGATATCATATATATCGATGACATTTCCCAGATCGATCTCTGTAAAATATACCATCTCCTGCGCAGGATTCGGATAAGGAAGGATCTTTTCTCTTTGGAAAATTAGCTCTTCAGAGGCACCTCTCAACCAGGCGATCGACCTTTGGATAAAGAGGTCCAGAATCGCGGTATCCGTGGCTTTGTCCACCGGGAAGGACAGAAAGAGCATACGGCCCGATGAATCGGAAGAGTATCTCGGATTTCGTATCCCGATGGGACGGTCATAATCATCGCTGAAAAGTTCTATGGCCTCTTCCACCGGCTCTGTATCCCATATTGACAATTCATTGGATGGGTCTGAAAGAGAAAGTGTGATGTCCTGTGAAACCGGGTCCATAAACAGGCCTCTCAACTCCTTCTCATGCCTGAATCCTTCCTTGGAATAACTAGAAACGCCCAGATAATCTGTCAGGAAAGCCGTTGTGGTATCGCTATCCACCGCATCGATCATTTTGAGAAGATGGCGGCTGGATATCAGTATCCCCTTCCCTGAATCAATATGTTCCTCAACAAGATCCATCTCGCCTTTTTTGAAAAGAGTGGCGGCGGCATGGATGCCGGTGTTCCATAGAACCACAGGATAATCCTGAAGGAGGCTCTGCGGGAAGGTATTTCCGGATTCACTTATTGAATACACGGAATAGTTCACATTGAGGCGTTCCAGAGATTCTACAAGCGGAACCTCATCTGCCTGGCCGCTGTCATCATCAACCAAAAGAACAAGCGGGGCGCCCACATTCAAATATCCTTTGAAAACAGTGGCCTGTCCCAGGAAATCGCCTGTGACCGATATTTGAAACTGCTCACTCCCAAAACCGCTGTAATCATCTTTTATACGCGTGTTTATCTGAAGAGTAGAGGTATCATACGGCACCATATCAGAAATATAGAATAATTGTGTATCAAAATATGAAAAATCGCCGCCCGAGCTTATTTCTATAGTCACGGTTTCATGCGTAAAATTACCCTCACTCCCGATTATCACAGTATATGTAAAGGATTCTCCGATGGAAATAGTACCGTCAGCCCCCTCGTCCTCGCTTGAATATGTACAGCTGTATTCCTCAAAAGGCGCAACCGTTTGAAGAAAGCTGTCCCAAAAGGTATCCTTTGCCAAAAGAGTATTCTTATAAATAGAAGAATAAGAGGTGTACTCGGGATAATAGACAGTGAGTCCCGAACAAACATACCCTGAAGCGGCAAAGGTATTGATTATAGTTCCCGCCATAATTTCCAGAAGATCATCAGCGGCGTCATTCATATACGGTGAAATATCAATGCCTTTTATCTCGTTCACAAATTGTCCAAGATCAGAATATTCACCATAAGATGGCGGGACGGGGTAGAAAGAGAGTGAGCCTCTCACATTATCAATTTCAGTTTTATAACCGTTCACATTATAATGAGAGAGCAATACGGAGAATCTGTTAAATGCCTTGACCATAGATGGCATCTCTTCCAATCTAAGGGCTGACTGTGTACTTCCGGTGATAGACGGGTTTGAAACATTGGAACCATTATCCCCGTTGGCATATGCCTCTACTATCAGCGATGAAAGTTCCTCCGGATCAGTTCCGGCAGGATCAAGGGCAAGGGGCTCAAGAAAGTACCAGTAAGACCAGCCGTCTTCCCATTCCGAATCCTCCGACCCTACAAGTATGTCCGCATAAGAAGATAGAAGATGGGCATTCTCAAGCATCTGATTGAGACATACATCAAAACCTGCGATATCTATATTCCTTCCGATATAGGATGACATTAGATCAAATGCTGATCCGATCTCGCCGGTTGTATAATAAAGTGAATCCCCGCTTGTGACATCATCACTGACGGATCTCTCTGTCCGCATTACCGGTGCCGTGCTTCTGCGCCACCCCTCGCCATGGTTCCATATCACGAGCATATAACGCTCGGCGGGATAAGAATCCACCGCCCAGGTGAAAAACTCGACAAGGGTATTCGGGTCACCCATGTTCTGCTCGCCGATAGAAATATTGTAAGTGGCTGAATCATGAGAGTCACTATTGACGGGGGTATCATCTTTATTCACATAGAAACGCCTGGTATCGAGCCAATCACCGTAGAATGGAGAATATCCAGGGATCCTGTCAAATTGTATAACTATATTCATGCCCGCCGTGGAGCCGACAGAAGAGATCTCCAGAAAGTCGTCAAGAGCGGCAGGCTCCAGATTATTGTCTCCGTTCATATAGATCATGATCGTCCATGAATCTGCCGCATAAACACTGAATGGGATCAGCAGAAACATCATAATAATGAACAATGCTTTAAATATCTTCATCCGGTATTATAAATGAATTTGACCGATAATGCAACCCATACATAGGGACGGTGGTTGACAGTGTTTACAGTTTGAGTTTCTTATTTTTCTAAACATCGAATACTTAAATACATATCGGGATCAGGGCATTCTTGTGCCGGTGAACTGTCAACCAACGTCCCCGATCTTTAGAATTCCCTGCCACCCTCATAATTGATCTGATACCAGAGCTTGATAAATGTATTGGTATTTGTTCCGCCTGTCTCGACCACTACAAATTTACCCCAGACAGCACCCATATCAAATTGAAAATAGTAAACAAAGCCCTGCTTGATATTTATATTCGGCATATACGCAGAATACATAGGGTCAGGCGCCTCTGTGAAATCTTCTAAAGTGCCTTCTCCCACCTCATAGAAATTCATGTCCATAGACATAGATTCAAGGTGAAAATGTGGATCAACATCTGTATACGGATACAAATATATATCGGGGTAATAATTCACATCTTCTAAAATATCTTTGAAATAGAAATACTTCCCGGCGTATGCCTTTAATTCGCTTACAGGCATTTGCGATTTAAAGGTCTTCACAGCATTGGGAAGCCCGACGGTCAATTTTGCCCAGCCACAGGGGACCGCAGAGAAGTAAAATACTGCCAGAGCAAGCAAGAAAACGATCTTCTTCATCAGAATTCTCTCCCGCCTTTATAATTTATCTGATACCAGAGTTTGATGAAGGTATCATCACCGGTTCCGCCGGTCTCGACCACTACAAATTTACCCCAGACATCACCCATATCAAATTGGAAATAGTAAACAAAGCCCTCTTTGATAATTACATTCGTCATATACATGTAATTCATAGGGTCAGGCGCCTCTGTGAAATCTTCCAAAGTGCCTTCTCCCACTTCATAAAAAGATATGTACATGGATTCAAGGTAAAAATCCGACACCATCGATTGAAGCGGGTACAAGTATAAATATGGAGAATAATTCACATCCTCTAAAATATCTTTGAAATAAAAAAGCTTTCCGGAGTATATCTTGAGTTCACTTACAGGCATTTGATCTTTGAAGGCCTTTACAGCATTGGGGAGTCCGACGGTAAACTTTGCCCAGCCGCATGGGACCGCGGAGAAGAAAAATCCTGAAACTAATATCGCAAGCATTATTTTCTTCATCATTAAACCTTTAGAAGTAAAAGCTGAGGGCGGTATTAAAAACCCCATTGACGCCGCTTTCCTGGAAGCCCGCTTCCATATTGGTATTCTTCATATCCATGAACACCGCCCCTATATCGGCGGAAAGTGAAGCGTTGCCAAGGAAAAAGTATTCAGCTCCCAAAAAGGCACCCACATAATAACCCGCGCCTTCAAGGCCGTAAATAGAAAAACGCAAATAGCCTATCTCCAGTCCGCTTTGAATTGCTATGGGACCGAAGTTAAAAAATGAATATGTGAATTTCGGGCCGATGAGCCATGAAGAATCATCGAAAGAGAACTTCAATTCACTTTGCATTTTTGCGGAGATATTGTACTTAGCGGAAATAGAAAGGGTTCCGACAGCTATCCCGAATTTCTTGAATGTCTCGGGAGAATCTTTTACGGGTTTCTCCTTTTTTATCTTCTTCACTTTCTTTACTTTCTCTACCTTCTCCGGCTTCGCCTCTTTGCTCTTTTTCACTTTCTTAGGTTTTTCCTTCTTCACTTTAGTTGATTTTTTTACCGCATCTTTTTTAGCGGAGCCGCCGGGCTGCAGCAAACGAAGATGTTCGTCAAAGATCTCCCGACTCAAAGAACCCGCTAATTTTACAAGAGATTCGATCTTTCCTTCCACCGAAGCGGATTTGGAAAATACAATTTCTGAGGACTGCACATTGATACCTTTGATATTTAGGTAATACAATGTCCCCAGTTTTGAAACGCTTCCGATAACCATCAGATTCGCCGCCAATATCTTTCCGACCTTAACGGCACATGCCGCGTCCGAGCATCCGGAAAGCTGAAGATTCTGTTCCTCAAGAACCGCGGCCATTAATCCCCTGTCAAGGATCTTAAGGCCGGGACGGCCGATCAGTACATTTCTGAACTCATCGGAGCAGATCATTGCCGCACTTGATTCTACATCATTGACTTGAAAGTCCTGTACGGCTATGACGGTTTCCGCGAAAACTGTGGCAGAAAACAACATCAAAACAATTATTATAGGTAACTTCGACTTCATTTTTCCCTCTTTCCTTTATTATAGCGGAAATGGAAAATATTTCAAGCGAGGGCTAGTGTTTTGATTCATAAATGCGATTACAATGGAATGTTTAGATTTGAGTC
>JAGLGN010000028.1 GCA_023144005.1 bacterium
TCCGCGAAGCAAAGCCTCTATTTTTCTATTCGAAATCAGAAAAATCCAGACCCTTTCCCTCTATTACCTGATTCCCTTTGTCATGTTGATTTTCAAGGGATTGCTCTGTGGTTAATCCGCCGAATTTCTGTACAACGAAATCGTCGTTCTTATCGGCCATATATCCTGCATTGTCAACCGCATTGCACAATTCTTCTTTCGTAATGGTCCTTCCGTAAAGGTCACAGTAAAAGCTGACATTCCCCCACCCGGGTTTCTCAATATACTCAATGAATCCCAAAGAGCCGAACATGATCTTCGGATTTGTGATGGATATCCATTCAAAGAGTTCAGCGGTCGACGCGGTCTGATAAGTGAGAACAGCCGAGATCGTTATCACGGACAGGTCCTGTTTGTACGGATAAACATGTATTTGAACATCCGTCGAGCCGCGGTACATTCCCATCCCGTTCTCATTACCGTCAACATCCTTCAGGATACTGATATTCTTTTCGCCGTAGAGCGTGAGCATAAGCTGCTTAACATGATCATAAGTTCTGTCTCTCATTGACATTTCCATAATTCCCCCTATTTATATACTACTTTAAATATCGTCTTTCTCTCATCGGGCAGATATTCGAAGACTGCCTTCGGATCCGTTGCTTTGGTGGCAAGTAGAACACCCTCCATATAGCCCGAGATACGCTCAAATATTATTCTCTGATCAGGAACATCGTGAAGTTCGATAATAACATCACCCACAGTATCCTGAACAACCTTCATCTCGCCGTAATTATAAAACTGACGATACATCACCGCTGTCTTCTTGAGAACATAGGCGGGTGAGGCGACTTTCATAAAGATCCTGTAAACTGATTTCAAATTCTTGACAGCGCCTTCACGAGCAATACGGAAAATAATTCGATGATCTCCTTTACCCCATCTGTCAATAATATATTTATTCACATCCTCAAATACAGTTACCGGATACCATTTGCCTGAAAATACCGAATAATCCGTCAATTCCTTCCTTGAGTCCTCCGGCAGAGCATCCACCAATGCCTCCCAGTCGGCTTCGCTATGCGAAGCGAGCACCCAATCCTGACAATTCTTTATTGAGATTCCTTTAACTTCCATTTCAACTCCATCGTATGTATTATAACAAATTCACAACACAAAAACAAAAAAGAGGGATGCGCTTCCTCTCCCCCATTATCAGGGATTTTACTCAATGAATATCGAAAAAATAATCACAGCATTTTTTTTATATTTATAGAACTACTCCTTGAAATATTTGTCGAAATACAATATAATAAAAGGAAACATTTTGACCTTTGGAGGCTTCAATGGGTAATGTATTTGAAATAACATGGTACGGAAGAGGAGGACTTGGTGCTAAAACCGGCGCGATCCTCCTAGCGGATGCTGCTATAACTGCTGATAAGTTCGTACAAGCGTTCCCGGAATATGGTCCGGAAAGAATGGGTGCACCTCTTAAAGTGTACAATCGTATTTCTGATGTTGAGATAAGGCTTCATACAGCGATCACACACCCTGATTTCATCATAGTTATCGACCCTTCTCTTTTGCAGAATATCGATTTCAATGAAGAGTTGAAAGACAATGGTACGATCCTGATCAACACCGACAATTCTGTTGAGGAGATCCGCAAGAAAATCAAGCTGGGCAATAAAAATGCCAAGGTATATACTATTGATGCTACCGGTATATCGGTTAAGGTGCTCGGTAAGAACATCCCCAATATAGCGATTCTGGGAGCGTTCTCCAAGATCACGGGACTTATCGAACTAGAAGAGGTTAAAATACATATTCATGAGAAGCTCATGACAAAATACGGCAAGGATATTATCAATAAGAACATAGAAGCGCTTGAAGCTGCCTACAAGGAGGTGGAGAAATGACCGAGACAAAGAAAGGGTGGAAGGATCTGCCCATCGGTGGAAATATTCTGGAAGCGGGAAATTCGCAGCATTATTTTACAGGGACCTGGAGAA
>JAGLGN010000029.1 GCA_023144005.1 bacterium
GCAGATTCAAGCACCTTTTCACCGACAAGAACAGACATGTCATTGAGATCATCCAGAAGGATGTGGATAAGAGCTGGGATTACTATAAGGGATTAGCCGGATATTAATAAATTATGAAGTTATCTCAAATCGGCAATAAAATAGATCCAATCAACGAGATCCTCGAGAATTTCCTCGATGATGCCGGTGTTACATGCGCCATACTCTGCGATATGGGAGGAGAGATCCTTACAACGAAAGGAGACATCACTACTCTTGACTTCACGAATATCGCCGCAATGGCAGCGGGTAGCTACGCTACTACCAAGGGAATTGCCAATCTCCTCGGCCAAAGCGAATTTTCACTGCTCTTCCACCAAGGGACTAAGAATAATATACTCATCTCCAGTGTTGAGAATTTCGCGATCTTTATCATTCTCTTTGACGCCAACACGATACTCGGCGTCGTGAAACAGAAATCTCAAGAGATGAAGGAAACACTCAAGATCATTTTTGAGGAAATTGTAAAAGGAAAAGGTATTGTTATAAAGAAAGCCAAGGTCTTCGAGGAAAGGGATCTGGATAAGGTTAAACCCTCCAAGAAGAAACCCAAGCCTGCTAAAAAAGATGAAGCTGAAAAGGAAGAAGCTGAAGAGAAGGATGGTTCTTCCAAGAAGTTTGACTTTGACTCACTGATGATAGATGATCTTGATGATATTTTTTAGAGGCTGACCATGACAATGCTGAATTACGCAAAAAAAGAGATAATTTGCAAAATAGTATATTATGGTCCCGGGCTCTCGGGAAAAACGACCAATCTGAAGTTTATTTATGGAAAAATGGACACCCAATATAAAGGAAAGATGATAGCGATCGCTACGGAAACAGAGCGAACCCTGTTTTTTGATTTTCTGCCTCTTGATTTTGGGAAAATAAAGGGATTCACGACCAAATTCCAATTATACACTGTCCCGGGCCAGGCAATATATACCAATAGCCGGAAGCTCATATTGAAAGGGGCGGATGGAATTGTGTTTGTCGCAGATTCACAGATCGACAGGATGGACGACAATAAATCATCATTGAAGGATATGGCTCTGAATCTCAGAGAACAGGGCCTTGATATAAGGAATATTCCCCTGGTCATGCAGTGGAATAAACGAGATCTCCCCAATATAGTTCCTGTTGAAAAACTTGAGGAAACGCTAAATTTTAGAAAAGTTCCCACTTTTGAGGGAGTTGCTCATAAAGGGATCGGCGTTATGTCTGCGCTGAAAACCGTTATTAAGATGGTTCTCAACAAGTTGGGGGGTTAGTATGTTTAAGGGAAGTAAAGTACTTCAGCCTGAAGATCTCAATCAGATGAACAATATCATCGAAAAATTGAAGACACAATCAAAATGCCTCGTTGTACTGATAGTTGATGATTCCGGCCATCTCATCACAAATACGGAAAGCGACCCTTCTATTGATCCAATATTGCTGGGAACACTTACCGCAGGGAATTTCGGCGCTACCAATGAATTAGCCAAACTCATTGGTGAAGCGGAATTCACGCTTGTCCTTCATGAGGGCAATAAAGAAAATATTCATATGCTCGCGATCGGCGATTGCGGAATACTTGTCGTTATTTTCGCAAATACCACACCCATCGGCCTTATAAGGATGTATTCTCAAAAATCCGTAACGGCCCTGCTCCCCTACCTGGAAAAGATGCAGGTGGAAAAGAAAGCTTCAAAAAAAGATCTCCCTTCGGACGAAGACCTTGAAAATCTCTTCAATTGGTGATGAATGAGTTTTTCCGGAAGCTTTGACGATATCTTCTTTTCCGAGGTACTCCAACTCGTTCATCTTGAAATGAAAACCGGCACCCTTGACCTTTGGAACTCATGGGATGGGAAGAAGGTTATTTTCAAAGAAGGCAACATTCTCATGACCGGCAGCATGGAAAAAAATGAAAAGCTGGGAGATATGCTTATCGAATCCAAGGTGATCAACGAAGCCCAATTGAGAGAGGCACTGAAAATTCAACGAGACGGGAAAAATACCAAGAGAGTTGGAGATATCCTCAAAGACAGATACGGCATCATCGAAGGCGATATACAGTCCGGCCTGAAAGAGTTCATGCTTGAATCGATCTTTGCGATATTTTCCTGGGAAGACGGTCAATTCCACTTTTCAAATGAGATGGCGAAGAAAGAAGAACACATCCCCTTCCCATTGAATGTATCCGTCGAAAATATCATCATGGAAGGCTCAAGACGAATTGATGAGACCAGCCGTATTACAAAAGAGATCCCTCACAATCAATTCATTCTCAAATTAAATGTTGAACTGGAGGGCATTGAAAATATCGACCTTCATCCCGATGAATGGAAGGTTCTTTCTTTGGTAGATGACACGAAAGCTATCGAAGACATCAAACTCCTTACCGGATATACAGACTTTCAGCTTCTCAAGATCATTTTCTCTTTAAAAAATACGCATGTAATAGTTTTAGAAGAACCCGAACAGGCATCATGACCCCAAAAACAGTTATCTTAGGCATTTCCGGAGGTATAGATTCCTCTGTTGCCGCATATCTCCTCAAGGAGCAGGGATATAGAATTATCGGAGTACGATTTCTAACAGGCGGAGCGGAAAGATCCACTGACCGTGCTGAAGAAATTTGCGACAGACTTGATATAGAGTATCGCGTATTAGACAAAAGAGAAGAATTTCAAAGATCCGTTCTGGATTATTTCATTGATGAATATTCCCGCGGAAGAACACCGAATCCCTGTGTTGTCTGCAATCGCCTTTTTAAATTCAAGCTGCTCTTCGACCTTCTCGGCGAATATGACGCGGGCCTCATAGCGACCGGGCATTACGCCTGTGTAAGCACCGTGGACGGCACTGATCTCATTTCTAAGGGAAAAGACCCTTTGAAGGAGCAATCATACTTCCTGGCCCTATTGGATGAAGAGATCCGAAAGAGAACAATTTTCCCATTGGGGGACCTTAGAAAAAATGAGGTCATCAATATCCACAAGCGGAATTTCTCTGATCTTGAATTACCCGGTGAATCTCAAGACCTTTGTTTTCTGAGTGATTCACATTATTCCGAAATGCTGACAAAACAGCGGCCGCATCTGTCCAGGCCGGGAGCATTCCTCTTAAACGGAAAGAAGATCGGGCGGCATAAGGGTATTATTCGCTATACGGTGGGACAAAGGAAGGGGCTGGGACTCGCGCACACTTCCCCTCTTTATGTAAAAAGGATCGATACGAAAAACAATACGGTTCATGTGGCAGAGAAGAATGAGCTCTATTCTATGAATATTAAACTTTCATCCCTGATGCTCCACCTCCCTCTTGCGAAGGTCATGAAATTGCCGCTGAAGGTCAAGGTCAGATACCGCTCTAAGGCGATATCCTGCAATCTCGAAAAAGTGGATGATAATTTCTTTTTAAGACTTTCCTCACCTCTTGTAATCACACCGGGACAATTGGCAGTAATATATTCCGGTAAAACCGTTATCGGGGCGGGCTGGGAAGAAGCCTCTCTCTAAAAAGTGTTCTGATTCATAAATAGAGGATAGAGGTGATAAAACAGTACGACGTGCGAGGTTCGAAGTACGAAGTGAAAACAAAAACAATA
>JAGLGN010000003.1 GCA_023144005.1 bacterium
CCTTCCGGAACAATAATATATATATCTTTCTTTTTGAGCATCATGAAATGATGTGAGAAAAACATATGTTAATAATGAAAAGATGGATTGTCGAATCAAGTCCGACAATGACGGATGTGATTCCTTTAGTTAAGATATGAAATATACCGCGTGATTATCTTGTCCCAATCGAGGTTCTGCTTATAGAACTCAAAAGCGGCATCACCCATGGTTTCGGCAATATCATCAATATCGGGAAGATGTGTAAGTTCTTGAATAAGTTTTGAAATATTATCCGAAATATAACCGGTTGAACGATCGTTTATCCATTCCTTCAGGCCGCCCTCAGGCGTAGCGATGGCGGGAGTATGAAGATAGTATGAAAGCGGTATCACGGCACTTTGAGTTGCTGAAAGATAAGGCAATACTAAGAAATGAGCTCTTTGGAAAAGCTCAGCTATCCGATCATTCGCAAGATAACCGTCGAGTAGATCAATGTTCTTTCTCTGCGGATGGCGGCTCAATTCTTCTTCGATCTCTCTCTTCATATCAGGGGAGGATTTTCCGGCAATGATAAATCGGAAATCGTTCGGTGCAAAGCTCGGTAGAGCCATCTGCTCTAATAACGGCAATAAGCCCTTATAGGGCCGGATATGCCCGAAGAAGAGGAAAGTAGGTATTTTCGCTAGATCTTTTCCGCGGCTTTTGATCTCTACTACATTCCCCATCGGGAGAGTAGTTATCATATCGGTGGAAATATTGTATTTGGAAGTGATCGTATCCTTGTCGTATTCGGAATGACAAAAGAAGTGCGAAACCACCTTTGGCAGGGACTTATAGAAGGACAATGCTTCCGAAGAGATCCCGTCATGGGGAACAGAGTTATGGAAAGTGAAAAATATCTTGATCCCATTGCTTTTCATTCGTTGCATATACTCGATCTGAAAGGGATAATAATCCCATATCCATTGGATATGCACTATGCTTGTATTATCAGCTGTAACCCTCTTGAATATCTTCTCCCAAAGATGCCTGCATCCCCTAATGGAATTCATGCTGCGAGCTCTGCTCACTTTAGATGCAGCCGCATTTTCTTTTTTAGGAGATGAAAGGAGTTTCTTTTTGAATAAAAACAGGCACTTCTTCAGGCCGGTATAGGGCTCCATTGAAATTACCTTGATACCCTCTTGAACATTTTCATGCCCGGGAGAAGTTATGATCTCGGAAGCAATATTATTTTTCTTAAGATAGCGTATATAGGTAGAGGTATACTGAAAAATCCCCCCGCGGCCTGTAAATTCCAGAAAAGTTACTTTCATGGTGTATGATACCCCCTTGCCGGATAAAAGTCAACCGTCAAGAAATCGTTTCAGAATATTTGAAATATGTAGAATAATGGTTTATAATGTAGCATGCGAGGTGAGAATGAAGATCATTGATATCACAACTGAAAATGACATCGTAATCAAGAAGGGCCTGAACTCCTCAGATGATGTGCTGGATTTCACTGCCGGACTGTTTTTTCAAGATGAAGGAATGAAGAAGGTCATCTTCAAATCATTCAAAAAGAGAGAGAAGATCTCCTCTACTGGAGTAGGCAATGGCATCGCTATACCGCACGCTATCTGCAAGCAATTTCCGGGTGTCAAGGCCAAATTGATCGTCGTGCCTGAGGGTGTACCGTTCAACGCTTCAGATGGGAAACCCGTTTTTCTCTTTGTAGCCATCGCAGCGAATATCGACCTTCAGAAGAATTACCTTTCCCTCCTGTCAAATGTTGCGAGGATCTTCGCGAATGAGGGAATAATCGCGGACATTCTTACCGCTGAAACGCCATCAAGGATATTAAAGATAGTCGAGGATAACTGTAAAGTATGATAGGATTCCTCATTGTCCTTAAACAGGATAGTCATCTGGATGATATCCTTTCCACTCTGGCAGAATTGGAAGTTTTCGATGTGACCGTCATGGAAGGAAATAATCTTGAGGGAATACTGGAAAAGGACCTCCCTCTTTTTGCAGGGCTCTTCTCATCCATCAATCGAAAGAACCTGTACGGTGAGGTAATACTGGGGGTATTCCGCAGCGATTCTCTCCGCCATGCATTCAACAAGATCATCGGTAAAAAAGGGATCTCTTTCAAGGATCCCGGTGTTGGGTACATGGCTTCCTTTAACCTCATCTCCTTCATTGGAGAAGAATTAGTTGATAACTAAACTCTCTCTTCTCATATCTTTCATTCTCTTTCTTTCATTCCTGGAGAACCGATTCAAGTATTTCTGGGTGAAGGACCGTAGGATCCTTTTTCTTCTGCGGACCAAGATACATTTCATCTTCATCGGTTTCCTTCTAAGCGCTTTCGTATTCAGAGAGGGATTATTCCCATTCTTCAGAGATATCTCCTATACCATTGTCACATTATTGGGATTCACTTTCGGATTTCAACTCAGGGAGAAATTCATCAAAAGATTTGTCTTCTCTTCGATACTGGGAACATTGATAAAAAGCGCGGCGATCCTTGTCGTCATTTACTTTCTCGCGCTTCTTCTGACGGGCGACAGCGTACTTGCGGCTTTCACTGCGGTAGCATTCGGCTCCGTCTCATATTTTCTGATCTTTATCACAAAAAACAGATTTATCCCTGATTATATCTTCAATCTCCTGACCACATTTCTATTTATCTTTGCTGTTGAAAACCTCAATTCTTCGATCTTGGATATCGCGATCACCCTTATGATAATATTCGGGTTTTCCTTTCTCTTCTTTTTTCTGGCGGGAAGACGGAAGAATGTGGAGTTGTATATCGTTGTCATTGCGGTCATTCTGCTGGTTTCAGGATTCACAAAACAATTGGGGCTCGCCGGACTCTCCATTTCCTTCTTTATCGGAATGATAGCGACCAATATGGAGTTCCCTTCCAAAAAGGCCATTGAGAATACTCTTATTGAAATGGAAACTCCTCTCTTCGCATTTCTTCTTTTTTCACTGGGGCTAGTCATAACAATGCCGGACCCTCTCATGCTCGGATTTTTCTTCGGCATGTGGATCCTGGGAATATTACTGGGCAAATTGATACATATCGACTTGAGAAATCACATCCCGGTTTCACAGATATCCATACTCTTCTTGACAGGATCTATAATGGAAATCTCAAGACCCGTGATCACCTCATTTCTTATTACCTATACTATTTCCAATATTGCTGTCCTCGGGGTGAAGCGAAATGATTAGAGAGATAATCGGCCTGGTCATTATTATTTCTATTAATCTTTATATACATTTGGCAGGGATAGAAATGAATCTGCTTTTCGATCTGGGTCTCCTGATCAGCGGAGCTTTCCTTCTTGGTGAATTATTCCACCGCATCAAGCTTCCGAAGGTATCCGGCTATCTTATCGTCGGAATATTAATGGGCCCCTTCGGCAGCAATGCAATAGACATTAGAATGGCGGAAGATCTGCAATTTATCGATATGATCACATTAACCATAATCGCCTTCATTGTCGGCAGAGAGCTCTCGATAAAACGCTTAAAGAAAGATATTAAGGCTATATTTATCTACACCTCTACTGTGATCATTGTAACATTTATCGCAATAACTCTCTTCTCCTTCTGGCTGTACCAAGTGAATCCCTTCATGGGGCCTCAGAGCTTCCGAAATACGCTGATAATAGCCATGATATTCGGTTTTATGGCATTAGCGAAATCACCACTCACAACCGTTGCGCTGCTTAAAGAAACCGGAGCATATACAAGGACTCCTCTTTTGATCCTCTCGATAACGGTTCTAAAGGACATCATAGTCCTGATATGCTTCGCTGCCTTCATGGCTCTTTTGAAAGGCTCCGGCAACGGAGGCATGGCAAAAACATCATGGGAGATATTCGGCTCTTTTCTGATCGGTGGAGGTGCGGGAGCTTTGTCGCTCTTGTATCTGAAATTCATTCGAAGACAGAAACTCCTGATGCTTTTGGTTCTGGCAATATTGATAACCATTATCTCAAAAGCGCTCCATGTGGACAATCTTCTGGTAGCGATCACCGTAGGATTTATTATTGAGAACTTCTCTGATCTGGGAGAGGAATTCCTTGATGATATCGAAAAGATCGCCACCTTTATCTATATTCTCTTCTTTGCCATCAGGGGGATAAATCTGGACTTGAACGCGGTGAGAAACACATGGCTCATAGCGGTTATTCTGATCGTGATGAGAACGATCATTACCTATTATACTCTGATGGTGGCGTCAAAGATACAAAAGGATCCGCCGAATATCTATAAATACGGCTGGAGTGGTTTTATCAACCAATCAGGCGTGACCCTGGCGATGGCATTGATCATAAGTAATACATTCCCTCAATTCGATGCTCTAGTGGCCATATGTATTTCAATGATCGTTATCACTGACATTGTGGCACCGCCGATATTCAAAAGGCATCTCCTTAAAATCAAGAAGCTGGAAGAGGAGATCTGATCGTTCACCGAGGTGAACGAGGTGCAAAAGAGATCGTTCAAAAGTTGAAAAGTTCAAAAGTTCAAGGTTGAGAAATAGGAAATAGATGATAGGGTGATAAGATGATAGGTTTGTAGGTGGAGAAAAAGGAAAGGAGATGGATTCTTCAGTCGCCACCGCTTCAATCAGAATGACATTCAAAGAAGTGTGAAGAGTGTTTGCGCATGATTCTATACCCATTCTCCCTCCACCCGCCCAGGTGATTCTGAGTCATAAATAAGATGGCAATGGCTGATGCTCTTTTGCTACGTATTCAAGGCACGAGGAACGCTGCATACCCAGCGCGGTCTGTAAGCGACGAGCAACGCAGAAGACATAGAAAGAGCTTCAGTCCGAAGGTAATCTCATCTTTGGTCAATTTCTTCCTCTCTCTTCGCTAGCGTACCACCAAGGGTACGCCGCACTCATTGTTCGTTGGAATTGGCTCAAATCTAAGTAATCCATTGTTATCGTATTTAGGACTCAGAACACCATTCTCCAGGGACGGAGGTGGTGAATTTTTCAACCAACTTATTTGTCTAAATTGGATGTATGAAGTTAAAATATTCAACCTCCCGTCCCGTAGGCTGAGCGCTCCAACGTTCTATTATTTTAACGGATAATTTTAATGAGATAAACGAAATAACTATTTTTCGGTTACGGATGTGCTTTTTTTCCTTCCCTACCAAGCTCTAGCCTCTAGCCTCCTGCCTCTTCTTTAATTCCTCATTTCTTTTTTGAGATCTCGGTCTCCTGCGGGACCTTATGGAAATTTGAAAAGAAGAGATAATAGAATTTTCTGATAGGAGAGGGCAATTCCAATGAGGTTATCAGTAATGCATTCAAAACGATGGAAAAGAGTATTACCGAATAGACGAAATTCTGCGCGGCGGTATCGTTTATAAGTCCCAATTCAAACGGAAGGGTCGCCAAGACCGCAGCAGCCAGGCCCTTGGGCACCATTACAGCAATGGTGGAGGCATCCCGAATATTGATCTTTTTAGGAAGAAAGAACTTCACCACAAGCATTCGGAAAAGGAAGATCACAACCGTTACCAACAGTCCGTACATCATATTTCTCAGCTGAGAGAAATTTATTGAAAGCCCGAGATAAACAAAGAAAAAGATCTTCAATAAGAAAACAAGCTCCTGGAAGAAGAGCTTCTCTGATGACTTCAATCTCGCGAAAGTAAATTTATTCAATACACCGGGAGTTTCTTCCGGCATCTTATGCATATTTGAGAGGGTTATTCCGAAAGCGAGAGCGCTGATCGCACCGTTAAATCCGAAGAATTCCGTAATGCCGTAAACAATAAATATAAATGCGACCGTCGAAAAGAGATTATTGGGAAATTCTCGGATCTTGGATAGGAGAACCGACCAGATAGCTCCGCCGCCAACTCCGAATATGGTGGACACTATCAGGGTAGAAAGGATATTGCCGAGGATCAATCCCGTTTTCAAATGCCCTATCGTCAAGGCATTGATCAAAGAGAAGGTTACCACGATAGCGAGAACATCCGTGATGGCGGATTCCATGAAGAGCACGGTGAAGGGTAAATTACCGATCTTCAAATTCTTCATGACCGGAACAACGACAGCGGAAGAAGTACCGCCGAGGATCGAGCCTACTATTGCTGACTGCATGACATTAAGGCCAAGAATATAATATCCGAAGAACCCAGCTGCGGCCATCGTCAAAACGAATGTGGGAATAGTTATCAATAAGGTCTCATCCCATGCTGAACGGAGGATCTTCAGATTTAAGCCGGTACCGCCCTCAAAGAGAATAACGACCAGAGCAATGGTCGTAAGTATGCTTCCGAATCTTCCGAAGTAATCGGCGGAGGTAATATTGAGTAGTTTTGGGCCTATCAGAATGCCCAGGACCATAAGAAGCAGGACATCCGGGATTCGTGTTTTTTTGAAAAGTATCGTAAATGAATATGCCAGAAATACTAAAAGTCCGAATAGAAATATGTGCTCACCCATTGAGTTTCCTCCGATATGATTTTACATTAAAAAGATGGGGATTTCAACAATTAGTGCGTGGAGAAGATTGTTCAAAAGTTGAAAAGTTCAAAAGTTCAAGGTTGAGAAATAGATAACAGGGTTGTAGAATGATAAGGTGATAGGCTTAAGTATAGTGAATAGTGAACAATGAATAATGCAGAGGGAGGATACCCGGATCTCCTTTCTTCTCCCCACTTTACACTTCACACCTCACACTTCACACATCGTACTTATGAATATTATCAGTCGACCTTAAGGACATTGATGAACGCTTCCTTCGGCACATTAATATTACCGATGGCGCGCATCTTCTTCTTTCCGGCCTTCTGTTTCTCCAATAGCTTTCTTTTTCTTGTGATATCGCCGCCGTAGCACTTGGCGGTCACATCTTTTCTCATGGCGGAGATCTTTTCTCCGGCAACGATCTTTCCTCCAATAGCGGCCTGAAGCTTTATCACGAACATATGTCTTGGGATCTCTCCCTTTAATTTTTTAATGATCGCTCTACCGCGGGATTCCGCGCAGCTGCGCTCAGCAAGGAAGGAAAAAGCCGGTACAGATTTTTCATTCATCTTAATATCGACCTTGACTATATTCGAGGTCCGATAATGAATATTTGAATAATCCAGAGAGGAATATCCTCTTGTGACACTCTTCATACGGTCGAAGAAATTCGTGATCAGTTCACTCAACGGAATATCAAAATGCAGAATGATCCTGTCATCTCCCAAATATTCGATATCTTTGCTCAATTTACCACGCTTTTCCTCGATGACCCTTATCAGGGGATCAACATAATTGATCCTACTCACGATCGTCGCGTTCACGATCGGCTCTTGAATATGATCGATCTTTACAGGATCGGGGTATGTCTCGGCACCGTGGATCTCAAGAATTTCCGAGTTCTTCATTATCACTCTATAAACAACGGATGGGGATGTAAAGATCACCTCCGAATCAAAATGACGGCGAAGACGCTCGGCAACGATCTCCATATGAAGCATGCCCAGAAAGCCCGCGCGAAATCCAAAGCCCAGACTGGGCGAGGTTTCCGGCTTGTACTCCAGTGAAGAATCATTCAATGTCATTTTACCCAAAGAAACCTTGAGTTTTTCGTAATCCTCATTGTCTGTCGGATAGATCCCGGCATATACCATGGGTTTGACATGCTCAAAGCCCTTTAACGGCTCTCCGGGTTTTCCGCTTTTAAAAACCGTATCCCCTATGGAAACATCTTTAATATTCTTGATACCGGCGATCACATATCCGACCTCTCCTGTTTCCAGGCGTTCACAGGGAGTCATTTCCTCTTGAAAAGTTCCGACCTCGGATACCTCATACTGTTTCCCGGAAAAGTTGAGAATGAGTTTCTCGCCTTTGGAAATAGAACCGTCAAAGACTCTCACATGGAGGATAACGCCCCTGAACATATTGAAATCCGCGTCAAATATCAAGGCACGGGTAATATCGGATTCTGAATCGGGTGGTGGCGGTATCTTCTTAATGATGGCTTCCAGAAGTTCATGGACATTTTCACCTGTTTTTGCGGAGATAGCGTAAACCTCTTCTTTTTCAAATGCGAAGGCGGCCTTTAACTCTTTATAACTTTCTTCCGGCCGAGCGGTGGGAAGGTCCATTTTGTTTAAGACGGGGATGATCTCAAGATCCTGGTCAAATGCCAGATACATATGGGAAAAGGTCTGCGCTTCAAGCCCTTGCGTCGCGTCAACAAGCAATAGCGCGCCTTCGCAAGCCGCCAGGCTTCTTGAAACCTCATAGGAGAAATCAACATGGCCGGGAGTATCAATGAGATTCAATTGATATACATTACCGTCATCAGATTGATATTGTAACGAGATCGGCTGCGCCTTGATGGTTATGCCCCTCTCTCTTTCAATATCCATCTTATCCAGAACCTGGCTTGTCATCTTTCTTTCGGAAATACCGTGAGTGATCTCAATTACACGGTCCGCGAGTGTTGATTTTCCGTGGTCGATATGGGCAATAATTGAGAAATTTCGAATAAAACGCGAAGAAACCATCTTACATCTTGTGCATATTGGAGAGGAACTCCGTATTATCCTCTGTCTTTTTCATGAATCTCAGAATAAATTCCATCTGCTCGATGGGGTTCATGTCCTTAAGTATCTTTCTGAGAAGTATAACCTTTCCATACTCCTCTTCGCTCAGAAGCATTTCTTCTTTTCTCGTTCCCGATTTCTGAAGATTGATCGCGGGGAATAAACGAAGATCCGAAAGGTTCCTGTCAAGATGTATTTCCATATTTCCGGTGCCTTTGAATTCCTCAAAGATCACCTCATCCATCCTGGAGCCGGTATCTACAAGAGCTGTTGCAACAATAGTAAGACTGCCGCCTTCCTCAGTATTTCTCGCGGCGCCGAAGAATTTTTTCGGCTCTCTCACGGCAGATGCCTCAAGACCGCCGGAAAGTACACGGCCTGAGGACGGTTGAACTGAATTGTTCGCCCTGGCAAATCTGGTAAGACTGTCCATGAGAATAACGACATCTCTACCCATTTCTACAAGGCGTTTTGCATATTTTAAGGTCATAGTAGCGGCCTGTATCTGCTGATGAGGGGGTTCGTCAAATGTTGAACTGATAACTACGCCTTTCACCGAGCGTATCATATCGGTAACTTCTTCCGGCCTCTCGTCAATAAGCAGCACGATCAGATCCACTTCCGGGTGATTTGCGGCTATGGAACCGGCGATCTGCTTCAAGATGATCGTTTTTCCAGTTCGGGGTGGAGCAACTATCATAGCTCTTTGACCCTTGCCGATGGGAATGAACAGGTCCATCACTCTTGTGGAATAAACACTCTTATCATATTCTAATTTCACTTTCTTATCGGGGAAAAGTGGTGTAAGGTTCTCAAATAGCGGGCGGCCGCTGATCTCGGTGAGGGGAATATCATTTACCTTCAAGACGACCATGATCGCCCAGTATTTCTCTCCCTCGTTCTTCGGAGGTTTAATAATACCGAATACCTTATCCCCTTCCCTCAGATAGTTCTTCCTGATCAACTGAGGAGAGATATATATATCTTCGCTCGATTGCGAAAAATTCTCTTTGATGTTCCTCAAAAAACCAAAGGACGCTTGGCCCTGGATCTGAAGTATGCCGCCGCCAAGATAGAACTTGGAGCCCTTCTGAACCAGGCGGACATCAACTATCTTCTGGATCATTTCATGCTTCTTATACCCGGATATACCATCGATATCCATTGATTTGGCAATATTCTGAAGCTCTTTGACCGTTTTCTCTTGAAGTGCGTCAGTATTTAATAATTCATCGTTTTCCAGTTCTACCAGAACTTCTTTTTCATATGCCGCGGGATTATTCCTTATTTCGTCCCTTGGATTTTTTCTTTTTCCCATTTGCTAATTACCTCCTTAGCTCTCTACCCTGTTCTTACCGGATTCCTTGACCTTATAAAGGCGTTTATCCGCGATCTCCAGTATCTCATATGGCGTTTCACCATCTTCGGGATATGTAGCGATTCCACAACTTACCGTTATCTTCCTCATTATTCCGGTGTCGGAAAAATTGTGTGACTCCATCTCCTTTCTTATATCATCCATTTTAATAAATGCCTGTTCCTTTTTTTCACCGATCATTATTACAACAAATTCTTCTCCGCCGTAACGGCCCACGAAAAATCCGTGATCTGATACTTTTCTCAACATCTCTGAAAAGGTCTTCAATACATTGTCTCCGATCAGATGGCCATAATTGTCATTTACAGATTTAAAATCATCAATATCAAAGAAAGCGACCGAAAGAGGCATTTTTCTCCTCATACATCGATTGAAATCTTCGATCAAAAGTTCTAAAATTACCCGCTTCTTAAAAAGTCCGGTCAAAAAGTCCGTCTTTGAAAATTTATCATATTTCTGATACAGATATATTCTCATAAGCGCGATGAGGACACTCTCAAAAAACACCTCGAATTCTTCGGTGATCTGAGTATCATCCTCAGGAGTGAAGAAGATCGCTGTTTCCAGGTCAAAACGCTGACGGGCCTTAACCTTGATACCGCCGGCCAATTGCTGAACACGGGTCTTTTTAGAGGAATATTTCAGATCTTTGATCAAGATACCTCTTTCAAACTTGCGTATGACACTTCCTTTATCCTTAATAACAATAGCCAATTTCGTTAAGCCAAATACATCCTCAAAATATGTAAGGATCAGGTTAAAGATCCTTTCGTAATCCGTCTCAAAACGGATCTTCTCATAGATATCAAAGATCTGAATATAGAATTCTTCCTTCATTCTCTGATACTTAAGGTCATCGTCTGATTGCTCCAGAGCCTTTAAAACTTCAGCGCTATCTGCTTCTAATTTATTAATTTGTCTGTTAAAAGAGAGCTCTTTCATATCGCCAAGAAAGAGGCTCCCTCCCAGAAGCAGGCCGGAGAAAGCAATTATCCAGAATGCCGATTCCTGCAGGATAACGGCAAAAACAATACCGGCAACACCAAAGAGGATCTGTAGGGCATAGGTATACACTCTCTTCATTTTCAAAGAGACTATAAAGCCCAAATAAGGTAACAGTACCAACAAATAGAGTTTCATATCAAGAACTTCGTGGCGGAGAGACCGGGATTCGAACCCGGGGTCCGATTATCTCGAACAACTGCTTAGCAGGCAGCCCCCTTCAGCCACTCGGGCATCTCTCCACAAATGAACCTTTCATACTTTTATAAACTTAGAAGGAACCTTTCAATTTTTAGAAATTAATTATACAATTTTTACGATCAAATTTCAACAGTTTCTAAACTATTTTGTTATAGCAATAATAATTGTCCAAATACCTTTGTCATCGATCGTATTTTTTTCTACCTTACAACCCATCGATGATGCGCCCCATGGGATCTCATCCCTGGACTGTTCATGGTCTCCCCTAATGATCACCGTATCACCTTCAGAGGCCTTCATTAGGGCCTTGCGCATATGGATGAGAGGATGCGGGCAACTTTTGCCGATCACATCAACTTCAATTTTCATTCGGAATAACCTCAACCTTGTCGACATCCCAAAGGGGCTCCAGGCGTTCGATGATCTCGCTTGAAATATTATTATAAAATTGATGATCTGAGGCCAAAGCGACTTTTATTTTCACATGGCCATCCTTGATCTGAACAGAATCAACCAGTTTTGTTGATACAACATCCTTTCCGGCAACGGGATTTATCACATGCCGGAGACGCTTGATAAGTATCTTATCATCGGTCGGTATCTTCTCTTTCATCAACCCATGTGTATGCTCATAGTTTTCGATGGCTGATTTCAGTGCATCCACCGCCAGTATCGCGCAATGCACCTTCACGGGCGGAAGGCCGCCTAATTCCTTATTCGCGGATTCCCAGGTAATATTCTTGGCGTATTCCAATGTTTTCCCCATGGCAAGTTCCGTGATTATGGAAGCGGTCGCTATATTGGATGCACAGCCGTAGGATAGGAATTTCACATCCTTGATGGTCAATGTTTCAGGATCCACTTTTAAAAAGAGCTTTACCTGATCGCCGCAAGAAGGTGAACCCTCTGTAGCGGTCGCATCGGCATCTTCTATCTCTCCAACATTCTTTGGGTTGAGAAAGTATTGCAGGATCTTCTTTGTATAGGGTATTGACATATTCACCTCCTACTTAATTGGACTGATGTCCCTCAATTTCTGAACGACCTCTGACATAGCGTCAACGGTTCTGTCGATCTCATCTTCAGTAGTATATTTGGAAAGGGTCGCCCGGATAGAACCATGGGCCCTTTCATGGGAAAAACCCATTGACATCATTACATAGCTCGGCTCCAGCGATTTCGAGAAACATGCCGAACCCGTAACTACAGAGATGCCCTTCATATCCAGATGAAGGACGACCGATTCACCTTCCGCTCTATAAAAGGTTATATTAACATTATTTGCGACTCGCTCAACAGCGGGGCCGTTAAGAACAGTATTCTCTATCTTGAGAAGTTTCTCGATCATTCTGTCCCGTAATTTACTTATCCGCTCAATATCATCAGAATTACTCTGAAACATCTTGACCGCGGCGGCAAATCCCATTACAGAGGGAACATTGACCATTCCCGGACGAATATAACCCTCGTTGAAATTTCCTTCAAAGAGGCGGTTGATCTTGAGCTTATCTTTTATGAATACCACTCCGGCACCCTTAGGTCCATTGGCCTTATCCGTGGAAAGCGATGCCAGGGAAAGCCCTAACCCGCCCATATCCAGGGCTAAATACCCCGCGCCATAGGTGAGGTTGGAGTGCAGCACCGCTTGAGAATCTTCAAGCTGGCCTGAGATCTCCTTCAACGGCTGAATAGTGCCTACTTCATGATTCACCAAAGCGATCGAGATCAGGATAGTGTCCTCTCGGAGGGCAGCTTTGATATCCTCGGGAGTAATATGGCCGTATTCATCAACTTCAACATAGGTTACTTTGAAACCTTCTTTCTCCAGGACTTTGAAGGTGTTCAGAACGCTCCTGTGCTCATTTGTCGCGGTGATCAAATGCTTACCCTTTGAAGCGTTTGCGCGGGCATATCCTTTTATCGCGAGATTATTTGATTCTGTTTCCCCGGATGTAAAAATGATCTCAGAGGATTTGACATTCAGATAATCCGCGACAGCATCTCGGGCATCTTCAATGGCGTCATTCACCTCAATACCGTCCTGATGTGAGAATTGCGATGACGGAATAGCGTACATCTCAGTAAAATACGGCAGCATCACCTTCAAAACATCATCATCGAGCCTTGAAGAGGCGGCATTATCCAGATATATTCTTTTCATTTCCCTTTCCTTCAAGATAATCCTTCAATAACATTCCCCGGAGCATATCGCTTATGCTTGAATTAATATCATCCAATATGGTACTGGTGATACAATGTTTTTTCCTGCACCTGATGTCATAGCAGAGTCCTTCTTTTACGGGACCCTCCAGCGCGGTGTAAATGGTAAAAAGATCCAGCTCAACCAGATCTTTTGCCGGATAATACCCGCCGTTTGGTCCGCGAACGGCACTTATGAGCTCCGCATTATGAAGTTGGCCTGCTATCTTCTCCAGATACTTTTTTGAGATATCAAGCTTCTTCACGGCATCCATCATCTTGATGGGGCCTTCCTCATTATAGAGGAATTCCAGGAATTTAAGGCCGTAAATAAATCGTGTTGTTACTTTCATCTATATTCTCTACCTGTAAAGTATACAATTCTATTCCCCTGTTGTCAAGAGTAAATGTGCAAATAATATTTTTTTTGTCTGGTAACGCTCTAATTGAATCCGGGTGATTTACTGAAGGCACAAATCGAACTGCCTTCATTCCCCTGATGCCCTGATTTATATTTTAAGAAAGTGTTCGGCGGGAAGTGTGAAGCTTCCCGCCGGTGGAAAAGGATAGCTTTATTTCTTTGTATTAGCTTCAATCCTGAAGAAGATCAGGATTAGTTCGCACCAGACCCGTGCGCCGATAACTGCCAAGACACCAACGATAGGTGAGAGGATCAATCCCACTATTCCGGCCATTACACTTCCATTAACACCCATGAATCCGGAAAACATACCGACCAATGTTCCGAGGCCGATAAAAACGATCATAATGATAAAGATAATCTTTATGATATCAAGTGTAATGAAAGTCTTAAATGACAAATCAAATACTTTCTGTACAAAATTCTTTTTTTCCATATATCCTCCAATAATAAAGTATTGTAATACAAAGCTATTAAAAAATCAATTAAATACTGTACAATAATCGCAGAATTAGCATAAATACCGGGATCGTGATCAATGCTGACATATAAGACGCGAATATCGATGAGTACACAAATTGCTTTGAATCTACTGACGATGCATACCGCTGAGTGATGATGGCGAGATTATTTGCCGGCGGTGTTATAGTCACAAGAGAAAGAACGACCGCCTTCAGCGGATCCATCCTCATTAGGTAGATAAATAATATGAATACTGCTGGAAAAAGGATGTTCTTGATAAACACAAATCTCAGATTCTTGATGATATGCGTAAAGTTCAATTTACCCAATTGCGACAGTATTCCGCCCAGAATAACCATCGCGCCGTAAACGCCCACCAGGCCGACAATGTGAAGCGTGGTGAATACCGGCTGAGGAATATGATCCTTCAGATTCAACATCCCTAATCCCATAGCGACCAGTGTTATAACAAAAGGCATGGGTAGTTTCTTCAATTTCAACTTGGTCGCGGTCCCGGTTACCAGATATATTCCCAATGACCACATCAGCAGCATAAAAAGCATTGTATACAGAAAGTTCATGATGATCGCCATTTCCTGGCTCTCCCCCTTGAAGAGTTCCAATATCATCGGCAGGACGATATAGCCGCTGTTTGTGAAGGAGAGCATCGCTACGAACTCATGCTTATGTTCATGCTTCAATCTTTTTGCTATGAATGACCCAGCAAGCAGTGAAAATCCGATAAATCCCAAGCTGTATAAGGGTATGCTCCAATACCTTTTGAGAAGGTCCAGATTAAACTTTAATAGAAATTTGTTCAATACCATCGCGGGTATCAGTATGTTCACAAATACCTTGGATAACGGCGTTAAGATAGAAGCCGGAAAGATCGTCTTAAAAAGGAAGAATCCCAGAAAAAGCAAGCCGAACGATTTGAGTAAGAAGAGAAGGATCGGGTCAATACTCACACTTACCCTCCGGCAGAACTATATAACGGCAGTACGCAGTCAATATCATCTCTTTAATGATGTTTGCCGAGGAGTTCACGGCATTACAATTTTCCAGCCTCACGCCTCCTTACTCAGAATCTTCTCAACATTGCCCACATACATCCGGTGATAATCATTCGCATTGTAATGGCGGACGATCTCGGGATTCAGGAAGTTCTCAGGCTTGATGTCCTGATAATAGATCTTCCTGCATACGATAATAAGCTCCGCCTCACAGAATGCGATCTCATCCGGCTCTATTACCAAAGGGGTCAATCCCGCTTCCTTTACCTTATTTCTATCTCTACCGGAAACGGTTCCCAAAAGGTTTAGCGCATCCCGCCAGTTCTTATTAAAAAAGGAGATAGTGAAATGCTCTTCACGCTCCACAAATTCATAAGTATATCTTGTGGGACGGATAAAAGTATAAATGACGGGTTCACTCCAAAGAACTCCATATCCCCCCCAGGCAGCGGTCATCGTATTGAAAGAATCCTGCTTTCCGGCAGTTATCAGCATCCATTCATTAGCCAATTTCTGAAATGGTTTCTCTTTGAATTTAAACGGGTCGATATCCTTGTATCCATTCATTATTTCTCCTTCTTTTTTAATATATCCGGTGTGAATTTTCTCAATTGCAGTGAAAGCATTACAACGGTAACTGATGACATTGCCATTGCCCCGCCGGCAAACTCCGGGCGAAAATCGATCCAGAACGATAATGCGCCTGCGGCAACAGGAATGAGGACAATATTGTAAATGAATGCCCAGAAAAGATTCATTTTGATCTGTTTATACACCCTCGAAGCTAATTGCAGGGCAGCGGGAATAGAAGCAACATCGCTCTGCATCGTAACGATATTTCCACTCTCCATTGCTATGTCTGTGCCTCCACCCATTGCGATCCCCAGATCCGCGGTTGCTAAGGCGGGAGCATCATTTATCCCATCTCCTACAAAAAGGACCTTTTTGCCGATACCCTTCAATTTCTCGATCTCGTGAGCTTTCGCTGCGGGTTTTACTGAGCTTAATACCTTCGATATCCCGGCCTGTTTTGCGATCGCCTTCGCCGAGGACTCGATATCACCGGTAATCATAAATACATCAAGCCCCATCTGCTGTAATTCTCCGACCGCCTTTGACGCATCGGGTTTAATAGGGTCTGAGATCCCCATAAGCATCAGGGAATCCGTATCCCAACACAATACCGGGGTTTCATCCAAATCTATCACATGATCGACCTTTGAGACCAACTCCTCGGATGGAGACTCGTATTCGGAATAATATTCAAAGCTTCCGATCATAAATACCTGGTTAGCAAAACTTCCCGATATGCCCTTGCCCTCTAATACCCGGATATCCTTGGCATCCAAAGGTTCTTCACCGGAAATAAGGAATTCTCCGGAAATGGTGGAGGCAAAGGGGTGAGAAGCATACCTCTCCAATGAGCCGGCCTTCAATTTGATCTTGTCAGCATCTCCTTTGAGGGTCATAAGAGAGGTTATCCTTGGTTCTCCGAGGGTAAGTGTACCGGTCTTGTCAAAAACAGCAACATCTATCCTTGCCGAATTTTCAAGCGCGTCACCGTTCTTTATCAATATCCCAAGCTGTGCGCCCCGCCCGATACCTGTTGTCACGGCAGTCGGCGTCGCCAATCCGAGTGCACAGGGACAAGCCACTACCAATACGGAAATGAGTCTGGTAAGCGCCATATCCAGAGGACTGCCAATCATGAATTTCCAGATAAGAAATGTCAATACAGCGATAATGAATACAACCGGAATGAAATATGAAACAACATTGTCAGCCAATTTCTGCAATTGCGGTTTAGACAATTGGGCTTCCTGCACTACCCTGATGATCTGTGACAAAACTGTTTCAGCACCAACCTTATTTACGCGGATCTTAATAAAGCCGTTAGTATTCAATGTGCCGCCGATAGCTTTATCGCCGACAGACTTCTTTACGGAAATGCTTTCTCCCGTGAGCATTGATTCATCTACATATGCCTTGCCTTCAATGATCTCGCCATCGGTAGGCACTTTCTCTCCATGCCTGCAGAGAACAATATCTCCCGGAACCAACTCCACCGCGGCAATCCTCATTTCCACTCCATCCTTTATCACAAGGACTTCTGAGGGGCTTAGCTGCATGAGTTTCCTGATCGCTGCCCCGGTCCCCCCTTTGGCCTTCTCCTCAAGATATCGGCCTAATGTCAGAAACGAAGAAAGCATCAGAACTGTGTCAAAAAACAAAAATCCTCTTTGCGGCAAAACATTCAACATTGCCAGAAAGGAAGAGATAAGAGCAACCCCCATACCCATTGAATACATAACATCCATCGTCAATGCTCTGTTCGCAAGAGACAGATACGCGGCCTTGAAGATCGGTCCGCCAAGGATGATCAATAGAGGGAGAGTGATCACGAATTGCAGGAGGGGAAATATATGAATACCCGAATACATCAGCACCATCAATGCGACACCTGTAATTATACCGATCACGGAAAGGATCAGTTTTTTCTGAAGCGTTCTCTTCTCCATTCTTTCCTGTACGGGATCGGTTTCTCCGCTTATGCCCGACACCTTGTACCCTGCCTTTGCCACCGCCCCCTTTATCTCGCTGATCGTTATTGATTCGGAAAGGTATTTAATACGGGCGGTTTCTGCGGTAAGGTCTATGTCAACACTGAAAACCCCGTCGAGGGCTGTCAATGCCTGTTCAATTGATTTCACGCACATCGCGCAATGCATTCCCTGGATATTCAGGGTGATTTCATCCATTATCAGACCGTATCCGGCATCCTCAATAGCATTCTTTATGGAGCTTACATCGCTAAGCCCTGAAGAGTTAACATATGCTGTTTCCGTCCCCAGATTGACTTCGACCTGCGACACTCCGTTGACTTTCTTTAACGCATTTTCAACGCTCTTCACACACATGGCGCAGTGCATTCCTGATATCTTATACGAATTTTGTTTACCGTCTGCGGTATTTTTCTCGTTCATTTATTTACCTTATTGGTTATCTGATTCAAAAATAGAGGATAGAGGCTAGAGGTTCGAGGTTAGTGCAGAAAAAAGGAATCACATCCGTCATTCCCGTGAAGTTTACCTCGATTATATCGGGGATCGGGAATCCATCTTTTTCTACCTACAACCCTATCACCTTATCATCCTATCATCTCTTTCCATGTTCCACTGTGTCCACTTGTCCCTGGGTCCACTGCGAAGCGTCATTGTCATCGTAGTTATGAATCAGAACACTACATTATAGTAAATATTTCACGGTAAAACAAGAGTTATGAGACCCGGCGGCGGGATATACCCGCCGCCATTGTGAATTAATTGACTTTATTAAGAACTTCGTTGTTCTTGAAGTATGCTATGATCTGATCGGCTGCCGCAACTGCACAGTTCACCTGTGCTTCATCAGAGGAAGCGCCGAGATGAGGTGTAAGATGGATATTGTCCACGCCTATCAAAGGATTGTCAGCGACAGCGGGCTCTTTTGTATAAACATCAATGGCTGCGCCCTTGATAACTCCGCCCTTAACTGCATCGGCAAGCGCTTGCTCATCTACAATACCGCCCCTTGCGCAATTAATGATATGGGCTGATTTCTTCATCTTGGCCAATTCGGCTTCGCCTATCATTCCCCTTGTGGAGTCAACTATGGGGACATGAATGGAAAGGTAATCCGACTTTTTCAAGAGTTCTTCAAACTCCACCAGAGGAAATTCGATATCTTCAGGCTTCAGGTACGGGTCGTGGACTATTACTTCCATTCCTATTCCTTTTGCCATTACCGCAAGATGCCTCGCGATCTTTCCGCCGCCGAGAAGTCCCATCGTTTTCTTGAGAAGTTCGGTACCTTTTAATTTTTTCTTTTCCCATTGCCCGGCTCTTGTGGTCGCGTCAGCTTTCTGAAGATGCCTGGCAAGGCCGAACATATGGGCAAGAGCAAGCTCCGCTACCGCATGACTGTTCTGCCCCGGTGTGTTCTCTACGATCATCCCCTTTTCAGCGGCAAATTTCTTGTCGATATTATCCGTACCTTCACCGGCGCGGATGATCAGCTTCAGCTGCGAACCCGCTTCGAGATACTTCTGCGTAAGATTGGTTGAACTTCTTATAACGACCGCCTGATAATCAGGAAGTATATTCAACTTTTCATCTTCGGAAAGGTCGTTCAGCAAATCTACTTCAAAACCTTCCTTTTCCAGCATTTCTTTAGCGATGACATTAACCTTATCAACTAATAATACTTTTGTCATTATCTACTCCTTAGCCGTTGTTCTTCTGGAAATCCGTAAGGAAATCTGCCAGCGCTTCTACGGATTCATAAGGAACAGCATTGTATATTGATGCCCTCATTCCGCCTACTGATCTATGGCCCTTAAGGCCGAGTAGGCCTTTTTCCGTCGCGTCCGCGATCGCCTTTGCTTCCAATTCCTCTGTAGGCAAACGGAAGGTCACATTCATCTTGGACCTGGAATCCTCTGCCGCCGTGGATCTGAAGAATCCGCCTGAATTGTCAAAGAGGTCATAAATAAGCTTGGCCTTTCTATTATTCACCTTCTCTATTTCTGCAATACCGCCGTATCTTTTCACCCACTTCATGACGAGTCCCACCATATAAACGGGGAATGCGGGCGGGGTATTGAACATTGACTTTTTATCCACATGTGTCTTGTAATTCAGCATAGTGAAAAGGTCCGCGCCTCTTGATCTTTCGAGCATGGAGTTCTTCATGACCACTACACATACACCTGCGGGCCCGATATTCTTCTGTGCGCCGGCGTATATCAGTGAAAATTTGGAATAATCCATCTCTCTGCTCATGAAATCACTCGACATATCACAGATCAGAGGTACATTGCCGGCTTCGGGAATGAAATGGAACTGAGTTCCCTTGATCGTATTATTGGATGTATAATGCAGATAAGCAGCGTTCTCATCTATCTGAAGGTCTTTGGGGATATAAGAGAAGCCCTTGTCTTCAGATGACGCGATCACTTTGGTGTTGCCCATCTTTCTGGCTTCCTTGATGGCTTTTGTCGACCATGTGCCGGTGTCGATATACTCTGCAGTGGCACCCTCTTTGAGAAAATTATAAGGGATCATCGCAAATTGAGTGCTCGCTCCGCCGCCGAGGAACATCACAGTATGATCATCGCTCAGGTTCAGAAGCTCCAGAATGTCTTTTCTGGCTGTTTCAATTACATTGTCATAGGTCTTTGACCTGTGACTCATTTCCATGATGGACATGCCGCTTCCTTGAAAATCAAGAAGTTCTTTCTGAGCTTCTTGAATTACTTCTAAAGGCAGGGCTGCAGGACCCGCAAAAAAATTATGTACTCTATTCATAGCAAAGCCTCCCACTACTGATAACTTCTGAATCATATATCATTTTTTTCCTTTTGTCAACCCTAGTGTCCTGATTCAGAACACCGCTAGTCAATCTTTATTTGAAGGGGGTTGAATTTTCCTATTTATCCTATATAATATTCTTAATTTCCAAAGAGAAGGAGAAAGCATGTCTACAATAAGACCATTTAAAGGTTTCAGGCCCAAGGAAGGGCTCGAAGATAAGGTTGCTTCGTACCCTTACGATGTTATTAACTCTGCTGAAGCTCGAAAGATCGCTGAGGGTAATCCTCATTCTTTCCTGCATGTTGTAAAACCCGAGATCGATCTCCAGGAAGATGTTGACCTCTATAGTGATGAGGTTTATGAAAAGGGAGCGTTCAATCTCCATTCATTTATTGAGAACGGCACGCTGAAGCAGGATGAAACCCCCTCATTGTACATTTACAGTCAGAAGATGGGAAATATTTTTCAGACAGGGATCGTCGGACTGGCTTCGGCGATCGAATATGACAAGGGCATCATCAAAAAGCATGAGCATACAAGGCCGGTCAAAGTAAAGGACAGAACAAAACATGTGATCACCCAGGGAGCCCACGCGGGCCCCATTTTCCTGACCTATCGCAATAATGAAGAAATTTCCGAGCAGGTTAAAGAGATACAAAAAGGCACTCCCAAGTATGATATAACATTCGATGACGGCATTCAGCATATCTTATGGGTCGTTCAGGACACCGCCATTATAGAAAAGATAGTAAAGGGTTTTGAAAGTGTAGAATATCTGTATATCGCTGACGGACATCACAGAAGCGAGTCGGCAGCAGAAAATTACCGCAGAGCGCAAACACCCGAGACCGAGGGTTTTCTGGCCGTGTATTTTCCTGATAATGAACTTTATATCATGGATTACAATCGCGCTGTCAAAGACCTCAACGGCTTTGATGAAGAAGCTTTCCTTCAAGAGGTCCATAAGAAATTTGAAATACAGGCATCCTGCAGCGGCTGCAGCGGCTGCGGTAACCTGGACAAGAATCCAAAGGAAAGGCATGCTTTCGGCATGTACATGAATAAACAGTGGTATAAACTCTGGATCAGGAATGAATTTGTGAAAGAAGATGATCCCGTAAAAAGACTTGACTCATATATCCTTCAGAATGAACTGCTCTCACCGATACTGGCAATTGATGACCCTAAAACAAATGAGAGGATCGCATTTATCGGCGGGATCCGTGGAATGAAAGAATTGGAAAGGATCGTTGACAATGGTGATTTCAAGGTCTCTTTTGCCATGTTCCCGACATCGATCTCAGAACTCATGGATATCGCGGATGCAGGAGAGGTAATGCCTCCTAAATCAACATGGTTTGAGCCCAAGCTCCGCTCAGGCTTTGTTGTGAATGTATTTAAAAAGTAGCCGTGTAATGTGTGACGTGACACGTGTCACGTCGCACGTTACTCTCCGATTATCTTGACCAGCACACGCTTTCTTCTTTTTCCGTCAAATTCTCCGTAGAAAATTGCTTCCCAGGGTCCGAAGTCCAACTTACCCTCGGTAACAGCGACAACCACTTCCCTTCCCATTACTGTCCTTTTGAGATGAGCATCGGCATTATCTTCATAACCATTATGCTTATATTGATCATACGGTTTTTCCGGGGCGAGACCCTCAAGCCACTTCTCAAAATCCTGATGCAGGCCCGATTCATTGTCATTTATAAAAACACTTGCTGTTATATGCATGGCATTCACCAAGACCATCCCCTCTTTTACATCTGATTCCCTCAGACATTCCCTGACCTCGTCGGTGATATTGACGAACTCTCTTCTTGATGTCGTATTGAGCCACAACTCTTTCCTATAACTTTTCATTATTATGCGTTATAATCCATAATTCCATTGTTAAGGTATTTATGAATCTGAACACTCAACCTCCTTTGGTGCTGCGGCCTTTGACAGCAAGCTCATTTTCTTTGATAATTTGAAATAATATCGGGCAAGGAAAAAGAAATACGGCAGAAAGATTATTATCAGAAAGATATTACCCGACATCAAGAGATAATTGTAAACGCCGTGAAGCAATGAGGCGACCACAAATGCACCGAAGACAGAGCTCTTCATCCCCATTTTCTTCTTTGCGAGGGCCATTCCGATATGAACGGTAAATGCGACATGGCCGGTTATGGAGAATATCCCTCTTAGGATTATCACCGATGCGCCGAAATGCTTCATATAAAAGAAGTTCTCTAAAGTGGCAAAACCCAAGGCGGCGACGGAGGCATAAAGAATGCCGTCATTCAACTCATTGAATTCCGGTTTTGGATAGACATGATAGCGGAGAACCAGGTATTTTGAAAATTCCTCGACGGGGCCGATCACAAGGAAGATATAAATAAACGGCAGGCTTGATACAAATGAAAAGAAATACTCCAATGCGGCTGCCAAAAAGGTAACAGCCATACCCCAGAGGAAAGTTGAGATGATGGCTTTAGCGGGTTCCGGCTGAAAGCGGTCTCGGCGTAAAAAGAAAAATAGCCAGAACGCAGTCGGGGCAAGTAAAAGAAAAATGAGTCCTATCATCTGCCTTCCTCCTCAAAAAAATAGCGTATGCTCCTATCCAGAAGTACAAAGGTCACATTTGCGCCCAGAAGCCCGGACAGCTCTTTGCTGCGTTTGGCAGCTTGCTGCTTTCTGAGTTCCTCATTCGGGTGATTGATCTTGAATATCGCTTCGATAAGCAGGGCCATATTCTGCTTGCTCCGTTCCTTGGCATACTTCGGGGAAGGCAGTTCTTTTCCCGCGGTGACGGCCTCAAGATATCCGGAATATATGTTTTTCAAGCCATTGGCATTCGGATGAAAAGCCGAGATCTGACCAAGCAGATAACTTCCGAAAGCAGGTTCCGCATCCAGCGTCAGCCCAGCCATTCTATCATTCCAACAGGAGGGGTCATCACCCATTAATTTCAAAAGGGCGATTTCGCGTTCTTCTAATTGCTCGTTCAAACACTTTTTCAACAGTATCGAATCCCTTAACACATCTTTGTCGCCATTCTTTACTCTGAATTCAAAAAGTTCCTCTCTTGAAATCGTGTATATAAGTCCGCTTATCAGTTTTGAAGATGGATCGGGGCTGCCCTTAAAGACAATATGCCGACCTGCATATTCCCAGATATGCAGAGGGCCGTAATGCTCTCTCTCATCAAAAAAGGGAAATATTAATGAATCAAAGGGAAGTTCATCTAATCTAAGTATTCCATTGCCATCGTATTTATGAATCAGATCACCAGGAGTCACTCTTTAAATCCGTGAGTGATCGGCATTAATCTCCCAAATCCGAAGGCCTTCGGAGTAACCTTGATCCCAAACGGGGCTTGTTTGCGTTTGAATTCGCTTCTTCTGACCCTGGATACGATATTGAACACCGTATCTGGGTGATGTCCCGCAGCGATAACCTCTGAAGGGGAAAAATGGAGTTCTATGAGCATCTTGAGTATCGGATCAAGGGTATCGTACGGCGGAAGGTCATCCAGGTCCAATTGGCCGGGAGCTAATTCGGCTGAAGGGTGCTTCTCTATGATATTGCCGGGAATAACCGTGTGATCGTTTAAGCGATTGAGCCACTTCGCCAATTTGAAGATCGTTGTCTTGTAAATGTCCGATATCACCGCAAGGCCACCGGCAAGATCACCATATAAAGTGGAATAACCGACAGCGAATTCCGATTTATTTCCCGTAGCGAGAACGATACCACCCTGCGTGTTCGCATACGCCATAAGAATATTTCCTCTGACCCTAGCCTGAATATTTTGCTCGGTCAATGAACCCGCGTCATATTTCAGATGGCCCGTGAGGTCGGTTTGATATTTTTCCACAAGGGAAGTAATATCTATCAGAGGGTGTTTTACCTTGAGATTCTTTACCAGCTGAAGCGCATCCTTAACCGAATGTCCCGACGAATACGGACCCGGCATAAGAACACATGTCACATTGGAAGCCCCGAGAGCCTCCACGGCAATAACCGCTGTAACAGCCGAATCAATGCCACCGGACAGCCCAATGAAAGCACGCTTGAACCCATTCTTATGGAAGTAATTGCGTACTCCGGTGATCAACCCTTCGTAGATATACTGAAGTTGAGAGCCGGGCTTGTAGGATTTTTTCTTTTTGCTCTTTTTAGTAAATATTTTCACATCTTCTCTGAATGGCTTACAGAAGTTCTTCAATTCTCCACTGGAAAAATAATAGGACTCCCCTTCAAAAACAAGATTATCCTGAGCACCGGCGAGATTAATATAATAGAGGTCAAGCTTGAATTTCTTTGAAAGGTTCTTGAGCATCTTTCTACGCATCACCCCTTTACCCAGATAGAAAGGTGAAGCGGAAACATTTATCAGCGTCTCGGCACCCGCAGCGCCTTGAATATACGGTACACTGTCAGTCACCCAGATATCCTCACATACCGAAACTCCCACAAAGATACCACCGCCCAATTTTTTCCTAAGTTCTTCTGTATTGCCTTTCAAGTCGCCATCAACCTGTTCCAACTCCAAAGTTTCAATATTTATCCTGAATTTGTATATATGATCAAATTTTCCTTTGTCACCGGCAAAGAAATACATTCGCACCTGTTCACCCGGCGAAAAATACCGCGGTTCGTTGAAGACATCATAAACCGGAAGATTGAATTTTGCCTGATAATCCTGCACCCTGCCCTGGAAAAGGAGTTTTGCTGTATTGTACATCTTATATGGGAAATCATTCATAGCAGTAGGGTCAAATTTATTTTTAGGCTTTGAAGGAAGGGCTTCAACGCTGCCTATGATAATGGGTTTATCCGGATAGAGTTGCGCGAGATCGTCTATAAGGGACTCTTCTCTGAGTATTAAGTTCTTCTTAAACAACAGGTCCTGCGGAGGATATCCCAATAAACCGAGTTCCGGAAATACAGCGATATCCCAATTCTTATTCGACTCGATATATGAAACCACCTTGTCATAATTACCCTCGAGATCGCCAACCTTGAAATTTATCTGCCCGGCTAGAATTTTCATTGCTACATCCCCAGAATATATGGGTAAAAGGACGAAATGCGGAGAATGAATATCAAGCTGTTGATCTCCTCAACAATGGCAAGAGCGCCGGTATTTCCGGTACCCGCAAATAAGCTGTTCAACTCCAGCAGATCATCGACCTTACCTATTGAAGAATGCTTGACCAGCTCCTGATAATCATAACCGTTGCCGCCGGAGTTCAATAACTGCCGGTATATCACATCGAATTTCACATGGGGATCTCTTGCGGTTTGGATCTTATCCTTCACCCAGTCCTGAGAGAGAAATCTCTTGATCTGAGAAAGTCGCTCCTTAGCCATTTTTGACGCGTCTTCAAAATCATCGGAATTATTTATCGTCTTTGAAAGATATTTCAAGCCCTTCTTGTAGCCGGAACGGGAAAAGGTACCCAAATACAGGCCGATCATATCGCCTTTATTTTCCAACTTCTTGTAAAGATCGACAATGGACTTCTCCTGCAATGATGGGGCAAGGAAAAATAAAGAATAAGCAATATCTTTCTGATCAGACTTATTGGAAGATGCGATATTGATCAGCACGGGAATGAATTTCTCCGGATGAGAAAGGGCCAAGAGAGCGTTCTTCTGCATATTACCCCTGCCATCGTATAGGGAAGAGATGAACTCCGGAACCATGATCTCTTCAGAAGGCATCAGCAACAACACCTCATAAAATCCTCTGTTCTTCTCCTCGGCGTTATTAATATATGTGCGCAGTACTTCCCGTGAAGATTCAGTATTAATCGCAATGAAGAACGAGATGCACGCCGATCTCATCAACTCTTCCGTATATGCTTCCCAGATGAATTTTACCGGATAGAAAGAGTTTCTGTACCTGTACCGCGCAACGATCAAAATACATTTGTACAGGTCTTCAAAAGCCGTATCCGAGCGGATCCTTGACGCGATCATGGGAAGGAGGACAGGATCAGTTGATATCATCTCACCCAGAGAATCCCAAGCGGCCTCCTTGGAGATATCAAAGCCGCTTATCCAGTTCATATCCGTCGCCGCAGGAATGATACAAATAAGACCAACTAGCAAAGCCAGAAATATATTTCTCATATTACCTCTCCTAAAGAAAATAAACCCTGATCTCCGGTTTTCTTTTTTATCAATCCTGAATCAAAGTCCACTATTGCTATTATATCCTCTTTTGCTTCGAAAGCAAGGAAATTTATTATTTTATCTATATTGATATTCTTGTTATAATACTTTGGGTACTTCGGCTGCCTTGGCCATAAGATATTCTCTTTGATAATATGGGAAAAGGATCCCGCCTCAAGGACAACTCGAAGCCGGTATTTTCCTGTATAATAAAGATATTTCTCCAAGAGATTATAATCTATCTTATCGCATGAAAAATCCGCCCTTCTCAAGTTACCCGATTGTGTGATATTCAGCGTTATCTCATTTACATGATGCACTCCCCTTGGTGAGATCACTTTTACCACATCTTCCATTATTTTTGTTGCGCTGCAGTGTTTATAGATATGTTTGACACCTGTAGAATAAAAACTGATATCTCCCCAAAAAGCAGTTATGAGAACCAGTCCGGTAAGGAAGATGGATATGAACATACCCTTGGCAAAGTGCATAATATAGTATACTACAAATATTTTTCGGGTCAAGGGGATTATTGCAGATGTTGAATTAAGTTCGCATACCTTTTGCAAAATATCCAAAACTTGACTCATCTCCCCTTTTTTTATAAAATATAGACGAAATAAGGAGACCTTCTCTGGAGGACATATATGAAACGCATTTGCTTGTTTTTATTCACGATCATCTTGTTGAATTGTGCCTTCTCACTAAGTGTTTATGAGAGTGAAATAGAGCGCGGGACTATCAAACTTTCTCATGCCGGGGAGATCACTTTTAGCGGCCGAACCTACATGGATGCTGAGAAATTCCACTTCTCCGGTGAAATCAGGCTCACTCTTGATAATACAATTCCGATCTTCCTGCATGAATTGATCTCGGAACTGCTGAAAAATGAACCTCCCGCTTCCGTTGGGGATATCCTTCTCCGTGCGACATGCAAGAAGCCGATCGCTTTGATAATCTCCGATGTGAAGATCGAGCCCATGATCGATGGCGATTTCTTTCTGTATCGCATTTCGCCTGATATCTGGTTCAATCATGAAATTCTTTTTGGATTCCCGGAAGGAAAAAAATGCGGATTCACCATACATGAGATCAGCTTCCCCATTCAAAGGCGGAAGGGGCAGGTGGAGCAAGGCGACTTTATGGCAAAACTCTCTCCGATGGATCTGAAGAACGATATCAAATTAAAGATCAAGGTCAAGATTGGCAAGGACTTGAAGGTAAAGAGAGTACACATTAAGGGTAAGCTCGACCGCAAGATAAAGAAACAACTCATCAGAGATCTTAAAGAAGCGAAAATACTCAATGGATCCGTTGCGGGAAAGAAGATCACCGTAATACTTTCTCTTAAATCAGGAAAATACGGACCGTCCATCTATATGTTCAAGACAGTTAAGCGATAGTGCTATGATTCAAAAATAGAGGATAGAGGCCTATAGAGAAATTGACAATTGACAATGGACAATGGACAATTGGAGAGGGAAAAAGGGAAACAAAAACACATCCGTAACCGGAAAATCAATATTTCGTTTAACTCATTAATTTTCCTGTCACAATCATATCACGCCGCACCCCAATCAAGATAGGGGACATGTCGTATGCCGCCGGCGTTCGTCTGTCCCGATGTAAAGGTTCCAAGCAAAGAGTTGACAGGAAGCTGAGCGTGTAAACTCTTTGCCCCGTTAGAATCAAGCGTTAGCGTTATCCTCAATCCCTGTCTATACGAATATTTCTGATTATTTCCTTCTTATCCCTTACCCACTTGTGCCTTGTGCCCCGATCAGTCATTGTCACCGTATTTTTAATCAAGGCTCTATAAGAACACCGTGATTAAGCAGCCATTTAGGGTCAAAGATTCTCTTTATTCGTCGAATTATTCCGATCTCGGTCTCGGAGTACATCCTGGGCAGGTATTCCTTTTTTAATACGCCCACACCGTGTTCTGCGCTGATCGTACCACCCGCAGCAAGGCCGATCGCCGTTAAATTATTATAAAGATTATATACCGCGCGTATCTCCCTGGCGCAATTTGGAATGATATTGATATGAAGATGAAAATCACCCAGATGACCGAAGACATAATGCTCCAACCCCGAATCCGATAATAAATTGCGCATTCGGAAAAATACATCCCTGAATTTCTCAGATGGCAGCGCCATATCTGTACTCATTTTGTGAATAGAAGGATAGCGCACCTGCAGTCGCGCGATCTTCGCGTTTATAGCTTCTGGGAGAGCATGTCTGAAATCCTTCAGCCGCTTCATTTCAGAGGAATCGAATGCAGTCCATGTTCTGTCAATATCACCGCCGCAGGAAGACAATAAAGGGGCTAATTCCTCGTATATATTCTCCGTATCCTTTTCCCCTTCGGTAATATATTCCAAATACAGGGCGGTTTTATCGGCTTTTTCGATCGGAGGGATCTTCGAAGGATTGCCTTTCAATGTTGAGAGGTTCTTCAACAATATTATTGCAGCGGGGCCGAAGTATTCCAATGAGCTCAGCCGTTCGCGGGAGCGGACTTGATCCGCAAGATCCAGAGCATTATCCTCTGTGTCAAGAAAACAGAGGACGCCAAGAAGCTCGGTTGCGGGATATAGCCGCAGCTCGATCTGTGCGGCAATGCCCAAAAGCCCTTCGGAACCTATGAAAAGGTCTAAAAGCGGCATGTCGTTCCTGAAATAGAAACCCGCATTGTTCTTTATATCCGCAAATGAGTATCCTTCCAAGTCCACTTCTTCAATGGGCAGGGAATCATCGTAGAATTTACTGCCCTTAAAGAGATGATTTTCTCTGTCTAAATGTATCATTTGCCCCGAAGGCAAAACCACATCACAGGAGAAGATATTTTTTCTGGCAGGGCCGTACATGAAAGATCTTGCCCCCGAACCGTTGGTTGCCCAGACACCGCCGATGGTAGCCGACTTTTCGGTAACATCCACATTGAATCTATAATTGATCCCTTTATAAGGAGTGCTCTTTAAATAATCGTCTATTTCTTCGAGGGTGACCCCCGACTCGACCTGAAGAGAAACACCGCTGCCGGATCTTTCATATCCGATTATTTTGTTCAATTCAACGGTAGAGATCAATGCGGCGCCGTTGGGAACTCCACCGCCGACGATACCCGTCCTTGCTCCCGACACATGGAAGGGTTTTTCCTGTGAATAGAATTCTGCCATTATCCGCGAAAGCTCTTGTTTACTTTCAGGGAAAATAATAAGTTCGGTAAAGCCGGCTAGTTTTGATTCGTCTGAAAGATAGGATTTATACCCACTTTCTATCAGCGCTTTTCCTTCGATCTTTTTCATATTTGATTATAAGATAAAAATGGAATTATTCAAACAAAAAAAAAGGGGAGATGCCGCAAGGACACCTCCCCAATGTTATGGTATGGACTTTCGTCCTGAATTACATCATTCCTGGCATTCCGCCGGGCATTCCGCCACCCATGGGCATCTGAGGCTCGTCCTTTTCAGGGAGGTCAGTGATCATAGCGTCGGTTGTAAGTAGAAGTGCGGCAATAGATGCGGCCTTTTCAATAGCGGTAACTGTAACCTTTGTGGGGTCAACGATACCTGCTTTCATAAGGTCTTCATATTTATCCAAAGCCGCGTTGTATCCCACAGCTCCGGTTTCCTTGAGTACACGGTCAAGGATGATCGCGCCTTCTTGGCCTGCATTCTTCGCTATCTGCCTGATCGGCTCTTCTAATGCTCTTCTAACTATTTCCACTCCGATCTTCTCTTCGGGGAACTTGGTCTTGACATCATTGAGTTTGTCCCTTACCCTGAGAAATGCAACGCCGCCGCCGGGGAGGATACCTTCTTCCAAAGCTGCCTTTGTAGCTGCCAAGGCATCTTCGAATCTGGCTTTTGTCTCTTTGAGTTCAATTTCTGTCGATGCGCCGACCTTGATAACTGCGACACCGCCGGAAAGTTTCGCGAGCCTTTCCTGAAGTTTTTCTTTATCATAATCGGAAGTCGTATCGTCGATCTGCCTTTTGAGCTGCTCAACTCTTGCCTTGATCTCTTTGCCGGAACCGGCACCTTCCTGAATTATGGTGTTGTCCTTGTCGATCTTTACCTTTTTGGCTTTACCGAGCATTTTAATTTCAACGGATTCCAGTTTCATTCCCTTGTCCTCGGAAATCACTTCTCCGCCGGTAAGGATTGCGATATCCTCTAACATGGCTTTTCTTCTGTCGCCGAAACCGGGAGCTTTTACAGCGGCTATCTTGAGGGTTCCTCTGAGTTTGTTCAGAACCAGTGTCGCCAGTGCCTCGCCTTCCACATCTTCAGAGATGATAAGAAGTGATGAACCTTCCTGGGCAACTGTCTGGAGAATATTGATGAGGTCTTTCATAACGGAGATCTTTTTATCAAAGATAAGAATATATGGGCTATCCATTTCAATATCCATTTTCTCGGTATTGGTCGCGAAATACGGGGAAATATACCCTCTGTCAAACTGCATACCTTCAACCATATCGATATGTGTCTCGATGGATTTCGCTTCTTCGATGGTTATAACGCCGTCTTTCCCTACTTTGACCATGGCCTTCGCGATGAAGTTACCGACATTCTCAAGATCATTATTCGCTGAAATAGCGGCAACATTACTGATGTCTTTTTCATTCGTAGGATCGATGGCTTTTGACATTCCCTTTAATTCGGAAACGATCTTGGCAACTGCTTTATGAATACCTTTTTTGATATACATCGGGCTTGATCCTGCGACAACATTCTTAAGGCCTTCGCTGAAAAGGATCTGTGTCAATATTGTAGCTGTCGTCGTACCGTCACCCGCAACATCATTCGTCTGAGTGGCGACCTCTTTAACTATCTGGGCACCCATATTCTCAAAAGGATCTTCAAGGTCTATCTCTTTTGCGATGGTAACACCGTCATTAATAATGCTCGGTGAGCCGAATTTCCTGTCGATGACAACATTTCTTCCGCGCGGCCCTAATGTGACCTTTACAGTATTTGCAAGTTTATCAACGCCTCCCTTGATCTTATCCAGAGCGTCATAATCAAAAATAATGTCCTTAGCTGACATAAATATCTCCTCTATTTCTCAATAATGCCGATTATATCATCCTGGTCGAGGATGATCAGCTTCTCATTGTTGATCTCGATCTCTGTTCCGGCGTATTTGGAGTAAATGACATGCTCCTTTACCTTAACATCCATTTTGATCAGCTTTCCGTCATTGTCCCTCTTTCCGGGACCTGTGGCAATGACCACTCCAATATTCCTTTTTTCCTTTGCGGTGTCAGGAATATAAAGAGCTCCAACCTTCTGTTCTTTAGCCTCTTCGGGCTTGATGATGACCTTGTCTCTCAAAGGTTTGATCTTCATAGTAGCCTCCAATTTTTAGCACTCTTAGTGCAAAAGTGCTAAATTATAACAGGTAACCCCATAGATGTCAAGATATTTTTTATATTTTCTCGAAATACGCTTTTTTCTACTGTTATATTCGGATATATCACATCTTATATGTAAGTGCTAATTTACTTGAGCCTTCCTAGTGATTTGATTCTTAATACGATGACAATCGTTCACGAGTGAACGAGGACGAGGTTGGACGTACGAAATGCGAGGCATTAAGAAGTGTAAAGTGAGGAGAACAAAACAATATCCACACCCGTTTCTCTTTCATTCTTCATCCTTCATTTCCCCACTTGTCCCTGGGACACTGGGTCACTGGGTCCACTGCGAAGCATACCTTGTGCACTTGTCCCTTGTCGCTTGTACACTTGTCCCTTAAGGGATTTTCGTCGAAACTCCCTCAGAACCTCGCCGTATAGATCCCCATGGCTCCGCCTTTCAGCGGGACGATATCAAGCGTACCGAGTTTCATTTCCGGAATATAGCGGCTTCTGAAGGCCTTCCAGGTAATATATGAGCTAACACATCCGGTGAGCAGGGAGGTCCCGAAGTACCATTCACTATCCACATCACCATCTTTATCGAACATGAATACAACACCCGCGCCGATAAGTGAGCCCGCGGCTTGTGAAAGTAATGTCAGGAATCCTTCACTCTCTTTAAAATGAAGGTCTTTTCTTAAGAAATAATCACCCGCAAGAAAGCCTGCCATAGTAAACGGGATCATAAATGCGGTAATATTATCCGACTTCTCCCAGGCATCGGTGATATCCAATGCCAGCATGGACAGTTGGAGCCCGATAACCGCACCCGTTCTCATCATATATGAGTCGCCGGCCGTCAGTTCTCTCTTTTTTCCATAGAAATATCCACCCGCACAGCTTGCGAGGGAGGTGAATGGAGCGATAGCCCAATATTCTTTGTGATCTTCAATGTCTTCAATATCCTGAAATAGCGTCGCAGTGATAAGACTGCCCCAGAAAAGGCCCATATCTCCCCAAGCTGCTATCTGCTCCGCGTTACCATCGGTCATCCGGAATTTCTGCGAAAGGGCCATGCCCGTTACAGCTGAGCCTAGACTCACGGACAATCCCCAGGACATGTGAGTTCTATTAAAATCGTCAAGCACGGCAAGGGCTAATAGATGCCCCCATGCGATTCCACGGTACCCGCCATATAAAAACAATCTGACATCGGCAGATGATACATATTTATCCTTGGTAAGATAGAATGGTAAAAAGAAGCCGGCGCCGGAGCCCAGAAGGTAAATACCCGTGATGATATTGCCATCATCTATCTTAAGAGCGATCGGCAAAGACCACCCCCAATATGTAAGGGAAAGGATGGTTGAAGAGAGTACTAGGGCTTTTCTTGCGTTCTCCTTATCCTCTACGGGCTTAACAGCGGGTCTGCTGAATATCGAATCAATACTGTCACGAAGCATCAGCAATTCATCTTTTTCAATTATCTGAATATTCCTATACACACCGCCCGGAGCAGAATAGCGGATCTCCAAAGAGAGTCCCGCGGTATCCTCATAGACCTCTGCGGAAAGGAAGTTCTCAAATTCCGGAAAAAGCTGAAGATTGAGCTCATGTTCCTTCGTGATAGTGAACACCTCACCTTTGGAATCCAATTCCATTTGACGGCTATCGCCGTAAATGCCTGCGATAAATACAATGCAAAGAAGCGTTAATAATGTAGATTTCATACTACCCCCGTTATTTTATTTCAAAAAGATTTCCCGAAGCATCTTCGAGAAAGAGCACCTGTCTTTCGCCGCGGTCAATCCGGAAATGTTTCACCGAGAATCTCTTGCAGCGCGACAGTAAAGCATCTTTATCCTCTATCTTAATGGCTAAATGACCATATGTGCTATTTTTTGAATTAGTGTTAATGAAAACCTCGATCTTTACTCCGTCCATTCCGAAAACCAAAACCTCTACATCCATCTTGACACCGAATACTTGATCGGCGGTCTTCTCATCGAGAGTGAATGTATACAGCAGTTCAAATTCAAAGACACCGATAAATATATCTTCAGCAGCCTTTTTTGAAATTGAGGACAGGGCGTAATGATCTATTGACTTCATGCCTTCTCACATTGAGGTAATTCATCGTAAAGCTGAGAAATGCTCTTTTTCAGAACCGGATGTACAAGGTCCGCTTGAAGCTCCAGCATTGAGCGCAATACAAATTCTCTTTTTTGCAGATGCGGGTGAGGAATTACAATACCCTCAGAATAAAATATGCCGATATCTGAAAATAATATATCCATATCTATGATCCTCTGTCCCCATTTCTCTGTTTCAACTCTTCCCATATCCTGTTCAAAACCTTTCAAGGCGGTGATCAGCTCTTTTGGTGATAATTCGGTCTCGTATTCCACGATCGAGTTTAGAAAATCAGGCTGATCCATTTTTCCCCAGGGAGCGGTCATTATCCTCGTACTCTCTCTAATAACACTGCCTGCGGAATTAAGTTTCGCGAGTGCTGTATCAAGATTTAAGCGAAGTTCTCCCAAATTTGTCCCCAACCCCAAATAGTATTTCATGATCACCCGAACAAAGCCGAGAAGTCATCTATATCCTTTTGCGGGCAGGTCAGCGAAAATCTGACATAACCCTCTCCGGATGGGCCGAAGCCGGTACCGGGAGAAACAAGGATGCCCTTGCCCTGAAGTAATTCGGATGCCTTCTGCTCAGAGCTCTTGCCGTCAAGGATACGGCACCATATATAGAAAGTTGAATCAGAGGCGATCGCCTCTAATTCCAAGCTCGGTATAATCGATTCAACCTGTGCTCTTCTTGAAAAATATATACTGCGGAGTTTTTCCAATTGTTCGATCCCATGGCCGATCGAGTCTGCAACTGCGAATTGTATAGCATCGAACACACCTGAATCAATACTCTTTTTAATCTTTGCCAGGCCGGAAATGATCTCACTGTTGCCGATGGCAAAACCCACACGCCAGCCGGTCATATTGAACATCTTTGAAAATGAGTAGAACTCTATCGCGACATCCTTCGCGCCTGGGATCGACATTATTGAAAGCGGTTTTGGGGAGCCGGGCCTGTATATCTCAGTGTAAGCGGCATCCGAGGCGATAATAAAGCCGTATTCATGGGCAAGTGCTACAAGATCTATGTAAAACTCTCGGGTGCAGGATACTCCGGTGGGATTATTGGGATAATTTACCCACACGATCTTGGGCACTCCGTGTTTCTTAATAGCCGCTGCGACATCAGGGAGAAAAGAATTTTCCATTGTAAGCGGCATAAGAATTACTTCACCGCCCGCGAAAATAGTTCCGTCCCTGTAAACAGGATATCCTGGTTCCGGTATAAATACCTTATCACCGGGGTCAACAAAAGCAAGCGGGAAATGCGCGATCCCCTCCTTACTACCGATAAGTGAAATAACCTCATTGGCAGGATCTACTTCGACTTGAAAGCGTTTGCTTATATAATCCGCGGCGGCCCGCCTATATGTCTCAGAACCGATATAAGACGGATATCTGTGAGTTGCGGGATCGTTGATATGCTTTTTCACTGAAGCCAGTACGGATTCAAATGTCGGCATGTCAGGATCGCCTACACCGAAGTCAAATACTCTTTTCCCAGACGCTAAGACCTTCTTTTTCGCAATGTCCAATTCTGCGAAGAGATAGGGAGGTATTTTTTTTATCCTTTTGGAATAATTAATCTTCATGCTTCTTCTCCCTTTTAACAGAGATCAATATTGACAGCATTACGAAAAGGATAAGGTCCTGTAAGAGGAGTATTATTGCTCCGATCCAATTTACCAGAAGCAGCAGAAATGCCGATACTCCGGTAGAAAAGGTGACCAGATAGATGAAGAGAACGGAATTCTTATGTGACAGGCCTAAGCGATATAAGCGATGTGAGAAATGATTCTGATCGCCTACAAATAGCGCCTGTTTCTTTTTCAAGCGTATATAAATAACAGAAAGTGAATCATATATTGGAACCGACAAAATTATTACAGGGATGATAACCGGTAATTGTGTCAATCTGGATATCTCGGTATATCCGCCCATGATCGAAAGAGTAGCAATGGTATAGCCGATGAAGAGACTGCCGGAATCACCCATAAAGACCTTTGACGGATAGAAGTTCATCGGAAGAAATCCCAGCATGACAAAGGCAAGGATAAGGTATAAATAGGCCAGTGGAACATTCCCGGTCTGATACGAAATAAAAGCGAATATCAGTGATGAGATCAGCGCAATTCCGCTGGACAGACCGTCCATATTATCAAGCAGATTGAAGGAATTCATGATCCCGACGATCCAGATAATCGAAACACCGTATTGCAGCAGCGGCATTTTCATAAATATCGTTGCCTTATCGATGAAGATGACAAATACTGAGGCAACGGCAATTTGGAAGATCAGCTTGATATATGGATTGAGATTAAAGAGGTCATCTAAAAATCCCATAAAGAATACACTTCCGCCCAGGACGAACCAGAGTATCATCTTCCCGTTCATAACGGGAATGCCGGCAAAACGGCTCAGAAGCAGAAAGGTAATGATAAATAGGGGGAAGAAGGTGAGTCCCGCTCCCCTTGCCTTTATCTGCGTATGCATCTTCCGCTTTCCGGGCAGGTCAACGATCTTGAACCGATAGGCGATCTGAATATACACCTTGATCAGGATCATCTCAACTAAGGCACAAAGTATCAGTATAATCAATTGTGTCATAACCCTGTATTATACGGTTTGCTTAATAATTTGCAAGTATTTATAGATCAGAACACTTCAAGATTGGTGCTCTGATTCAAAAATACGATGACAATGGAATGCTTAGATTTGAGGCAATTCCAACGATAAATGCAGTCTGAAGTGTGAGGTGTAAAGTGGGAACCAGGATGAAATAAGGCAGGATCCCACGGCCGCAAGTTCCCTCTGGATGACATTCTCTTCTTCATTTCCTTCCCGCATCCGCTCATCGGGAGCCCGGCAGCGCCGGGCGACCAACCCAAAAGAGTTTTGAACCATTTAAATAAAATGCCAGTGCTCTAATACATAAATACAGGAGCAATGGCTGATGGTATTTTCTCTGCTTCGTCTCTCACCCACCTCGAGCACGGCGCAGCCGTGCGCCCAACCGAGAGTTCCGGAAGAAGTGAGCGATCGTTAGAGCTTTTAGAGGCAGGAACGAATGTTC
>JAGLGN010000030.1 GCA_023144005.1 bacterium
AGAGCTTCAGCCCGAAGGGAATATCATCTTTGATCAATTCCTTCCTCCATCTTCGCTCACGGACCACAGAGGGTACGCTACGCTCATTGTTCGTTGGACTTGCCTCAAATCTAAATATTCCATTGGCATTGTATTTATGAATCAGAGCACCCTAGCAAATACGGATCAAAACTCCATTAAATAATCTTTATTCAATTGTCAATTTTACATTGACAATTCAAAGATAATATTGCCTTAGATATCTGTATAAATCAGAACACCAAGTGTTCTGATTTATAACATATTTTGACTTATGAACCATTTTCCTTTACACTATTGTGGAGGCGGTAAGGTATGAGGAAGGTGATCACGACTCTTTTACTCCTATTGCTCTGCGGTTCAATTAGTATTTCTGCTGACCATCGTATTTCTGAACTTGAATTGCTTCGTGGAGCTGTCAAGTTGAATTCCGAAGAAAAAGCCTTTCTGGATATGATCAGGGAGAGGGGATATATCAAAGCGGCATGCCGCGAGAAACCCTCGGTATATGAATTGACAGAAGACGGCAAGATCATCGGTTTCCACTACCGCATGATGGAGTTGTTTTCTCAATTTATCGGCGTAGACCTCAAGATCGAGATCGTATCATTTAAGGATCTTTACTCAAATGGAGACGAGATCGGTGAGCGGGTGATCACAGATGCCGACTATTCATATGACCCTGGGATTTTTAATGATGTCGATCTGATAAGCGATACCCTGACCGTTTTACCCTGGCGGCTGAAGATCATGGACATAATCCCCTTATATCCTGTTAAGCAGCTTCTTATTTTACGTGCCGGTGAATCCATTGATATACTGCAAAAACTGGTATCTCACAAGATAGCTGTAAGAGAATACTCTTCATATCACATGAAATTCATGGAGATAGGCCGGCATTTGGGATTGAGGTTCACATTCAAATTTGTCGATGATACCACATTTCAGATCCGTGAGATCCTGGATGGCCGCGCGGATATATCCGCTCAGGACAGCGATCTGTGTATTCTGATAAAAGAGCAACACCCGGACTTGGCGATCGGGCTCCCTATATCCGATATTCAAATGATAGGATGGGGAGTATCCCATAACTCTCCTTTGATGTCGTCAATCCTGAAAAAATTCTTTACTGCCGTCAAGGGGATGCACCTGTTCCACAGGGTATGGGAAGAGGAGTTCCGTTTTAAATACCTTGAATATTGGCAAATGCTCCGATAATTTGGTGATTTCAGAGTTTTCTATTATAATCATTCATGGATCTAAAAAAGCCGCTTTTGATAATCGGGGGATTTTCTCCCGCATTAAAACACTTTGTAGAGGTCATTTCAGGTAAGGTTCCGCGCTTATGTGTCTTTGACCTTCCCGGTAAACCGGTTCCAGGTTATCTGAAGTATCTTAAATGTGAAATTATTTCGGGAGATACTACCAATTATAAGGACCTCAGGAATGCGATGGGAGAAAGCGGTTTCGTATTGAGACTAAGTGATCTTGAGCAAAGCGATGCCGAGCGTTATCCTGATTTTCCCTTTGGAAAAGTGATACAGGGGACCTTGAACTCCCTTGAAGCGGCCCGCAAGACAGGAGTGGATCACTTTATTCAACTTCTATCACAGCCGCTTAAAAGGTCTTTACGCGGCCATTCATATCAATTAACAAGAAAATTGGAAGGTGAGATCGCAAAAGACTTCTCCGAGACCTATAGGATGAATATCTCGTTTCTGACCACCGGCATCCTCTTTGACGGGCATAGGGGGTATGATATCTCCGGAAATAAGATTAAGGCCACCGGTATTAGGGGGAAAGACCTTCTGGGCATGGGTGACCTCTCACAAGCTCTGATAAAGCTGATAACTGATAAACACAAGGGATATCATGAATATTACCTTGCCGGCTCATCAAATGCTGTGCAGAAATATGAAGTCCGAAAAGCCGTCAAAGAGTTGGGCATGGAGTTTCAGGACAAATACAATCTTTAATGCGCTAAGCGCATTAAAGATTGTTCAAAAGTTGAAATAGTAAGCAGAGATTGGTATAATTACAAAGATGCAGAAGGATTTAGAAAAACACTTAAAGCGTATAGCTGAACTTGAAGCGGATAATTACCGTTTGAATACTTCATTGGCTGGATATCTTCGGAAACAAAAAGAGCTGTGGTCAAGTGTCGAGACCTTCTATAAGATGATGACGGAGTCCTCCATTACATCTACGATCCTTGTGGATGAAGCCGAAAATCTGATATTTTTTAATCCTGCTTTTTCAAGGCTTGTGGGCTATTCGGAACGGGAATTGTCCTCAATGAATCTGAGGCAGCTTACAAATGAGAGTGAATTCCGTAAATTCGAGAAATTGACCCGTGAGCGGAAAAAGGGATTCAGATCAAGATATGAAACTATTTTTATCACAAAAGAGAAGAAGAAAAAGAATATTCTGGTAGAAGCATCTCCAATTATTGATCCGGATGGTAAATTTATCGGAACGACATCCAGTCTGGTCGACATCTCGAAGCAGAAATTGAATGAGAAGAGATTAAAAGAAAGTGAAAGGAAAATGACGCTTCTTTTTGACCATGCCCCAGTCGGGTACTGCCTTTTGGATTTGGAAGGGGTCGTACGCCATATCAACTCTGCTTTTGAGAAATACACAGGATTGAGCAGCGATGAAGTACTGGAGAAGGAGTTCGTCGAGCTTCCCATATTTTTCCCTGAAGACATTACTGCAATTCGAGCCATAAGCGGAAAGATCTGCAAATCCGAAAGCGTTACCGGTAAGGAATTGACGATCAAATGTTCCGACTGTGACCGGAAAGATGTAGAAGTGAATTGTTATCCCATTATTCTTGAAGGGGAGAAGATGATACTTTATGCTCTTTGGGATATCACCGAGAGAAAGATCATTGAAGAGGGAAAGGAAAGGGCGTTCAATGATCTTGAGAAGATCGTTCAAGAGAGAACCTTTGAGATCACAAGAATAAACAGTAAACTTGAAAGTGAGATCTCCAAGAAGGAGACGGCACGGAAGAATCTCAGCGAAAGTTATGAAAAACTCCAGAGAGTACTGGAAGAAACCGTCAACGCTCTGACCACTGCCGTAGAAAAACGAGACCCGTACACATCTGGCCATCAGCGGACAGTATCGGAGATCGCTTATCTTATCGCAAAGGAAATGGACTTTTCCCCTGATGATATTGAAGGAATACGTATTGCCGGTCTGCTTCACGATATCGGTAAGATCACTGTTCCCGCAGAGATACTGAGTAAACCCAGTAAATTGACCCAGATGGAATTCAATATTATCAAGATGCATTCATATGAAGGATATGATGTTTTGAAGGGAATTGAATTCCCTTGGCCTGTGGCTCAAATGGTCCTGCAGCATCATGAGAGAATTGACGGCAGCGGGTATCCCAATGGATTGACCGGAATTGACATCCTTATCGAGGCTCAGATAATCGCCGTAAGCGATATCATTGAAGCTATCTCTTCACATCGGCCTTACCGCCCAAGTCTCGGCCTCGATTTTGCCATAGAAGAACTTTTCCGTGAACCCGATAAATTCAATCTCGAGATCCTGGAAGCTGTAAAAACCCTCTATGACCAGGGAAAACTTCATGCGCTGTTTAAATAGGAAGAATGTTCAGAAGTTATGCTTCGCAGTGCACAGGCGAAGCAGAGGTTGGAGGCTGGAGGTTAGAGGTTAGGGCAGAGGGGACACGCTGCAGAAGGCACAAGTGGGGAAAACACAAGAAACAAATACCAGATGGATTCTTCGGTCGCTACCGCTCTTTCAGAATGACAGATATGTGTCTATTTTTGTCTCATAATTGTTCATTGTCAATTGTACATTGTTCATTGTCCTTAAGTGTACGACATGTCCCATATCTGGTTTGGGGTGCGGCGCGAAACGATTGTAACAGAAGAATTAATGTGTTAAACGAAATAATGGTTTTTCCGGTTACGGATGTGTTTATTGTTTTATTCTCCTCACTTTACACCTCACACATCACACTTCACGGTAATTTGACTTGTGTGCCCAAATCAAATATAATTGCACATGGATATGCTTTCATTTCTAATAGTCACCTATAACTCTATTTCCACTATCGACAGGTGTATTAATTCTATCTATGATCATTTGGGCCATCTTTCCCTCGAGGTCATTGTCGTGGATAACGGTTCTTCAGACGGTACCGCCGAATATGTGAAGAAGCATTTCCAAAAGGTGATAATACCTGAGAATACAGAAAATACGGGTTTCGCGAGGGGAGTTAACAAGGCATTCAGAAACAGCAGCGGAGAGATATTGATAATATTGAACCCCGATACTTATCTGAATGATCCCTCTATTGAAAAAGCGGTTTCCTATCTCGCTAACAATCCGGATGTAGGCGTGCTGGGCCCCAAGATCAGCGATGATAAAGGGGATTTCCAATATTCCTGCAGAAGGGGCAAGGCGGACCCCATAATGGTTTTATGGAAGGATCTTGGATTGGAAAGAATACTGGGCAGGGGTTTTGATGAGTATAAATTGCATAGGATCTCTCCCGATCAGATCCTTGAAGTGGAATCGGTCTCCGGTTCCTGCATGATACTCAAAAGTTCCCTCTTTCGTTCGCTCAATGGACTGGATACCAGATATTTCATGTACAGTGAGGATATCGATCTATGTCTGAAAGTGCAAAAAATGGGAAAGAAGGTCATATACTTTCCCGAAATAAATGTACTGCATCTTGGGGGTGTTTCATCCAGGCAAACGCCGTTGCGTTCACTTCTGTATATGCATTTTTCCAAATTGATATTCATTAACAGGCATTATTTTCGATTTCCGCCATACGGCTTGTTACTGCAATTGCTTGTAGCGGCCCGTTTATTGATAAAGGCCTATGCCGCGTTGATAAGGCGGAACCCATGAGTTTTGGAGAGATACTGGGCCGTTTTTACTGCTCGATGGACAGGTATGAGCGGCATTACGCCGCGTCGAAGTTCCTGCGCGGCAAAGGGATCAAAAGGGTATTGGATGTCGGCGGAAGAGGAGCCATAATAAAGCGCTTTTTATCCGCGGATATTACCACTATCAATATTGACGGCAGCGGTGATGTCGAGTATGACGGTAAAAGGATGCCGTTTGAGGCTCTCTCATTTCCGGCAGTGATATCTCTTGATACTCTTGAGCATGTGTCAGAGGAGATGAGACAGGAATTCATTAAAGAATGTCTGCGCGTATCCTCGGAATGTGTCCTGATCAGCGTGCCATTGGGCTCCAAAGCGCACATACTTAAAGAGAAGGAGCTTTCACAGCGATATACCGAGGTATATGGACGCGAGCATCCCTATCTTGCCGACCATGTAGAAAAGGGTTTACCGACCCTTGGGCAGCTCGAGGAGTATATATCATTATCAGGCCTTGAATGCAGGATGTTTTTCTCGGGTAATTTCCTCAAAGAAAGTGAGCGAATGATGAAAAAACTTGATCTCAAAGAAAAGGGCGGTATGATGAGCGGCCCCCTGCGGATATTTCTGAAAATCAGCTCATTAGCGGCCTTTCATCAGTTCAAATTGGAAACACAAGCGGATGATTTCACTAATAGGGCTTATCTGTTCTTTGATAAAACAGATTCGCGGTAATCTCTTGTCTTTTCTCTATATTCTTCTGCTCCCTCTTCATTAAGCATAGAAAGCATCAGTTCAGAGCATTTCTTTTCATCATAGGGTGAGAAGCGGTATTCCTGGAAGGGGAGTACCTCTTTTAAAGAAGATGTATCTGAGCAAATAGTAAGAGCGCCGAAATAAACGGCCTCCAGGACAGGAAGCCCGAAACCTTCATATAGCGAAGGTAGCACGAATAGCGAACAATTGCCGTAAAGCCATGCCAATTGAGCGTCACTGACATATCCGGTGAAGAGTATTGAATCTTCCAATCCCAATTCCCTGATCAATATTTTCAATGCGTAATGTTCATTGATATTCTTTCCTGTGAGCGCGAGATGGAACCTTCGCCGGACCTTCGGGTCCAATAATGAATATGAGCGAAGCAGAAACGGGAGATTCTTTCCCTTTTCCATTGAACCGACGGTCAGGATAAATTTCTTCCCCTCCAATTCCTTTACAGATGCCGGGATCTTTGGGAATTGTCCTATTTCCAATTTGTGGATGCTGATCTTTTTCTTTGTATGTTGGGAAAGGTCATTCCTGGTGGAAATAGATGGAACGATGAACTCATCCGCGTTCATTAATGCCGTAAAATAGAAAAAGTGATAGGCGGCAGATTTCAGGCGTGGGTATTTGCGCGGAACCTTATAGAGCATTAGATCGTTCATCAGAGCGATATAATGGCCGCATTTGAAAACGGGCAGTATATGTGTGGGGCTGAACAGAAACAGCCTGTTCAATACTATCATCAGAAGCGGTATGACAAAGAGCTGATAGAGCACTCTGATGAAAGTGAGATGTGAGTAAGGCATTGTTAGGACATTGAAATTCTTGAGCTCAAGAGGAAAATTGCGATTAATGAGGATCAGATAGCTCTTATCTTCACGGATATTCTCCAGATGCTGAATCACTCCACGGGCAACACCCGTTGGCCTATCTCCAAGTATCATGGCATCAAATATTTTTCTTTTCATAGAGCCCTTTTGATACAAACGCCGCAAATATAAAGAAGTAGGCATTTACTTTGAAAACTATCGAAACATCATAAGAGATGGAATGGATCAGGAAAATGACCGCGGAAACCAGGAAGATGATACCCAGCCGGTCTCCTTTCTGCTGAAGATAGAGCTTAACTCCCCGGAAGATCATGATGCCTATCATAAAATAATAGGAGAGAAACCCCAATATGCCTGCGTTAACAAGCATTTTGACATAATTATTGTCCTGCCATACCGTTGGATAGCCAAGTCCTGTGAGCAGATGGGGCTGAATAATTTTCATCCATCTTCCCCATTTTATTATTCGAGTCTGCACCGTTCCCGGAAATTGCTTTCTGGGATTCACAATGGTTGTGGAGACCCGGATCTTCTCTAAGATGAAATCATTACTTAAGACGATCGACACAAAAGCGATACAGACCACGGCGATAATGGCGATCCTTCCACCGGCTGAAAGCCGTCGTGAAAGGAGGGTGATGAGGAATAATCCTCCGATAAGCGCGGCATATGAACCGAAAGAGTATGTAAATAAAAAAATGAAGAAGAGGAATGCTCCGGTGAAGTAAAGAGCGATGTTTCTCGGCTTCTCAAGGATATAATAATAAACTATGCAGATGCTTAATGCGAGAAAGGTTCCAAAACTCTGTGGATTATCGAAGGTTGAGGGAATGCGGAAAAGCGATGCTTGATGATATGTTGTGTGATATAGGGAATATATTGAATCGGGAACCAGATTGTACTTAGATAGCCAGCCGAATGCCGCCGTCGCCATCGCCGATAATAATAATATCTTCATGACCCGTTTTACCTCTCTTTTATCCGTGCTGAATGTTTCATGGACGAAGTAATACAGAAATAATGGGAAAAAAGTTCTGAAAAAGACAAAGAAATTACTCATGGATACGGGTGAAACGGTGAGGGGATTTAATCGGGCATACCTGATATGCAGTATTGAATTAATGCGGTAAAGTTCATTGGAATCCATGCGGATCGCGGCGACCAGGATCGATAATATAGAAATGGCGACAAAGGAGAAAATGGTGGCGGTAAGGATAGTATTGATAAGTTTCAGGTCATTGGCAATTATTTTCTTAACGATAAGAACACCGAATAAGACCAGGAATACACCGTCAGCGACAAAGATGTCCTTCAATCCGCCGACATTCAACGGGATATTGAATGAAAGGGGAAGAACGACGAGAAAGAGATAGAAAGCATACTTCAGGTCAATAAATGATAAGGTGATCAGCAAGATCACCGCAGAGAGAAGGAATGCGAGTTTTGGTTCTATCAGATAAAATACCGCAAATAAGAATAAGGATAGGGAAAATCCCCAGATCAAACCGTTCCTAGCCACAGGCAAATCCTATATAATAAGAAAGCAGGCCGATCGCATACAGCGGCCTGAAAAAGGGAGGAGCCAATATGCTCTTTATTCTCATATAATGAGCACCCGGGAGAAATATTTGCAATGGGAACATTATCATTCTGAATAGGATATATACAGGCATCATGGTCTTGAAAAAAATATTCACTGTTCCGCTTGCTTTGCTTCGGTGAAGTTCTCCGATACCTTTTCCATACCAGAAAAACTGATTTAAGAACACCCAAAAGGATTCTTTGGCGGGATGATATACAACAAGCCCTTTCAGCATAATAGTTCTTCTGCCCGTTCTCCTGACGCGTTTTCTGAAATCTGTGTCCTCTCCCGCAGTGATATCTTCATTAAAGAGTCCGACCTCACTGTACAATTGCGCCTTTGAGGCCCAGCAGCAGGTTGCGATCCTATCAGAATCCTCGTCTCGATCCTTTCGCGGGATGATCTGTTCTCGCGGGATATCTCTGGCAAGCCATCGCTGAAGCCGATTTGACCGCAGGGGAATAATGTGGCCACCGCCGACAAGGTCATTGGGGTATTTCTGGATCCCGTCAAGCAATTCCTTAATTACATCGTGATTGGGAAGGCGGATGTCATCGTCAAGGAAAACGATGAACTCTCCTTTTGCCTTTCTCAATCCGGTATTTCTTGCTTTTCCCACCGGAGAAACGCCTTTAACAAGAACTATTTCAATATTGCTTTCAGATTGAGCGCGTATATCCTTCATTAACAGGGCTACATTGCCATCGCGGTTCCCGTCGCGGGAAATAATGATCACGGAGATCTTGATCATAGAAGATCCCTCAATGCGTTTCCCCACTCAGCTTTTACTGTCTCCGGAGAGAAATTCATTTGGAGAAAATCCGCGGGGGAGTATTCTTCCCTACGGACCTCTTTCAAAGCACTTGAAAAGCGTTGCGCTTTCCATTTATTTACCATTATACCGGGGAAATCTCTTAGTTCTGGGAATAATCCTACCGGTGTTCCGATAACCGGCAGTCCGGAAGCAAATGCTTCCAATACGGTGTAGGAATTGCCCTCAAATCTTGAGGGGAAGAGCAGGACATCCGCCTGCGAATATATTTCGCCCATCTCGTAATGCGGCAGGTCATGAAGCAATTGTATATTTTTCGGTAAGTTCTTTACCGTATTTTTGCCGAATAACACCGCCGTGAATTGAATATCAGGGTTCAGCATGGCGGTTTTTATGAAGATACCAAATCCCTTTTCCCGTGTGGCTCTCCCGACAAAAATAACCTTTTTCTCTGCGCTTTCGGGTTTGGCCACTGTCTTTACATTCGGGGCATTGTGAACTACATTGATATTGTCCATCCCTTCCTTTTTCAGTATAGCACCAATGAAGTGAGAAGGGGCGATATTAATGGCATTCCGTCCGCTCAGCTTTTCGTATCTGATCTTTCTCAAAGTGATCGCCCACCAGCTCTTTTGCAGAGGGTGATAGCAGTGATCGCGAAAGCCGAACCAATTGCCCTGAAATACATTGATACGGGGGATCGGAAGGTTCTTCGGCGCCGCCCATCCTCCGAGTCCGAGCGTAAGGATAGCGTCACAGTCCATATTCTCTTTTCTTCCGTAAAAAATATTCCATGCTTCCTTTGCCCTTAGATACTCCGCAGAGCTACCGCTTTCCTTTGAGGGAAATGTATATTCAACTTCAGAAAAGAACTTAGGCAGCTGAGAAATGAAGAATTCCGCTCCTCCCGCTATCCGGTCTAATCGGACCTGGGAAATGACATGAATCTTCAGGGGGAGTTTATCCAAAATCCATCTCCTCTTTTAAAATGATGCTTTCACCTTTCTGAAGCCGCTTATTATGGCAGATCTGAAATGACATTCCGGGATAAAGCCTCTCCCGGGCGTAGGTAAAGAGACCTCGGAGCGGGGGAGTCTTCAGAAGCCAGCTGTCCTTTTTTATCCGGTTACCTTTGATCGTTTTTGAAAAAACCTCATCCATGGAGAATGAAAGGCCTCTCGTATGCAATATCCAATTTCCGTCCCTTTGAAATCGCAGATAATCCGCTCTTTCAAAGCCATCCGCAAGCAAAGAGGTCTTAACTTTGATGCTGTTCGCATCAAAGGTCAGTGTGCTGGGATTTGGAATAACATTATAAAGGTTGAATCGCTTTTTCGGCTTCATTAACTTACTATTTAATTGGAGCTTGAAACGCCCGGGAATACATGTCCTTATTGCAAGATCTCCAAGATAGGCCTCTTCGCTTATAACGGTCAGGGTAAGGGAGCGGTATACCTTGCCGGACTCGAATTCATCGGTGTACAGGAAGCTGAATCTCCCGTTTTCCAGGGCGATGATGCCGCGGGTTTCAAATGTCCCGCCATCATTGCTGATCGAAATATCTGAACCTTCACTGTTCAGGCCGCCCATTTTTTCAAGAGAGAAGAAGGAATACCAATTACCCATCTCAAAACCCCATCCTGAAAAGAAGTACTCCTTTCCCTTTAAAGTCAGTATGCGTGAAATAAGGTTGCGTTCGCTATCAATTTCCTTCATCAAGCCATTTCAATTGTGTTTCGTAGAATTCTTTAATAAGATCGGGCCAGTAAAAAACTTCCCTGTTCTTCATTACATTGCTTATGTGTTCGCCGTAGCTCTTTCTTATATTGTCAAAGAGGCCCGGAGTGTATTCTTCGGGATTGATATCGTAACCCACACCGTACTCCCGTGTTTCCCGTGAAATAATGCTTCTTCCAAATGAAACATTTATGGTAGGTATTCCCATAGCGAGGTATGTATAGAACTTTGATGGTATGGAATAATTGTAAATGGTTTTTACAAAGGTAAGCCCCGCAGAGTATTCCTTGAGCTTATTTTTGAATTTCTCTTCGGTGATCGGGGGCAGGAAGCGGATGAAGTTGAACTTCTCTTCAGTCGATACCCGCTGTACCTCCCTCAATTGTTCGGATGGAAAACAGTAGAAATCGAAGACCGCCTTCTCCTTTTCGATGTCTTCCCGGTATATTGAAAAGAACTTCTTGAAATTAATTACGGAATGCATCAGATTGAAAGCCCCGAAATAGAGAAATTTGGAAGTATATTCTCTTTCATGGGAGAAGAGCACTGCATCGTATCCGTTGGGGAGGAAATAAAAGAGCCGTTCTACACCCATATCCCTATAGACCTCGCGTATCCCTGGCGAATTGATCACAGCCGCCTTTGCTCCCGCTAAAAGAGCCCTTTCATAATATTCCAGCATCTTTTCTTTAATGAGATTTCCGGATTTAGCTTTGTGAGTATAGAGAAGCGGGTCTCTTATATCATATATCAAAGGGATCCCTTTGTCATGCGCGGCTTTGACCGCTGAAATTCCGATCGCCGGAGGGACGGAAAAGATGATAAGGTCAGGGGATGATGAAAAGATCTTTCTTTTCAGGAGCCCTAAATTCTTAAAATTGACCACCTCAAGGTGATGCTGTGAGTTCGAAACGGCATCCTGCTGAGCGGTTATGAGCGTAACTTCATGTCCCTTAGAAACAAAGAATTTAGTGAAATTGCCTACACGGTACGGTGCCGCCCCCAATGCCGGCGGCGCCCAGAATGAAACGATGCTTATCTTTGCCATTTGGATATCCCCCTCTTATCATCTTTTAAAAAAATCTTCTCGCTGTCTTCCGTATAAAAATCATTGTCGATCTTAATTGTTTCCTTTCTCCCGGATAATTCCGTAAGGTCTCCTTCATAGAAAAAGGACAGAAGGAAAAAGAGATACGCTTCCCATCGAATTACGGGTATACGGTTCCTCCATTCCTGCTCAAATCCGTAGGCATTGGGAAAACTTCCGTTATTTAATTGATAACGGTCAATGAAATCCGCGATGGTCTCAATATTCAATGCTGCCGGTTCTGAAAGCAGGCTTGAATAGAGGTGAAGAAATATCATGTCGATCGCTGATCTCGCTATGAAACGGGGGTCTTTCAAACAAACAAAATCCCGTTTATTGTAATAATTCGTAAATTTCTTCGGGGTACTTCTTATGGAGAAGGCTTTTCTGAGTATCCTTGAGCTTTGAGTTTCAATACAGCGATAGCCCGCATAATAAAGCCCGGTTTCACTTTCTTGAAGTGACTGAATAAAAGGCAGAAGTTTTTTAATAGATGAATAAAGTGTATCTTTTCTCAATAATTCATATGTCCACAAAAGCGCGACACCGGTTTTTGCATTGTAGAATGAGAGCTGATCCGAGAGGTGGAGGCCGTGGAAGAAACCACCGTTATTATGCTGCATTTGCATAACGAATTCCTCTATGTCATCAAGAACAAAGTCACAGATGGCGGCTTTACTGCCGGAAAGTTCGATAACTTTGTAGAGTAAAAATAAGAGCATGGCATTCTGATTCACGACACGATTGGAGAGTATTCCATTTCTTCTCATATGCCTGCTCATGAATCTAATACTGCTGAGCACTGCCTTTATGTATTTCTCGTCCTTAAAGCTCTCATACGCCTTCAGGAGAGCAATATCCGCCGCTATGTGAATGATCGGCGGGCTTTGTGTTGAACTGACATCCCCAAAGGCATTGTTATAACTTCCATCCTTATTTTGCGAACTCAAAATAAAATCAAGCCATTTGAAGAGTTCTTCAGGCGGTTTGGCTGCGGGATTCTTCTTCAGGATGTGTATCAATCCGAGTATCATTGGGAAGGTATTCATTATATTCGGAAGTGATTTGAATTCCGCGTCCCAATATGTAGAGGTTACGGAGTGAAGCGATCCCGAAGGATCATCAAATGTCTTGACATGGTTAAAGAGAGCGGACATGCTGTCACGGATCTTCTGCCTATACATCAGTTTTCCTTTTACCTGCTTTCTGTAAGGCAATAAGAACGGCAAAGGCGCCGTAAGATATTATATTTCCGGTGGCAACAGCTCTTAATGTGCCGTAGCGGTAACCCAGATAGAAGTATACAAGCAGAGAGAATATCCCCGCGGGCAGATAGCAAAAGAGAAATAACTTCTTGAGGTTATTTCTGATAGTTAGTATTGCACTTACCGGACGAACGAAGTTCAAAAGAGTTACGCCGATTATTATTAAGGCGGAGATCTCGTAAACAAGGGGAATGTCAACCTTGGGGAAGAGAAAAGCTATCATCTCTTTTCCAAAAAGAATGAAGAAGATAAGCTGAAGCAGAGAGAGAATATTTAGAGAAAGTGTTCCCCAGAAGAAAAAGCGCTTCTCTTCAGGTGAGTCCTTTGCCAAATTCGAATATCCGATCTTCAATACCTTTTCACCCATCTGAGGGATAACGAAGAAGTAATTGGATAGTGTAAGTGCCACCGTGTACGAGGCGATCGCTTCAATCGAAACAAAGAGAGAGAGGATAAATGTATCAATGCGGTACATCATGAAGGTGATCGCTCCGCTGAGATGATTCCAGAGGGTGAAATCCGCAAAATTATTTCTGAAGAAGGCAGGCCAATTGATCTTGAACGAGAGCTTGATATCGTTTTTTTTCACAAATATCATATAGAGGGCTGATGTGGAAAGGATATTGAAACCTATCAATGAAAGAGTATAAAAAAGAAGATTTGAATAGAGGGGGAGAAGGAAAAGATAGAAGAAGAATTGAAGAAGGGAGAATGTCAGATTCAGGAAGAAATTTAAATTCTGCTTGAATGAAACATACAATCCTTCGCGGGGAACATTGCCAAGCAATTTGATCGAAAACGCAGCCACCCAAAGGGGAAAGATAAGTGCCTTGACCCCATGGATAGGTAGGTAGATAAGAGCGGGGATCATGCTGAGTATAATGAAAAGCAAAGTTCTGAATATTCCGAATAACAAATAACTTCCGACTTCTATCCCCAAATGTTCTTTTAACTTGGGGAAGTCCCGTATCAGTATTGCTTCCGGCGAGACGGCCAACAAGTTAAAAAAGACCAGAAGCCCGCCGAAGATACCGAGCATTCCCACATCCGCGACACCGAGATTCCGGATGACAACGGTGAAAATAATTACCTGAAGGATGCCGGAGAACAGACGGTCCAGCATAGAAAAACTGAACAGGGATATGAGATTCTTCTTAAGCCCCATAATCCGAATAATAGTAATAGCCCATTTTCCCTTTATTGGATCTGAAATTGATTATGATCCCGCCGGGTTTGGACCCCATTTCCGAGAATTTATTGATAGCCTCAATGGCATTGTAATGAGTGCTTTTCTTATTGTGGAACACCAGAAGAATATTATCAGCGACCTTGGAAAGCGCCAGGGAGTCAGGAGCGGCTTTCAAAGGGGGAGTGTCTATGATAATGACATCATAATCCTTTTTTAATTTCTGTAACTCTCTGTTCAGCACGCCTGAAGACAGTAATCTGACAGGTGCTATCTCATTGCTGGTTCCTGCCGTGAGTATGAAGACATTCTCATGGGCTGTCTTCCGAACAAAGGTCTTCAATGGAGAAGAGGAATCCTTGTAGAAGTCGAATATACCTGAAGTATTTTCAATATTGAGGATCTTATGTAATGAGGGCTTTCTCAGATCACAATCCACAAGGAGTATTTTCTTATCGGGCGCCATGGCGAGTGCCAGCATGACGGAAACAGTGGATTTGCCTACGCTCGGATCCGGCGAGGTCAGGAGGCATATCGAATTGTCACCGCTTTTGATATTCTCCACGCTTATCTTAAGAAGGTGAAGGTACTCCAATACATGAGAGTGGGGGTTTGCCGGCTCTTTTCCCAAGAATATCGAGTCCAGCTCATCTGATTTGTGAAAATACGGTATCTCGGCAATTGTGCCTATCTTAAGTTCATGCTTTATTTCGATCGGGTCCACCCTTTTAAATAAATAAGTCTTCAGAAAAATGAAAAAGAGCCCGAAAAACAGGCCGAAAAGCGCTCCAAGGATCACCATCTGTTTTCTTTTAGGCTGTACCGCTCCTGAGGGGATGACGGGATAATCAACGATCTGTACCTTCGATATAACTCCCTCGGTCTGTATCTTAGCTTCTTCAAGCTTTTCCTTGAGCATATTGTACATCTTCTCATTGAGCTCGGATTCCCTGATAAGCCGTGTGAGGTCCAATTGCTTTTCCGGCAGTATGGTCAACTCTTTCTCGTATCTTTCCAGAATATCCTTATATGCCAATTCTTTCTCTTTAAGGATGGTGATCTCTTTCCGCAAATTCAATATTTTGATGACATCTTCCTGGTAGATCGCAAGTGTCTTATCGCCGAGACTGGAACCCAGGAAAGAGCCGATCTCATTTTTTAATTGACCGTTCAAATTGTCAACTCTCTGCTGAAGTTCTTTCATCTTGGGGTTATCATCTTTATATCCAGATGATCTCAGAACTATGAGCTCAGATTCCAAAGAAGATATCTTACTGATCAGGAAATTGATCTTCTTATTGGAAGTGGGGATGGCTTTGCCCAATATGGCCTTTAATTCATTAATCCTGTTTGTCAGGAATTCCAGATGTTTTTCATTCTCCGCCAGTGTTATGCGGTTTTTGTAATAATCACTTTGAAAATCACTGTATTTATCCAGGATCTTCTTAGCTTCATTCCCAAGATAAGGAGATTTCATGGTGGCTTTGACCTCTTTGAGCTTATCTTCAGAGGCTTGCAGCAATTCTTCATAATGGATGGTTTCAAAGCTTAAAAAATCCTTGATCATACTGGATTCTTCCTTCTGTATCTTCAAGTCATACTCCCTGTATGTGTTTAATAGAAGGGTGAGAAGAGACTTGCCGAGCTCGGGATCATTGATATCCATGGAGAGAATGATGATATCAGAATCCTCGATGGGTTTTATAGACAATCTTGAGAGTATGAAATTGGAAACAAAGGTATCCTGGTCGCTTTTATTGAGGATTTCTTCCGGCGCCCGGGACAAGATATTTTCACTCATCTTCTCGTCCATTCTTTGAGAAACCATATTCATCAGGGTATATGACCTTATAAGATAGATCTGATTATTGATGAGATTTGGAGACCAGTACCACGGGTTGAAACCGCCTGCAAGTTCGCTGCCGCCGGACATATTCAGCATAACGGAGCCCTCAAGGCGATATACTTTTTCAGCGGTCAATGCCATGAATAGGGAAATAGATGTAAAGACGACGAAGGCGATCAGAAGATAAATCAGGTTTTCTCTAATTATATTCAGAAAATCCGTGAAATGAACACTCCTTTTTTCCATGAGTTATTTTATCAGAATATATGGTGAAAATCAAATTATTTTTGGGCAAAACGGCGATTCCTGCTATCTTTGGCCTCAAGTTTGTATTTTAACCGTTTTTTTTATAGAATACTTCATAATGAAGTCTTTTAATTCTATAATGCTTATTCTTTCGCCTTTCATGCCGCTTTTTTTTGCAGCGATGGGAGGGATATTATCTGAAAGAGTGGGGATAATAAATATTGCCTTGGAGGGTTTTTTGATCATTTCCGCGTTCGTGGCAGGAGTTGTGTATTTCTATACCTCAAGCATCATCCTTGCAATACTTGCGGGATGCGCGTCCTCGGGGCTTGCCGGACTTCTGCATTATTTCTTGACGGTCAAGTTAAGACTGAATCACATAGTCAGCGGATTGGGGATCAATATATTCGCGTCGGGTATCACGGTTTATATCACTTCAATGCTTTTTGATCAGAGCAGATCCTTCCAGGTAGGAGTAAAAGGTAGTGTTCTCCCCGTGTTCCTGATCATTGCGGCATTTGTACTGATCACGATATCGCTCTTTTTTAACAAGACGCCGATCGGCCTGAGATACAAAGCTGTGGGAGAGAATCCTTTTGATGCGAAAGTCCTTGGGATCCGTGTCAATAACTATAGAGCGATAGGATTATTCGCCTCTGGTTTTATTACCGGTATCGGCGGAGCGTTCCTGGTCCTTCAATCGGGTAGTTTCGTAAAGGATATTGCCGCGGGAAGGGGATATATTGCCTTGGCGGCGGTGATATTCGGAAATTGGAAACCCCTGCCGGCGGCTTTGGGCGCTCTGATATTCGCCGGATTCGATTGGCTCGGGACATCATTGCAGGGCCGCTTTCTTCCCGATCAAATACTTAGAATGCTTCCCTATATAATCACAATTATCGCATTGGCGGGCATATTCAAGAAGGCATCTCCTCCTGCCGCATTGGGGCGAATATGAGTGGAACTCTAACAATAGTAGGTGCTCCCATAGGCAATCTTGCATCGGTTGATTCTCTTTTCGCAAAGGCGCTTAAGCAAGCTGACCTGATTCTTTGTGAGGATACGCGTGTCACAGGTAAACTGCTGAACCTGAAGGGGATAACTCCGGTTAAGATGATGTCATACCGTGAGGAAAATGAGGAGCGTATGGCAAAGAAGGCATTGGAATTCCTGGCGCAGGGCCTTCATATTGTTCTTTTGTCCGATGCCGGAATGCCTCTGGTCTCTGATCCGGGATACCGGCTTGTGCATATGGCGACTGAAAGCGGGTATGATACCTCTGTGGTTCACGGGCCCAGCGCTTTTATGGAAGCCCTTCTGAGATCGGGTTTTGGGACGGATAGATTTGTATTTTTGGGATTTCTTCCTAAAAAAGGCAAGAAACTCACCGAGGCCGTAGAATTGATGAGTGGATATGATATGACATTTGTATTCTATGAATCGCCATATCGCATAAGAAAGACAATGAAGCTCTTGCAGGACCGTCTTCCGGAATCCAGGTATGCGATTTGCAGGGAGTTGACCAAGATGCATGAGGAATTTTTAAGAGGCCAACTCTCCCAATTGAATATTCTCGATATCAAGGAGAAGGGAGAATTTACGGTCGTATTAAGGAGAGAAAGATGAATAAACGCATGATCACAATACTTATGGCGATAATGGCTCTGAGTATATTTTCGGGTTGCGGCTATATAAAGAGCGAGATAAAGGCCGGCAAGATAAAGAAAGGACTTGAAGGTGAGTCATTCAAGAAGTATTACATCCTTTCTCTTTTCGCCAGTCACTCAGAAGCAAAGGCATATCTCCTCATGGAAAGTGAAGATCAGAGAAACGGTTACCTCAAAGAATTCTGGATGATGTATGACCCCGACATATCAAGCACAAGAAATTCATTCTATGCGGAATTGCTAAAAAGGTATTCATATGCTAAACTCAAATTCCCCTATATGAGGCGTTCCGGGGAGAAGACCGATATGGGCAGAATGTATATCAAATACGGGGCTCCGGTAGAGATCCAAAGAAATCCTCAGGATATTGAAAGGGAAGATTTTCAGGAGGTCATAGTGTGGGAGTATGAAGAACCTAAGATGTTCAATATAGGCTTCAAAGACGAGAACGGTACCGGCAGCTTTAACCTTATTCCCAATTATGAGGTAATTCCTACGGTAACCGGCAAGGAATTTAGACATAGGACCTTGAAAGAGGTCCGCGAATGGAGGGTAAGCCATGAAGAGAATAATTAGTTTTATCATCATTTTAATTTCAATGCTGACCTTTGCTCAGCATGACCCGGTCGTTTACCGCGGCTCCGGCGCCAGCGGAACATATATACGCATTTGTCAGAGGGTTGATTTCAGTGATTTTACTCTGAGTAAGGATCTGCGGTTCAGGATATCTTACAAGGTGAGTTCCAAGGATGGTGAATTGATATTTAAACGCCGTGATTATCAGGAAATTAACGGAAAAGAGATCCTTGAACAGAAGATCATCTTCTTTTCTTCATCAGTTTGGGGGGATATACAGCCCGGAGAGTATGAGGTCGAGGTTTCCATCGTTGAATTGGAGAATAAGATAAGAGTAAAGACCGGAACTTCAATTATTGTAAAAGAAAACGGATTCCATGATGATGTGTTCGCCTGGTCGGGAAAGGATCTCAATCTCTCTTCCAAGGAAGCCTATTCCGGTGAAACATTCACATTTTCAACAGATATTGAGAACAATTCCGTAATGAAATGGAGATTTTTCATCTCCGGACAGAACGGAGAGCGTTATTATGAGATGACTTCATCCACCTCTACTAAAAAGGGGGTTTCACGCCTTGCTTCGACAGGTATCGATTCGCTGTATTTGGGAGAGGGGGAATTCACCGCAACCTTTGAAGCGGATTTCTCGGATAGAGATAATCCCATTGTCAATTCAAGGGAATTTTCAATCGAGCACCCGCCATTTACGATCGACCTGTCCGCCTATACGCCTCTTAAATATACCCTTAATTCTACCGGTGACTATGTAGGCGCGCTGTCCAATTTCAGCGGTTATTCCGCAACCGTAGTATTTCCTGTCCTCTTACCAAATAAAAGCGTTGCCGGAATGATCGAGTCGCGGTATGTGATCACTGATAATATCTCCGCTCTTAGAGGCTCTCTTTCATACAAGGTGTTTTTCAATTATAAAAAAGAAGCGATCAAGCTTGACATTCTGGCTACACTTAATTCGAGTGATGTGGATCTTTCCCTGATAAACATGGATATTGCAAATAATCCCGCGAACCTCATGGAAATAAACAAGGACAATTTCATCGTTTCCACGATCGGCATAGGCCCGTATGTAAGAAAAATACATGAACTGAAGCGTGTGGACCCTTTTCAGATCTTTCCGTATTTTGCCATCAACATTAAATACGAGGGAGGTGACCTTATATCCTTCAAGGGCTTTATCCCTGGCATGTACACATATTTGAGAATGATCCTGCGTTATGATTATCAAGGAAATAATAAGAGCTTATACATGAGCAATTCAGGTATAACCAAACCCATATTGCCTCTATTCGGTGGTTTCTATGAAAGGACATCGGGTGATAAATATTTGGTGGGCCTTGCGAATCTTCAGATGGAAAAGAGCACATCTTCCCGGATCGATACTTTTAAATTGCTGAATTATCTGAAGGGAAGTAAAGTTGAGTGAAATAAAAACCGGTATACTGAAATATCTGGTCGCCATTCTCGGGATTTCCGGTGTCCTTCTGTCACCGCTGCATCCACTGCCCGGCCTGGCGGTCGCTTTGATCTGTTCGGCGGCCCTTAATTACATCGAACCCGTATTTTCCAATCTCATGATCCTTCTGTCAATTTCATTCGGGATCTATTTAACGATGAAAGGCATGATCACGGGATATACGCTTCTTTCGATAATAGTCGCGATCGCGGCGGTCTTCTACTTTCGAGGTAAACTTTTGGAGAGTGAGAACATATTCCGCTCACGCAAACAAAGCAGCAGTGAGGATATTTCCTATAACTCGGACATCCTGGAAAAAAACCGTTCGCAGATCAATTACTTCGATATCAAGATCGAGGATTACAAGTATCTGACACGCGGTTTATTGGATATCACCAATCTTCTGGATCAGGACAAGGACCTTGCCGCTCTGCTTCAGTATTCTTCAAAATATTTCAAAGGCACCGGGTACGTACTTAGATATGAAGACAGAAATTGGGCATTGAAGGAAAAGCATGGCCGTGGAAATGTGAATGTTGAAAATTTTAATTTCCAATCCGGTATCCTCAAAGATGTGATCATGAAAAAGAAGACTCTCTATGTGGAGAATATCGACTCGGACTTTCATTATACCTTCATCAACGGAATAAAGACCGTAAAATCCACCATAGTTTTTCCCATACTTGTGAATTATCAGGTAGAGGGACTTTTAAAATGGGATTTTGCAGTTCCCACAGAATTTGAATACCATAAGATCAAGATCATTCAGACACTTGTTCATTTCACTTCATTGAACCTTTCACTTCTTAACACGCTTGAAGAGCTGGAAAAGGTGAGTATCATCGATGAGCTCACTCAGATCTACAATAAAAAGGAATTCGATTCGCGGCTGAAGGATTTTGTAAAGACGGGCAGAAATTTAGGAAAACCCCTTTCACTGCTGATGATCGATATTGATCATTTCAAGCAGGTAAACGATACATATGGTCATCTGGACGGGGATCTGGTACTATCACAGCTTTCTGCTTTATTGAAGAAGTATGTAAGGATATCCGACATCATATTCAGGTATGGCGGGGAAGAATTTGCCGTGATACTCCCTGATACCTCTGAAAGTGATGCCGCTATCCTTGCCAGGCGCCTATGTAAAAGTACCGAAGAGAATACATTCTATTTGAAAAAGAAAAGGATCCGCCTGACGGTCACGGTCGGGGTCTCAGAGCTGACTAATGAGATATATACTCCGAAGATGATGATCGAAACGGCGGACAGTGCTTTGTATTGGGGCAAGGAGAATGGAAGGAATCGTGTTATATGTTACTCAGAGATAAAAGAAAAGCGATAATATTAGGCTCCGGCGGCGCCAAAGGCCTCGCACATCTCGGAGTGTGGAAAGTGCTCAAGGAGATGGGAATGGACTCCGTTGATTTTATCGCCGGCACATCCATGGGTGCTGTGATCGGGGCGATGATGGCTAATAACCTCAATGTCCTGGAGCTCATTCGAGTAATGAGAAATATGTCGCAGACGGATTGGCTCAAGATCTTTTCTCCCCACATTCCGGTCTCGGGCTTTGTTTCGGGTCGGAACGTCAGAAAATTTCTGGAAAAATTCCTAACGGTAAACCAGATTGAAGAATTACAGGTGCCGTTCGGCTGCGCTGCCTACAATTATGATCTTTGCGATCCCGAATTCCTGACTTCAGGAGGGTTATTAGACGCTCTCAGGGCCAGTATGTCCATACCCATAATTTTTGATCCCTATAAGATAGGGGATACATACTATCTTGACGGCGGCCTCGGGAATCCGCTTCCCATTAAGGATGTAGAAGCGCTTGGTATCGATAAATATCTCGTCGTGAATGTTCTGCAGAAGCCGGTCAAAAGGGATATTGACAAGGCATTGCTGAAGCGCCTGAATATTTTAAAAAGAAAGCACAAAGAAGACGAACCCAAATTATTCGATATCGCCCTTAGAAATATCTCTATCATTGAATGGGAACTGGCGAGAAGTCAGTTGGAGCTGCATAAGCCCAAATATCTAGTCACGATCGACACCTCCGAGTTCAATATTCTACAATACCATTCAGCGAAGGAGATCATCCTTCAGGGTGAGAATGCCGCTCTGAGAGAGCGTGATATGTTGGAAGATTTCTTGAAAGGATGACAAGCAAATAGTGAATACTGAATAGTGGAGAAATGAAGAATGAAGAATGAAGAATGGGGAAAGGAACGGAAACACATCCGTAACCGGAAAATCACAATTTCGCTTCTTTCACTAAAACCATCCGTTAAAATAATAGAACGCCGGAGTGTAGGTAGATATGGGACATGCCGTACTCCGCAGGAGTTCGACTGTCCCGGTGTAAAAGTTCCAAGCAAAGAGTTGACAGGAAGCAGAGCGTATAAACTCTTTGCCCTCTTAATTATTGCCGTTGTTCTATGTGTCTCCGCATCAATATTCGCCGGGGATACTACAGTTGCGCTTATTGAGCTGAATATACTTCACACGAATGATATTCACGGCCATATTAAGCCCTATTCCAATGGTATTGGCGGAATGGTGAACCTTGAAGCCCATGTGAAGAAATTGAGGGCAGAGGGCCGCTGCGATCTTCTAATAGATTCCGGGGATCTCATTCATAAAGGTAACTCCATAGACCTTAACTCCAATGGCGAGGCGACCTTCAAGTTATTTGATCTTCTGGATTATGATATCTTCACTCCGGGAAATAATGAGCTGAAGGAGCCGTTTCAGAGGTATTTGGCATTCAGGGATTCCCTTGATGCGCCCTTTATCGGGTGTAATATCAAAAATAACGGCGCGAGTATCTTTGATGACGCATATAAGGCCTTTGACCTTAAAGGTATAAAGATCGCCGTCGTGGGGCTTTCCTACTGCGGAAAGAACTCCTATGTCAAGGGTAGGTATGACGGATGGGACAATGTTGAATTCCTGCCATGGGAGGAGGCATTGGCAAATACCTTCTCTTCGATGGAAAAGGCCGATATAATTATCTTGGTGTCTCATAACGGTATGGACTTTGACAGGAATGTGCTGACAAAATTTCCGCAGATCGATATAGTGATCTCGGGACATGATCACCGCGTCACAAAAATGCCTGATCAGGCCGCGGATTCAATTCTTGTCGAGACCGGCTGCTATCTAAATGATCTGGGCGTTCTGACATTGATGGTTTCCGCAGAGGATAAAAAGATCTCCGATGTGAAATATGAATTGATCCCGCTTGTTCCCCTCGGCAAAGGCAAGGGTAAATTGGCAAGAAGGATCAGGAAATACGATAGGAAATACAATAAAAAAGGCAAAGAAGTACTGGGATATCTGAAAGAATCCCTGGATTCATTTGAAAGATCAGCGGAATTTACCGCCAGGGCTTTCTGCCGCAGTGCAAAAACGGATTTTGCGCTCATCAACGATGGCAGCGAGAGGGAATTCCTGCCCGCCGGCCCCGTCACCGCGGAATGGCTGAGGATGAAGTCGCCGTATCAGAATGACCTTGTGGTCGCCGAAGTCGATGTAGAGAGGATAAGAGCCCTTGTGGAGCGATTTAAGGGGCAGAATGTCCTCTTCTTCTGGTCAAATGCGGATCTCCCCGAAAAGGGTACTGTCAAGGTCGCGATGGATTCCTATCTTGCCGAAGCAATGAAACTGGAAAGCACTACCGTGGGTATGACCGAATTTGAATCCCAGGCGGATTATCTCAGTGTACTGTTCCATAAATACGGTAACAATGACTGATGTTATTTTGCTCAACACATTTTCTATAGCAATCAGAAGACTGAAAAAGAGGCGTGGAGAATGTTATCGTGTGATTCTATACATTGCGAAGAGTGTACAATTGCTTCACAATTTTCAACTCTTCACTTGGAACTTTTACATCGGGACAGACGAACGCCGGCGGCGTACGACATGTCCCATATCTTGATTGGGATGCGGCGTGATATGATTGGAACAGGAGAATTAAAGTGTTAAACGAAATACTTATTTTCCGGTTACGGGTGTGTGCCTTTTTCCACTTCGTACATCTCGCATCTTACATCCAGCATCGTACCTCGTTCACTCGTGAACGACAGTCATCGGATTTATGGAACAGTACACTAGGCGCACTAGGTAAGTGAAGCGTTTTTTAGAACCTATTTTACTGATAATCGTTCTCCTTTTCCTTGTGAATCTACTTCTGAATTTCACCCTGAAAAAGATCGCTGTACCGGGCCGTGACGGCTACGGTTTCATATCTCCCGATGCCGAATTGGGGTTTTACCATAATCCATCCTTGAGCTTCCGTACACAGGACAAAGGGCGTGTCTGGAGCGATGAAAGGGGATTCAGGCCATGCGGTACGGGCAATGCTTCCGCTGATACTGTTTATGTCCTTGGCGATTCCATGATCGACCTTCTGGTGGATAATTGTAAGCTGCCCGCCGCCTTCATGGGGGGTGATTCTAAGGACAAAAGATATATCAGCAGCGGCTGTATGTCATTCTCAACGATGCAGGAATACATTTTATTAAAGAGGATACATCAGAAGTATCATGGCAAGGAATTCCATATATATGTTTACACGGGAAATGACCTCTTTCAGAATACGCAGGGCATTTCAACCCTTCCGGTGATAAGAGAGACCGATGATGGATTTGAATTGATATCACCGGAGAAAACAAGAGGCATTCCCATTACGAAAAGATTTATACTATTTTCTATCATCGAATCCTATTTTTTCGGCAAGAATGAGGATGATCCGTCATACTGGCATGATCTGATGTATGGCTATACTCTCGATTCGATGGAAGAAAATCTCGATGAGATGCTGAATAAGACCGCATTCGTATTGAATCTGATAAATGAATATTCTACGGCAAATGATATCAGCGTAAGATATTACATTATCCCAACATCAATGGAAATAACTTCCCCAAATGATGAGGGGGCAGTAAAAATGGCTCGATTACGCCATGCATTTATTGATATATTGGCATCTCATAGCGCTTCTTTTACGGATCTCACTCCGGTGATCAACAAGGTATATGAGCCGGGATTCTATGATCCTGTGAATTTCCATCTGACCTCCGATGCGTGGAAAAAGATTTTGGGGACACATTGATATTTGATTTTTCATTGATTAAGGATTAAAATATACATAGCATTCTTCTTGGAGGAGAAATGAACAATTCCAAAATCGCAATTTTAATAGGCCTATTACTTGTCTCCTGCGTGATCCAGGCACGGATGACCGTCGCTGTACAGGACTTTACAGCTGAGAATTGTGAGGCCTATATCGGCGCGGTGAGCTCTCGTGAGTTCAGAAATGTACTTGTTGGGAATAAAGAGCTGACGGTTCTGGATAGAAGTTCAATGGAAATAATTCTCAAGGAGCAGGATTTTCAAATCTCCGGATGTACTTCAGCTGAATGCGCCATAGAGATGGGAAAATTGCTTGCCGCCAATTTTATCATTACAGGTACGGTATCAAAAATGGGCAATGCCTATTATATCAGCATCAATTGTATCGGCGTGGAAACAGGGGAGATCAAATACTCAAAGAGTAATTATATCGAAGGGGGAGTAGAGCTGGTCATGCCTCTATCTCACAATCTTGCCGTCGAGTTTTCAAATCAGTATTTCGGTACCAATTTCCCGATGAGGGCATTATCCAGACAGATCGCTCCTCCCACCACCAGTAATAACAATCTTCAGCTCAATCTTCAACCGCAGCTGCCCCTGATGAAAAAGGAAGGGATATATTATCTCAGAGGGAAGAAGATGAACTGGAAGGACCTGAGAAAAGTATTGCGCGGAAACCCCGCAAGCGCCCCTTATTACTCGAAACTTGACAAATTGAACAAAGCTATGATACCTGTGGGGATAATAACGATCGCAAGTGAAGTTGTTTGCGGAGTTTCCGTTATCATATGGGCGCTGTCATCCCCTGATGATCTGGGCGATTCCTGGCTCTCTGAAGATGCTCGTTCTGCCTGGGGCAATGTTGCGCTTATCACAGCGATACCATTCACTGTGGGACTGATAGTCCTCTTGGCGACGGCCGGGCCTTCGAAGAAACTGATAGAAGATGCTGTGAGGGCTTTTAATTCAGATCAGGCATCTAATTTGAAATTGAAGGGATTCTTCACCTTGAATGAGAATGGCCCCCGAGGCGGACTCAGTCTAGTATTTTGAGAGACAAGCTTCGCAGTGCACAAGCAATGCTGAGCTTGCTCAGCAAGTGTGAAGTCTGAAGTGTGAAGTGTAAAGTTGGAAAATAGATAGCCGGGTGAGGCTGATAAGGTGATAGGGTGATAGGGAAAATAGGAAAACCAACGAATGCGATCTGGCGCACTTTGATTATCTTACTTGCATTTTCTGCTATTGTATTTTCCTGTCAGTCCGGAAGTAATTGGGGTTCAGAATATCTATGTGAGGACTGTGAAAAAAGCGCATTCACTTGTGACATCGGAACATGTGCGGTTTGCGGCAGAGGTACAAGCAGCGGTGCATTTGAATTGTGTAATCATTGCGCTGATAAATTAGGTAAGTGCCAGGCATGTCAAAAAGACCTGTTTGAGTGAACTAACAGCAGTGCACAAGGCACAAGTAACAAGAGCACAAGCGTCCCAGATAAAATGCAACTAATGTTCACATCCGTAACCGGAAAATCGTTATTTCGTATAACCCATTATTTATCCTGTTACAATCATGTCACGCCGTACCCCAAACAAGATATGGGACATGTCGTACGCCGCAGGCGTTCGTCTGTCCCGATGTAAAAGTTCCAAGCAAAGAGTTAACAGGAAGCGTAGCGTGTAAACTCTTTGCCCCGTTAGAATCACACGCACCTTTATTACCTATTTCATTTTGTTCTTTCTCTTCTCCAATTATTCACTGTTCATTGTTCACTTCTCTACAGGCCTCTACCCTCTGTTTAGCGGCATTCTTCATTGTATTATCCCACTTTACACTTCACACCTCACACTTGCTTTCGCACTTGCGAACCTGCGAACTTTTCCTATTGACTCCGTTTGATAAATATGTTACAATTCACCTTCAATTAATCATTTATTATAAAATAATCTATTTGTATAACCGTTTGATTGAGTAGATGGAGGTTTGAGATGAACGATATCATGAAAGAACTTAAACAGATCTCTGAGATGAAGGATATTTCCTTTGAGGCAGCCAGAGAGATTTTAGAAGAGTCCATTAAACTTGGATTTATGGAGAAAAGTCAGAGGACTAAAGACAATGAGCTTTATCCGATATATATGCAGCGGATCACGATCCGGATAAGTGAAAAGAGAAACGATATTTCAATATCTTTTCACAAGGCCGTTGTGGAAGAAGTAAAGAATAAATGGCTGGAGATAGCGATCGATGACGAGGATCTCGCCGAGAAGAAGAGAAAATTAGGCGAAATGGTCAAGGTAACGGTAAGATTGAAGCAGGTACCGAGATCCATCGCCGCTAATATCAGAAAGATCTTCAAGAACAAGATCCTGACCAAGGAAAAAGAAGGTGTCTATAAAGATTTTGAAGATAACAGGATCGGTAAGATCGTAATGGGAACCATCATCGGCAAAGAGAGAGAAAGCAGAGAGGTTATCGGCTTCAGGGTCGATCTTGACCGCATTTACGGATTTTTACCGAATGAAGAAGCGGTATTCTCCGATAAATACGGCATCGGCAAGAAGTATAAATTCCTCCTTGTGGAGGTGCGTGAAGATGACGGCCAGAAGAGGATCATCCTTTCCAGAAGAAGTCATGACTTTATCAAGGAATTGCTCAGGCAGCAGATCCCTGAAGTGAAAGAGGGTTATGTTATTATCAAGAAGATCGTAAGAGAGCCCGGTATAAGAACTAAGATATCCGTTTCTTCGGAAAATTCAAAACTTGATCCGGTAGGCGCCTGTGTCGGCCCCAGGGCTCAGAGGATCAGCGAGATCAGAAAGATCATCGGAGAGAAATTGGATGTAATACAATACTCCGATAGTTTGGATGAGTATATCAAGAACTCATTGAAGCCCGCTACCATTAAAAAGATCATCATCAATAAAAGAAAGAAGAGGGTTCTGGTCATTGTACCGGACGATACGGAGCAGCTTGGCCACGCGCTCGGAAGAAATGAATCAAACAGGACCTTGACCGGTGAATTGATCGGGATGTACGTTGAAATTAAAAAAGAAGACGATTATAAAAAACAACTCGAAAAGGAGAGAAACGCGCTCTTAGTTTCCCGCAGCGTGCTTCTGGGTATCAAAGGAATAGATGAGGGCACCGCCCTAGGCCTTACCCAGCTATATGGGACACTTGAAGATATTTCTCTTTTGGATCCCGAGGAGATCATGGACGAATTCCCCGAGATCAAGAAACGCAAGGCTTCCAAGATCATAGAGCTCGCAAAGGCAAATATCGGCCGGCTTTATGAAGGAACCAAGGAAAAATAGAGGTGAGGTATGCGAAGACGAGACCTAGCAAAGGAATTCAATGTAGACTATAAGGTCATTCGGGAAATAATCGAAGCGAATTTCCCGGGTGAGGATTGGAAACTTTCCGCACGGAATGTAGAAGAAAATTTAGCCAATCTATATAGAGACAAGATCAAACAAGCCATAGAGAAACAAAAACCGGTAACCAAACCGAAAGCTATCATTGGAAAAGATGAGAAGTTAAAAGAGAAGATCTTAAAGAAAAAGAAACCGGCAAAGGCCAAGAAGGAAAAGGAAAAGGAAAAGGAAGAAGGGAAAAAGACCAAAAAAGCGGCATCGAAAACTACTTCCAAGACAAAGACCAAGAAAACAAAAGCAAGTGAAGCCAAAAAAGCACCCGCGAAGAAAGCCCCGAAAAAGCCGACTAAAGAGGATAAAGATGCGGCGTTAATGAAAAAAGAAGAACAGAAAGCCGCGAAGGCGCTTGTCATTGCAGAGAAAGCAAAGAAAGAAGAGGAAAAAGCCGCAAAGACCAAAAAAGAGAAAGAAGAAAGCGAGAAAGAGGAAAGAAAGAGAAAGATCCTTCAAAGGCAGCAGCGTGAAAAGGATAAAAAGGAAAGGGATAAAAAAGAAAGACTGAAAAAGCAGGAAATGCGGAAGAAAAAAGATCTTGAGGATAAAAGGACCGCTGAAAAGAAGGTTAACGCTACTACCGACGCCGAGCTGATCGAAGCGAAAGGTGATAAGAGGCGGCCTTCACAGAAAAAGAAATATACGAAGAAAAAGGATGATGCGGCAGCGGCGGTCACAGCCAGCAAAAGAAGAGCCAAGCGACTTATCTCAAAGGATTTCGATATTGACATTGAAACTGAACTCTATGAGCTTGAGCACAAGAATAAGAAGTCCGATTCACCCGATACTACGGTGGTATCCGCTCCCAAAGCCCCAGCCAAGAAGCCCAAACCCAAATTGAGAAAGAAGAAAGGTGATATCAAAATAGATAGACGCATACGCATACATGAGCGCAGTACAACTCTTGAAATCGCCAATTTCCTGGACATGGACGCCCTGGAGCTCATTAAGAAGATGAAAGAATTCGAGCTATGGCTTTCACCCACACAGCAATTGAGTTTCGAGGAGATCGACCTTATATCGCAGGTTCTGGAGATCGAAAATATCAACATCATAAGATTAGCGGATGAGGAGCTCACCAAGGTTGAAGAAGATATAGAAGATGGTTTCAAAAGAGCTCCTGTAATAACAGTGATGGGACATATCGATCACGGCAAGACAACATTATTGGATGCTCTGCGCAATACCAATGTTGCCGCTAAGGAAAGCGGCGGTATAACTCAGCATATAGGCGCATCTTATGTAGAAAACGAGCATGGTGAATTCTGTATGATCGACACCCCCGGGCATAGTGCATTTACAGCGATGAGGGCACGCGGAGCAAAGGTCTGCGACATCGTGATCCTGGTGGTTGCCGCTGATGATGGTGTTAAGCCTCAAACAGTGGAAGCGATTAATCATGCAAGGACCGCCGGTCTTCCTATAATAGTTGTAGTGAACAAGATCGATAAGAATAATGCGAAAACTGAGGTGGTAAAGACACAATTATCGTCCGAATATAATCTTCTGGATATCAATTATGGCGGTAAAACTCAATTCGTGGAGGTATCCGCTCTTAAAAAGACAAATATAGAGGCAGTTATTGATGCGATACAGCTTCAATCGATCGAATTGAATTTGAACGCGGATCCCGGCAAACCCGCTACAGGCTTTGTTCTTGAAGCGCAGGTAAAAAAGGGAATGGGTTCTGTGGCGACCGTAATTATTACCAATGGAACTCTCAATCCAAAAGATAATTTCGTATGCGGCACAACTTACGGCAGAGTAAAAACTTTATTCGGCAGTGGGGGAAAAGCTCTTGGGAACCTTGGACCATCACGTCCCGGTCAGGTTTCGGGATTCGCGGAACTCCCCGAGCCCGGTGATGTTGTGATCGTTGTGGACGATGAAAAGGAAGCCAAAGACCTGGCACAATCCAAGAAGAGATTGATGGACGAAACAAAATTGGCATCCAATAAGAAGGTCGATATCGATTACCTTTTTGCTCAGGTCAGTGGTGACCTTAAGGAATTGAAGGTAATTGTGAAGACAGATGTCGTTGGTTCCGAAGGTGTCCTGAACGATCTTATGCAGCACTTCCAGCATAAGGATGTCAAGATAAACCTCATTCATTCAGCCGTAGGAGATATTACGGATAATGATGTATTTCTTGCCGCATCTTCTGACGCGATGATATTCGGTTTCAAGGTGAAGATACCCAATGCTCTAAAAAAGACAATAGATAAGGAAAAGGTGCGTATCAATATGTTCTCAACTATTTTCGAGATCGAGGATTTCCTTAAAGAACTCATCGAAGGTAATATCGTGAAGGAAACAGAGGAGAAGATCAAGGGGCATGCTGAAATAAGAGCTATCTTTACGATCGGTAAAGTGAACAAGATCGCCGGATGTTACATGAAAGACGGTGTCGCTACAAGAAATTCATTTGTACGTGTGCTTAGAAAGGACGGGCTCCTTCATGAAGGCAATATCGAATCCCTGAAGCGTGAGAAAAATGATGCAAAGGAGGTCAAGCAGGGACTTGAATTCGGTTTGAAGATAAAAGACTTCAATGATATAGAAGTCGGTGATGTTCTGGAGTTTTACATCTACGAGTAATAATGGTAGGTATTTTTCAGGTCGGGATGAAGATCCCGGGCCCAGTTTTCTCACTTAAGGAAAGAAGGAAGTATGCAAACTCCTTGAAAGATAATTTAAAGAACCGCTTCAATATTTCCCTAAGAGAAGTTCCGGACGACAAGATCTTGAATTCTATCGAGTTCACCATCGCTTATGTAGCTTTAGATTCCGGAGAAATCGAAAAATTTCAATCATCGCTTTACAGCATCCTGGGCGAAAGCACTCTTGAGACATTATATGTAAACAGGGAAGTGATATGACGAGAAAAGATAGAACGGTTTACAGAAATAAATTGGGTTCACTGATAAAGAGGCGATTATACGACATCCTTTTAAACGATGCCGATGACAGAAGATTTGCCACGATAAGCGTTAAGAGACTGCAGCTTAACAGCGATATGTCCCTTGCGACCGTTTTTGTTGAAACATATGATAATACCCTTGATAAGGCAGCCTTGATCGCGGCTTTGAATAAGGCCTGCGGATTTTTTCACATATTATTGAAGAAGAGTCTTCACTTGAAGCGTATCCCCAATCTGGAGTTCAAGTACGATCATTCCACGGATTATTATTTTCAGATAGGTGAAGTTATTGAGGATTTAAAGGAAAATGACAGTTCAGAAATTGAAGAATGAAATAGAAAAGAGCCGCAGTGTTCTGGTTACGGCTCACCGGAATCCGGATGCTGATGCCGTATCTTCGCTGGCATTCGTGCTAGCCCTTTTACAAAAGAAAGGAAAGGTGCTGTACTATCACTTGGCCGGAGAAATAAATTTGAAGTGGAAAAATATCGTTTCAGGATTGCCGGGCAAACCCTATGAAGGGGAAGATGTGGATATTTCCATTTGTCTGGACTCTACTTCGCCTGAGCGTTTCGGAGAAGGGATAATCAAGGGCGTGATCATCAATATTGATCATCATGTTTCCAACCGGCAGTATGGCGATATCAACCATGTGATGCCGGATATGTCATCGACAGCGGAAATAGTGTATTACCTTTTCAAGGATGAGATCGGCCTTTTTGATGATTTCATGAAGGAAATGATCCTTTTAGGCATTCTTGGCGATACTGGATTTCTCAAGTTTGATAATGCGACCGAAAGTACCTTTCAAGTGGTCTCCGCTTTAATGTCAAGTGTGCCGTTGTTCAACATATATCAGAAGTATTATCAAGTCCTTACAATGGAGCACTTTGATTATTTCAGTTTTCTTATTTCCAAAATGCAGAAAGGACAGGACGGGATCTACTATATTTCTTTGGACTTTGAGGAACTTGAATCTTCCTCTTTGAATTACGACGAGATATCGGAGCTCTTCGCATGGTTCAGGCCTTTGAAAGACGCCGAAGTACTGCTTTTCTTCCGGGAGTTCCAAAAAGGCACCTTCAGGATAAATTTTCGTGGAAACAATAATATCGATCTGAACAAAATCGCGAGATTATATGGAGGCGGCGGGCACAGGAACGCTGCTGCGGCGAGCATAGAAGGAGATCTTGACGATATTCTTCCGGATGTATTTCAGTCGATCTCGGATGGAATGAAAGATGAATAAAGACATACACGGTTTTCTTTCGGTCGACAAACCCAAGGGGATGACCTCGTTTGATGTCTGCAATGTGATCAAAAAGAAATTCAAGATCCCCAAGGTGGGCCATAGCGGTACATTAGACCCTCAGGCTACAGGCTTACTTATTATCGCTTTGAATAAGGCTACAAGGGCCATTCGCTTTCTGCCTTCCACACAGAAAATATATTCAGTTGCCATTGAATGGGGACTTGAAACAGATTCGTGGGATCTTGAAGGAAAGGTGGTAAGAAGAGAGAACAAAGTTCCCGACCCTGCCGAAGTCGCGAAGGCAATTCCCGATCTGATCGGGGATCCGATCCTTCCCGTGCCTTATTTTTCAGCCAAGAAACTTAACGGCCAGAGGATGTATAAATTGGCCAGAGAAGGGGATTACAGAAAGATCGAAAAAGCAATGAGAGTGGACAAGATAGAGATAACAGGAGATGATTCGCTCAAGATAACATGTGCTTCAGGGACATATGTGCGGAGTATCGTTTATCAAATAGGCGAGATGGTGGGCTGTCCAGCGACCACAGCTGAATTGACTCGGCTTCAAAATAACGGTTTTGACCTGAAAGACGCGCTTACCTTGGATCATCTATTGCAATGTGAAACGATTTATGATAAAATGGTTGACTTAAATGATGCTTTAAAAGAAATAAAGCCCGTTTACATCGACAGGAAGACCTACGATGCCTTGAGCTTGGGAAATATGCCTCCGAGGGCAGTTTTCAACGGCAGCGGCCTCTTCCGGCTTGTGTATAACGGTAAATTGGCGGCAGTGACCGAGGTCGGTGCTAAGATCAAGATAACAAACTTTACCTAAGGCTTGATCTCACACTTCAATGTGATGGTTCGGTTTTAGGCGGATGGAGGATATTATGATAGGAAAAGAAGCTACAAAAAAAATTATTGAGCATTACGGTGCTACGGATAAGGACTCCGGTTCTGTACAGGTACAGATCGCGATCCTTACTGAAAGGATAGTCAATCTATCCGGGCATCTGAAAGAGAACAAAAGGGATTTTAGTTCAAGAAGAGGACTTCTCAAGCTGATCGCAAGGCGAAAAAGCTTATTGAGATATCTTCAGAGAAAAGATTATGAGGGTTTTACCAAGCTGGTAAAAGACCTGAAACTGAAATTCTAATCCGAGGAGGATGATTTGAAAAAATACAATTTGAATTTAGGAAGCGAACAAGAACTAATTATAAAAACGGACTATTTCGCAAAACAAGCAAACGGATCAGTACTGGTCCAAATGGGAGGAACCGTGGTCCTGGCGACGGCGGTAATGTCAGACAAGGATAAGAAGGGTCTGTCATTTTTTCCGTTAAGTGTTGAATATAGAGAAAAAACATATGCCGCGGGCAAGATCCCCGGTGGATTCTTTAAGAGAGAAGGTCGGCCTCACGAAGGTGAGATACTGGCTTGCAGAGAGATCGACAGGCCGATAAGGCCGTTGTTTCCGGACTGGCTGAAGAGAGAAGTGCAGATAAGTGTATTTGTACTTTCCTATGATGGCATCAATGCTGCGGATACACTGGGAATGATCGGAGCGTCATTAGCTCTGAGTATCTCGGATATCCCCTTTGACGGTCCCGTATCCGGTGTAAAACTGGTTCTGAAAGACGGCAATTGGGTAGTGAATCCCACATTCACTCTGGAAGATGTCAGCACGATTATTAATATGGTCGGAAAGGACGAAAATGTCGTGATGCTCGAGGGAAAACTCGAAGAGATATCAGATGACAAATTCCTTGAGGGTTTTGATGAGGCATCAAAAGCCATTAAGAAACTCAATGAGTTCCAGCAGCAGATCAAAGATGAGATCGGAAAAGAGAAGATGGCAGCTCCTGAAGCCGCCCCTGATCCGCTTTCAGATGAACTTCGCTCCAAGATAGAGAATACGGTCAATGAAAAATTCATGGGCGTTTATGACGCTCCCGGTAAATTTGAGAAGATGGACTACTTGAAAGCCATTAAGACCGGATTGATCGAAGGAATGGATGAAGAGGAAGAAGTCGACCTGATCAAGGCGACAAAGAATTTCGCGGAAGAACTCTTTAAAAAGAAGATGCGTAAAAGAATACTCACTGACAAGATCCGTCTGGACAACAGGTCTCCGGAAGACATCAGAAAAATTACTCTGGAAGTCGGAGTGCTGCCGAGAGTTCATGGAAGCGCGCTTTTTACCAGAGGTGAGACTCAGGCATTGGTCACAGCGACTTTAGGCACCTCTTATGACGAGCAGATCGTTGACAATATTGCCGGTGATGTGAGAAAGAGCTTTATGCTGCATTATAATTTCCCTCCATTCTCTGTCGGTGAAGTAGGATTTTACCGTTCTGTATCAAGAAGAGAGATCGGCCACGGACATCTTGCCGAGATATCTTTCAATTCCATACTTCCGAAGAATGAGGAATTCCCGTACACTCTCAGGATCGTTTCCGAGATCCTTGAGTCAAACGGTTCGTCATCCATGGCATCTGTTTGCGGTGGAACGATGGCAATGCTGGATGCGGGCGTGCCCCTGAAGAAGCCGGTTGCCGGTGTGGCACTTGGCCTTGTTTCATGCGGAGACGATTATCAGATACTTACCGATATTCTGGGTGAAGAAGATCATTGGGGAGATATGGACCTCAAGGTTACCGGAACACGAGACGGTATTACCGCTATTCAAATGGACCTTAAGATCGAAGGAGTGTCGAAAAAAATATTCTTCGAGGCCCTGGGACGCGCGAAAAAAGGAAGGATCCATATTCTTGACTTGATATCACAAACGATCTCAGGCCCAAGAACGGATGTTTCAGAATTCGCTCCCAAGATAGTTACCATCAAAATAAATCCTGATAAGATCGGCGGTATCATAGGATCCGGCGGCAAGACGATCAAAGCGATCCAGGAAGAGACGGACTCCACTATTACCATAGCGGAAGACGGCCTGGTTAAGATATTCGGTTACGATAAAGAGAAATTGAATAGCGCAAAAGCTTATGTTAAACTCATCGCCTTCGGCCCGCGCAATGGAGAGATCTATACCGGTCCGGTAATGAGAATTGAAAAATACGGTGTATTTGTTGAGTTAGCCCCCGGGGTAAAGGGACTTCTTCATGTCTCTCAATTCGAAGAGAAGGGATATCCCGAAAAACTTTTCAAGATGGGTCAGCAGATCACTGCAAAGATCAAATATGTAAATTCCCGCGAAGGAAAGATCGACCTTACGCAGAAGGATATGAATGGAGAAAAGAGACCGGATCAAGGTTAGGATCCAGCTTTTAGAACACGGTAAGGAACTTCCCTTACCGCAATATGAGACCCCCGGTTCATCGGGGGTCGATCTGGCTGCTGCGATATATGATGACATTATCATTGAGCCGGGCAAGCGTGAGATCATCCCAACAGGAATGAAGATGCAGATTCCATTAGGATGGGAGATGCAGGTACGCCCGCGCTCCGGCCTCGCCTTCAAAAGCGGCCTTACAGTATTAAATACACCGGGTACGGTGGATTCCGATTACAGGGGCGAGGTCAAGGTGATACTTTATAATTCATCCGAGCTGCCCTTTACGGTTATCAGAGGAATGCGCATAGCCCAAGGAGTATTTTCACAGGTAATTCAGGTAGAGATGGAGATATCTGAAGAGGAATTGGAGCAAACGCAAAGGGGGAGCGGTGGATTTGGACATACAGGCCATTGACAACATCCTTTTTCTTGACACATCTTTGCCGTATTTTTCGGCATCCTTCAGAAGAAACGGAAAAATACATTCCATAAGAGAGTCCTTGGACTCATCACATTCGATAGGTTTGGAGGGCAGGCTGAACCGCTTCCTTGCCGATGCGGATACTTCTCTCGATGATATTGAGAACCTTGTTTATAATATGGGCCCCGGGTCCTTTACAGGGCTCAGGATCGGCGCGGCATTTCTTTCCGGATTAAGTGCGTCGACAAATGCCGTACTTTACGGCGTAGATCTGTATTCGGTCGTCATGTCCAACCTTCTGGGCGAGGATGATGCGGTGTATATCAGAAATTCAAAGAAGAGGGAATTCTACATGCTTACACGGGAAATGGCGGACTTTCAGCTGATCTCCCTTCAGAAACTGACAGATGACCCCGCATTCAGGGATAGAACAATAATGTATGAAGGGACATTTTCATATCCCGAACTGCCACTTACGCCCGTTGCGATCCACCCTAAAATGTTTTTCACGGATGGAGTTATTATAAAAAAGGTTGAAAAAGGAAGGATAATCTTTTATTATATTAATGACCCCGACATAAGGAAGTAATATGAAAAGATCCTTTATTCTCTTATTGATCGTATTATTCTCAGTAAATCTTTTATCACAGGAATGCACTATCCGGAAGAACCCGTATTTTTCCGGTAGCCTATCCTGGTATTATCCCGGACTAGGGCAGGCATATAATGGAAAACTCCTGAAAGGCGCCCTGTTTCTGACACTTGAGCTGGGCTCCCTTTACACTGCGATCAATTTGGTCAGCGACCTGACATTCAGATTGGAGGAAGGTGTAATAGTAAATCCTCATAGTGATATCACGCGCGGCAACAGAAATATTGCCATCGGCCTCGCCGTAGGCGCGACATTGCTCCATATATACAATATCTACGATGCTATTAGTGATTCAATGAAATTCAATCTGAGGAACGCCTCTTCATTAAAGAGTGAGAGCCCGGACCCGTTCTTTCTGGCTGTTTCTTCCTATTTGATGCCGGGTACGGGGCAGATGTTCAACGGCAGCTTCAGAAAAGGTTCTGAACTTCTCTTTTATCAGCTTCTATTCAAGGTTTGGAAGGTATATATCGACTACGATCTTCGGAATCGATACTCTCCTGAAGATAGCGCTTTGAATTGGCTTGATTTGAATCAAAATGATCGAGTTACCATAATCGCATATTACGCAATGAACTCTTTCTTCAGGATCTATTCAGCGTACGATGCGTATATCGGCGGTCACAAAAAAGTGGAGATCCTGATGATGGAGGACTCGAGGAAGAATCTTCTTCTGGGGCTCGGAGTTAAATTTTGAAAAGTCTCCTTGCGGCCTTCCTTCTGCTTCTGGCGGTTTCGATCTTTTCTGCGGAGGCCTCTGTAATGATCTCTCCGTATGATGACCACATCGAAATATCCGTTACATTACAAGATTTTATTTCTCAGGATATCGAGGCCTCATTGCAGGCAGGAGAAGGGGTTATCATCACATATGAGTTCTTCAAGAAGGGTTTTCTTTCTAAAAAAGTGTACAGCACTCAAAAAGTAGAGTTCAAATACGATATTCTCAATAATAAATTCTCACTCAAGACCGGAGGTGAGGTGCTTTACTTCAAGAATTTCGATGACCTGGTGGATGAAGTGGCTACTTTCCAGGCATCCTTTGACCGCGAGATATTTGAAAAGGAACGTATATTCTGCCGTGTTCATGTAAAGGGAATGTCCGTGGTAGGGGTATTCGCTATTATTTATAAGGTATTCTTTGACCTGAATTACTCTATGGAATTTCTTCTGGAGAAAAAGCTTTGAAAGGAACACGAAGAAATCTGATATATCTCATTTTCATAATTGTCATGTTCGCGGTCTTCATCGTATTTTCTCTCAGAACCTTATCTGAGCTGCAGGGAGAGAGCCGGATCACTACCGTTTACATAGTATTTCAGCTTCTAGCCCTCTTCGTTTTCATCTTCTCATTTCTATTTGTTGCTCTGAAGGGCGCATTGTACTTTTTTAATGAAAAAAGCAAAAAATCATTTAAAGACAGAAGCATACGCTCTAAATTCTTTGTAATAATCTTAATGGTCGTTATATTCATCTCCGTTCCTCAAATAATCTTTAATGTTCTATTCACAAATAATCTTCTGAATCAATGGGGAGGGAAATTGTTTCGAGATACTATCGATGCGGGTGTTGAGTATTCCAGGTATGTGATATCACAGAAAGTCCGCACGGCTCACATCTGGATCGATAAATTGCCCGAAGAGGATCTCAAAGAGCTGGAGATCAGAAAGAACGCGGGAGAAGAGGAATTAAAAGCGGGTGAAAGCCTTTACCTTGAGGACCGCATACTCTTCAATAAGGGCGGTATTGTCTGGGAGATCACTCTTTCTGAGGAGGAGAAGAATTTCTTATACAATGTAAATGAAACGCATAACCGATTTTTCAAGGATTCACTTTTTCGCAAAAAGGCCTCTCAGATCTTTGCGATAATCTCCATCTTCATCATCTCTGTGTTTATTTTTGTGCTTTCCTTCTGGATCGCGGGATTTCTGGGGAAGGACCTTATTCTGCCCATTGAAAATCTCATGTTGGGCACGGAAGAGCTCAAAAGGGGAAATTACCGTTTCAAGATACAGAAAACTTCTGAAGACGAGCTTGGGGTCTTGATAGATAATTTCAATAAGATGTCATCAATAATTCAAACCGCGAGGGACGAGCAGAGCAAGTTAAATGAAAATCTGCAGACGGAGCGGGATTTCCAGAATGCCATCCTTACTTCTGTCACAACCGGTATCGGCATTATTTCCGCTAAAGGGGACATGATCTTCAAGAATCCTTCTTTGGAAGCAATTCTGCAGGAATTGGAATCGCCGGAAGAACTTGAGAAGTCCATTTCCAAGATGCTTTCCGACAAGGATGAAACCCTGCTCAAGAAACGGATAAGGATAGGAGATATTTTTCTTTCGATCAATATCTTGAATTTTCGATCTGGCAAGTCGGAGAAACTGCTTATAGTCGATGATTTCACCGAGATACTCAATCTTCGCCGCGCCGAGATATGGCAGGCAATGGCGAGGAAATTAATGCATGAACTGAAGAACCCGCTCACTCCAATATCGCTGGCCATTGACCGTTTGCGCCGAAAGCGCTCACAGGATCCGGATGGTTTTGAGAAGATCTTTGACGAGAATACCGCTATTATCAAGGAAGAAATAGACAGATTATCGAAACTGCTGAAACACTTCAATGATTTCGCGAAACTTCCCGCGCCTCATCTCAAGAAAATGTCGCTTGACAAATTATTGGGAGATCTTATTAAACTCTATTCGGATAAGGAAGACAAAAATGTCTCTATTCACCTCCGTACAGAGGCTGATGATGCGATGATAGAAGGTGATCAGATCCTTCTTAAGCAGCTTTTTGTGAATCTGCTCAATAATTCCCTTGATTCCTTTAAGGGGGGAAAGGGGGCGATCAATATTATCATCAAGGGCGATGAGAGAACTGTGTATGTTGAATTTTCTGATAATGGCATAGGAATAGCTAAAAAAGACCTTGATAAGATCTGGGATATATATTTTTCAGGAAAAAAATCGGGCACCGGCCTTGGCTTAACAATGGTGCAAAGGATCATTGAAGATCATAGCGGCAGGATCAGTGTAAGATCATCGCTGAAGACCGGCACCGTATTCGATATCGAATTCAGGAGAAGGCAGTGAAATGCGCCCTTTGCGGCAAGAAAATGAAGATAAGATCTCCGTTTTGCCCTTCATGCAGCTCAAGATTGCTGCGTTCTCCGATATCCGCCTGTGAAAAATGTCATTGCGCGCTTTCTGGAAGAAGGAGGCTGTGTGAACAATGCAGGGGGCGGAAGAATTACTTCGACGGATTTTACAATCTCGGTTATTACGCCAAGGGAATGGGAGAAATAATCAGGAAGGTAAAATTCAGAGAGGAGCGAAAACTTGCTTTGGGATTGGGACGAATGATGGGGAAAATTCTAAAAAGAGAAAATAGAGAATACACTTATATAATTCCCATACCAATGTCACCGAAACGCTTTCATGAAAGGGGATTCAATCAGGCATATGAGATCGCGAAAGGAGTAGCGAAAACCATGGGAGTGAAGCTCCGGGCAGATCTTCTGGAGAAGCGTGACACGATCGCCTTTGAGAAATTGAATAGAGTTCAGCGCCGAAGGGAAGTAAAGAAAGCCTTCAAGAGCACAAAGAAGATAGACAAGGCCAAGGGAGCTTCTATCCTGCTTGTGGATGATGTATTTACGACGGGAACTACGGTAAATGCTGTGGCGCATCTTCTAAAAACGGGTGGCGCCTTAATAGTTGACGCTGGAGTGATCGCAAGATGAAAAAACGTATCTATGTGATATATGCTTCCTCTGAATGGCGTTCGGAAGGACTTCTAAATGTTCATCATTACTCAAGATGCCTCTCAAAAAGAGGCGCGGATGTGATATTTGTCGAAAGTATAGGATTACGAAAACCGTCGATATCCAGAAGCGGACATGACAAGAAGAGGGTATTTTCACGCCTTCTGCGGCTTCTCTTTCATCCATTACGGAGAGAAGGCAATATACGCATCTTGACACCGCTTTATTATCCCGGCCCTCTTCAGGGTATTTTCTTTTCGCTTCTTAGATCAAGACTTGCGGCAATGACAAGGGGATACGAAAGGATCGACTGGGTATTTCTTCCTTCCTTCGCTCCCGTCATACGCAAGGCCGGCGCGATCATTTATCATGCTGTGGATAATTATTCAGCGAATCCCGGGGTCATACCGGAAGATGTAATGAATGTAGAGAGGCATATGTGTGCCAAGGCGGATCTTATTTTCTGTACATGCTCAAAGATCAAAGACCTTTTAATAAAACGATACGGAGCCACGGATATAACTGTACTTGCGAACGATGTTGTGGATAGTGCAAGCCGGGATAAATGTGATTTGAACGATGAGTTCCTTCATCCCTCACTTGTTTATGCCGGCAATATCGCGAAATATAAGATCGATATTGACCTCATCATTGAGCTTTCCCGAAAAAATCCGGGGACGCATTTCTATTTTGCCGGCCCACGCGGTAAAGGGGAAGAGGACGCTCAGATGAATGGGCTGGAGCCAGCAGAGAATATTCATTTTCTTCCGTCCGTACCTCATGGGCAGTTGACGGGCTTTCTGCGCAAATTCAATGCCGGCTTCCTTCCTTATCTATTGAACGAGAGCACATCATATTCTTTTCCGATGAAATACATGGAGTATATCAAGGCCGGCCTTCCGGTCTGGTCGACCGCTATGCCTTGTCTTTTAAAAATGCCGTTCATCTCTTATATCGGCTCTGAGCCGATCAAGATCAAAGAACCGGATAATGAGCTCAAGCGCGAGATGGAAGAATATTGCAGCGACAGAAGCTGGACATCCCGTATAGATGATCTTGTGAGTATCATAGATTCCCACCTCGATAAGAGGTATGCGGAATGATCCTTCACTGCGGTTCTATTCTCTGGGGCGCAATAATCGGTTTTGCTTTGACCGGAGGTAATATTATCGGCGGTATTGTGGGAGGCATCATCGGCGGGAGTCTTGACGGATATGCGAGCCGCCGAAAACAAAGTAATTACTCCGGTTCATCTTTTGATTCGGGGAAGAGAATAATCGCGATAAATTCGCTGACGGACCTGATGATGATAATTGCCGGTGCAGACAATGTGTATCATGAAGCCGAAATGGCCTCATTTATCTCATTTATGGTAAATTCCGGATTTACTCCGCAGGAAATGGTGATGATACGGCAGCGGATAGAGGAATTCAAGAGATTTCCAAAGGAGATCGACCAGGTATGCCGTTTAGTTAATTCTACCTTCAATTACACAATGCGCCTGGTAATCCTGGAGATGCTGTTCGGTGTTGCTCTTGCTGACGGAAGTATTTCTGATGTAGAATTGAAAAAGATACGGCAGGCAGCGAGCCTCATGGGCATCAGGCGGGATGATTACTTCAGGGCGAAGGGACAATTCATCCGCGGTTCGTATCAGGGCGGCTCACAGAGCACTTATAAGAAGCGAACCGATTTCGACCCATATGCGGAATTCGGCCTTGCTCCCGGTGCTTCAATAGCAGAGATCAAATCAACTTACAGGAAACTGGTGAAAAAGTACCATCCTGATAAGGTCTCTCATCTTGGGGAAGAATTCCGAAAAAGGGCCGAGGAAAGGATGAAAAGAATAAATCAGGCATATATCCTTCTCGGGGGCCGCAATTGATCAAAGGCAATCAAAAGGCCTATATTTTGAGTGTTCAGCTCCATAAATCCGATGATAATGGAAAGAATAAATAAGGCCGATATACTTCTCGGAGGTCACAATTGATCAAAGGCAATCAAAAGGCCTATGTTCTGGCGTTTATTGCTGTAATATTCTGGTCAACCGCAGCCACGGCATTCAAATTGACCTTGATCCACATGACACCCGAAGGAATCCTTTTTATCGCATCCTCGGCATCTGCGCTCGTCATGTTCATCATCGTGCTGCTCAAGGGGCATTTCCTCAGTTTATTCGACAGGAAATACCTGATGAGGTCACTTCTGGCGGGAGCCATAAACCCCTTTTTTTACTATTTGATCCTTTTTAAGGCCTATGACATGCTTCCTGCTCAGACCGCATTGGTGTTGAACTATACCTGGCCGATGGTCATAGCTCTGCTTTCCATACCTTTTCTGAAACAGAAATTACCCTTCAGGACCCTGATCGCGCTGACGGCTGGACTGATCGGAGTGGGTACGGTAGTAGGAGGTATCTCATTTACCGGCGGTTTCAAACCGGTCCTTCTTCTGCCGATATTATCAAGCGTATTCTGGGGAGTGTATTGGATGTTGAACATCCGCGATAAAAGGCCCGATTCAGTGAAATTGTTCATGGGATTTTTCATGGGAAGCATTCTTTCCCTCTTGTATCTTCTTTTTTCAGGCGGAATGAAAGGGTTTACATTGCCAGGTATATTGGGAAGTTGTTATATAGGCATCTTCGAAATGGGATTGGCTTTTTTTATATGGCTGAAGGCCTTGAAAACAGCGGACCGCACTTCCAGGGTGTCTTCGGTCGTTTACCTGGCGCCATTGATATCTCTGCTGATCATTAATACGGTGTTGGGCGAAAGGATAAAAAGTTACACATTGATAGGATTATTGCTTATTGTCGGTGGAATTTTATTGGATAGCAAGGTGTGTTCTGATTCATAAACACGATAGGAGGACGGAATGAAGATGTTAATGCTGAGATTTGAGAAGTACGCATATTGGAAGGATGCTGATGACGGCCGTTTCGAAAAGGGGATAATAATATTTACTCATGCCGAGGAAAAGGATGAGGAAAATCTCGCTAAGGCCGTAACGAAGTATGTGAAGAATGTAAAATGGTTCGCCAGGAAATGGGAGAGCAATAGCGTCATCCTTCATTCTTTCTCACATCTATCATCCTCGAAAGCGAGCTTTGAAACAGCCTGTGAGATAATCGACAAGGGAGCTCAGCGTTTGTCCGATGTCGGTATGGAAGTTATGAAAACACCGTATGGAAAAGTACTTAATTTCCAGATCGAATTGGATGATACGCCAATGGCTAGGGTTTTCAAGGAGTTCTGAAAATAAAGAAAATAGTTGAAAAAACCAGCGATATTTGTTATAAAAGTATATGAGTTACAATACTACCGAAAACAATAAGAAAATTAGCGAGCTCGACCATCGTATCGAGAATATTGAAAAGACCGTGGATAAGATCTATGGCCTCTTGAAAGGCGCTGATATAAATAAATTGAACAAGCTGATCTCTATGGTGCTTTATGACTATGAACAGAAAATGCGTTCGGAGGAGAAGGCCGACCGTATTATTAAATCATTCTTTAAGGGGCGTTTTCAAACCTGTCAGATATGCGGCAAATTCAAGTTTATCGAGGAATTAACCGATGGGCACGCAGTTTGCGAGGCCTGTCATCATAAATATCTGGATAAGGATATTCCACTGGAAAAAGCGAAGCAATTAGAAAAAAATAAATAATTACTTTAAGGAGGTCTTATGATCGACTGGGTGAAAAACTATTCAATAAATGCGAGACGGCTGAAAAAATCCGCTATCAGAGAGATCTTGAAGCTTACCAACCGGCCTGAGATAATCTCATTTGCCGGCGGGCTTCCTGCTCCTGAAACCTTTCCGATCGATGAGGTGATCGATATTGTAGATACCGTTATGAAGAGAGAAGGGCACAAAGCCCTTCAATACGGCCCTACAGATGGATACCCCGCCTTCGTTGATCAATTGCTCAAATGGGAAAAGAGGATGAACGGCCTTGATCTCACAGCTGCCAACATTCTTCCTACCACTTCATCACAACAGGCCCTGGATCTTATAGGTAAGATCCTTATCGACCCCTCTGACCCCGTTCTTGTGGAGCGACCCACCTATCTGGGAGGACTTTCCGCTTTCAATCAATACGGCGCTCGTTTTGTCGGTGTACCGATGGATGAGGACGGCACCGGGCTGAATGTTTCAGATCTGGAAGGGAAGCTTCAGGAACTCAGAGAGGACGGCGAGCATTATAAATTTGTGTATGTGGTGCCAGATTTCCAGAATCCTTCGGGTATCACCATTTCTCAGGAAAAGAGAAAACGCATATTAGAACTTTCCGATGAATATTCATTCATTCTTCTTGAGGACTCTCCATACAGAGAACTGAGATTTGAAGGTACCGCTCCCGATATGATGTATAAAATGGACACTTCTGGCAATGTCGTAACATTGCATACGATGAGTAAGACCTTTGCTCCGGGATTCCGCATCGGATGGGTCGTCGGGCCGGAAGAGTTCATTGATAAATTGAATACCGCCAAGCAGGCTTCAGACCTGTGTACTCCGTCATTTACGCAATCGATCATGGCTGAATTCATGGCAAGGGGACTTCTTGAGAAGAATATTGAAAGAGCGAAGGTATTATATAAAAAGAAAAAGCATTTGATGATAGATGCCCTGGAACAATTTATGCCTCAACATGAGCATATCAATTGGACAAATCCTGAAGGCGGACTCTTCCTCTGGATAACCCTGCCTGAGTATTTCGATACCGACAAGATGTTCTTTGAAGCGATAGATAAAAAAGTTGCGTATATCAAAGGCAGCGCGTTCGACTGTTATCATAAGATGAAGAACACGATCCGCATGAATTTCTCATATCCTTCAGAGGGACAGATAGAAGATGGCATAAAGAGGCTTGCTGCTTTAATTAAGTCAAAGCTCAAGGACTGATCATGAAGGATCTGGCCCGTTTCGCTCTTGATGAAATCGAGGTTGGAGGCGCATCTTACGGAGATATCCGTATCGTGCAGAGGACGGATCAGAACATGAGCGCGAAGAATGGGATCCTTGAATCGAATTCCTATTCTGAGAGTCTCGGTTTTGGTGTCCGTGTAATAGTCGATGGCGCCTGGGGTTTCGCCTCTTCTGGAGAACTCAACAAGGAAAAGATATCACAATTGGTAAAGAAGGCGGTCGGCATTGCCAGAGACAGCGCTCGATACAACTCTGAGAAGATCAAATTATCTGCTGTCGAGAAGGTAGAAAGTGAGTATATCTCCCCATATTTGATAGACCCTTTCGAGATATCAGAAGAGGAGAAGATAGAAAAACTGCTATCCTACTCAAAATTGCAGATGACGGACAAGCGGATCATCATAGCCAACTCATCCTTTTCCTTCAGAAGAGAGATCAAGACCTTTGCTTCAACGGAAGGAAGCATGATAAAGCAGACATTCATACAAACCGGAGGCGCTATCGGCTGCTTTGCCTTTGAGAACGGTGAATTAGCCGCACGGTCTTATCCCGCTTCCTTTGGCGGCGACTTTAGAAATGCCGGTTGGGAATTCATTCAGGAAATGGATTTTGAGAAGCATGCGCCTCGGATCTCGGAAGAAGCGGTCCTATTGCTGTCGGCTCCCCAACTTCCTCACGGAAGGAAAACCTTGATAATAGGTGAATCACAGCTTGCCCTGCAGATACATGAATCCGTGGGCCATCCTACCGAGCTGGACAGGGTACTTGGGTATGAACGCTCCCTTGCCGGCGCAAGTTTTGTTACTTTGGATAAATTGTATCACTTAAAATACGGCTCTCCTATTGTAAATCTCACAGCGGACGCTACGGTGCATTCTGCCTTGGGGGGATTTCAATATGATGATGAAGGCGTACCCGCCCAATCCTCTTATTTGGTGAAAGACGGCCTTTTCGTGGGTTATCAGACCTCTCGTGAAACAGCTCCTGTCATAGGGCAGGTATCTAATGGCTGTATGAGGGCGGACGGATTTTCAAATATACCGCTCGTGAGAATGACCAGTATTAATTTATTACCGGGGACGCATTCACTGGATCAGATGATCTCCGAGGTCGATGACGGCTACCTTTTTGATGTTAACCGCTCCTGGTCTATCGATGATAAGCGTTTGAACTTCCAATTCGGATGTGAACTGGCAAGGGAAATAAAGAACGGTAAACTCGGAAAGATATTCAGAAATCCCACCTATACGGGGATCTCACCGAAATTCTGGGGCAGTTGCGATGCCATTGCCTCTAAAGAGCATTACAGGTTCTGGGGGATACCGAATTGCGGTAAAGGCGAGCCCGTTCAGACAGCCCGTGTATCTCACGGAGCATCCTTTGCCAGATTCCGCGATGTGGAAGTAGGAGTCGGGAAATGGTAAGGGACAGATTAGAACACTTTGCAGACCTACTCATCGGATATTCCGACGCCGATTATTGCCGTGTAAATGTGAGCATAAGCGAGAACAGCCTTACGAGGTTCGCCAATTCGCAAATACATCAGAATCTGGAGCAGGAACAATTCGGTATTGTTCTGGAACTTGTGTACGGCAAAAAGCATGGTATCTCATCAATGAATATTTCAGATGAAGAGGCCTTGAAAAGGATGCATGACAGATTGAAGACATTTGTCCTTTCCTATCCGGACGATGATACATTCGTACACTATCCCGAAGGTGGAAATTTTTCAAATTCAAGTAAATGGGATGATGCGACAGGGGAGTCCGGTTCAAGTGAAAGAGCGGCCCTCGTGGGTACGGCTATCAATGAGGCAAAAAAGATAGATGCGCTTGTTTTCGGCTCATTAAATGTTAAAAAGTCATTTAATATTGTGGCGAATAAATATGGTAATAAAGGGTATAATCAGAACACATATGTAGACCTTCAAGTGATTCCGGCGCATGGGGATAATACCACTTATCTGCATCAATTCTCCCATGAATTGGGAGGTATTAATATCCTGGATTCCCTTGCTGAACCCTTAAGCAGATTGTCCCTTTACAAGGATCATGGTGAATTTCCATCCGGCGAGCAGACCGTTATTCTGGAGCCCAATGCCGCAGGTGACATGATGAGATTTCTCAATTATATGGTCTTCTCGGGAAAGGCATATAATGAGAAGCAGAGTTATATCTCGGATAAATTGGGAACTCAGGTCACGGGAAGCAATATCTTTTTCTACGATGATCACGCGCACCCTCTCACGATGGGTGCCCCTTTTGACCCTGAATTGACGGAAAGGAAAAAGCTGTCGCTTCTGGAAGGAGGGAAGGCGATTGAAGTGGCTCATGACACGAAAAGTGCCTCTATAGCGGGCACGGCCTCTACAGGACACGCATTATTCGGGCATTCAATGCCCATTTGTCTGAACCCGGTGCTTCAGGGCGGTGATGTTTCAAGGGATGAGATGATCAAAGGCACGGAGAACGGCCTCTTGATAACACGGTTCAATTATACGAATATCGTTAACAGGAAGAAGACGATGTTCACAGGTATGACAAGGAACGGCGTGTATAGGGTCAAGGACGGGAAGATCGTGGGGACCGCTAATAATATGAGGTTTACCGTTAATATTATGGAGACATTGAAAAAGGTCGCTGCACTTGAGAATAAGCAGCATTTCATCGGCGGCGGCTGGTTCGGAGGAATAGTGGTTCCGAGCATGAAGATCGAGGGCTTCAATTTCACGGGGACTACGGCTTTTTGATGATGGAACTGTTTTATCCCGAATCCATTAATGAACTGCTGACGAATGCTGTTTTCTTCAAGATAATCCAATCCCTGCTCGTCCTTATTGTCCTATGGTTTCTCTCAAAGATCGTCAATAGTATGATCAATAGGAGCGTTAAGCAGAAAAGAAAGAGCTATACGATGAAAAAGCTCAATGCCTATATCACAACTACTGTCACGATCATACTTATACTTATGATATGGTTTTCGATGGTGAAATCCCTTGCGATCATGATCTCTATCATTTCTGCGGGAATCGCGCTTGCGTTGCAGGAAGTGATACTCGCGATCGCGGGGTGGTTCTTTATAATATTTAAAAAACCCTATGAGGTCGGAGACCGTATAGAGATCAACGGGAACAAGGGTGACATCATCGATATAGATGTGTACAATACCACTATTTTGGAGATAGAGAACTGGGTGAAATCCGATCAGGCGACCGGCCGTATCGCGAAGATACCAAACTCGGAAGTCTTCAGATACCCCATATTCAATTACAATAAAGGTTGGAAATTCATCTGGGATGAGGTTTCCGTAAACATAACCTTTGAAAGCGATTATAAAGCTGCTGAAAAGATCCTTTTGTCCATCATTGAGGAATACTCCGCGTCCATACAGGATGATGTGGAGAAATCCGTCCGAAAATTGAATAGAAAATACCTTGTTCACTTCTCGATATTCACGCCAAAGGTCTATGTTACGATTCAGGATTCAGGTATTGAATTGACCTTGAGATTTCTTGTCGTTGTTAAGGCTCGAAGGGATCTGGAGGAGATGGTGTTCAGGCAATTCCTCGATAAGATAAAGGGTAAAAAGAATGTGACCCTGGCTTACAATACCTTCCGAGTAACTGGAGAGAGAGATCACTAATGTTTTCGTTTCTCCGGTCTCATCTGACCTGAGAAACAAATTCAAGCGTTTGCTCCTGACTCAGGCCTTTCTGGAAGGTTTCATACACGGCATATTCTTTTTAAAAGAGACGATAGCTAAAAAGAGCTTCGGTGCAGGCGCGGGCTATATTACTGCCATCGCTATCCTGGTTCACGCCGTCATGGTTTTTTCCATATTCTTCGGATACAAGACGCGCGGCAGATCAAAAGCCGGCTACTATTTCGTGGCAATGCTGCTTGGACGGGCAGTACTCTTCACCTCCTTCCTTATTACGGACATTCGCATCTTCATTGTTTATATTTTCCTTTTTTTCAGCTTCAACTCCATTGTATCTCCCGGTGTCAACGCGATCATGCAATCCTTATTCGATGATTCTAATAGGGGAAAGTTCTTCTCAAAAATGAGAATGGCAGCTTCATTTACTGCTATGCTTGTGTCGTATGGTACGGGAAGGCTGCTTGATATTTCACATTCCTGGTTCCTTCCGCTTTTCATTGCCGCCGGACTTCTGGGCAGTATTTCCTTCGGGATATTGATCTACATAGATAAAAAGATAAAATACCGCCCCTTCAAGGTGAAGGAACGAAAATTCGGGCTTGTGGTGAGTATTTTCAAGAAGAATCGCGAATTTCTGAAATTCGAGTCCTTATTCATGGTATATGGATTCGGCTTCATGGCAATGCTTCCCCTGGTGCCGGAATATCTTATCGGGGTTATGGGCTTTTCCTACTCTCAGATGGGTTTTGTGAAAGGCCCCTTGACGCAGATATTTATCGTCCTCTTCATCCCATTGGCTGGTGCGATCTACGATAGGACAGACCCTTGGTATATCTTCCGCTACTCGCTGATATTCCTGCTCTTTTATCCGCTTTCATTTCTTTTGGTCGATCTGGGCATTGGCGGGGAAATGTTGATATATGCGGGTTTTCTGTCACTTTCTCTCGGCCTTGCGGGGATAACTCTGGTCTGGAGTCTGGGATCGATATTCTTTGCCAAGGATGAGGATTCAACGATGTATCAATCAATTCATGTAGCGTTAACAGGGATCAGGGGGCTTTTCGGGCCGATCCTTTCCTTTCTGCTGCTGAGACTTTTCGGTTTCCGCGTCGCCTTCGGTTTCTCCTTTCTCATGTTCCTGCTCGCCTTCATCGGAGCAAGCGTGCACCACAAGCTTCGCAGTGCACAGTGACCCAGGGACAAGTGGAACAGGGGACAAGTGAATAAATACAATGAACAATTACAAGATAGAATACAGAAAAATCATATCTCATACGATTTATCTCCACCTACAAACCTATCACCCTATCATTCTATAACCTTGCATCTATTTCTCAACCTTGAACCTTTGAACCTTTGACCGCTTCGGTCCTGCGATGCAGATATTTGCGTTTTATATAAATGCTGTGATATAATGGATCGTGTGAAGATGAGAGGGCAAAAAAATATGAGAAGTAGAAAATTACAGATGCTAAGGAGAAGGTGGAGTTTACGGTAGATCTATGGATGCTGATGTAAATAGAACTTTCTCTGATCTCATTGTTTCTGCTTACCTGATGCGGGGAGAAGTCCACAGTCTCATAGGCAACACCGACCAGTCACTCATTGACTTTGACTCAGGATTGAAAAAGGCAAAGAAATATAAAAAACTATGCAGTCAGGGTGTGATATATCTCGGTATGGCCCGTGTATATGTCTCGATCGGAAGTTTGCTAAATGGGAATGAGGCAGCTCGGAAGGCAGCAATAATATTTAGAAAGCTCGGCGATGATGTGCAATTGGCAAGATGTTATATCAATTTGGGCCAAGCGGAGAATGTCAGAGGGCACTGGGAAAAAGCCCTTGAATACTATGAAAAAGCTGAAAAGATACAGATACGGGAAAATGACCGTTTCGGTCTGGCGGCGACTCTTAATAATATAGGCAGAGTATATGGGCGTTTAGAGGAGTTTGAGCCCGCAATGGACCATCAGCAGCGATCGCTGAAGATCTTCAGGGAACTGAATCTATACCGTGAGCAGGCCGTATGTCTTAATAATATCGGTCTGCTGAACAATGTGCATGGAAATATGTCAACCGCCATTAAATGCTACAAAGAGGCATACCGCCTGAGGCTCAGAGTGGGGGACATGGCTGGGCAGGCCACAACCCTAATCAACATTGGAGTGACTTATAAGGATTTGGGCGAAAACAAGAAAGCTCTGGAATACTTCAACAGGGCAAAAGAGAACAGCATACTGCGCAGAGACCTTCCATCCGAAGCCAATGCCCTAAACAATATAGGCGCTGTACAGAAGGTGATAAAGAAATATCCGGAAGCCCTCTCCCGCTTCAAAGAGGCTCTCAGTATCTGTGAGCGTACCAATGAGGCCTATGGTATTGTGTTCTGTAATCTGAATGTGGGTAGCATTTACTCACTGACAAAAAGAAAAGTTAAGGCTGAGCGATATTTTAACGCAGCCTTGGAGATGTGCCGAAAATTTAATAATCCCAATCTGGAGAAAAACATCGTCTCCATCATCGAGAAATACAGAAAAGAATAAGGCGTCTGGTCTTTATTTTACCTGAAATCTTCTTAAGAGAACAGGTTTACACGCTATAATCTCAATTGTTCCAGACAATTATCCATTATTCTATAACTTCTCAACCTGTGAACCCTCCCCACGTGACACGTTATACGGCACACGCACAGGCCACTGGGCCCAGTGGAACAGGGGGGAGTATGAGGAGATCCCGTTTCTATTTCTCCACATTTTATATTTGAACTTTTGCGCAATCTTCTCCACTTCGTACTTCGTACCCCGTACCTCGCACTTACATCGCCCATACTTGAAAAAAAGGTCAGATTAATTTATAATAATGAACAGGAGAAATATATGTTCAAGAGGTTATTTTACACCTTAGTTATTATTCTATCCGTTGTTTCATTTGCCTTCGCGTCAAATACTCAGATAACCATTCTTCATACCAATGATATTCACGGAAATATCGGGGAGTCCACCGCATTCTGGATGAACCCGGAATTCCCCCCGCCGCTTGGCGGCGCGGCATCACTCGCATCCTTGATCAAAGAGGTGCGCACAAATATAGCCAAAGAAGAAGACAACCATCTGATAGTTATCGATGCCGGTGATTTCTGGCAGGGAACTCCGGTAGGGGAGAAATCGCAAGGCCGCGCTGTATTGGATTATTTCGAATTGGCCGAATATGACATGATCGTTCTTGGCAATCATGATTTTGACAAGGGGGTCGCTGCCATCAAGGAAATGGTCGCATATTCAAAAATACCCTTCGTTACCGCAAATCTAAGAGATCCGGCAACCGGCGAATACCCCGAATGGGAAAATCTCCAGCCCTATATGATAATGGAGAAAGGCGGCATAAAGGTAGGTATCATCGGCATCATTACAGATGATATGCCGACATTGCTTCCTGCGGCATCGCTCGAAGGTATTGAATTCCTGCTTTCCGGCACCACTATTATGAAGTTCAGGGACCTCTTAAAAAATGAGATGGGTTGTGATCTCATTGTCGTTGCAGCCCATACCGGTATTTCATATAATGTTGACAATAAGTACAAGGAGAATATTGAGCTTCAGAAACTCGCGATTGCTGAAGGCCTTCAATACGGAACGACGCAATATGTCGAATATGTTTACGAGAAGAAGGGATTCGGACTGCAGGATCATGATCTTACGGCTTTGATACCGGGGATAGATGTGCTTGTAGGCGGACATTCCCATCAGGGGCTTTATCCGCCGTATGAAGATCCCAGGAATCATACACTCGTGATCCAGGCTTATTCCAAGAGTTCCGCTCTCGGCCGGCTGGATCTTGTGGTGGATGACGAGCATAAACAGATTATCGGATATAAATCGACGAATTATACACCATTTACAGATAACACCGCCCCTGACAAGGTGGTCAAGAAGAAGGTGGATGAATACATCTGGGAAGCCGAGAAAGACCTGAGAAATATTGTCGCTGTTTCCGCAACTCCCATCACAAGAGGTAACGATGAGACACTTCTGGGCTCGCTCATTGCCGATGCGATGAAGGAAGAGTACCGTGTGGACTTCGTTCTCTTCAACAGAGGCGGCATGAGAGCCGACCTTCCCGCGGGGCAGATCTCAGGAAAGGATGTTTATCAGACACTTCCGTTCGGCAATACCGCGGTCGTGATCGATATCTCCGGCCGTGACATTATCAGGATACTTCAGATCGGTTTCTCCGGACGCAGGAGGGATACTCAGATCTCCGGCGCGCGTGTCATCTATAATCCCGACCTTGAAACAAAGAATAAACTATGTTGGATCGCCATGGATGATGGAACACCTATCGATCTCGATAAGACATATAAGATGGCTACATCAAATTATCTCTCCGCCGGAGCGGTGGGGTATCAATTGCTCACAAAACTCCCGCAGAATGACAGCTTCACTCCCTTGAGAGATGTTCTTTCGATCTATTTGAAGAAGCTAACCCCGCTTGCAAGGAAGCTGGACGGCAGGATAAAAAGGGACAGAAGTGCTGAGATGGACCCCGATTTCCAGATACAGCTGGATCATCTTAACGATGACCTTACAGCGGAAGAAACCCCAGAAAAGAAGAAGGAGATATTCACTCAATAATTATGGAAATGAAATTAGTTTACTATGACTTAAACAGCGAACTTCAGGAATTTCGTATAGAGAAGAACTACATTACTATAGGCCGCAAAGAAGATAATGATATCGTTTTGAAAGATATATTCGTTTCCAGGTATCATTGTAATCTCATTGAGGATCAGGACACCTTTTATATACTTGACAAGGGGAGTAAGTACGGAACCCTTCTCAATGGGGAGCAGATCGAAAAGGCCCCCTTGAAGCCCGGCGATCAAATAAAAATAGGAAATATTATCGTCCATTTTCTGGCGGCTGAGGAAAGCCTGAAGAAATGGGCGGAAAGCGGCAATGACCGTTTGGGATTCAATCTTGACGATGATCTTGAATTTATCCTGTCTTCACTTTCAGAGGGCGAGGATGACCTGAATTCCGAAATGCTCAAAGAGCTGCTGAATAAGATCAAGGTCAAACAGATCGAATACGGCAAGAAATTAAGAAATTACCAGATCATGTACCGTGTCGGGACGATGATAAATTCTATCTTTGATTTCGATATATTGATCAAGATGATCCTTGATCTCGCCTTGGAAGTTACCGAAGGAGACAGGGGGTATATCATAATAAGGGATACCGAAACGAAAGAGGATAAGATCCTCTTCCATAAGAATATCGATAATCCCTCAGCTTTCCTTTCCAAAACCATGATCGCGAAGCTGGTGAAGGACAAGATACCATTCATCATCAATGAATCGGACCTTACTTCTTCAGGTTACGGCGAAAGTGCCCGGGCTTCCAATATCAGCTCGGCGATGCTCAGCCCGCTTCTGAACAAGAATATGGACTTCGTCGGTGCTATATATATCGACCGCAACAAACGATTCACTTCCTTTTCGGACAGCGACCTTGATCTGATGAAGATCTTTTCATCCTATGTGTCCATATCAATTGAGAACTCGCAGCTTTTCGCGAAGGTGCGAAAGGAAGAGCATATTAAAAATAATCTGAAAAGATACCTTTCTTCATCTATAGTTGATACCGTTTCCCTTGAGGCGGACCTTAAACTCGGCGGGCATGAGGAAGATATCTCGATAATGTTTATCGATATAAGGAATTTTACGCCGCTTTCCGAGAAATTATCACCGGATGAGGTTGTTTCTCTCCTGAATGGTTTCTTCAATTTCACCGCTGAGTATATTTTTAAGTACAAAGGCACACTGGATAAATTCATAGGGGATTGCGTGATGACCATTTACGGAGCACCGATCAAGGATGAAGATCATGCCGACAATGCGGTGAAGACCGCGCTGGAGATCAGGGATTACTTCCTTAAGGATTTCAGAAAGCAGATAAAAAAGGATTTCAAGCTTGATATCGATATTGGGATCGGCATTAATTCCGGGCCTGCCATCGTGGGTAATATAGGAACAGATGACAGAATGGATTATACCGCAATCTCCGATACGGTAAATACCGCTGAGAGGATCGAGAGTAAGTCCCGGGACGGAGCGGTATATATCTCTCGTGCCACCCGTTCACGATTAAAGGGCAAGTACAAGATCATTTCAAAGGGTGAAATGACCCTTAAAGGGAAAGCAGAACCACAGGAGGTCTTCGAGGTGATCAAAAAGTGAGCAAAAAAATACTAGTTCTCGGCAGCGAGGGCTTTGTCGGATTATATTTGAAAGAACATTTTAAGAGTAATGAGAATGTGTTTTTCAGTGATTATATTCAAAAGGGCGAGGACAAGTACATTCAATGTGATATTACCGACCCCGCTGAGACCCTGGCGCTGGTAAAACAGGTCTTGCCTGATTCGGTTCTCTATTTAACGAGCCAGAGCTCCGTGAAGCGCTCATTTGACTTCCCTCAGGAGACCTTCAAGGTCAATGTCGAAGGGCTTTTGAACATCTTAACCGCATTCCGGGATGTAGATATACAGCCGTATTTCATTTATATCTCCACGATCGAGGTTTACAAGAAGGGTAACTCCAAGATCAATGAACGGCATACCTATGAATGTGAAAATCCTTACTCTATCTCCAAGGCGGCAGGGGAGGATATCATTACTCTTTATAAAAAGCTCGGTTTGATCAAGGGGATCATTGTTCAGCCCGTTTCACATATCGGCCCGGGACAATCCCCGCAATTTTCAATCTCCAGCTTTGCCAAGCAGATAGCTGAATTGGATAAAAAGGGCGGCACCGAGCTGCTTGTCGGCAATCTCGATGTATTTAGAGATGTATTGGATGTCCGTGATGTGGTTGAATTCTATCTACAGCTTCTGGAGACCCTTCCCACAGATTTCGAGAAGGTCATTGTTTCTTCCGGAAACGGTTACAATTTTAAGGATATCGTTGACAGATTGATCGAGATATCGGGAAATGATTCAATTAAAGTAAAGGTCGATAAAAAGCGCTTGAGGCCGATAGATAATCCCTATATTGTAGCCAGCCCCTCTTATGCCTTGTCAAAATTTCATTGGCGGAATAAGATCCCGATGGATAAAACCCTTAAAGACATCCTTGATTACTGGAGATCCAAGATTTAATGCGCTGTGGCGTATTCCTGGGCACCCGGCCTGATACATTAAAACAGATTCCCGTGATATGGGAACTCCAAAAGAACAGCATTCCCCATGATATTATCGCCACCGGACAGCATACCACGCTTCTGACTTCTGTATTGGAAGAATTCAATTTGAAGCCGGATCATAATTTTGAGATAAAGCGAAGCGGATTGAATGACCTTTCAGGCATACTTCTGCAGAAGCTTCACCATCTTTTCAATGAATACAAGTATGATCTTGTAATTGTTCAAGGAGACACCACTACCTCGTTGATATCCGCACTTGCGGGCTTTTATTCCGGAGCGAAAATAGCGCATATTGAGGCGGGGCTTAGAAGTTTTGACTGTAGAGATCCCTTTCCTGAGGAGATGAACCGAAAGCTGATAGGCCAATTGGCCGATCTTCATTTTCCTCCCGGAGCTGCGGCAAGAGATAATCTGATAAAAGAGGGGGTATCACCGACGGATATTCATCTTACAGGTAATACCATTATAGACCTGCTGCGGATCACAGCCGAAGAATATCCAAGCAAAGAGAACAATGTTCTTATCACTCTCCACCGCCGCGAGAATTGGGGGCATAAAATGGAGTGTGCCTGCAGGGTGATCGGGCGGTTTGCCGAAAAATACCCGGATAAACAATTCATTTTTCCCGTACACCCTAATCCGAAAGTAAAGGAGACCGTATATAATATTCTGGGCGATTCTCCGGTTCAATTGATCGAGCCGCTCTCATACCATGATTTTATTAAACTGCTAAAGGGCGCCTATTTGGTGATCACCGATTCCGGTGGTGTGCAGGAAGAGGCGGCCTTTCTCGGAAAACCCGTCGCGGTGATCAGAGAGACCACGGAAAGGCCGGAGATCATCGATAGCGGTGCGGGCATCTTATGCGGTACAAATGAGCAGCGGATGTATTCGATAATAGATAAAATATTTTCTGATCCAGCGATACATAAGCAAATGAAAAAATACCTGAAAACATATGGGGATGGATATTCATCCAAAGAGATAGTAGCGAAGATCAAAGGATATGAGTGAGTAATGTTATAGAGGAAATGAGGGATTACTTCCACAGTTTATCCCTGTTTTCAAGGAATGTCAGGCTCTTTCTCGCGGGCACTTTCTTTATCGGGATCGGACAATCTGTCTTCATGCTCATGTTCAATCTTTACTTGAAGGAAGCCGGATACGCTGAAGGTTTTATCGGCAGCACGCTCTCGATATCATCATTAGGCCAGGCCCTCTTTTCGATCCCTCTCGCATTGATCATGGCAAAGATGAAGTTGAGAAAAATACTTCTGATAATCCCATTCCTCCTTATGATGAGCTTCCTCGCTCTGACATTCGGCACGACTAAGTCCGTTATCATGACCGCTTCATTTTTCAGAGGAATATTTTTTGCTGTGATCATGGTAGTAGGCCCGCCCTTTTTTATGAGGAACTCCGGTGAAAAGGAGCGTACACACATCTTTTCCATCTCCTTCGCATTGGCACTTGCTTCCGGCATCCTCGGAAATGTAATGAGCGGTTTGCTATACGGCTACGCCGCAAAATTCGTATCATTGGAGCTGCATCAGTACCGGGTGACATTGACAGCAGGTTCGGTGATCGCGTTCCTGGCTGTACTTGCCTTCGTTTTACTTGATACAAGATCAATGGACCCCGAAAAGGACAAAGACAAGAAGATCGTCCTGAAGAATTTCCCCTTCGGCTTTATGGCGAAGATCGCATTGCCGCAACTGGTTGTTGGATTAGGAGCCGGGCTGGTCATTCCATTTTTGAATCTGTATTTCAGGGATGTGTGGGAACTCACGCCAAAGCAGATCGCACCTATATTCGGAGTATCACAGGCATTCATGTTCGTGGGTATATCCCTGGGGCCAGTGCTGAAAAAGCACATGGGAATGGTGAAAGCCGTTGTACTGACACAATTGCTTTCCATGCCGTTCATGTTCATTCTGGGTTTTTCCCAGGTATTCTGGCTGGTAGTGATCTCATTCTTTCTAAGGGCGACTCTTATGAACATGTCACAGCCGTTGATAACAAATTTTACGATGGAGAATGTCCCGAAGGAGTTCCAATTTACAGCCACCGCGATACTTTCATCCGCCTGGACAGGCGCATGGGTCATCTCTTCCTGGCTCGGCGGCAATATTATTGAGAGATACGGCTTTAATATCGTGTTCCTCTCCGCTATTGTCTTTTATTTCATTTCCTCGTTCCTATATATCATTTTCTTTCTGAAATCTAAAAGGAGTAAAGAATATGTCGGATGTACGAATTGATCGTAGCGCTCTGATTCATAAATACGGTTACAATGGAATACTCAGATCTGAGTCAATTCCAACTAACAATGAGTGCGGCGTTCCTCACTTCTCTCATGCTGAACAAAATAGCATCAGACATTGTCATTGAATCTTTTGATTAGAACAATTAATATCGCTAAAAAAGCAAAATTAGAAAATATCCGAGGCGATCGTGTCAAAACCGGACTTCCCAAAAAGCCCTCGGCCGAGAACATTGATATTGCTGATGACGGAAATATTTACGGATTATTTTAATAGTGGTAATCTGTTGAAATATTGGACATTATGTGGTAAAATAATACAGATTTAGGTGGATCAATAAATGAGCAGAAAACAGACCCTTATCGTCTTATTTGAAATTTTACTTCTTATTCTAGGTATATTCCTCTATTTCGCCGGTGATTCTCTCTTCTCAGGCAAGTTCTCTGAAGAAGAAGAGATACTGAGAAAGGAGATTCTCGGACTTTCAGAAAAAATAGATGTGTACGAGGACTCTGACAGCAGAGAACTTTTCACCAAGAACTTCCTTGAGATCCGTAAAAGTTACAATCAACTCAGTATCACATTTGTTGAAAAGGACTATACAAATGCTCTTTCCGCATACACGGAGTTCGTTCAAGAATTAGAATCACTAAAAAGTGAAGTGGACTCCCATTATGCCGACTTGAAGGCAAAAAGAGAGCAGGCGGCTGTGGAGGACGAACTTGCGCAGCTGAAGAAGGATCAGGAGATGAAAATCGCCCAGGCGGTTTCCAAGGCAAAAAAGGAACAGGCGGTGGCTGTCGCTGCTGCGAAGAAAGAAGCGAAAACTACCGAGACAACTCCCTCTGGATCGTATACATATGCTCCTTTGAAGAAGGTATCTTCCGAACCTGCTGCTGCCGAACCGGTTAAGGCCGCTGCCACGCAAGCCGTAAGTGCGGATAATTCTGGAAAAGTTGACATAAATAACGCATCCATCGCGGAATTAGACAAATTACCGCGCATCGGGCCTGTTAAGGCGAATGCGATTTACGATTATCGGATGGCAAACGGCGGTTTTACTTCAATTGAGGACATCGTTAGTGTAAGCGGTATCGGAGAGAAGACATATGCCTTATTGAAACCCCTGATATACTGCGGCAAATTTGGAACGGCTTCTTCCCCCGCGGTAAGCACCAGTTCTCCCGCGGCATCTCAAACATCCGCCGCGGACAAGGTCAATATAAACACCGCGGATCAGACGCAATTAGAGACATTACCCCGAATCGGCCCCGCGACCGCCCGTAATATCATTAATTACCGTGATGAGAACGGGCCCTTTAAAACATATGAGGATATCATGAATGTTCCCCGGATAGGCGAGAAGACCTTGGCGAACATTAAACCATTTATAAAATTAGGAGATGGCGAATGAACATAAGCAACCTGATCGAGAAACTCCCTGAAAAAGAACAGAAGTATTTCATCTATCTTATCAAAGACCTCAAGGATGAAGAAAAGGAAAGATTTATCAGGGAAGTGTATGAACTTTCGGAAGTTGAACAGGATCTTATCCTGAAGATGCTTCTGAGGATGTCACCGGAACAGATCACGGGCATTATTTATAATTCCAATGATGAGGGGCCTTTGATGATACTTGGAGACGAGATATCGATGAAGCGTACCCTTCTGGCCAATAGAATAGCGTATCATCTGATCACCCGCAATATCAAGGTGGATGAGGTTCTGGGGTTATGCTTTTCGAATCTAAATGCCGGAAGTATAATCGACATGATCGGTAATTCTCTGCCGGAAAAGATGATCTTCCGTATGGATATCGATACTTTCAATTCGATCTCATTGCAGATACTGAGAGATTATGTTCTGGGAAGCCTGAATATCGAGAAGATCGGTTATAAAACATCTCCGAAATTCAGGGTATTAGTGGCAAGAGAGCAATTACTTCTTTTGAAAAGGGCTTTGGAGGAATCGAAGATACCTTCCTCAGAGCTTGGCTTCTCACAGCTTGTCGGCAGCATCATAGGATTGAAAAGAGAATTGGTCTCGCCCGAAGACGCGGTGAAGCAGGCAAAGGATGACGAGGCGGTAAAGGTGGCGAAGGTATATACGATTTATCAGGACCTTCTGATAAAGAACAATACCTGTGATATCAATGATCTTGTTCGGCTTACGATCCAATTGTTCAATACATCTTCAGAGGTTCTCGAATACTACAGAGGCAAATACAAGATGATCTTTATTGACGACTATCATTATTCGAGTTTTGCCCAATACCAGATGATCAAGGTACTGACCGAGGGCAAGAAGAACCTGACCTTTACATCAGGGCATAAGATAAACACATATAAATGGTCCGCGAACGCGGTAAATTATTCCAATGAATTTGTAAAAGATTTTAAAGGCAAAACGGTTGAATATGATAGAAGCGCGATAGATGTTGAGGAGATCCTCAAGCGTGAGATCTTTATTGAGACCGGCGAGAGCGTGGAAGAGATAGAGCCTGCCGAGACAGCTGACTTCAACGAATATATTGAAGGAGAGGCCCTGATCAGGCTTGAAGAGGAAGATGAGGTAAATGAATCTTCACTTGTTATCAACTCCATCATCAGAAAAACTCAGGAAGGCACTCCTTTCGGTAAGATCGCTATCGTGGTGAGGACTAACCGCCAGATCGAAGTCCTGAAGAAAGTATTGAAAGGCGCGAATATACCTTTCTTTATTACAGGAGATAGATTGCTTGCCCGTGATGAGATCAATGATGTTATGTCATTGCTGAAAACAGTTTATTATGTTTCGGAGATGAATAGCAAGAAAAAACTTACTCCTGATGAACTGCATGACCTGAACGAATCGCTTAAAGCCATTTTCCTGAACATTATTCCGCTTCAATTGGAATTCAACACATATGTTCAATTAGAGAAAATGGCATTAGAGGCGCAAACGGATATATATTCAATACTACTGGATGACGAGAAGGAGACCGACAGATTCAAGACACGGTTCCCGCTTAAGGACAGAGAGATCGTAGGGTTTTTCAAAGACCTTATTCAGACGGTATCCAAAGAGATCGAAGAGTTCGATGTCGCCATTTTGATAGAGCTTCTCACCAATGAGACCAAATTCCTTGATTCTCTGGTCGCGGAGGGGAAAACCATAGGTAGAATAAAGGCCGAAAACATCAAATACCTCTACCTTTATGCTACTGAGTTCATGAAGAACAATAGCAAAAAAGGCAAGGCCGGACTGAAGGATTTTGTCATGGATATCGTGGCGAAGAAGAAAAAGCAAGACGAAGAATTGAAATTACATGAAGATGATGTTAAGGTTATCACTCTTAATGCCATTGAAGATATTTCTTATCAGATCTATTATCTGATCTAGGAGGACGATTATGGGAAAGTATGACAAGTACAAAAAAACGACAGAATCCACTAACCTGGATAAATACAAGAAGCAGAGCGGGAAGAGTTTTGACGAGATCGATAAAAAACTGGATGCTCAGCCTGAAACTGCTGCTGCGCAGGAGAATAAAGCATCAATGGGTGGAAATGTGCTAATAGTTGTTCTCGGTATAGCCACTGCCATTGTCTGGGTTCTGGCGATCGGAAAACTGATCTGATAGACCGGTGATCATGAAAAAATTCATTTTATCTTTATTACTTCTTGTATGCATATTTGCGTTTGCCGGCGAGTTGAAGATAGCTTTCATCAATGTTAACCAGGGCGACGCAATGCTTATTTCAACTCCTGAAGGCAAGCATTATATTGTCGATGGGGGACAGCCCGCATATTATGACCCCGTAAAGGATATTTATTACTCGAGATTTGACGCGGGAAGAGATGTGATCCTGCCGTACCTCAAATCGCAGGGCATCGAGAAATTGGATGGTATCCTCGCGACGCATCCTGATGCCGACCATATAGGCGGACTGGTACATTTGCTTAAGAATATGCCCGTTGATACCGTTTATTACACCGGCAGGCTCCACACCTCCAATATTTTTCAGGTATTTTTAACCCTCTCGAAGGAAAAGGGCGCCAAATATATCGAAGTGAGGGACGGTGATATATTGAAATGGTCTCCTGCAATGCTGGTAAATGTTCTTGCCCCGACCGATAAAGAGATGGATTATGCCAAGAATAATAACAATACCTCTATTGTGCTCTTTATCAAATATGGGGAAACTTCGTTCATTCTCTCGGGAGATGCGGAGAAAGAGCAGGAGGACAGAATGTCTTCGGACTACGGGCAGAATCTGAAGGCGGATCTTCTTAAATTCGGACATCATGGTTCAAAATCTTCTTCGATGACGCGCTATCTGAATCTGATCGCCCCCAAATACGGCATAATATCCTGCGGGAAGAACAATAAATTCGGTTTTCCCCATAAGGATGCCCTTGATAGATATTATCATGCAAATTCTGATATGCTCATAGGGCGTACGGATTATAACGGACATATCGTTGCCGTCAGTGACGGCAGTAAGATCAGTTTTGAAGTCCAGAAGGGAGAGATGTACACCATGGAAGAGGTTTTTGCACAGGAAAACCTTACTATTCCCGGAAAAGCAGCGAAAACCACTACGGTGCAGAAATCCGGAAATAATGACAGCCCTCTCGTGTCATCCGGTGACCTGGTGAATATCAATACTGCTTCACAGAGTCAGCTTGAGACATTGCACAGGGTTGGTCCCGCGACCGCCCGCAATATTATAAATTACCGCGATGAGAACGGGCCTTTCAAAAGGATAGAGGATATTCAAAATGTTCCGAGGATCGGACCAAAGACATTTGAGAATCTGAAAGCCCATATTACCGTCGGTGACAGCGCCGCGGCACCCTCCAGCGGAACACAGAAAAAAACCACAACCACTGTTTCTTCAGGGGCTCTGGTGAATATCAATACTGCTTCACAGAGTCAGCTTGAGACATTGCACAGGGTTGGTCCCGCGACCGCCCGCAATATTATAAATTACCGCAATGAGAACGGGCCTTTCAAAAAGATAGAGGATATTCAAAATGTTCCGAGGATCGGGCCGAAAACATTTGAGAATCTGAAAGCCAATATCACAGTAGGCGACGGCGCCTCTACCTCTTCTCCTGAAGCGAAGAAGAAAGTTGAAGCAAGTGTTTCATCCGATGAGCTTGTGAATATCAATACTGCTTCTCAGAGCCGGCTTGAGACATTACACAGGGTAGGGCCGAAAACCGCACAGAATATCATTAATTATCGTAATGAGAACGGGCCGTTCAAAAGGATAGAGGATATTCAAAATGTCCCGAGGATCGGACCGAAGACATTTGAGAATCTGATGCCGTATATTACGGTCGGGCAGATCAGTTCAAAGAAAACCGACACCATTGAAGTGCAGGAAAGCGATGAATCCGAGGATGTCTTGAAAGAGGAAGCGATCGAGAAGGAGAAGTCAGACAACACCGTGGAAATAGAAGAAGAAAAGGAAGCAGAGCCCATCAAAGAAATTGCAAAGGTCGGCGGCTGTAATGCTGCTCTCACTATAAGTCCTGTGAATATCAACACCGCTTCGGAGAAAGAATTGGATGCTATTCCCAGCGTCTGCCGAAATGCCGCTGTTAAGATATTTAATTACAGGCAGAAAAACGGCAAATTCAAGGACCTATCCGAAGTACAGAAAGCGGCTTCCATCTCGGATCGTAATTTCAAAAAGATCAAGAAGTACATTATATTGGAGTGAGCATGACTCAAATTGCCAAGTTGAAAAATGAAGCATTGGAATTATTGGAGAAAGCCTCAACCCTTGAGGAGATCGAAGAGTTAAAGATCCGCTTTCTGAGTAGAAAGGGAGAATTGGCCGGCCTCTTTTCAGAAATTCCAAAATTGGACCCCGCCGAAAGAAAGCAATTCGGACAGGGGATAAATGAATTAAAAATTCTTTTAACAGAGGGCTTGGAAGAGAAGGAAGCTACCCTGAAGCGAAGCAAAAGGGATCTGCCTCCGGTAGATATCACCCGCGACCCGTTTCCTTTCAGAAAGGGATCTGTTCATCCTCTAAGCGCCACTTATATCGAGATAATCAATATTTTTAAATACCTTGGATTTATCGTTGTCGAAGGTCCTGAAATAGAAGAGGATTTCTATAATTTCGAAGGGCTTAATTTCCCTCCCGACCATCCAGCTAGGGATGAGCAGGATTCGTTCTTTATGCAGAATGGCAAACTCCTGCGTACACATACTTCGCCTGTTCAGGTGCGCGTGATGGAATCACAGGAGCCGCCTCTTGCTGTCGTATCCCCGGGAAAGTGCTATCGAAGAGATACGATAGATGCTTCGCACTCATCCATGTTCAATCAATTGGAAGGATTCCTCGTGGACGAGAATATCTCTGTGGCGGAGCTCAAGGGCACTATCAAATATTTTATTAAAGAACTCTTCGGAGAAAAGAAGACACGCTTTCGGCCGCATTATTTCCCCTTCACAGAACCCTCAATGGAGGTTGATGTAGAATGTGTTTTCTGCGGCGGTAAGGGCTGTAATGTATGTAAAAAGACCGGCTGGCTCGAGATAATGGGTGCCGGAATGATAGACCCGAATGTTTTTATTAAGGCAGGCCTTGATCCTGTTAAGTATTCCGGATTTGCTTTTGGAATGGGTATTGAGAGGATCGCAATGCTCCGATATGACATAAATGATATGCGTCTCTTCTTCGAGAATGACATCGAATTCCTCGATCAGTTCAGGTAATATATGAAATACAGTTTAAATTGGATCAAAAAATATATTGACATTGAGCTCTCCGAAGACGAACTCTATAAGAAACTTACAATGAGCGGCTCCGAAGTAGAGGGCTGCCATATGCTGCTTGAGGACATTTCGGATATTGTGATCTCAAAGATAAATAAGATAGAGCCCCACCCGCAGGCAGATAAACTTCAAATATGCACCGTCACCGACGGGAAAGAGACTTATTCGGTCGTTTGCGGAGCGACTAATATACAAAAAGGTCAGATAGTCCCATTGGCAAAGATCGGAGCTTCTCTACCCGGGAATATGAAGATAAAAAGATCCAAGATCAGAGGAATTGAATCTGAGGGGATGCTCTGCTCGACAAAGGAATTGGGGCTGGGTACCGACCATGAAGGCATTTTCATCCTCAAAAGTGATCTTAAAAAGGGAAAGAGTTTCAAAGATTATTTCGACGATACGGTATTTGAGATCGAAATTACTCCAAACCGTCCCGATCTTCTGTCACATTACGGCCTCTCCAGAGAGATAGCCGCTATCACCGGCAAAAGAGCGAGGCCTCTGGAAATTGTTGATTCTATTGTAGGAAATACCGAATCTCCGATAAGGGTCGAGATAAGGGACCTTGACGCATGTCCCAAATACCTTCTTCTTTATGTTAAGAATATTGAGAATCCTTCATCACCACAAGATATCAAGAATGCCTTGATAGCTATGGATACAAATCCGAAAAGCCTTTTGGTGGACCTTTCGAATTATAATCTTTTTGAAACCGGACATCCCACACATTTCTTTGACGCGGATAAGATACAAGGCAATATCATCGTGCGTTTTGCGAGAAAGGGCGAGAAGACAATTACCCTTGACGGGGAAGAGAGGGTCTTGCAATCTACGGACCTCGTAATTGCTGATGAGAAGAAGATACTCGCCATAGCGGGAGTGATCGGCTGCGCTAACAGTGAAGTAAGCGACAGCACGAAGAATATTGCTATCGAGAGCGCTGTTTTTAAACCTGCATTGATCAGAAAGACCAAGAATCGTCTTGGAATAAAATCAGATGCCGCATACCGATATGAAAGGGGAGTGGATATCAATGCTCCTGAGACTTCATTGAAGCGGATAATGAAGCATTTCAGGGAATATACAACCTTCGAAGCGAACTCCAATGTGATAGATGTTTCAGCCCCCGTTCCGGCTGTCAGGGATATCGTATTAAAGGAGCAGACCATAAAGAGCATACTCGGTGTTTCGCTGGAGAGCAGTGAGATAACTAACATCCTTTTACGTCTGGGGTTCAAGATAGAAAAACTCCTCGAGTCATCAATGAAGGTTACCGTTCCGACATTCAGATATCATGATATTGAAAGGGAGATCGATCTGGTAGAAGAGGTCGGCAGGATATATTCTTTTGAACGCATACCCGCCGCCCGCCCGTATATTCGCGGACCCCTTGTACTCAATAAATACAGGGATTTCAAGGATGACCTGAAACATGTGATTGCCGGAAGGGGATTTCATGAAACTGTTACACTTACAGTATCCGAAGACAAATTGTATCAGTCTTACGGGTATCAGGAAGATATGCTCCAAATAACCAATCCATTGAATATAAGTCAGAATGTTTTTGCGCCGCTCATATTCCCCAGATTGATAAATGTACTTATCAGAAACCTTAAATACCGGCCAGAGCAGCTCGGATTCTTTGAGATCGGCAATGTTTTCTCAGGCGAGGAAAAAGAGCGCATATCCATATTGATGTACGGAAAAAGATGGGGAAATAACTGGATCACCGGCAGCGAAGAAAAGATCGCAGGCCTCTTTGACCTGAAAGGTGAATTATCCGCGATATTCAATTATTTGGACATTAAAGACAAGATCGAGTATCAGAATGTTGATATGCCGTATTTCGTACCCGGCAGATCCGGCGAGATCCTTCTTGATGGTGCGCATATCGGTTGGCTGGGACAGGTAGAGCCCGATAATATCCCTTCAAAGCGTATCAAATACCCTGTGCTTTCGGCAGAATTCGATCTTAAAGCGCTTTATAGCGATGAGATAATTACTTATGAACACTTTTCCATGTTCCCTGAGATAGAAAGGGATCTGGCAGTCGTTTTTCCTAATCAACCGGTCAATGCCGAGGTGATTTCAGCGATCAGCTCCGCCGCGGGAGAAATGCTCACAAGTATTGAACTGAAGGATGTTTATAAATTGAAAACCAAGGCATTTTCGATGATGTACCGGCTCACATTCCAATCCGGGAAGAAAACCCTGAAGGATAAGCAGGTAGATTACTTCATGACTCAGATAATTAAAAGGATAGAGGGGGATTTTGATGCCAAACTCAGATAGATCTGAAATGGAGATAGAGATCGCCGAACTTGTAAAGAATCTCTATAAGTATTTTAAAAAGGTCGAAAAACTCAAAATAAGTCATATTGAAATGAAAGACGATCTGAAAGGGATCAGAGATGAATTAGTGGAGATCAGGGATCAGATCTCCGAATACAGGAAGATCGAAGATGCAAAAAATTAGAATAAACATCGGGGGCGAGCAGTTTACATTAGAGACTGATACACCTGAAAAGGTCAAGAATATAGAAAAATTCATACACGAAAAGATCGAGAACGCTTCTAAGGCGACCGGCCTGAACGACACCAGGAAGAATCTTACCTTTGCATTTCTTTCTGTTGTAGTCGAGATGTGGGACAATGTTAAAGAGACCTTTGGTGTGGATGATGGTCAGGAAACTGCCAAGTACAGGATAGAAGTACTGAATACGAAGATAAAAGAGAAGATAGAGGAGTTAAATGATGGATTGGATTAGTTCAAAGAAAATAGACACCTTCAGGACCTGCGGATACCGGTATCATGAGATGTATTTGAATAAGAGCAGGGAGAAGGGCAAGTGGGAGCCGAATTCAAATTATCAGAACCTCGAGAAGAATATTAAGAAGGGATTTGAAGAGAGGTCCAAGATATTTCGCGGCAGGATCCCCGCCCTCGAATACGGCCTGGATTTCACCCGCCCGGATAAATTTAATGAGGAGGCGATAAAGTATTGTGAAGAGAAATTCAATGAATTCTTCGAGAACAATAAGATCGCGAAGTTCGAAAACAGGTCCAAACCTGCATTTTCCCGATATGACTCTAATTACGGCTTCTTTTCACCTGTATCGTTCACAGCGGTTCTAAATGGAGTCAGCACCGCGTTTTATGTCAATATGAGCGGTTCCGTAAAGAGTGCCGAAAACCTTCCGTGGGATACCGAGTACATCATCAATTGCTGGATACTTTCCAGAGAGCTGAAAGATATAAAAGGTATTGCGTTCATTTATCCCTTCTCAGGTGAGATATTTTCGGCTGAGATCACCCGTGAGCATGTTGATGCCGGGTTAAGCGCGGCACAGAAATTTCTGCACGATCTGTCAGTTTCAGACAAAAAATCCCGGCGCAATCCTTTTTGTGACTGGTGTGATTTTCAAGGGGAATGCCCTGCATGGAAGGATTATCCAATGACGATGAAGAAGGAAGACCGTCGCCAGCTGTTTCGGCTCTCATATTCGAAGCTAGATGTATACAAGCGCTGCCCCTTCCTTTTTGAAAAGATATATGTGAAAAAGATCGCTCAGAAGCCCCGTGATTTCTTTTCTGTGGGAAGCACGATCCATAGCGTAATGGAAGAATTAGAGACAATGGATACTCCGCCGCCGATGGAGGAGATCAGACAGCTCTATAATAAGATGTGGCTTTCAGCGGGATTCTCAACAAAGGAAGATGAAGATAGGGTTAAAGAGGAGACATGGGCGTGGTTCAAGGAATATCTGGAGAAAATAGCGTTAAATCCTTTTATAAAGGCAGATAAAATAGAGTTGTATTTTCAATTCCCCATCAAAGGCAAATTGGTAGTGAATGGTTTTATCGACCGTATCGACAAATTGGAAAACGGTAAATATGAGATAATCGATTACAAGACAGAAACATCAATGCGAACACAAGAAGATGTTGATGAGGATATGCAGCTGACCGCATATTTCTGGGCATGTTCCAAGCTGGGATACGATGTTGAGAAAATGAGCCTGCATTTCAACAGATTTCAAAAGAATATATCCACCACAAGAACCTCTGAGGATATCGAGAAATTCGAAAATGAAATACTTGAATGGTATTCGAAGATAGAGAATGAGACCGAATACAAACCGTCAGAAAATAAGTATTGCGACAATTGCGACTTCAGACCGGAGTGTCCGATCTTCGCTGATAAATAAGCAGAGCACTGTAGCCCTGAGTGAAATATGAGACATTATTCCATGAAAAATGCGGGTATTCTTGTGATCGTACTTTTTTTATCCTGTGCCGGAAGCGATACGGAACCGATTTTGAATAGAACAGAGACAATTCCTAAAGCTCAACGAAAATCGCATTCTATCAAAGCTTTTTCAAAGACATATTCGGATGAGTATTTCTGGATGAAAGATAAAAGCAGGTGTAACGAAGAGGTACTATCGTACATAAAGGAAGAGAACAGGTACACGGAAGCTGTTGTTGAACCATGTAAAGAAAAGATAGAGCAACTCTATGAGGAAATGAGAGCCCGGCTGACTGAGGATGATCTGCATGTTCCTGAGAAGATCGATGATTATTACTATTACAGCAAGGATTTGAAAGGCAACGAGTATCCTGTCTATTGCAGGAAGAAGGGATCTCTGGAATCAATCGAAGAGGTGATCCTCGATGTCAATCTTCTTGCCGCGGATCAGGGATATTTGGAGGTTGCTGATATTTCGATCAGCCCCGATCATAAAATGCTGGCGTATCTTGCTGATACTGAAGGAAATGAATTTTACCGTTTATTTATCAAGGACCTTTCTACCGGACATTTGCTTAATGATAATGCCTATCCGGTCGGGGATATGGAGTGGGGTGAGGACAATAAAAGCATTTACTTCTCACTTATGGATATGGAATCTAATCGATCCGATAAAGTATTTGTACATGTATTGGGAGAAGAAAAAAATAAACTCTTATTTGTAGAAGAGGATGAAGGATTCAACGCGGGGATATCGAAGTCCAGAGATAAGAAATACCTTTTCATATCCTCATTCAGCCATACGGCCTCTGAAGTGTTTTATGCTCCCTCGACGGGAGGGGAATTCAAGGTGTTCACAGCTCGTATCCCGGGGCATATCTATTATCCCGAGAGCCGTAACGGGGAGTTCTATATCTGGACAAATTGTGACGGAGCAAAGGATTTCAAGGTAATGAAGTGTCAGCAGGAAGAAACCTCTTCCAGCAATTGGAGAAGCTTTATAGATGGTGAGGATGGGATACATAAGGATTTTGTAATTTTCAAAGACCACTTTGTCCTTTCCGAAACTAAAGAATCTGATGAGACATTGAAAGTACTGAATTTCTCTTCAGGAAAATGGCATGAGATTCCCCTGGGCGACCCGCCATATGCTGTCTATCTGCACAACAATCCTGAATTTACTTCGAAAATATTTCGTTATTCTTTCGTTTCTATGATAGATCCTTACTCGGTGATCGATCACGATATGAACACGAAACATGATCTGGTGAAAAAGGTTCAGAAGATAATAGGCGGATATTCACGAAAGAAGTATCATCAAGAGCGTATCTACGCTCAAGCGGAAGATGGAACAAAGGTGCCGATATCTCTTGTATATAAGCGCTCGCTTTTTAAGGGTGACGGTTCCAATCCGCTTTGGTTATACGGCTATGGCGCTTACGGGGACAGTAATACGGATTACTTCTCTTCTGCAAGGTTAACACTTTTGGACCGGGGCTGGGTCTACGCCATTGCCCATGTGAGAGGCGGCGGAGAGCTTGGAAAGAAATGGCATGAACAGGGGAGCATGCTCAATAAAAAGAACACCTTCACAGATTTCATATCCTGCGCCGAATCTCTTTACGAAAACAAATATTCCTCAGCAGACAAGGCCGTTATCAATGGCGTGTCCGCAGGGGGAATGTTAATCGGAGCTGTTTTGAATATCAGGCCGGAAATCGCCCGCATGGCGATTCTTGAGGTCCCCTTTGTTGATGTTCTCAATACGATGATGGATCCGACGCTTTCTGCGGTTGTTTCTGAATACGAGGAATGGGGTAATCCGAATATCCGTGAAGAGTTTAATTATATAGCCTCCTACTGCCCATATACTAATCTCAAACAAGGGAAATACCCTGATATTCTGATCACTGCCGGCATGAATGATATGAGGGTGAACTATTGGGAAGGATTGAAGTATACCGCGAAACTCAGGCAAGTTAAGACAGGTGACTCGCTTGTATTGCTGAAGATGAATATGTCAGGTCATTTTGGCGATTCAGGCCGGTATGAGTATTATAAGGACCTTGCCTTTATCTACGGTTACGCCATTTCTACAATAAGGTAACAAACACAAAGGTACCTAGTATTTATCCGGGAAAAAGATCTGATATTTTGCTTTGATCTTCGGATCGTTCCAGTCTATCTTTGACGCCGCGGTCTGTACCGAACCCTCAAGGGTGTGATGACAGGCGCAATCCTGTGCAGGATCAAGATTGTCAATGATATGTGTCAGGATCTTCTTTGCGTTCACGACATTCGCCGCTGCATTTGCCAGAACAGTTTTCACTGAAACCTCTTCACCCTCTTTCCACACATCGTAATCGGTGGAGAGAGCCAGGGTAACATAACACATTCCAGCTTCTCTGGCGAGCTTAGCTTCAGGAATCGCGGTCATTCCAATGATATCGACTCCCCATGATCTGTATATGCGTGATTCCGCTTTTGTTGAGAACTGGGGTCCGTCAATACATATATATGTTCCTTTCTTATGATGTTTGATATTAAGGTCGTCACAGGCATTGTTCGCCAGAGTTCTCATTCCTTCGCAAAAAGGTGTGGCAAAGGGGATATGGACGACGATTCCGTCACCGAACATCGTATTGACCCTGTTCTTGCTTCTGTCGAAGATCTGATCAGGAATAACTATATCTCTAGGAGCGATCTCTTCTTTCATTGAACCGACTGCGGATACAGCGACGAGTTTTCTGACTCCGGCTGATTTAAGTGCCCAGATATTCGCTCTTACATTGATCTCATTGGGATGTATCACATGTCCGGCACCGTGACGGGGGATGAAGACGATCGTCTTTCCGTTAAGATCGCCGAAAGTGAGCTCCGCAGAGGGCGCCCCAAAGGGTGTATCGACTTTTATCTTCTCAACATTCTCCAATCCATCGATGCTCTGAACACCGCTGCCGCCAATGACTCCGATCTGTGCTTGTCTCATAATTTCTCCTATTCTGTGAAAAATTATGATAATGGATTTTACGAAAAATTGCAAGTTGATTGGCTAAATTTGAATAGAGAGGATATTATGGTATGATACCATACAGAGGGAGTCAAGATGTTAATAGACAGACACAGCGCACCTGATCATGTTATGAAACATATTGCCGATCTGGATCCTTTATTTGTTGTCAGGACCTCACGAATAGGGTTTTTGGAACCCTTGCTTGCGCTTCTGGTCTGCCTCACCGGGGTCGGAATCAGTTTAAATGTCCTTTGGAGACTTGTGGCACCGTTGACAAGGGGACAGGAAGTGGTCTTGGAGACAACGCCGGATCTCATTGTGGTATACCCGAATGACTGGAGCCCGCTCACATTTTATTTTGTTGTTTTCGGTCTTGTGATATTCATTGGCCTCATCTTGGCCGTTATTTCGATAAGGTGGTTTATGGACAGGGTACCCTGGGTTGTCGGGACCAAAGATGAAGTGATCTTCATCTACAGAAGGCGTATTACCTCATGGACATGGGAACATTTTAACGCCAATCATGTATTTAAGAACAGGGGAGTAAAGGGCTCGCTGACCCTATGGATGAAAACCTCCATGTATCGTGATATAGAGGGACCTAAATACAAAAAGGACCATATCAAACTGATCGGCTTACCCTTTCCCGAAAAGATCAAAAACATCTGTCTGGAAAGAATTGATGCCTGCACCGAAGAGGCGAAGGAATGATGGGGCCGGTGGTTGAATGTGTTGAATAAAAGAGAGAGGATCCTCTCTAGCGCCGGATTCGAAAAGCTTCACTGATTATTTATACACCCTCCGGTATTTCTAAAATCCCATTCATCGGGTAAAATGTAGCCGTTAATTCAACACATTCAACCACCGTCCCCATTCTTGTTTGACTCTATTTGAGAGAGTGGTATAATAGAGGAGAGATATTAAGAAAAGGGGGTAACATGAAAAAAGTCCTATGTTTATTCATTCTAATGTGCTTGATCTTGGTCTCGGGAAATATATTTTCTGAAAAAATAGTACGGGTAACCGCGGCTGTCGCTGAATTTCAACCGAGCAATACCGTTTCCGAAAACCTTGCTGCTACAATAACAGAGTATTTCAGGACCCATCTTTTCGGTAAGGATAAATACATCCTTGTTACCCGGGAGAATATGGAAGAGATATTGAAGGAGCAGGATTTCCAGGTATCCGGATGTATGAGTGATCAATGTGTTGTTGAAATGGGAAAAGTGTTAGGTGTGTCAAAGGTATTTACCGGGACATTGGGGACCGTCGGCAGTATATATTTGCTGAGCATCAAGATATTGGATGTTGAGACGGGTCAGATCGAAATGGCGAAATCGCAAAAAGCCAATAAGGAAGAAGATCTATTGGGAGCTGTGGAAAGGCTTGTAATGAACATGCTGAATATTACCCCGTCACAGAGAAGAAGGATCCCTAATTCATCTACCGTAGTTCGCGAAGGCTTGGTTTACTGCACTGATGAGATCAATCCGTACACTGGCGTTCTTACTTTTCAGGATGAGTCAGGCCTGCTCCTAGGCGAGGAAAATTATGTTGACGGTATTATTAATGGAGAATTGATCGCATATTACGCAAATGGGAATGCAAGCTCCAGGAGCACTTGGAAGAACGACAAACTCGAAGGCCTGTGCAATTATTATTATGAGAATGGGAATGTAAGCTCCATGAGCAATTATCGAAACGGCAAGCTTGAGGGCGAGTGCATACTGTATTATGAAAATGGGGTGATTAAGCTCAAGTGTTATTACAAGAACGATAAGTTTGAGGGTGAGGGCTTTGAGTATGATACGAACGGGACTGTAACCTCCAAAGGCAATTACCGCAATGGGCTGCTTGATGGCGAGTATGCTACATATTATGATGGAAAGATATTAACCAAGGCGAATTACAGAGCCGGCAGGCGTTATGGTGAATCCATACAATATTTTGAAAATGGAAATATAAGCTCCACAGGTATTTATAAGGATGAGAAGCTTGAAGGCGAATGCGTTGATTACTATGAAAACGGGAATGTAAGCTCCAAATACAATTACAAGAACGATCTGCTTGACGGCAAGTATACATGGTATTATGAGAATGGGGATGTGAGCTCGAAATGCGATTACAAGAATGGGCTGCGGGACGGTGAGTCTGTTGTCTATTATGAGAATAGGGGCATCAGTTCCAAGTGTTATTACAAGAGCGATAAGCTTGACGGTGAGTATGTATGGTATTACGAAAACGGAAAATTGAAGAAGAAAAAGAGTTTCAAAGCCGATCTGCCGATCGGGAAATGGATCCTTTGTGATGACAACGGAACTGTGATCAAAGAAGACAGAAGCGGGAAAATCAAATTTATCACCCATTTCAAGGATGGAAAGAAAGAGTCAGAGAGTAATTACAGGCACGGCAAGCTTGACGGCGGGTGGATCGAATATTATGAAGACGGCAAAGTATGGTCAAAGAAAAATTACAAAAAAGACAATCTCCATGGTGAGTACGCATCGTATTATAAAAACGGGAATCTGAACTACAAGAGCAGTTGGAAGGATCACATGCTTGAAGGCGAGTATTTATCGTATTATGAAAGCGGGGAGATAAGTTCTAAGGAGATGTACGAATTTGACAAACTCGAGGGTGTGGCTATAGACTATTACGAAGACGGTACGATCGGTGCCAAGACCAATTACTTAAACGGTAAATTCGAGGGTGAAGCGTTTACATATTATAAAAACGGAAAACTCGAATCCAAAAGCATTTACAAAAACGGCCTGCGTGAAGGCGAGTCAATATTATATGATGAAGATGGAAAGGAAATTCTCCGGCAGAACTATCAGGCCGGGGAAGCAATAGAGTAAAAAAAAGAGGTTAGAGGCTAGAGGTCTGAGGTTAGCGCAGAATGGAAGGGGAAATATACTAGAACTAGAAACAGAAGAATCGTGATTTGCGTTTGATTTTTGAAATGTTATAATAAAGTGAAGGGAAGGGGGATTCATATGAACCCGAAGAACATTCATCTGATGATTATACTGGTGGCTGTATTTGCGATTGCTTCGCTGAACACATATTGCGATTCTTTGAATGTTGATCTGGTCGGTAAGCTTGCCGGCGGAGCTCCACAGAGAGTAGAAGTCGTGGGGGACTATGCTTATGTTGGCTCTGGCTATATGTTTACCGTATTTGATGTATCAGACAAGGGGAATCCAGTACAGATTGCATATCTTGATATAGAAGCCAGAGATTTAAGAGTAATAGGTGACTATGCCTACATCGCTGGAAGCTGGAAGGGCTTCAGTATCGTTGATGTGTCGGATCCGGTAAATCCTTCAGAAGTAGGATGGTGTGACATATTCGGTTATTCTACTGGGATTGATGTCGTAGGCGATCATGCCTATCTTGCAGCTAATGCCGGGGGTTTGAGGATCATTGATGTTTCCGATCCGGCAAATCCCACTGAAGTAGGTTACTGCGATGCTCCTGATTATGCTTACGAAATCAGTGTCTCGAGTGGATATGCCTATATTGCAGATCGGTGGAATGGTTTAAGTATCATTGATGTTTCCGATCCAACATCTCCTATGGAGGTCGGGTACTTCGAAACACCAGGTGTAGCTGAGGATGTTTGTGTCACCGGTGATCACGCTTATATTGCCGATGGGGTCTGTATGAGGATCATCGATATCACTGATCCCGCAAATCCTACTGAAACAGGGCGGTATCCTACCCCGGGGAGTGCTACGAGTATTTGTCATTCAGACACCTATGTGTATGTTGCTGATGGTGATCGTGGTTTAACTATTATTGATATCTCTGATCCGGAATATCCATCAGAGACAGGATCGTGTGATACATCCGGATGGTCTAGAGGTGTCTATCTCTTAAGTGGATATGCTTATGTGGCTGATGCTGGAGGGGGACTAAGGATCATTGATGTATCAGATCCCTCAGCTCCGGTAGAAAGCGGATTTTACAGAGCTCCTGCACATGCTGAATATATACATGTATCCGGGAGTTACGCTTACATGACAAGAAGCGGTTTGGAGATCCTTGACATCTCTGATCCCACAAATCCTGTTTCAGTCGGCACATGGACCACTCCAGGGTCTGCTCGCGGAGCTTGGGTTTCTAACAGTTATGCCTACGTAACGAACGGGGAAGATGACGTAAGGATCATCGATGTCACCGATCCCGCGAATCCCTACGAACCAGGCTTCTGTACCACTCCTGGATTTGCGCTCGATGTTCACGTAGTCGGCGATTATGCTTATGTTGCGGACAGAACCTGGGGATTGAGGATACTCGATGTTTCAGGTTCTCCTACTGCTTTTACAGTGGGTTCCCACGATGGGTACTGGGCTGTTGCGGTCTATACTGTCGGGGATTATACATACCTTGCTGATGATGAAGTGGGTTTGAGAATATTTGATGTCTCCGATCCTTATAATCCAACGCAAGTCGGCCTTTTCAGTACTGCTCCTTATGGTCCATATGATGTTCATGTCTTAGAAGGCTATGCCTATGTTGCTGATGGGGGAGATGGATTATGGGTCGTTGATGTGTCGGATCCCGCGAACCCGGTTGGAGTCGGCTCTTTTAGTGATTCGTTATTTGCTGAATCGATCTGTGTTTCGGGCTGCTATGCCGTTGTCGGTGACAATAGAATGAGGGTTCTTGATATCTCGGATCCATCGAAACCGACAGAAGTCGGGTTCTTTGACCTGCCCGGGGGTGTAACCGATGTTCATGTTGTCGGGAATCACATTCATGTTGCGAATCGAGGTTCAGGACTCTGGATACTGGAGTACACAAAAGCACTGATACGAGGCACCATCGCCAATAGTGCTGGATACCTCATTCAAGGTGTAACAGTTTCCATCGAGAAGGACGGAATCCCTATGGATTCAACGATCACTGATGCCTCAGGAAGATATGTGTTTCACAGTCTGGACAAAGGATCTACTTATACTATCACACCGTCATATGCGCATTGTACCGGATTTACCCCGCTTGAATGGATTTGCTCCGATCTGAATACCGATATCATCGATGCTGATTTCACAGGGGTACTGAACCAGTGGGCTATTAGTGGTACCGTCATCGACAGTTACGCTGCTCCGATTTCTGGTATCGCCGTTTCCCTTTCAGGTGACTCGACTGCAAGTACCGCTACAGATGGTTCCGGCTACTATACATTCAGTGGCCTTTATGCCGGTGCTACATATACAGTAACAGCTTCGAGGACACATTACACATTCACGCCTAGTGGAATTGAGTGCCCTGACCTTGGAGCTGACAACACAAGTGCAGACTTCACGGGGACATGGAACCTGTGGTCCATATGCGGCACCATAACGGATGGGGGTGCTCCAATACAAGATACTACCGTCGATCTTTCAGGTGCGGCAGCGGCATCATTAACGACATCCTCCACCGGATATTTCATATTCAGCGACCTGGCTGCCGGGGCGACATATTCCGTTACACCGTCTAAAACCCATTACACATTTTTACCTGCAGACAGAACATACTCGAATCTGGGTGCTGACATAGCCGATAGCGACTTCACCTGCTCGTGGAACTATTGGACTATCAGCGGCACGATCACGGACAGTTTTGCTGTTCTGATCTCAGGGGTGACAGTAGCTCTTTCGGGAGATACTCCAGCAGTGACGGTTACAGATAACTTTGGGTATTATGTGTTCAATAACATCACTGCAGGTGCTACATACACAGTGACTCCCAGCAAGGGCAATCTGTATATCTTCAATCCGCAGAATGCAGGATTAACAGATCTTGCCGGGGACGTGATGCAGGATTTCACTGGATCGAAGAATTTTGCAGAGGATCTTGAAAATGTGACGATATATCCAAATCCATGGAAAAGGGATTCGAAAAGAGATATCATCAGCATTGACAACTTGACCGAGAATGTGATAATCCGGATCTACACAGTATCTGGGGACATGGTGATAAGTACTATTCCCGAAATGATAGCTTACGAGTGGGATCTGAAGAACGACTTGGGAGCTCCTGTCACCTCAGGGATCTATTTCTGTGTTATTACAAATGACCAAGGTGATAAGAAGATAAAGAAGATTGCGATCATCAATTGAATACCTGCTAGAATCCTTCCAATTTCCCGCCTCACTTTCTTACTTCTCCCCAATCCACGAAGTGTAAATATTTAAAGAATTCATAAGGGTTCGAAGAGTTTTAAAGGGTAATTCTTTAATAAAATTGTAAGGCTTTCCTGTAACTGGTCGCTGGTATCTGAGAAGCTTTGCTTCGCGGGTTTTCTGTTCTCTGGTCGCCGCACTGAAAGTGCATAATTTGCCTTTCAGTTGGGATATGCTCTAATAATTTGAATGCAGATGGGATGCTCTAAAAATTGAACACTGAAAATGCAACAAAACTCAATTTATCCCGTAGCTGCTTGCATGGTAGCGGGACGACCGTCCCGGTTGATCTGAATTTTATTAAGTTTGAAGATGTTTCGGATTCTTCTCCTGATCTGCTTTTTTATAGAGATCGGGTGAAAATGTTTTTTGAAGAGGGAGAAATTATTATGGTACTGGATCTGAAAAAGAGGAAAACACACTCATTATAAGCTGGATACCCTGCGTTTTGCTATGCCATTCCAAAGATCGATCCTGAAACAGTTGAGGAAATAAAAAAGATCAACGGTACAAACGAATTTGAGGCACCTCGAGTAAAAAACTAAATCAGGTTCCAATTTTGGAAGTGAAAGAAGTGAACCACTGTTACTATTTGTATAGTTCAATTTTTAATTATTCATTTCCCAACCAACCTCCATCCTCTAACCTCTAACCTCCATTTCCCTGCATTGGCGTGCTTGCCTTTTCCCTTCTATTGTGATAAAATTACGCATGTTCCTCGTAAAGATAATAATATTCCTTATCTTGGCATTTATCTACCTCTTTTTCTTTGAAAAAAGGGGCAAGAAGAAAAATGACATCTTTCTATTTCTTTACCTTGGCATTCTCTTTGTTATCTTTACTTCATTATGGCGGGTTACACTCCCGGAATTCTACTTTCTACTGACCTTTACATTGCTTATAGCGGTCTTCCGGGCAGGATTATATTCACTCGCGCTCTTGATCTTCCAACTGGGATACTCCGCGCTTTTCCTCGGATCGGTAATATCGTTCCCCGCTTACGGGGTTATTATCGTCGGTACCGTGGCGACCATCGGCTTTATCCGGATATTTTCTTATGACCATAGTGAAAAAACCTACGGCAAGCCGGGAGATGACGGGAGTGAGGTTTCAGGGGATTATGAAGAGACCTTTCTGAAGAAGATCGAAATGAACGTCAAATCCAAGATGGATCTGGTTTCAACTATGGACGAGGAGATACTCTTCTTCCATTACCTTCTGAAGAAAAACCGTTTGGTCATCGGGTATTCCAATCACAAATCTCTTATGAAGAGCGATATCCCCTGGGAAAGCGTGCCTTTTCTGAAGGAATTGATACTTTCCGCTAAGATCTCCATGGTTGACCACCCGGAGGAAAATATACGCAAATACGGTCTCTTTCTGAAGGATGTTATCATCAATGGAATGATAATAAAGCCCTTTCTGAACGGTGATCGTGTTGAAGGGATCATGGGTTTCGCGACATCTCACAGCAAAAGATTCCAGCAGTATCTTCCTTTTTACGAGAGATATCTGGATGATATGGCGGAATACTTCCAAAGCCGCCGCATTTACCGCAAGCTCTTAAAAGAAAAGAATGAGTTCCACTTCTTTTATAATGCTCTGAGCAAGATGAATCAGAGCCGCAGCCTGAACGATATCTCCGACAATTTCCTTAATTCATTCAAGAAGATGTTCTCAGTGAACATATACTCCTTTCTCGAGGTGGCTGAGGACAGCTATCGTGTGATCAGCTCTACTTCTAAGGAATGCATTACGGACAAGTGGTTCGCTGTTCCCCAAGGCAGCTATCTGCTCCCTCTGATGAAAAAGCCGGAATTGCGCATTGTAAACATCGGCGACGAAAGAAGGATCAAGTTGAATATTTCCGGATCGGTGGAGAGTATGTTCAATTCGGGCATCTTCATAGCCATACCGATTCAGACATCCGTATCAAATCCATATGTGATATTACTGGAGCTGAAAAGTAAGCATCTGACTTCCAATGAAAAGAAGATGATATCCATCCTGTCCGATAATCTGCAGCATATTATCGAGAATATGGCGCTTTTAGAGAGATTCAGCAATCTCGCTAACTATGACGGTTTGACCGAGATCTACAATCACAAGAAGTTCCAGGAACTCTTTCAGGAAACATTAGACCATTCCAAGAGCCCCCGTAGGGACCTATGTGTGGTGATGCTGGACATAGACCATTTCAAACAGTTCAATGACACATACGGCCATAAAACAGGTGATCTCGTTTTGAAAAAGGTCGCCCGCTCAATGGAAAAGTCCATTAAAGATAATGATGTGGTGGCCCGTTACGGCGGAGAGGAGTTCATCGTATTGATAAGGGATTCCGATATTGAGACCGGGATGTCTGTGGCGGAAAGGATACGCAAGAACATTGAAAGTATCAGATTGGATATAGGGAGCGAGGTCATACGCATTACAATAAGCGGAGGACTTTCACATTACCCGTCGATGGGCCTTGACCGGTCGACATTGATCGAGAAAGCCGATAAGGCCCTGTATGCCTCCAAGGAAAAGGGGCGAAATCAGGTCAGCATATTTGATTAAGGAGTAAATAATGATAGATGATCTTCATCCAAAAAAGATAGTAGAAGAATTGGATAAATATATCGTGGGACAGAATGAGGCGAAGAAGGTCGTATCGCTTGCCTTGAGAAGCCGCTGGCGGCGAAAACAATTGGATAAGGATATGCAGAATGATATCTTCCCTAAGAATATTATCCTAATGGGCCCTACCGGTGTCGGGAAAACCGAGATCGCCAGAAGACTTTCCAGCATTTCAACCGCGCCTTTTCTTAAGATAGAGGCCACTAAGTTCACTGAGGTCGGCTATATGGGCAGAGATGTCGAGTCGATGATCAGAGACCTTGTTGAGATAGCTATAAATCTGGTAAAGAGTGAAAAAGCGCTTAAGGTTGAAAAACGGGCTGCAACCCGTGCCAGAAAGCGTATCCTTGACCTTCTTGCCGGCCAGCCCAAGAAACAAGATAACGAAGACACTGAAGAAAAGGATGATCAGGGCCGCACCAGGGCCTTTATTGAAGCCAAATTCGAGAAGGGTGAATTCGATGAGAAAGAGATCGAGATCGAGGTTCAGGAGCTCCGCCCCATGCCGAAGCTCGAATATTTCTCAAATCAGGGCGCGGAAGAGATAGATATGTCTTTCTCCGATATATTTAAAGGGCTTCTTCCCAAGGGGAAAAAGAAGAAAAGACGCATCAAGGTGAAGGAGGCCTTTGATATCTTCTGTGAGGAAGAGCAGGCAAAGATGATCAGCACCGAGGATGTGATAAGCGAGGCGAAGGAAAGGGTACAGAACGATGGAATGGTCTTTGTCGATGAGATCGATAAGATCGCCGGAAGTTATTCCAAGGCAAGCGGTCCGGATGTTTCCAGAGAGGGTGTGCAGCGTGACCTGCTTCCTTTGGTAGAGGGCACCCGTGTGAATACGAGGTACGGAGTGATCGACACCGCGCATATCCTCTTCATAGGCGCGGGCGCTTTTAATGTTTCAAAGCCGTCCGACCTTATCCCCGAATTACAGGGCCGTTTCCCCCTCAGGGTTGAATTACACGCCTTGACCAAGAAGGACTTTGCAAGGATACTTATAGAGCCGAAAAACGCGCTTATCAAACAGTATAAGGCATTGATGGGAGTTGAGAATCTGAAGCTCGAATTTACGGACGATGCGATAAAGGAATTGGCGGACTCCGCATTTCGGCTTAATCAGACCTCGGAGAATATCGGCGCACGCCGGCTTTTTACGATCATGGAATTCCTTTTGGAAGAAATTTCCTTTGAATCTCCATATAAGAAGGGTGAAAAGAAAAAGATCACCGCTGCTTTTGTGCGCGATAGACTTGAAAAATTCACGAATGATGAGGATTTGACAAATTATATTCTCTGATGCGCTTCTATATAGACGGGTATAACCTTACGCATAAGATCTCCGATGAAAATATCAAGGAAATGAGAGTGGAACTCCTTGAGATGTTCGCGAAATTCGCCGCATTGCGGGCGAGGCATTTCTTTGTAATAGTTTGGGACGGAAAAGAAGAGGTGGAAAGAACAAAAGAGCTTTCTAAAAATCTATCCGAGGTCTTTACCGAGGACGGTGCCTCAGCGGATGCCTATTTGATAGCCCAGGCCCGGGAGGATGAGGATGTATGCATCGTTTCCTCCGATTCCAAGGTCTTTGCAAAATCCGCAAATCATGGTGCTGTATGTGTATTCGCGGAAGAGTTCCTTGCTGTAGTTAATAGCGTGATAACGGGAGATGCATATAGGCCGAGATTCCGGAATAAAAAGAATGAATCTTTGAGGCAAAAAGTGATTGAGGAATTGATATGAGCGATTTTCTGGATTTTGTAGAATTATACGTGACTTCCGGTAATGGAGGTAATGGAACCGTTGCATTTTTAAGGGATGCCTTGAATGCTAAAGGCGGCCCGGCTGGCGGTAAAGGCGGCAATGGGGGAGATGTTATCATGAAAAGTGATTCTTCCTTACGCTCGCTGTATAAATTGAGATTTACACATCATCTTGGCGCGGGCCATGGCGGTAACGGTGGAAATAACAATAAAACCGGCGCTGGAGGCGATGATCTAGAGATCACCGTCCCGGTGGGCACTACTGTCTGCGACGAAGAGGGGAATCTCGTCTATGATTTTAAATATAACGGTGAATCCATCAAACTTCAGCGCGGCGGCCGGGGAGGGCTGGGGAACGCATCCTTTAAATCTTCCCGCATGCAGAAGCCCCGTTTCGCCTTGAAAGGCGAGAAGGGGAATGAAAAGAAATATACTTTAGAGCTGAAACTATTGGCGGATATCGCGATCGTCGGATTTCCAAATGCGGGGAAATCCACCTTTATTTCAGCAGTTTCAAATGCTAAACCCAAGATCGCCGATTATCCGTTCACCACTCTGATCCCTCATCAGGGGATAGTTTATCTTAAAAACGGAGTGGATTACATTTTGGCGGATATTCCCGGACTGATCGAGGGCGCGCATGAGGGAAAAGGGCTGGGGCATAAATTCCTGAAGCATGTGGAAAGATGCCGGATAATCCTGTATATGATCGACCCTGATAACTTGGAAGCAGGGGAGCCGAGCGAACAATTTGAAAAGCTCAAATTCGAACTCAACCAATTCAAGAAGGAGCTTACCGAAAGGCCATACCTTATCGCGGTCAATAAAAGCGATCTTATCGACGATGAGATCCGCGATGAGATCAAGGAACAATTTCCCGGAGAGAAGATCCACTTCATCTCAGCGCGCGGAAAGCTGGATCTGAAGGGAATCTCTTTCGCCCTTGGACAATTGATAGAGGATAACCCGCCAAAAGTGGAGGAAGCCAAAGGCATTACGCTGAAGGTCTTTGAAGAGGAACCTGTTATTTCAGATGTTAAAGAGGTCGAACCCGGATATTTCAGGATCACAGGTACCATTGAATCATCCGTCGCTCAGATCGATTTTAATCAATTTGATGCCGTGTATTTTTTCCATCGGTTCTTAAAGAAGCAGGGCCTGATCAAACTCATTAAACAATATGGTGTGAAACAAGGGGATATCATTATTATCGGGGAAACCGAATTTGAATTCGCCGAAGGAGATTGATATATGCAATATATATTTAGTTCCGAAGAAATGAGAAGATGTGATTCTAAAGCTATAAATGAATTTGGCATTCACGGCGCGATCCTGATGGAGAATGCCGCCAGATTTTCAGCAGATGCGATAGGGCAGATCAATGAATATGACTCCGCTGTCATCTTCTGTGGAAAGGGCAATAACGGTGGTGACGGATGGGCTCTGGCCCGCCATATGAAATCGGCTTTAAAGGATGTCCTTGTAGTTTATACGGATATCCCGTCTTCAGATGAGGCCCGGGCGAATATGGATGTCTGTGTGAATCTGGATATCTCCATGCTTCCCGCAGACGAGATCTCGCTGGATGCTCTTGAACATTATGATATCCTGATCGACGCGATCTTCGGCATCGGCCTGAATTCGGCACCTGAGGGAAGATATGCCGAATTGATAGAAATGATAAATCTATTGGCGACCGCTTCTCCCATATTCTCTCTCGATATGCCGTCCGGCCTGGATTCTGATACAGGCTTGACACCTGGAGCTTATGTGGAGGCCGACGCTGTGTTGACATTCGGCGGATTGAAAAGAGGCTTCTTTCAGCATACCGGCGCGAGATTCTTCGATAAAGTGTACGGAGACCCGATATCCATGCCTCCGGAGGTGCTCCACTCTACGGTCGAGCTATTCCAGCGCCCGGTTCTGATGGCAAGAAAAGCCGATTCACATAAGTATTCAAATGGAGTAATAACCGTGATAGGCGGCTCCGAAAAATATCCCGCTGCCCCCGGTATTTCAGCATACGGCGCTTTGAAAAGCGGAGCGGGAATGGTGTACTGCCTCACTCCTGACGGCGAAAGAATATCGTCTCCAGAGATCATTTACGGCAAATTGGAGCAAAAGCGCGGACATCTCACCGGTGAATTGGGTAAATGGAAGGAATCGGTATTAAAGAGCGATGTGATCGTACTAGGCCCGGGCATCGGCTCTGCCGCAGCCGCGAAGGCTTTTATAGAGGCATTGAAAGAGATAAAATACAGCGGAACCGTGATTTGTGATGCTGAAGCGGTAAAGGCGGGAGCAAAGGCAAAAAACACTTCCTACGAGATCGTTCTTACTCCCCATCCCGGAGAATTCAAAGGCATAGGCGGTCACAATGACGGCGATATGTTCAAGAGCTTGAAAGAGGTATTCTCCAAGGTAAAAAAACCGATATTATTAAAGAACAGCTATCCGTTCTTTATCGACAATGACGGCCAGACATATGTTTCTCAATACACTTCGGCATATCTGAGTAAAGCCGGCACCGGGGACCTTTTGTCCGGGGTGATCGCGTCCTTCATCGCTCAGGGCTATTCCTTCTATGATGCCCTGAACATTTCTCTCTTTCTGACAGGAGTTACGGCGATAAAATTAGAGCAGAGGCATTCCCATCTGGGCATTACCGCTACCCTTCTTGCGGATAATTTCAATCTGGCTTTGGAGTCATTGGATGAAGAATGAAGAAGAGCTTGTAAGCTCTTTGATGGACAAGTTTAATACGGAAGACCCTCTTGTTCTTCAGGGGATAGGAGATGATTGCGCAGTATTCGCGGGACACGGTGATCCCTATCTGATAACGACGGATAGTATTGTAGAGGGGTCTCATTTCCTGCCGTCGGAGAAATACGATTCCATAGTTTCAAAACTATTTATCAGAAATATCTCGGATATTTACGCTATGGGCGGGGTGCCGAAATTCGCTTTGGTGAACGCGGTGATACCAAAGGCGGATTTTCAGGATCTTGTTATACAGCTGGAAGTATTCGCGAAGAAGTACTCCATCGGACTGATAGGAGGAGATTCGTCCGCTTTATCGGGAAATAGTCACAGATATTTGACGATGACGCTTATCGGGACCGCTCCTGATGGCCGATATTACAAGCGTTCCGGTGCATTGCAGGGAGACGGTATATATTTATCCGGCCCGGTAGGCCTTGCGGCCGCGGGTCTGTATGCCATAGAGAAGCGTATCAAAGGGTACGAAGGGCTTAAAGAAAGATACTGGCAATTTTCTTTGCCGCCCGAGGATTTTATCAGGGGATTTTCCGGCCGCAGCGACATTCATAGCGCAATAGATATATCCGACGGCCTGATAAAAGACCTTCAACGGCTGCTGCATGCCTCCCGCAAAGGTGCTTTACTGATGTCTGATAAGATAATCCAGGACAGCGAATTGCTCGAGCTTTGTAATGAGACCGAGAAGAACCCCCGGGACTTTACTTTTTTCGGCGGCGACGATTATCAGATCCTTTTCACGACGCAGGATGGCTATGACGGGCCCGGGTATCGAATAGGTGATATTACAGCGGCCTCCGGTATAAACCTGGAGAGCGGTGAGAAAGTAGATGTGGAGGGTTATGACCATTTCAAATGATCCCGTCAAATATGTTTCCTCTTCTCCTGAAGAGACCATGGCTATCGGGCGCAAAATTGCCGCTATGTCTGCTAAGCGTATCGGCCTGATAGGGGATCTTGGTGCGGGGAAAACCGTTTTTTCCAAGGGGTACTTCTCATTCTTCGGTATTCCGGAAGATCAGATAAACTCTCCTTCCTTTGTTATAGTGAATACATACACTTTGAAGAAGGAAGAATATTTTCATATTGACCTATACAGGTATCCGGTATTCAATGATGATTTCGGATTTTGGGAAATTCTCCATTCCGGCCGGCCGGTGCTTATAGAGTGGGCAGATCGATTGAAGGATGATATTAAGGAATTGGAGCTCATCGTATCCTTGGAAGGCGCCGGTGATAAACGCTCTATTTCATTACTTAAGTACTCTGATTCATAAATAAGGGTACAAGTGCACAAGAGCACACGAGCACAAGTGCAGAAGAAAGTGTGAGGTGTGAAGTGTGAAGTGTAAAGTGGGAACCAAACAGGATGAAATAGAACTGGAGCCCACGGTCGCCAACTCCCTCTGAATGACACTTTCCTCTTCTTTATTTCCTTCCCGAATCCGCTCAACGGGAGCCCGGCAGCGCCGGGCGACCAACCCAAAAGAGGTTTGAACCATTTAAGCGACATTGACATGGTTAACGGCAAGAATGAATGGTGGCAAAGCCGAAAA
>JAGLGN010000031.1 GCA_023144005.1 bacterium
TTTTAATGAGTGTATGCTTCGGTCCGAAGGAAAAAGCGAAAGGAAAAGAGAACCCCTTCCGGAACAATAATATATATATCTTTCTTTTTGAACATCATGAAATGATGTGAGAAAAGCATATGTCAATAATGAAAAAATGGATCAAAACTCCATTAAATAATCTTTATTCAACTTGGAACTTTCGTGAAAGAAAGTTCCAAGAAAAGACTTGACAAAAACTTAGAATGTGCTACATTAGTAATAATCGTGTTACGGAGTTATTATGACAGATGTTTTCAGATTCGGAGTTTCTCTCGATAAAGAACTCTTAAATAAGTTCGACAAAGACATTAAAAACAAAAAATATCCCACCAGATCCAAGGCCATCGCTGATCTCATCAGGGAGAGCCTTGTCAAGGTCGAATGGGAATCCGGAAAGAGCGTGGTAGGTGTAATCACCCTGGTATTCGACCACCACAAAAGAGGCCTCGTAAAATCCCTTACAGATGTACAGCATGATTATCACAGTCTTATAATCTCTTCACAGCATATACACCTTGATCACGATAATTGCCTCGAGATAGTGATCTCTAAGGGCAATTCGAGGAAGATAAAAGAACTTTCCGATCGTCTGAAGACCACCAAGGGAGTTAAACACTGTTCCCTTCAAATGGCTTCTACCGGAGAAGATATTTAATATTTTTTTTGTATATACGGTAGCACGAATATAGTTTTCGTACTACCCTACACGGAGGATCTATGAAAAGATCATTATTATTTTTTGCAATTATTTTGCTGACAGCCAATTTGGCCTATGGGCATGGATCCCTGGAATTCATTGACCTGTACGGAGCAGAAGCCGGAGCGAAGGGCGAATTCTCCTTTCATGTACAATACGATTACATGGTTGAGGACAAAGCAGACCCCACGCAGGATCACTGGGAATTCACCCCCGGGATCTCATGGGGTATCATCGAGGGATTGACCTTCGATATTCACACTCATTTTGCGAAATTCGGCAGCAGCCTCCTTCTGTTCCAGCATCAGGCAGCTTATGAACCGATGGGACCGTCCCCTTTCTTTGAAGCACTGGCAGTATCTCTGCAGTACACACTGCCTCTTGACCTTGCGTTTGATACGGCGTTCGTTGTCGTTTATGAATATCCCTACGGCAGAAGCCAGACGCTTTTGGGCGGCGGTGTTGTTATTGAAGGCATCCTCTCTCTCGGATATGACTTCGGAACTCATTCCAATATTACGATCAATGTAAAATACGGCGTTGATGACGGTGATTCCTTCTCTGAATGGGGCCTTGGCTTTAAAATGCCTCTCACAGCTGACGGGCACGGGATATCCGCCGGTATTGAGTTTATGGGCGATTTCGAAGATATCAATAACTCCTGGTCGGTACTCCCTGGTATTTATCTGCCGCTCGGAGACGAATACACTATTTTCAAAACTGGCCTTCAGATGGGAAAAGACCTTGATACTATGCGGGTAAATGCAACATTGCTGTACACATTTTAATGAAAAGATCAGCCCGCCTGTACCTTACTCTCCTATTGCTCCTCTGCGCATCAGCCATATCTTCACACGATCATTGGCTGAATTGCAGCATTAACTCTTCGGGCGAAACTCCGCTCTGCGTGATCGAGATCTGCAGCGGACATTCTTTTCCGGAAAGTGAGCTGAAGTTGAAGGGCGGGCTGATAACCTCTCAAGAGATCATTACTCCCGGCAAAGCCGTATTTACATACGATTCAGAGGAAGGCGATAAGTCGCATAAGGGATCCTTCGCACTCCCTGAGAAGGGCACATATATTGTGACATTCGCCTTGAAAAAACCTCAGATGGAGAAGTCGCTCTTCACGGCCAAGGCTATTATTTTATTTGATCCTGAAGATTCCGATCCGGCTTGCTACGAGCTCGGAAAAGGGCTGGAAATAGTCCCTGAACAAAGCTTATGTAAAATTGAAAAGGGGCAGAAAATAGAGTTCTCACTCAAAAACGATGGTGTGACGATCAAGGGAACACTGACGATAGTGCATGAGGACGGAACATCAATGATCATTCGTACATCAGCAAAAAAAACGGCGGCGGTGGTCATGAAGAAGACAGGAACTTATAAAATATCCGGGTCATCCAAAGGCAATGGAAGCACTTCTTTGACATTCAATATACCTGAATTTGCGAAAAGGGAGGACTGATGAAAAAAGTACTGATCGTACTGCTTATTCTCCCGTTTTCATTGATCTGGTGCCATGGCGTAAACCACGAGGTCTCAAAAGGCGCTGTTTTCATAAAGATAACATACGATGACGGGACGCCGATGTCTTATAGCGAAGTAATACTCTTTTCCCCCGATAAACAGGATGTAGAGTTTCAGCAAGGCGCCACAGATAAGAACGGATGCTTCGCTTTTGTGCCTGACCGCGTCGGTCAATGGAAAGTTGTCGTAAGTGACGGAATGGGGCATGGCGTTTCAGAGATCATCGAGATAGATGAAGGGTTCATCCCCCGAACATCCCAAAGGGGCTGGAATAAATGGCATAAACTTATAACCGGAATATCGCTGATCTTCGGGTTAACAGGCCTTGCTCTGATCTTCAGGCGGAAAAAGAAAGTGGCTTGAGATGCATATTCCCGATGGTTTTATAGACCTGCCGATAATCATCACGCTCAGTGTTGTTTCAGCCGGTACCATATTTTACGCTTCAAAGAAAACCGATAAATACATCGGTGAAAAAAGGATCCCTCTGATGGGAATAATGGCGGCATTCATATTCGCGGTCCAGATGCTGAATATACCTATTCCCGGAGGCACATCGGGACATATCACGGGAGCGTTGCTTGTTGCAATACTTCTCGGCCCTTTCACCGGTTTTCTCGTTATGTCTACTGTTCTCATCCTTCAATGCCTTATCTTTCAAGAGGGCGGATTGACCGCTTTGGGCGTAAATATCTTCAATATGGGATTCATCGGTGCTCTGGGCGGCTATCTCATATATCGAACGCTGAAAAAGATATTCCGCAGTGGTAAAGGCAAGATCTCACCGCCTGCGGTATTCATCGCTGCCCTGCTCTCTACCGTGCTGGCTGCCCTGGCGTGCTCCATAGAGCTTTCCATTTCAGGGATCTTCCCATTCGAAGCGTCCGCGATATCAATGACTTTGGCCCACTCAATTATCGGCAGTATAGAAGGCGTGATAACGGTCATCGTCCTGGGATTTCTTAAAAAGGTCAGACCGGACCTGATGGAGATCGAAAAGGTATGATGATAGACAGCATACTCAGAAATGATAAAGGCAAGAGCTCATTTCTGGGAAAGATCGACCCGCGGATCAAGATCATCGTCTTTTTTCTGATGGTCATTCTTATAGTTTCATCACCCGGTGATAATTGGATCCTATACGCCGGCTTTCTTTCCATTCTTCTGATACTCGCGATCCTGGGGAAATTAAGTATCGCATATATTTTCAAGCGATCTCTTGTAATGATCCCCTTCGTCCTTATAATGGCGCTCTTTCTGCCCTTTCAGGCCCGCACAGGAGAGTTTTATACCTTCCTGGGGATGAATATCTCACGATCCGGACTGATCATGTTCTACAATGTGCTCATCAAGGCATGGCTTGCCATTTCTTCAATGATCATCCTCTCTTCCACCACACCGTTCCCCGCATTGATCAGCGGCATGGAGAAGTTTAAATTACCGGGGATCATGATCGATCTTATGTCATTCATGTACAGATATATCTTTGTTCTTCTTGATGAAGCTCACAGGATCGAGAATGCGAGAAGATCAAGGTTCTTCGGAGGCAGGTTCTTCAGCGAGGTCAGGGTATTCGGCAATATCATCGGCGTACTGTTCGTCAGAAGTTTTGAAAGAGGCGAAAGGGTTTACAAAAGCATGGTCTCAAGGGGATATAGCGGGCAGACCATTCTTCTGAACCCTCATACCATTACCACCACGGACATAGTTTTTCTGATATCTTCCCTATTGGTGCTCGCGCTTGTAAAATTATGGAGCTTATTATGAGAAATGTTATTGAGATAAAGGGCCTTAACTACAAATATCCGAATGGTGCTCAGGCATTGAGAGATCTGAATCTTTCGGTCAGGGAAGGGAGTAAGATCGGGCTCATCGGCCCCAACGGAGCGGGTAAAACGACCTTTCTGCTTCATCTGAACGGAATAATCTCTCTGGATCCAGCATTGACAATACTCGGAATGCCGATGAATAAAAAAAATGTCAATAGCATCAGAAGGCAGCTTGGAATAGTATTTCAGGACCCTGACGATCAATTGTTCTCAACAACGGTATTTGATGATATCGCATATGGCCCCTTGAACATGGGACTTGCGAAGGAAGAAGTGATAGAGAGAACGAATAAAGCACTGAGTCAGGTTGAAATGCTGAAATTCAGCGGCCACTCTCCGCATCATCTGAGTTTCGGTGAAAAGAAAAGGGCGGCGATCGCCACCATACTTTCGATGGAACCCGAGATAATGGTACTGGATGAACCCTCCTCAAATCTTGACCCGAAACACAGAAGACAGCTCATCGACATATTGAGATCCATAGATAAAACAATGATAATCGCCAGTCATGACCTTGAAATGATATATGAGCTCTGTGATGACACGGTACTGCTGAACGGCGGAAGGATCGTGACATCCGGAAAGACCGCAGACATTCTGAGCAATGAAGAACTCATGCTCCAGAATTGTCTTGAAGTCCCCCTTACTCTTAAATACCAGTGACAAGTGCACAAGGGACAAGAGCACAAGTGCACAGGGTGATAGGGTGATAAGGTGATAGGTGCGGATGGGAGAATGAAGAATATTCGTAGGGACAGGGCTTGACCTGTCCGCTGTCATCTTGAGTGAAACGAAAGATCCATCTTTCTCAACCTTGAACTTTTGAGTTTTTGAACCTTCTGACTAATTGTCCATTGTCAATTGTCCATTGTGTTTTGTGCCTTGTCCCCTCCCCCCTGTTCCACTGGGTCCACTTGTACCTGGGTCCACTGCTAAGCGTGTCCCTTGTGCACTGCGTGCATAACCTCTAACCTCTAACCTCCAGCCTCAAACCTCTATCTGTAATTGTTCATTGGTTTAAACCACCGTCCCCTATTACAGTTGACAAATAGTGAATATAAGATTAGAATTTACCGGAAGGGGTAAATATATGCCTGTAAGAAATGTAAGAGAGATGATCATTCTCCTGATACTTCTACTGAGCCTTCCTGCGGTCGTATTTGGTTTGTTCGACGAAACCAACGGTTCCGCTGCAGATAGTCTGTCATACGATCTGAGCGGATATTTCAGATCTTCGATATTCGGTTGGGAGGCTCCGGAAAACAACATTATTCAACTACAAAGTGCGTTCTGTGAAGTATCCCTGAAGCTGAAAATAAAGAAGATGCCCTTCGGTGACGGTTTCTGTGAGCTCCGCGCCAATATGACGGCAGATAACGGCGAGTACTCTACAGAAATAAACCTTAGGGAAGGTTATATCAACCTGTATCCGGGGAAATTCTCATTCCGTTTCGGTCATCAGATAGTTGTCTGGGGACGTGCCGACGGCTTCAATCCAACGGATAATATCACACCGAGAGATATGTTAAGATTTTCTGCGGATGAGGACGATGTGCGGCTCGGGAACCTTCTTTTAAGGTCCTTCTATAGCGCTCAACCCTTCCGGATGGAGGCTGTCTGGATACCACTTTACTGCTCTTCTACGCTACCCACTGATATCATCTCATTCCCTCCGGGAGTGACCTTTCAGGACCCTGAATATCCTCCTGGCGAACTGAAAAACAGCGGATACGCCCTTAAGGTGAATCTCCTGACCTCAGCCGCAGACGGTTCCGTCTCATATTTTAATGGATTCAATCCTTCGCCGGGGATAGATATAATCGAGGAAACAACCACGGGGATCATCGTGTCACCAAAGGCCTATCGAACGCATGTCATCGGCGTTGATCTTTCAACAGTGATCGGCAGACTCTTCGGTTTTCGGGGAGAGTTCGCGTATAAAAATGCGTATGAACCCTTTGAAACGAATATTCATATTCCTAATCCGGAGCTAAATTATGTATTCGGGGTCGATAAAGAATATTTCGGAGTTTTCTCGATCGTTTTTCAGTATATGGGGAAATATGTCCTGGAATATACCGAACCTGTCCCGCCTGTGCTGCCCCAGGAAATGGCAGCGTATCAGATCCACTTGAAAAACCGTATGATCTCCATGCAGCAGCATGAGTACATGAATGCGGCATTCCTGAGGATCGGACTGAACCTTCTGTATGAAACACTGAAACTGGAGTACATGGGAATGTACCGTCTTACCACAGAGGAGTTCTTTTATCTGATGAGGATGTCCTATGCCATCGCTGACGCTCTTGTCTGTACGCTGGGGGTCAAAGTGTACTCAGGACCCGAAGATTCGCTGTACGGGACAATTGGTGATCATTTGAGTGCTCTGTATTTTGATATAAAAATATCATTTTAGGCATATTTGATGCAATGAAAGAGATAAATAAATGAAAATACCAGATCTCATAATTAAATTCCGTCTTCTGATAATTATCGTATTTGTCATATCCGCCCTGGTCCTCGGCGGCAATATCAGAAATGCCCAGATAGATCCGGACATTATCAACCAGATACCCGAGGATATGCCCTCAAGGATCCAGACCGATAAGATCGAAGAGATCTTCGGAGGGATCGATATGTCGATGATACTTGTGAGCGCTGATGATGTGCTTGACGAAGACACTCTGAGATGGTTGAAGACTGTTTCAAAAAAGGTGAACCGCATCAAAGGGGTCGATAAAGTGCTTTCTCTGTTCGATCTTAAGAGCATAACCGGTGAAAACGGAGCAATGGTGGTAGAACCCGCCGTAATGAGAATCCCGAAAAAACGGGAGCGCCGGGAGGAGCTCAGAAAGGAATTGATCGAAAATGACATGGTTTTCGGTAGCGTAGTCTCCAAAGATTTCAAAACAACATGCATAATCGCACTTTTAAAAAATAACGCTTCCGATGAACTGATAGTATCTGAAATTCAGAAGATCATAGCCGAACATCCGTTCAAGGGCCGGATCGTACTGGGTGGCCTGCCGAATACCAGGATGCAGGTAAGTAAGACGATCCAGCGTGATCTCCGGGTGCTGATGCCCATAGGTCTTTTTATCATGCTCCTATTTTTGTATGCGTGTTTCAGACAGTTGCGAGGTGTCGTACTGCCTTTTCTTGTGGTGATCATGTCGATCATGGTCGCGCTTGGACTGATCCCGCTGCTGGGTTGGAAGATACAGGTCATCACGATCCTGCTGCCGATCATTTTAATAGCGATCGCTAATGATTACGGAATACATATGATCGCGAAATATCAGGAACTGAACTTCAAAGGGAATACACTTAGCAAGGAACAACTGGCAAAAGACACTTTCAGTTCCCTGACCGTTCCTGTGCTTTTCACGGGCCTTACCACAGTAGGAGGGATGCTCTGTCTGCTGTGGCATATTGTCATTCCCGCGAAGAGACTGGGCATACTGGCCGCGGTCGGGATCACTTTCGCGCTCACAGCCAGCCTGTTCTTCATCCCTGCGGTTTTATCCTATCTTCCCAAAACAAAGCAGATAGTAGATAATGAAACGAAAAGCGGTAAAGTGCCCATCCTTGAACGACTGCTCCTTCATTTCAGTAATTTCGTATCGAGTAGACCAAAGACCGTGATCGGTATCTCGGTGATATTATTTATTGCGGCTTCGATCGGGATCTTCTTTATTAAAATCGATACGGATCCCATGGACTTCTATCCTGAAAATTCCGAAGTGGTCAAGGCCGCTGAGATCATCAACAAAGAATTCGGTGGCATACACAATATCTCGGTTATGTACAAAGGGGATATCAAGGATCCGGCATTAATGAAAAAAATGGATGCTCTGGAAAAGAAGATGCAGGAAATTCCTGAGGTGGGCATCACCCAGTCGCTCGCCAAGGTCATCCGTACAATGAGTCGGGCTCTGAACAACGAAGGGGATAAGGATTATGATTCCATTCCGGATTCGAGAAATGCGATCGCACAATACCTTGAGCTGTATTCAATGAGCGGAGACCCTGAGGACTTTGAGAAAATAGTGGATTTTCCGTATGAACATGCCCTGGTCACCGCCCGGATAAAAACGACAAGTACGCCCAAGATAAGCAGGATACAGCGGGATATTGAGGAATTTGTCAAAGGTGATGAACATGTGGAGCTTATAGGCGGCTTCGGGACTATCCTGGCATCTCTGGCCAGGCAGATAGTGAACGGTCAGCTGATCTCACTCGGTATCGCGATCCTTCTGATCGGACTGCTGATAATGCTCCTTTTCAGATCGGTCATTGCAGGCCTGCTGTCGTCCATTCCCCTGGCGATCTCCGTTGTGCTTCTGTTCGGTCTAATGGGAATTTTCGGGATAACGCTGAATATGGCTACCGTAATGATCTCTTCAATAATGATAGGTGTCGGAGTTGACTACACCATCCATTTCCTCTGGAGGTACAGAAAGGAAAGAAGAAGCGGCATGACCCCTGAAGACGCTGTCCGGAAAACGCTGACGACAACCGGGAGGGGAATAATCTTCAATGCGTTTTCAGTCATAGTAGGTTTTGTGGTGCTTTTTATTTCGGGTTTCCTTCCGGTGAAATTTTTTGGTTTCCTGGTCACTGTCTCGATCTTTTCGTGCCTTTTGGGCGCTCTGATACTTATCCCGTCACTCTGTCTTTTACTGAGACCGCGTTTTTTAGAACCTTTAACAGGAGAAAATCATGAAACATAAGAAGGTAATCGCAGGCATCCTTTTAATAACACTGATCCCTTTGCTTTCTGCTGAGAATGCATTGAGCGCAAGACAGATCGTAGAGCAGGCTTATGAAGTTATAAAACTCAGCGGGATCGAAGCGGTATCCGAAATGATCATCATTGACAAAAAGGGAAATAAGAGGGTTCGCGAGGTGGCTCAAGTGTCGAAACTGTGTGACGGAGGCAATACCGAGAAGCGGCTTATAAGATTTCTATCACCGGCAGATGTAAAGGGAACCAGCTTATTAACCTTCGATTATGAGGACAAACCGGATGATATTTGGCTTTTTATGCCGGCCTTACGGAAAACAAGAAGAATAGTCAGCAGTGAAAAGTCAAAAAGATTCATGGGATCGGAATTCTCTTACGCGGATATGTCCCCTCCTCCCCTGGATGATTTTAAGTTCACCTTACTCGGGGAAGAGAATGTGGGGGAAATTCCCTGCTGGAAGATCGAGATCGTTCCGGTGACCGAGGATATCGAGTATGAGAACGGCTTTTCAAAAAAGATCTCGTATTTCGGAAAAGAAGATCTTGTTATCCGAAAGTCGGTCTATTACGATACGGATGAGGAGCTTGAAAAAACACTGATTGTTAAGAAGGTTCAGGAAGTAGACACAGTGAACCACAAATACAGACCTGTCCATATGGTAATGGTAAATATACAAAACGGCCGCAGTTCCATTCTGATGATCAAGCAGATCAAATTCAATCCTGAAGTGAAGGATGAATATTTTTCAATAGAATATCTTGAAAGGTGATCACCACCGACAAAGGTACCCGGTCTTCACTTTTTACTTTTCTCAATATTCCTCCGAATGCGGGGTTATAGCATAACTGATACCGGAGTCCAAATGAATGAGAATTTGAGCGGATAGAGGCTCTTAGATTTGATTATTTTCCAGAAAGGAGCGTCATGCTCCATTTAGTGAAAGAAGTGAAACACCGTCCACATTTCTACTATTTATTTTTTAATTTCCCGGAAATGCCCTGCGTAGCTTTGATCAGAAGGTCTTGTACTTCCTGGTCATATTGGTCAAGCGGTTCAAATTTCGCGGCTTCATAATGCTTCAAGATATATTCTTCCGGAAAAGTTCCATACCCCTGATCTCCCCATTCCTCTCCCCATGAATTTCGGAATGTGAAAGTTTTTGCCTTTTCATTATATCCGACAAGAAGTATGACATGACCCATTGCAGCATTCACCTCTTCATCGGTCAGCATCCTTATCGCTCCGGTTTTATTGTCTACCGCATCAGGACTCCAGAGGATATTGAATACAACAGGTTTTGCCTCTCGGAGAATGAAATCTTTTACATCTTCTTTTTCAATGTAGATGGGCTCTATTACAAAGGGAATCGTATTTGCGTTTATAGGAGGCGTTCCGGTAAAGTTCTCCATCACGGGTTTTCCTTCTATATACCTGTATCGCGTGTCCCCTTTCACCTCCCAACTCTCGATCTCATACGGCCACTCTGATTCTTCCATACAACCGTATTTATAACCCTCTACGGCAAGATATCCCGCTAGGCCGTCGATTCCGGTGTAAGTATCTCTGATGTACCCTTCTGTCAAAGCATATTTCTTTGCGCACCAGTAATTATAATTTTCTGAAAGGTCAAGTTCTTTCCCTGTTTCCATTTTGATAAGGTATTCCATCAATGCTGTGGCGGCAAGTACGCTACATGTATTGCGCCTGCCTTGATGCTTGACCTTTGACAGCTGCGACTTCAGATCTTCAGCCTTTTCCTTTTTCCCACAGCCAACCCAGCCGACAAGCACGACAAGAACCATAATAATTGTGAAATGAATATATTTTTTCATAATATTGTTACCTACCATTTTTAATCAACTCAATTTTGCAACAAATGCAACAACCGTCCCCGACATTTCTGCACTCTGCCATTTCTAGGTGTAGACCACCTCAACCGTTTCGATCATTTCCGTTTTTCCCTTGAGCTTTAACTCACCCACCTCTCGCCACTTGATCTTATCACGGACGGCACGTAACGTTTCGGGACCAAGCAAGATTTGGCCAGGTTTGGCTTGACTTTCCAAGCGGGCTGCCGTATTGATTGTATCGCCAAGAACTGTGTAGTCCATCCGGCGATCATTGCCCAAACAGCCAGCAGCAACCTCTCCTGTATTTATACCGATGCCCATGTGGACTGGGGCGGTCTCCTCATTTCTCCGATTGATTTCTACAATTTTTGTTTGGATATCTATAGCACATTGAACCGCCCGCAGTTCATGATCTTTTTGTGTGACAGGCGCGCCAAATACAACCATGATAGAGTCACCAATGAATTTGTCGATCGTCCCTTCGTAACGGAAAATGATGTCGATCATTTCACCAAAATATTCGTTGAGTAATCGAAAAATCTCAGTAGGTGAGCTTTTCTCAGAACGTGTCGTAAAACCGCGAATATCAGCGAAAACACAAGTCACCCTCCGACGTTCGCCATTGACAATTCTTTCGAAATCCTTCTGCGAAATAACTTGTTCAGCTACTTGATGAGTCACGAACCGGCTAAACATTCGCTGAATTTGGGTTGAACGCTGCTGTTCCCTTTCTAATAGATGGTGGACACGGAGGAGAGGATTCTGAAAAACCTCCTGTTTGTAAGTGTTGATCCCGACCTTGCCTTGTCTAACCATTTTACGGGCGGAATGTTGTATCGGTATATATTTTGATGTCGGGAATTTGGGTAGGAGATTTTTTTCTAAGAACCCTTTCACCATTAGTCGAGTTTCGTCATCGATGAGCAAGACTTCATGGATGGGCAATCTTCCCTGTGTCCCTTGATGATTGCATTTCTCGCAGCCAACTTCACGCCAGAGTTTTTTGGGTGTATCGGTTTCCGGATAGACAAGACGAGCATCCTCGACATCGACTATGACCTTTTCAGCACAATCTTGACAAAGCCGTGGTAATAAAATTTGTGACACAATACCGGAGAACCCGACAAGGATCTCCTGATTTGTCAGACCCAATGCCCGGAGATTGTAGGTGACATCAATTCCTACAAAAGGCGTATCGATGCAGACAAAAACCCACCTGCCTCTATTAATCGCTTCAATTGCCGATCTAATATTATATATGTGAAGCTCAGTCAAAACAATCACACTACTTTGATCATTAAAAGCAGCATCAATTGCATGAGCCCAAGCACTCTCCGTATTACCAGCGTAATAAATGTTCCATCCTTTTGGCAGTTCTAAATCCGATTCGAGATCTTTTTCTCCGGTAACGATGGGAACAGACTGTCCCATAGTTGACACCTCCAGTACCAGGCTAAGCAGAGACGTCGTTTTTCCGGTTGCGGTCTGACCTGTAACAGCGATCAAACCTGATGTTTCTTTTCTGACTAGCTCAATAAGTCCTTGCACCGAAGACCGAATACCTAATTCGTCTACATCACGAATTCGCATTTCACTTCCTCCTTTTATCTACAACAACCGTCCCCGAATTTTATTCAACTCCCCAGATCGCGGAAGCGATCGGTTGTGTAGATATCTCATCTGAATGTGGGCTTTCATTCCCATTGCTATCTACAGCAGTGATCTGATAAGAATATGTTCTGCCATTTGTCAAACCGATATCATAATATTGATGAGGAACAGAACCCAGGTGTACGATTAAGTTTCTGTTAATCGCTCTTGGATCGTTATCTCTATAGATATTATATCCCGCAATATCAGTCTCGATGGGGTTTCCATCCCACGTTATAGAGATCTTAGTATCATGGCCAACTACAACCAAACCTGAAGGTACTCCAGGGATATCATCTCTGGTAAGTGTTATCGAGAGCGACTTTTCACTTGGTACACCGTCTAAAGTGGAGATCGCGGTTATTACAAAATCCGACCCCTCCGAAATCGCAAGAAGCGTATACTCCCAGTCACCATTAGCATCTACGCCGATGCCTGCGGCTACGGATGTGTCACCCCTAAATAATTCAATAGTAGCCCCGGGGTCAGCAGTTCCCTTAATTGTCTGAGGTGACCCGTTCACTATAAAAGGGTCTGCGTTTACAGAATAAGTAGTAGGATAGGTAATAATCGGCGGGAACACACCTATATTCACATAAGTCCCACTTCCGGAATAATCGCTTTCGTTTCCGGCATCATCGACCGCATTCAACCAGTAGTAGTAATCCCCTGCCGCACTCACATAATCAAAGTATTCATCGCCTTGAATCCCATCGGCAATTTCAACGGCACTGCTCAACTGATCAGTTACTCCCCGTTTCAATCTATACACTAGATTTTCTCCAGCCGGTTCGGTCCAGTATAATCTGATCTTTCCCCCCTGAATGTGCTCCGCATTAAGAGTAGGAGCTGCGGGGTCCGTTAGATCAACTTCAAAATCCCTACCGGAAAGTATTGAAGTACTGTCACTGGTTTTATCTGCAAAATCAGTAGCAGCGAAAGAGAAATATCCTGCACCTTGTGCAACTGAAGTGGTATCAAGAACTCCAGTCCATAGATTTCCCGAACCCGTCAATATGATGTCCTGTGTGCCGCTGCCGTCGAAATGCGCTGTTAAAGTCGGAGTACCCTGGATATTTTCATTGGTTTTCAGATTAATATTAATGCTGCCAAGTCCAAATGGGGATGAAGGATTCGTAGTTATCCAGCAAACCGGTTTTGATATCTCCACAAGGTGATTTTTTCCTGAGAGTATTTCGTTACCGATATTTCCAACAAGATCATACCCTGTGGCTTCAAAATGGGACAATCCGTCATACTCATTTCCAGTGATTGAAAGAACAAATGAATACTCATTATCCGATACTTGAGAAATACCGGAAACTGTTACCTTATCAGAATACTCTGGTTTCCACTTGATCACCGGCATAGATTGCAGGTTCTCGGAACTGAATACAGAAAATGTATAGTCTCCTGGTGAGACAATCGGAAATGGCAGACATGAAATTGTAAAGTACGGTGGTGTTCCGTCTGTCGTAAGAGTTACAGGACTGGAATATTCACCTGTATTTCCAACATAATCGATAGCCCTCACACTGAAAGAATAATTTCCATCATCTGGGGTATGCAGGTATATCTCTTTCTTGTTCATGTAGTATATTTCAGAAAACTCCTCGCCTTCCACCAGTATTTCAAATTCAGCAATATCCGTATCTGCGCACAGCCATCTAAGCTGGACCATGCGATTGGGAAATGCTTTTGCTAAAATTATTACCGGAGATGAAGGCGGATAACTGTCAACGGAGAATTCTTTTCCTGAAGTGATAACAGTTCCGGTGTTTCCATATTTATCATTTCCTTCGAATTGGAATTCGGCGGGGCCGGAAGAGGCACCTGCTGGAATCCATACGGAGCCGTTAAAGACGGTTAACTCATCATTGCCACTTTGAAGCGTAATTTCCTGCTTTTCTCTGTCATAATACTGGACATTGATTTTAGGAACTTCAGTAAGCGGTTCATTACTCGTCAAGGTAAATCCATAATGCAAATTGCTACCTACGATCAGAGGAAACCCTTCTATAAAGGCGGTGGGAGGAGAGGTTTCTATTATGAAATCCGTTCCTTCAGTGATCTCTTTCCCTATATTATCGGAAAAATCGACCGCATAAAAGTCAAAATATCCGGGGCCGTCCGATGTTGTCTCATTGAGATAGATACTTCCGGACCAGCTCTTTTCGCTCCCTTGAAGATTAATCATAAAATAATCGCCGTTATATGTCACCATCTGAAGTATGGGTTCGTTCTTAACGATTTCAGAAAGTTCTAAAGAAATCAGGAGCTTCCCGACTGTTAAAGGAGATTCTTGTGAAAGAACGATTATCGCTGTGGGTGAAATACTGTCACATCCCACTTCGGCAGGACCGGCTATGTCGCCCTCATTTCCGGCTTCATCGACAGCCGAGACGCTGTAATAATATATTGCATCTAAATCGGGAACATCTATATACTCACAATTGATTATTGAGACATCGAGCTTCTGACCGGCTTGATCCGGATCATCGCTTCTATACAAGAAATATTCGGAGGGAAGTTCACCTTGAGGTGGGCTCCAGGTTATCTTTATCTCTCCATTTCCCAGGGGTTGCGCATACAAATACTGAGGGATTCCGGGAGGAGTTGTGTCTATGATAAATGTTTTGCCTGAAGTGATCTGATCGCCTACTTTTCCTGAAAGATCACTTCCCGAAAATTCAAATACCGCTTCACCGTCTCCCGATGTGGAGTCAACTGTATAACTTGCAGTAAAAACCGTATCTTCATCATTAGCGGGAGTAAGTATAAGGTTTTGCACAGCAGCCATTCCTGCAGTTTTTATCGAAAGTGAGTACGATTTTGATGTATCCAATGGTTCAGAAACTTGAAGCGCTATAGCCAAATCCCCGGCTTTTACCGGAGATCCAGGAATAATAGATATCTGAGCGGTCGGGGGGTAGATATCCCATTGAATGCTGGCTCTATCTGAAACCTCGCTTTCATTTCCGGCTTCGTCAACTGCGGTAACTGCATAGAAATACTCAGCATCAAGATCAAGGGTTGAATCCTGATATGAAGTCGCTGTAATGAGCACATCATTTACTTTCGCAGCATTATCGGGTAAAGTAAATTCTGCAGTCTTTTTATAAATATTGTATCCTACGCAATCCTCCGCAACGGCTACCCAACTTGCCAAAACTGCATTATTATCAATCACAGCGGTAAATCCGGATGGAGAGCTCGGAAGAGATGCATCCGCTATCACAACAACTTCGGCTGAATATGCCCCTTCATTGGTGGCCCGATCAATCGCTCTGACTTTGAATGTAACGGATTCCTCATCGAGAAACTTTCCAGAGTAAAAAGTCCTATCTTCGACTGATGTCATAATATCGGGATTGTCCGGACGAACAATATTCACATAGTAATATGATATTGAATCGTCATCGAGAGCGGGCCAGGTAAATTTGATTTCACCTTCAGGTTTCTTTTCAGCAACAGGTAGAGCCGGCGCAGCAGGAAACACAGTATCAATATTGAAAAATCTGTCTGTGGAAGTATTGTACTCACCTATATTAGCCCCTGTTTTACTATGGAGATCATCAGCGCTGAAGAAAAATTCGGCTTGACCCTCTCCCGTGAAGCCATTTAAATTGATCTCACCAGTATAATTAAGCGGATTCCCAGGATCTATGGAGAGGGTGATATCATATCTTAAGTTATTGTAAAAATAGTAAAATTCAATAGTACTGGAATCAATCTCCTCTGAGAACTCTACTGAGACTGGAAAAATATCCTCATTCAGATATTGCTCCCCGTTGATAGAACCAGTAATCTCAATATCAGTGATATACGGGGCATGTATATTCGCTTCAAAAGTAACGGGAGTGCCTATGTTGATCCCTGTGTTTCCCGCAAGATCAATACCTGAGAATTCAAACTCTCCGGTTCCATCTCCGACATCAAGCAGAAATGTTCCCGTCCAGGTATAAGTACCGCCATTTTCAGACACAAATGAAAGAGGGATCTCCTTTTCCCAGTCATTCAAGGACGGAATTTCTGCCTTGAATACGGGATCCTCCCGCAATTCCTCACTTATGTCAACCGTTACAGATACGATCTCATTGTCAATAATTCCTGAAGGATTAAGTGTAATCGATGTCACTTCAGGCGGAATCATGTCAACAAGAATACTAACTTCATTTGAAAAGTTGTCGAGTACATTTCCGTATTGATCCGCTACCTGTGCCTTGTAAAAGTATGTTGATCCGTCGTCTTTATCCCCGGCATCATTAAAAATTGCACTATCGGTTTCTCCGATCTCACTGTAAGTTCCACTGCTAATTTTTCTATGTATCAAAAAGCTCGGATTCTCCTCACCTGAGCGATCTTTAAGAGCTACTGCCACACCGTCAGCCGTTTGACTTAATGACTCTATGAGAGGCGTTGTAGAAGGCGGAGTGGAATCAAATACGATCGTAACGACTTCCGTCTCTTCAGTGTTGTCCATATCATCTATTGCATAGAATTCAACCGTATGCTCTATCGTGGTATCCGCTATCTGAAACGGACTGCCGCTATAAGTATTCCAGGGTTCGGTACTGCTGTATGTGGTGATCCTGTAATGTATGATACTGGTATCAGAATAGTGGCTGGAAAAATTACAGGTATCATAAGTCGCTCCTACGGTATAGACATTTCCCGAAACAGTATACTTCCCTGTGGGCACAAGGAATGTCATCGGAGGAATGGTATCGATATCGAGAATTCTTCTTTTTTCGTTTTCCTGATTTCCATAATTGTCAATACCGTAATAATACAGGGAATGATTTCCCGACATTCCTTCTGGAATTGCGATAACATCACCGTGATTAGCGGTATGGTAAGGTTCAAAATCCCACTTGTAATAAATATCTGCGAGACCCGCAATATCAATATCGTCAGACTCGACAGTGATCAGAGTATTTTTTGATACTTTCGTGTATTCCAAAAAGTGATGAAATGGGACTCCGAAAGCAAGTGTAGATTCCGGAGGAGAATGATCGACATCTATTATCTGAGAAATACCGGTTGAAAGGATACTTTCATTACCGGCTAAATCCACAGCAGATATCTTATATTCATATGCCCCGTCATTGTACATCACTTCCGTAAAAGACAAATCAGTGGATTGCCCGATCTCAGTGTCATCCCTGTATATCACATATCTAATGACATCCGATTCAGGCGAAGCTGACCAGTTCACTATGATGGAATTTTGATCTACGGAAGTGGTTGGCTGGTCAGGCAGGGCCGGAGCATCAAAATCCGTCACAACATTCAGAATATCCTCAGAAAAAGGATTTGCTTCATCATAAACCCTCAGGGCTATTATCAGATCAGTCCCGGATGTAATCCCAATAGGGAGAGTGATAGTGAACAACAATCCTTCCTGGACCTGTTCTGCGCCTGTTAGAATTTCAGTCCAAGCAGACCCGTTGTCGGCGGAGTATCTTAGTGTGAAGTGATCGAATGAATCATCAGTAGCAGAACCTCTTATCTCAAATGTTCTCCCGACCGATTCGCCCTCACCGGGAGTTGTTATCAGAGCATAAGGGAGCTCCCTGTCAACTTTTATCTCGATCTTCTTGTTTGATTCACTCCCACTCTGTACTGCTGCGATTTCCGCATAATAATATCCGTCTATGGCAGTTTCAAGATCCAGATCAGAACCGTCCCATTCACATATATGAACTCCCGTTGTTTTGGACTCTTCAGAAAGAAGTGTTTTTACCAGTGAATCATCCGATTTTTTCTTTATCAACAGTGTGATCGTACTGTCACTTGCTATCGTATAAGAAAAAACAGCGGAATCTTTATTCCCGTCGCTATTCGGAGAAATACTTGTATTGTCAACGGTGAAGTCTGTTATGAAACCCGTTTGAACATCATACGATAAGTGGCAAGTATTTTTCACTTCTCCACCGATAAATGCGCTCACCCGCACATTGTATATCCCGTAGAGTCCGCCTGTATCCCAGGTACCGAGAACATTGCCGTTGACATTGTCTACGGATGAATTTATTGGAGTCCAGACACCCGGATTTGCGGCATCCTCATAATCAAGGACAAAATACTCCATATCCGCAAGGATTGTGCTTCCGTCTGCGCTGATATTGTCGCTTGCAATACCTATGATATCAACATCCGCAGTGGTAATGATTGTATCTTTTACCGGAGAATATATATATGCAATGGGTTTATACATTTCACTCGAATTATCCATGATCCACACATTATCCTTTGCCTCGGCTCCGCGTGAGGAAATGAAACCGATATTGCTTCCGCCTGAATAATAATTTGCATCAATATCCTTCCCGCCGTAGATAGTGTATAACCGAGTATCAGACCCGTCGGAAGATATCGACATTATATCATTGTTTTCAACTCCCGATTTTGACTGGAACATGATCCGGTCACCGTCGGCGCTCCAAGAAGGATTGTCGACAACTAAAGAAGAAGTAAGATTCTTGAAATCCAATCCATCAGTTGAAATCGTGCAAATAGAGTGTTTATCTGTATTAAGAACGGATCTCCTGAAAGTAATTCTGGTTCCATCAGGTGATATTTTCGGACCACGATATACAACCGAAGAAGACCTGTCGGGATTATATATATGTGTAAGGGAAGTGGGATTGCTAACAGAAACTTTTACAATGCCTGAAGCACTTGCAGAAGTATCACCGCCTCTTATGAAAATTATCTCGGAACCGTCAGGTGTCCAAGATGGAGTGAAGGCATAATTCCAGAAATCTGAAATCGGACAGGAATAAACCTGTTGTGCATTCCCGAAAGGATCGGGAATATTGTCACTCTCCGAATCAATTTGTTTCATACGAATACCATGTGATTCCACATAGCATACCCAATTCCCGTCAGGGCTTATCTGGGGACTGTCATGATCAATGTTGCCGGAAGTGAGAACAATACTGTTCTGCGATGACAATGAATACAAAACGACTTGATTGTAACCTGAAGCATCCTCCTGATTGCAGACAGCCCAATTCCCGTCAGGCGTGACACCACCGAGATTGCTTTTACTCGTATCGTCAAAGGTGATCTGGCGGGTTCCGGCAATATTGATCGTAACCATATCAATAGAAGACAGATTGGAATCCGAATCAGTAACAACCAATTTCAAAGTATAGATTCCCTCATGAGCCCCGATGCGGGTATCCCATATGCTGAGAATACTATCGTCAACATAGTGACTATTTGAACATAATTGTGTCCAACTGGAAGGGGTCTTTCCCTCACCGTATGAAAGCTGATACGAACTAAAACTAGAAAGAATACTTCCATCAACACTTCGTCGGCTTCTTGCATTTCCTGTAATATTAATGATGCCGACCTTGTCAGTCAAATCCGGTGGAGAAGTAATTTGGGAAACAGGATAGTGAATGGTGTAGGGGTTATCCATGATCCAAATATTGTTAATCAAGTCGGGGGCACGGTCTGAAATAAAGCATATCTTGTTGCTGCTTGAATAATAATTGGCATTAACATTTTTCACACCCTGCACTGTATATATCCGATTGTCGGAACCGTCAGAAGATATCGTCATTATATCATAATTCTCAGTTCCTGTTTTCAAATGGAATATGATTCGCTCACCATTAGGACTCCAAGAGGGATTGCCAGCAACTAAATTTGGAGTGAGGATCTTATAATTCGTTCCATCTAATGAAACCGTACAAATATAGTGTTTATCATATTTCGGAAAAGTACGCCTAAAAACAACCTTATTACCGTCTGAAGATACCTTGGGGCCGCGATAAGTAACCGAAGAGGATCTATCGGCGTTATATATGTGTGTAATAGAACCTGGATCACTGACGGAGACTCTCACGATACCCGAAGCACTCGCGGAAGTATCACCACCCCTGATAAATACTATCTCGGAACCGTCAGGTGTCCAAGATGGAGTGAAGGCATAATTCCAGAAATCGGTATCTGGACAGAAGTATACTTGACGGACATTTCCGGAAGTGTCTGGAACGCCATCACCATCTGAATCTATCTGTTTCATATAAATCCCAAATGATTCCACATAGCATACCCAATTCCCGTCAGGGCTAATTTGAGGACTGTCATGATCAATGTTGCCGGAAGTGAGCACAATACTGTTCTGCGATGACAGTGAATACAAAACGACTTGATTATAACCTGAAGCATCCTCCTGATTGCAGACAGCCCAATTCCCGTCAGGCGTGACACCTCCAAGATTGCTCTTATTCACATCAGTATTATCAGAAATACAAATAGAATTTGCCTCTGATACTGTAACTGAATACTCGTCTGATGTCGCTGTATTCGCTGTATCCCACGCTCTGACTTTATCTATCTCTAGTTTAATATTAAAAACCGCAGAATATTTTCCGGTGGAAATAAGTGTGCCGAAAGTTAGAAGATTCCACGAACCTCCATCATCCGTAGAATACTGGAATTCAATCCCTCCCGAAGCATCGGAATCCGTACAGGAAATTTTATACTCGGCACCCAGGATAAGCTGCTGGCTTTCCAGTCCCCTCATATCGTATATCTTCACATCTGAAGGCGCGGTAGCGCAGATAAGAGTACTTAAAGAAAAAACAAATACAAGAAGTATTATAAGCTTTCTCATGATCACCTCTTCTCTACTATTGAGATCAAACGCATACAATCAAACCTTACCGTTTTAATATACTGGAAATCCGGGTAATCAGAAATGATTTCCTCGTAAACACCTATCGCCCTTTCGTAGTCGTTTAGCTTTTCATACGCTTTGCCTTTTCGGTATTTAACACTGACCAAATACTTACTGTCTGGATGAAGAGCTTCAAATTCACTGTATTGCAGTGCGGCTTGTTCATATCGCATGGCAAAAAAGTAGCAATCGCCAATCCATTTAAATGCGATGGCTGAAGTCTCGCTACCCCCTTGGGCGGCGCTTTCCCGGAAGGCGGAAATTGCCATTTCTATCGGATATATCCTATTTTCCACCTTGAGGGCGTTCTCTTTATCCCACAAGTAGTAAAGGGCAATTCCCTTTTCAAAAAGCACCTCTGAAGCGAAGTCACCAGCGGCAGGCATCAATAAATCGCATTTCTCTACCGCTGCTTCGAATTTTCCTTTCTTTATCAGATTCCTGATCTCCACAAGCCCGGATTCTGCGAATACTGAAACACATATCATCATAACAACGATCAATGTACTAATCTTGTTAATTTTCATTATTCCACCTCCCTGTAAAGGGATTCATAGTATAGAAGCAGTTTATCCATCTGCAAAAGGCACTCTTTGGTGTCTACATCAATTACTTGCCTTACGTTTCCGATGGACTTAAGGATATCCGAAACTGCCTTGTCAAGCTCATCGATCGTACCCGGATATTCTGCGATACGCTCAAATATTTTGATTGCATTACCGATCTTATTGCTGTACTGTGTAATTGCTGTAATCTCCGCAAGTTTCTCCATGATGCTCTCTTTTAATCCGGCAACTGTTGACGCAACCGTTACATTTCTTTGAACGGTCTCGGAATTAAACCAGATATTATCCACCTTATACAATGTGTTCGTATTAAAATCCAGATCTCCCGAATAATCGGGGATCCTGATCAAGTACCTGGCGCTGAATTCACTTTCGCTCGAGGCAAAGTCAAATGTGATCGTATTTTCATCTATCACTCCGCTGTCATAAGCTTTCAATATCTCAACATTTTGAGGTACCGTTTCAATGATTCTGATATCGGTCGAAATATCCGCTATTACATTGATCGTTACAACCGCAACCATGCCGGGAAGGTATTCCCCTGTACTTGCGGGAGCAAAATAATCAATATTTCGGGAGATTATCTCTTCCATTGAAATGTTACCGGCATTATTCAGGAGATCAAAACCGTAATAAGAGGCCTTTCCGTCACCAAACGAATTTAAACTGATCACCGGAGCAGGGATGTTGCCAGAGATAGTAATAGTTCCCGGAATCTCCTGCGACACCACCGTAGCATCATACACTTCCAGCCGTTGTATCCATCCCTCAACGGGAATTGTACCTGCATTGCTTATGATTGAATCGGAAATATCAACAATGTAGTCGTTTTCGGGATATTCTCCCGTATATTTCAGATTGAACAGTTCAGGAGAACCACCTTCGGAAATCATTTGGATATACCCAGAGGAAAGAAGGCCCTTACCGGAGAAAACATGCTCTTTAAGCTCTTCTGATGTACTTCCCGGCAGATTTTCATCTTTTTCGTTAATCCAGTATACATTGTACATTCCTGTTCTCATTTCATCAACGAAGTCAACGATATTGTCAACTATCAATAAATCCGGCAATCCACTCAGGAACTCAAGGGTTTCCGGCTCTTCAAATCCTTCGCCGTTCAATAGTAGCACCCTTTCAAATTCAGAAGCAGCTACAATCGTCTCGGTTGCCGGCACAAGGATCACTTCGATCGTAAACTCCTCTGTTGTATTGTCGACATTATCCGAGGCTTTATATGAAATGGTATATTTTCCCGGAATACTGAAAGGTAACACGAACTGATCAACATAGTTCATCCATCCGGTATCATTCTGGCCTGAAGCACTTGCGACCCTGTATTGGATATTCTTGACACCGCTCAAGGCATCCTGTGTTATCAGAGAAAACAATGTCCCTTTGAAAACGAGAGTGTTGACCCCTGAAATCTTAAACGGGTGATAGTCAAGAGCGATCTCGGGCGGGGTGCCGTCCACGGTGAAAGAGGCAGAGCTGCTGATTTCCGTATTGCACGCATTGTCCTTCCCGTAATAACTCATTTCGTGGAGACCTTCCGCAAGGCCTGAGAAATAAACAGGCATGAGGTATTGCTGGAGTTCACTTTCATCAATTGAGAACATCACATTTTCAACACCTGAAGAATACAACCCTCCGTCCACAGAAGATATTTCCAGATTACTCATATCCGAGACAAAGGTAGTACCGGCAATCTGATAAATACTTCCGTTAAAATTGACTGATGAGACAGGTGAAATAAGATCAATGAAGACACTTTCGTAATAAACATTGCTCTCAAGGCCCTCAACATCAACTGCAGTTAACTCAAATGCATACAACTCGTCGGTATATGCCATTCCATCCGAAGAAAGCCCGTTCCAGATAAATGTATTTTCTTCATTCGGCAGCACATATCTGTGATCCTCAAAGAGTACATTACCTCCTCTATCGAAAACCCTTAAATCCGCTCTGGCAAATTTATCCATTGTAAAACGAAGTTCGCAGATATCCAGACAATTATCACCGTTGGGACTGAAATACAAAGGAATTACTGTAGAACTGATAAATTCGGGCCGGGTTTCATCACCGTAATAGCCGGAAAGAATAAACAATCCCGAAATGGAATCAACCATGACCGTTAAGCTGTTTCCTGCGGTATCGCGCAAAATCTGAATGTCATCGGTTTGAGCGATATGCCACATCCCGGATTCGTCATTATATGTCCAGACCTGAAGACGGGTCTCATCAAGTCCCTCTACCTCTTCATCGGTATAGGTGAAGGTAAGCTCAATGGAATTATTGAATTCCGTCTGGCCTGAAAGCAATTTGATATCGTAAACCTCAGATATAATCGGTTCGATATTCTCAAGGTTCGTATTTTCACCGGGAATACTGTTGACCGGAAGCGAAGATATCATCAGCGTATCCACCGGAGAAAGCAGGTCACTCGGATCCACGGTCGCGATAACATCACATTCCAGATTGGCAACGCTGCCGGGAACATTCCACTGACCCTGTTCACATTCGGGATGTTCCGTAAGACCAAGTATACTGATATTGCCGCTGTTTCCCGAATTGTACTCCGAATAAACTATCTTTGTGCCATCCCGTGAAATCGCCGGATACGCGATCGCATAACCGAATGACATCGCGGCGATTTCCATATTGTTAGCTATGATAGTATCATTTCTGCCGAGGAAATCGACCTTCCCTATTGAATATTCCAGAATATCGGGCTTGCCGGGTAAAATTGTATAATTAACTTGCTCACCGAATGGATCGGGAGAGGCAGAGAATTTCGGAACCACCAGACAGTCCTCACCGGGGATCATATTGTCGGCAAGAGCGTAGTATACATATTTACTGTCGGAAGACCAACCGATCATATCGACGGCATAGGATGTAGTCATATCGAAATCAGCGATCTCAACAGCCGGAGCACCGTTATAATCCTGCAAATTACCGGCCTCATCCAAAAATACCACTTTTATACTGTAAATGTTTCCAGCGACCCATGAGAAATAGGCGAGCTTTCTATTATCAGGAGATATCAAAGGTTGCCAGCACCATTCATCATTTTCGCTTATCTTCTGGTATACAGGAACACTCCCTGCCAGATTTACGGTGTAAACAGGATTAGGATTCCCCTGTTCGTTCGAATCAGGAGTTCCGTTCACGGCAAGGAATTGCCCGTTATTGCTCCAGTCTATACCGTATGAGAAAGCATAGAGTTCCCTTACTGTGCTTATCCCGGACTCATTGTATATCTTCAATGTTGTTCCGCCGTTAGTTCTTGAAATGAACGCCAGATCATTTGCCTGCTTATTCCATACATGATCCCATTCAAGCACCGATTCGTCAATAATATCGGTTGTATTGTTTATGAGATCCAGGATCTCGATCTTATACCCCCTGAAATATGCCAGATAATTATCATCAAAGGAGAGTTTCGGAACATCAGTCGGCGGCGGATACCAGGTCTGCCACCATGGCCAACCGGCCGGCTTGAACGCCTCGGGCACATTATTGACAATTAGCGTGCCGTCTATATTACCGCTCCAGATCCCAGCGTTTCGGGAAATATTGTACGGGAGAGTTATGCCGGGCTGGATAAAACAGTTGTTACACCTACATTCATCCTCTGAAAGCATATATGTCACTATTTCACCGCTGCTGTTGAAGATCGGCTGGCCTGTGAAATATCCGGTCGGGAATTCAATCGTATTGTCCAAAGCGATCGTCGTTATCTTTCGGGTGGTATCGAGATCCACACTGACCGAATCGATGTCCTGATTACCGTTGGGATCTTCGGCGGTAAGGGTACAGGTATATGTTCCCTCGGGTGCTGACAGTCCTGATGCATCATTTCCATCCCATGTAAAGATATAATTTGTCGTTTCAGCTGCTCCCGCAATGGAGTAAATCGCCTGGCCTGTGATCATACTTGTGATATCTAAGGTCCAGTATTCAATGCCTCTGTCATCACTTACATTCAAGGTAAATATTACCTGGTCTTCACATTCATCTCCATCAGGAGAAAATTTCGTAAGATCAGAGGTTAATGTCACTACCGGAGAAAGATCCGTCACAGAAAGTGAAAGGCTTGATTCACCGCTGATATTCAAAACATTATCGACCGCGCAAAGCGTATATTCAGCGTCATATCCTTCGGGAAGAACCTCATCAAGGTAAGTTGCGGCTCCGAATGCTATGTCGGCGATCTTTTTGTTGTTTCTACTCAGTATGTACGAGTTCACGCCGGAATGAGCGTCAGTTAATCCGGAATGATCGTCGGTTGATCCGGTAAAACTCACCAAAACACCGTCAAATGTGAGAACCGCGGTTGTAAGCAGTGGAACTGTCGGAGGAATTGAATCGAGAATGACCGTTTTGTCAACTGTAGTGGAAATATTACCCAGATTATCCGAAACATATGCGGATATGGTATGACTGCCGTCGAGCAGAGTCATATTGAAATCCTGTGTATACTCGATATCTGTTCCGCCGTCAATTGAGTAATAGCGTTTTTCCAGACCGGAGCCGGAATCCGTACCTGATATTCCGAAATAGGTTTCAGTTGAAACATAGAGATCACTGGAAGCATCTAAGTAAGCGGGCCCTGAAACCACTGAGATCAAAGCCACCGGAACTTCTCCATCCAGGAAGATGTCATAAGTGATTTCTTCGGTCTCATTCCCGAGCAAGTCGGCGGATTTGACGGTCAGAATATGACTCCCCTGGCCAATTATCTGCAAGGCAGTAGAATACAGTATATAAGCTCCGTCATCCACTTTATAATAACATTGCGCTAAATCCTCACCACAGCCCGCATCTGTAAATTCCAGTGTGATATCAGTCGTTGAAAGGACATAAAGCGGATCTTCACCGTAACTGTTGGTTGCGGTCAGGGTTATTTCAGGTGGCGTATTGTCCATGGTAAAATCTTCAGTATTCTCAGTTTCGGTGTTGAATACATTATCTTCCGAATAATACGATACGGTCAACGGACCATCTTCAGAAGTGATTGTAAACGGGACATCATAAATCGAATAACCATCGGTACCGTATTTGAAGTAACTGTTCCTGACTCCTGAAGTTGAGTATGAGGAGTGCTCGGAAACCGAGATTGTGAACAATGTTTCGTGATTCACATAAGTACCAGAAGAAGGGCCTGATGTCGCCAGCGTGGAATCAGGCGGAAGATCATCTATGTCCACGATCAATTCGCCGACAGGCCCGTATGTACCATCACCGGTATTCACCGCCTTATAGAAGATCGAATATGTCGCCTGAGCCGACGGATACAAAGGAATCGAATATGTCAGATAAGTTCCCTCGACGCTGTCATTATTGTACTCTATCAGGTCAAATGCGGACCCCGGACATCTGTTTTCAAGTGTAAAGACATAATCCAAAGACGCAAAAAGCTGAGTATCCGTTTCATGAAGAGGCTTATCCGAGATGGCCAATACACAGTTGATCTCATCGGTAACTTTGATGGTAAATTCATAATCTCCAGTGGAATTGCCTAAATTGTCCACGGCGCTGTAAGTGATAGTGTATAGGCCGGTCGCAGCAAGTATAAACTCCACTTCATCACTGTCAGTGATGATAGAAGACCCTCCGTTTATCGAATATGTAATATTGTCGATCCCGGAACCAGTGTCGGCTGCGCTTATTGTATAGGAGTAACCTGTAATGGTCTCGGCATAATTTCCCTCTCTGTTTATATAGAAGCCGTTAATCGTGAAATCCAGGGAAGGAGCGCTTTCATCAAGTATCGAATTCACAGAGACGATTTCGCTGAAGTTACCTACATTGTCCACTCCTCTGAAATAAAGAGGAGTTCCCGCTTCGGAATACCCGCCGGGATACTGAACGGAGTTTACCCAGAAAATGCCGTCCGTTGAATACTGGGTTGATTTCACGCCCGAACCCGTATCGGTGGCGCTCAGATCGAATGTTGTGGAATCTTTGACATAGATCGGACCATCGTCAGGAGAGTAGTTATCCCCTACGACCGCATAATTTATTTCGGGATCGCCGATATCTACATTAAAGGAGAAGTCTTCAGTCGCGCTTGTGTTCCCTACTTTATCAATACCGTAATAGGAGAGCAGATAGTCACCCTCCTGCGCAATACTAAGAGGTGCGCAATAATCACCGAACTCCCCTGCAGCGCCCATTCTGTACTTTATCACATCCGGGAATATATCCGTTGCCGACAAAGAAATGCGGGCGGTTCCGCTGATCCAGTTATAGCCCGTGCCTGCATCATTATATACATACGGGATTACCGAGTGTGTTACAGCAGGAGCATCGTTGTCTATGTAAAGCGGGAATATCCTCTCATCTTCCATATTTGACAGGTTATCAATACTATGATATCCGATCTCGTGAAGTCCGCTTGAAAGCGAAGCCAGATCGATCACGGAATCCTGCACATAGTCAATCCAGGCAGCATCATCAAAACGATATTGCGTCAAATCTACTCCGGTCGTAATTGTACCCGGATCAGAAGATATGAAGCTGAAGCCGTTGCTTCCCGAAGTTACCCTTAGCCCTTGCGGGGTGGCAGCGACAATTCCCGTAAAACTGATATATGTCAGAGGCGGAATCCCGTCAACGGAATAGGTTTCATTATAACTCTCTTCATTTCCCACATTGTCAACGATCGTATAATCTATTTCCTCGATTCCCGAAAGAATATACGGATGGAATCCCGCAGTATAGACAACATAGTTACCCTTGTTGATACTGTACTGGATTTCCTTTACTCCGCTGTTTTTCACATCAGCCGTATCCGTACCGGTCAGAGTGATATCCGTAACGGATGAAGCGTATTGCACTGTCTCTATAATGTAATCAGGATCAAATGCTATACTGCCGGACGGCGGAGTATTATCAACATATACCGGCCATGTCTTCTGATAGATGAGCGTCGAGGTAGCGTCCCAGGCCTTTACTTCAATAGTGTGTGCTCCGGCGGATATCAGCTGAAATTCCGCATCTTCTACATAAGGCGTAAACCCGGAAGCGTCAATCTGATATTCGACAAATCCTATTGAAGCATCGGTCCAGTTCAATTTGAATATATTGTCAAGCGATGAAAATACATCGTCCGTAGTGATATGCAGGGGTTTACTGCAAGTGAGGGTTACAAGAGGTATCTGCAAGTCACAGATTACGCTGACCTCTTTCTCCACTTCGACATTTCCAAGAATATCGGTCGATCTGAATGCGAAAGTGTAAGTTTCCTCAGTATCGAACAATACTCCGGCAGATTCGTCATAAACGATCTCATCACCGATGTCAATGCGGTATTTCGTATATGCGGTCAGGCTTTCATCGGATACACTGAGAAATACCGAAGTACCCGGAGTGACATAATAATTCACACCGTCCGTATGGATGTCATCATATTTAGCGATAGAGGTAACGGGAGAATTATCATCTACATAAATGACCGTTGACTTGACGGTTTCCAGATTCCCCACATTGTCCAGTGATCTGTATTCGAGGAATGTTTCCTCAGAACCTATCAAGGGCACGTTCCCGTCTGTCCACTCCATGTTATTGATGCGCCATTCTGTATTCGCGATTCCTGAAGTCATATCGGTCGCGCTTATCGAAAGAACCGTTGAGGAAGTGATGTACAGGTACCCGCTGCCGGGATCATAGGATGCTCCGCTGACACTAATGCTTGAGACCGGAATGTCGCTGTCCACGGAAATCGTTCTCTCATACTGGGATTCGTTATTCAGAAGGTCAATACCCTTGTATCCGATACGGAAACCGTCTTCGGCAGGAGAAGGTATCTGCATTCCATCACTGTAATCGGAGCCGCCGATTGGGTATCCGTCTATTGTATAGGTGATTTTATCTATACCGGATACATCAGTACCGGAAATGTAAAATGAATTATCTGGAGAAGAATAGTCATAACCGTCTTTTTCGTAAATACCCATAGAGCTGCTTAGATATAGCTGCGGTCCCTGATTATCGGCGATTATCTGTCTTTCAGATATTCCCGTACTGTTTCCCACATTGTCATCCGCGAAATAGTAAATCCTTGTATTCTCGGTAAAATCTGCGAAGTTGGCCGAAAAGATATTCCACGCGCTGCCATCTTCTGGCAGATCATACAGGTAATAAATGTTTCTGACACCGGAGCCGGTATCGGAAGATGTAAAGCCGAGCTCGAATAAACCCGATACATACACCTTACCCGAAGCATTGTCAAACAAATAATTTCCGGAAACGCCAGATAATTCCACTATAGGCGGCAGGCGGTCTATATCAAGTGTTATCGATTTTATAGGAGATTCGATGTTTGCGGTATTGTCTTCACTATAGTAGTGATATGTAACGGACTCCTCGGAAGGCCCCGTCAGAAGCGGGATCGTATAGGGTTGATACTGATCTGAAGTCCCTTTTGCATAGAGGATCTCTTTCACACCGGAAGCTTCATCGAGCCCTTGATCAACAGATGTGAATATCACTCCGGTCGAGCCCGATATGTAATTATTGAAATGTTCGCCCGTGAATGCCACCGTTGTGACTGGCGACAAGTCGTCGACATAGATCGTATAAGTTCTTTCATCTTCGAGCGAGGCGGCGGCTAAATTGTCATACGAATAAAACGATATTTTCTGCATACCCGGATTCGGCAGTGTGAACGGACTGCTTGAACCATCGAAGAAAGTGTAATCTGTGGTGGGATGTATCCGGTACATAACCCCAGTTGCGGGAGGATCCCACGTAAACCCGATCAGCGCGTCTTTGACAAATATTCTGCCGAGTGCGTCGATGTACGGCGCGGGATCTATGGTTATCGCGGAATACGGAATGGAATCCGTGATCTCGAATGCGGTCTCGAAAATACGGGTGACATTTCCCACATTATCGGTCGCCCTGTATGAAATAACATGCGAGTCCAAAGTAAACGGCCCGATCGCGCCGGTGTATTCATTCCAGGAAACATCGGCATCAAGCTTGTATTCTACTATTTTTACACCGGAAGCGCCGTCCTCGGAAGACATTTCACAAATGACATCATCGCCCGTAAAGAATTTCGTGATCCCGTCAAAATACTCGGTGGCATATCCGGAAAAAGTGATATTCAACGCTTCAGGAGGATCGGGATCCAACAGTATGACCTGTTGCTGAACCGTTTCATTATTGATAAGGTTGTCGCCCGCATAGAATCTGATTAATCTGTTTCCCCTGCCGGTAACAACTACGGGCGTATCATAAGTCAGATCTCCGCTTGACCCAATGCTGTATCTGATGTATTTCACCCCGCAGCCGGTATCGGTAGCGTTAAGGGTGAAATTCGCGCCGTCAGCAAAAAAGAGATTTGAGTCGTCAAAATAAGTTTTTCCGGATTCGGAAGTAAATAGGGTCACCGGAGCGATATTGTCCCCAATGAGCGGTTCTCCGTATACCGAAGTATAATTTCCGGCATCATCAATGGCCTTGTACTGGAAATTGAAACTATTCGCGGGAACATCGAATTTAAATTGACTTGCACCGGACTCGATCCATTCTGAAGCCGGATCGGTACGGTAATAAATATGCTGAAGTTGTGCGAGAGAATTGCCCGCATAACTTCTGTTTATCTTGAATACAGTATTATTATTTACGAATACACCGTAATTTCCACTGAGTGCAAGAGAAAGTGTCGGGGCCTCTTTCTGAACTGTGACCTTCACAGTTTTTCTGATCTCTTCTCCTGTTTCTTCGCTTCTTGCTGTGATCACAAACGAATATATCCCTGAAGGTACTATTCCGGCGGGATCGGCATCATTGTAACCGTGCCAGGCAAGTCTGTAACTCCCGCTCTGGTATTTGGCGTTTTCAAAAGAAGGAAATACGGTATTACCCGCGGCGTCCAGAATGTCAACGGTTATCCAGACTCCGTCTATCGAAATGGTAAAATACAGCTCGGTAATATCCTTTATACCGTCGTCATTCGGTGAGAACACCGCAGGTTCCACATAGAGGTTCTCAAGATCGAACATCGAAAGTACCCAGATATTCCATTCCCCGCTTCTTGAAGACTGGAAATAAATATTCTTTCCGTCGGGAGAAGAAGCTGCGCGGCAGTCATCTGTATTTGATGTGTTCTCAAGTATCCTGTATTTTATCATGTTTTCAAGGTCAGATGTCCACAGCCGGTAAAATCCGCCCTCTTTCCGTGAATACAAAAGACCCGAATCACCGGGAAGCCAGGAGGGATGAAAATCAAGCGGGCCTGTGGTAACCTTCTCCAATGATTTATTATCGACATTGAATATTCTGATGGTGTCGTCATATATGGATTTACGAAGCGCAATTCTGTCCAGCTCATTTGAAACGCTTGGCTCTCTAAGGTCTCCGTAAGATTCATAATGCAGGATTTCAGGTACTCCACCAGTGAGCTTCTGCTTCCACAGCTCACCGTCTTTCTCAAATACAATAGTATCATTTGACAGCCATGTCGGCTCCGAAAGGTCAAGTGTTGAATTTGTAAGGCGTATTATTTCCAGAGGTTCTGCCAATCTGACAGTATATACTTCCCTGATCCCGGCGGCATCTGATGTAAAAGCTATCCTTGTCCCGTCCGGTGACCACGAGGGCTGCCCTTCACTTGAGAGCAGAGCCGGGTCACTTTCTCTGGCCATGCTTCCCGTCAGGGATACGGCGGTATTTTCCAGCTCCTCGATATCATTTGATTCGATCAGCCAGATATCATCGTTTCCACCTCTCAGGGATACAAATGCGATCTTGCCGCCGGCAGGACTGACCGCTGGTTCGCGGCCTTCCCTCACGGTCAGTAGTTTGAGAGAGCCGCCTGTACTGGAACTGTAATCCACTCTCCATTCCCAGATGGTCGGGTTTTGAAGGAGGTTTCCCGCCCGGTCAGATGCAGATGTAAGAGAAATACGCACATATTCGCCGTTAGTAACAATGAAATCCTTTGTTTTGAGCAGATTCACGGTCAAAAGTCCTGAAAGACCGTCATATTCAATGCCCGGATCGTCAATACCTCTCGCAGCAGCTTCGCTGTTCAGATATACGGATATCGTAGAAGGATCGACACCAAATCCATTACCGTCCGTAATATGGATAGTGCCGATCGCGCCCCCATCCGTTACCGGAGCCGGATCGTAGGCATAAGGTCCCTGTCTGTCAACCCGTACCCGATAAGGATATACACATGATCTGTTGCCTGCTGGATCAATTGCTGCAAGGTTCAGATAATAAAACAGTTCATTGCCGATCAACTGATCTGAATACCCTTCAAATGATGTATTCGCATTCATCAGGGAGAAATCCGGTTCCAGCCCCCTGATCGTCGAGAATACCGAAGCATACTTCAGGCCGTCCTCGTCCCCCGTCCAGAATATCTTTATATCTGCGGCATCCCCGATGCTGAGAGGATCAGCGGATTCCATTATAAAATTGTCTATGTCGAAATAGGATCCGGTTTGATTCTGACTCTTGTAGATGAAGAAATTGTCGCATATCCAGTCACCGAGATATACTTTTTTTATCGTATAATTATTATCCAATATCTCATCTGCCGGAGCTGTTCCTGCATTTTCAATTACATACTTATGCAAAAGCGAGTAGATATCAAATTCATAGTTATGCCAATAATTGTCAATTATCAATTGTCCATTGTCAAATGTCTTTAGGCTATACATCATCTCGTCGCCGGTTTCGTCTCCAGTAAGTGGTATGAAGTACAATTTTGAGCCGATCTCAAGGTATAAGTTAAACGAAACTCCCTGCTCCGTCCTGTAATCAAAGCTCCAGATCGGGTATTCTCCGCAATCAACAGCGGCTTCCGAAATGATATAAGAATAATCGCTTCCTTCCTCGCCCTTTACAAATCTGAGGAAATTGTCGCTTGATCCCTCATCCGAGATATTCAATATTACATCTCCATCATCCGGGGTCCTCGAATACCAGCCCATATTCGAGCCGGTGAAGTGGTATTGCGCAAATGACGGATGAGTTGTAGAATAGATATCCTTGATCTTCGGAGGACTTGAATCGATATATGCGATATCGGAATACACAGCGGGATCGCTGAGGAGCGCGACAGTGATCTTTTCCCCATGAGGCCCGGCATAGATAGTGTTTCTGCCCTTCAGGGAATCTGCGATCAATTGAGAGATGTCTTTAACAGTAATACTGCCCCGGTAATCCCCTGAGTCCACCGCGGTCTCTTCAAGTCTTACTATAATTCCATCCGGATCAGTTGTCTCGCTGCTTACCCTGACTTCTATGGTATCGATCTCTGCGATATTCTGCTGGTCATTGATCGCTTCAATATAGAATTTTTCTCCAGATGAGATCGAGATTATCGGTTGTGCAAAGGTCTCTTCGAAGATCTCAATATTATTTATCGAATTGGATATGTCGGGAACATTGATATACATCGGATTCGATTCATCCGACTGCCAGCCGAATTCGTCGGTAAGGGTCGCGTAAATGTGGTTTCCGCCGGGGAACAATTCAACATTACTGAAAAAGAACCAGCCGAGTTTTCTGATGTTCTGATTGGTATAATGCTTTTCTTCATCCGTATCTTCACTCACTACCCTCAATGCGACCGTACCCTTTCTTTCGGCCCAACCGAAGATGTGCGTGCTGTGGTAGTTGTAATCTTCTTTGTGTTCATAGAGATATGGACTGTCGGGCCGCTCCTTGGGAGCCATTACGGTGAAGTATGCGGAATACGGAGGGAGATCTCTAAGATATCCGGTTACATTCAAATCACCGGTATCCGGATCGCCTGTTATCACCGTATCTTGACTTCTAACCGGATGCCATTCTCTGAGGATGGTATCGAATAGACATATTTTTGCATGGTTAAGAGGTGTCTCCTCGTAGATTATGCCTTCTTCGAACTCGAAATAATCATAATATTCAGTGTCGTCAATAACTTCCTCGGCAATATCAAATGTGGATGCCGGAAGCGTTATCGAGAAAACTCCGGTATCATGGAATATTTCTCCCGGAGGACGCAGTTCAAAGATATTCCCGCAGACATAGTCATCGGATGGAGTTACAGCGACTTCTTCAGGTGCATATTCCACAATGGACATTAAGAGATAGGAGTGGTCCAGAGCGGCAAAAGGCAGCGAGAAACTCGCTTTTTTTGATTCTGATATCGTCATACACTCATTGAACGAGCTCATTTTCCTGCCGACGGTGATGATCTTTTCGTCGGAAGTGGAATTGCCCGATCTGTCCCAGACTTCAAGTTTCAAGGTATATTCACCGTTAAGGCCGTCATCAAGCACTTCCTCGCCCCACCAGAGATCGCCGCCTACATTCCACTGACCGAGATTGCCGAAGACCGTTGTAACATTATCCCTCATGGCAAGTCCTGATATCATATGTTCCTGCGATGAATCCACTATTTCCGTCCAGGATGTGGGATTATTCCCTTTGCCGTATGAAATAACATAACGCGCAAAATCCCTCGCCGAAGCAATGCCGGCAATCGGTATACTGGCCCTTATCAGGCTGTTTTCAGCGGGAACCGTTATTTCGGCATCAAGATTGTTAACAAAAACCACCTTTGAATCATAAAGCGTGGAATCAGACGCATCCTTTAGATTCAATGTGTAGAACCCGTTATCTACAAATGCATCAGCATCGTCTTTTCCGTCCCAAATGATGGTTGAGATATAAGTATCACACAGATCCACACTTAGGCTTCTTATCACAGTGCCGTCTAATTCTATCTCTGCTACAAGATCGGTCAAGGGATTATTTTTAAAGTAGGTAAAAGTGAAAGTAGTATTGTTGTCAGGTACATCACTTTCCGGGATCGGATAGATATCGGGAAGAGAATCGTTTATCTCTGTGCTCAGGCAGGTCTTGTCCCAAACCACATCGCCGCCATGATGGCCGAAAAGGATACCTTTCACCTTTTTGTTTACAAGGCCGACTGCGGAGGTCGGTATCTTTAATCTGACCCATTGATTAACCGGAATTTCAGTAAAGATACCACCGAGTCTCATAAGAGACGGTGTATTGTTCACTCCACCAGTGGGGATCAGGTCTGCGCCGAAGTAGCAGCGGTGTTCACCGTTTCCATTATCGGTGTAAAACTGCATCATTATCTCATGCGGCAGGGATTTCAGATAGATGTATTGAACAATGTATTTTTCAACGCCGTATCCGTCCTGCTCGATAAGGACTCCATCGCTGGGAGCGAGGTAATAGTGAGAGTGCCAGGCTGAAGTTGTGTTGTTCTGGTGGGCTGAGCCTCCCGAAAACACAGGATCCGTGATCCATGAAAAGCTTCCAGTTAATGTAGATGATGCAGGAAAATCATCTTCGACAATATAACCTGGAATATCAGGAATAGGTATATATTCTCCGGTAATGAGCTGATCCGAGTGCGATAAATAATCCCCTGCATCATGATACTCTGCCAGATTGTCAACGCTTCTGAACCTGCTTTCAGCTTCCCATTCTACGCCTGCAATGCTGCCGTATTGCGCAGAAGTGCCTCCGTTTAATACAACAGTTGTCTCTGTGGAAATATAGTTACCGGCATAATCATATGCACTGATTCGCAAGACATATTCTCCGGGTGGATAGTTTTTTCCGTCCAGTTCACCGAGCAGGCCATCCTTGGACATATAATCCATGTTAATAAAATCATATGATCCTCCGGTTATGTCGGATATCTCGTAATACTTCAAATATTTGTCATTTATGTTTCCATAAATACCATAGAATCCGGGCTTATCTTCGATTGGCTTGACTTCCAATGTATCTATTGTGGGAAGTGTTTTGTCAACAATTACTCTTCCCTCTTTGCATATTTCTTCGTCGGTTTCTGAGGAATATTTCATTACAAATGTGTATTCTCCATCAGAAACATAATATCCGTAATTATCTCTGCCGTTCCATTCCGCCTTGTTTATTCCGGGGATAATCGGCTCTTTGTCCCAGATGCTCTTTTGTTCATCTCCAAGGGAGTCATATATATGAAAATCCGCAGTCCCCTGATCCGAGAATTCCGAAAATAATTCGATGATATCATAAACCCCGGGAGAACTGACCGGAGAAAAAGAGTATTTCGCAATAGTCGGTAACTGCTCTGAATATGCGGCATCATTAAAAGAAAGGCCTGAAGGACCGATATTATTGATATAATATTCTTCGTATTTTTCATATAAATAATTTTCTGCTTCATATGGTTGGAGGCCCGACCAGTCCAATTCATAATCCAACAACTTTATTTTTTCAGGTGAAATATCCGTAATAAGGATCTTCTTTGATTGTTGCACGAAGGTAGGATCGGGTGTCACAATTGTGTGAATCTCATGGCAATCTTTCGGAATTGCCTTTATCACTCTTCTTGCCTTCGCACTTTTTTTGTCTGAACTTGTCGCTTCAACGATAACCAGTCCCAGAATCGTTGTGCCTTCAATAACTACTTCTTTCCCGTAGGGCTTCTTGGGAGAGGTTTCACTTTTAATTGGACATTCATAACTTTCTATGCTGCCTACATCAACGGTAATTGTAACCTCGATCTTGGCAGGAGTTTTTAATGTACATTCAGGAGTAAGGATAATGGGAGTTGAATTGATGACTATTTCAGGAACTCCCTTCTCGTATGACAATGATACAGGTTGATCAACTGTCTTTTGGCAAGCATCACCTGCTTCTCTGATCCTAATTATTGTTGAAGCGGTAATTTCATCACCCGCAACCAGAACACTTGCGGAAAACTTGGTTTCCCCATCTGCATCGATCTCAAAACTAATGGATTTTCCAATTTTATCGCCCTCACCATATTGAACATTACTTACTTCCTCGTTATCATCATCGCTCCATCCGATATTGATAGGATTATTAAGGTCTTCTATGAACAATTCAATATGTAGCTTTTGGGTGCCTTCATTTCTTAAATAATATGTTTCTTCAACTGTAATTACACCACTTGGTGGTCGGTTAACGAAATTTGATTCACAACCGGTAGCAATCGGCAGTTCCACATCCTTTAGAGTGAACTCTTCCTTTTTATCATCTCCTGTTTCATAATTCCAGCTGCCATCATCTTTTCTGTCCGGTTTGTCGTCTCTCTTGGGATTGATCTGATTTCCCGCAAGGTCCTTTGTATCCTTTGAGATGATTACCTTATACTCCTCGCAAGGTATCACCAAATACGCTGGAAGCGTACCATGCCATGTATCATCCTCAAATTCGGTCTCATCCCATCCTTTTGTTTCAGTATGGGCAGTTGAGATATCAAGTATCCATTCTTCATCAGGAACATCATCATCGCTGTTTTTGATCGTAACGGTGAGTTTGGCGTCTTGATTGTCCATGCTTTCATTGAACTGGATACTGAAATCAAGAGGTTCGGTGGGATCGACATTTAGGAATTGATCTTCATCGGAATATATCTCGCTGCCGTACTGACTGATTGTTATGTTGTGAACTATCGGGACGGTATTGTCAACAGATACCTGAATAAATCCATCTTTCTTATGCCCTAATACACCTGGAGTTGGATAACCGGGGAATAGCATTGATGTAGGCATCTGTAAATCCGATACCTCAAATTGCAATTCGTAGAATCCATCAGGATAATTTCCGCTCAGGGTATCCCACACGCCATCATTAATGTTTGATTGATGTATCCCATTAATGTAACCGGCATCTTTGTACAATTCAAACCAGTTCTTTTTTTCCCTTAGTGAGACAAAGGGTGGTGTAGCTCTATATATTTTATCCCAAGCCCAATCCGAGACAGGGGAATCAGTACCATCTCTAGGTGATGAATTGAATTGCATCCAATAATATAACTCATTGTATCGATGTTCTTTATCCTTATTCACATAGAACTTTAAGTCATATGGTGCTGCGGTTTTTTTCTCGTCTCCGAATTGATCATAAGCATTTATTAAAAATTTTATTTTCCCATTAACGCTAATCCAAGGATCATCGTCAATGTTGCCGGTTACAGTGGGCATAAATATTATCGCTGCTTTTAATCCCGATTCTGTAGCTGTAAGGGTACTTGCGCCCTCTACAACTGCAGGCATTTGGGAATGATATTTGATATTTGATGATTTGTCTTCACTCAATATCCCTACATACTTTATAATGGGTTCTTCAACATCAACTGGACGATTTAGGAAAAAGAGTGGATTCTCAAACTCATCTGACGAATTCCTTACACCGAAATGCAAATGATCAGCTCTAATTGTCTTTTCTTTATTACTATAATATATGCCAACTTCGCACATCTCCGTGTTCCACGGAATCTTAAGATAATCAATATTAGGACCAGGAAGGACTTGAACATGAGTTACTTCTGTAACCTCATCGGTAAATATATCGCCCACTTTTATTTGCCGTATTTTGGGGATGCCAGTGTCAGGATCAATATATGTAATCTCTTTCGGATTTTGTATATGCACATACATTATTTCGCGCCCTGAATCATTTTGAATTATAATATATTTGCTGTATTCAGATGTTAAAATAATTCCCTCAATTATGCCTGATTCAGCTACATACACTTTGTCTTCTTCAGTTGCTCGTATATCAATACCAGAATGAATATGCGTCGGCCTATACTCGCCGAATGTACCTGTAATTATTTTTGGACTATCATTTGTATCCAATGGCCATCTTGTGGCTATTAACAACATTTGTAAACAAAATATTATTAATAGTACAAGGAGTTTTCTACTCTTCATTCTCCGCCCTTTCTATCATTTTGTTCATTCTTTCCTTTAGTGATTTTGAGGATCTTCGGATTATTATCTTCTGTTTGTTTTCACCAATTTGTGCAATTTCGGAATATAAATTTTTAGAGTAATTAATCTTATTCGCATAATAACTCGCAAGCTTTTCGTTAAAATTCTGGCGAACATGGTCGCCTTTCTTATTTATCATTGGAATCATATCTTGAAAGACAAAAAAAATATTGCCATCATTCAATACTTTAACATCTCCCATTCCAAAGAATTTATTGAGATTGTTCCAGGTTTTACTTTCCATGTTTATTAGATATCCCATTGAACTGGTAGGGGAAGGTTTCATTAGCAGATATTTACTATTTTCGCTAATATAGTAAATGCTACTTATTGAGGGTACATCCAATATTTCTTCACCATCTATTGTATAAATGTTTGTATAGCCTCTGTAAATTACAGGCTTATGGATAGATAATGCGAATTTATCCTCATCAGGAAATACATAAAAACTTGGATTACCTGATCGGGCAATGCCATCTTCTCGTATTTTCGCTACAATGCTTCCATTATAATTCAACACATAAAACTCAACATAATTTTTTTTAATATCCTTTTCATGTGTATTATCATAGATCATTACAAAAGCATACTTCTCGCCTAAGTATGCGGTACCAACCTTTTCCGAAGGCATTTCATCATATTCAGGATCTGGTGTACCATAATATTCTATTAGGTTGCCCTTGATATCATATAACTCTATCAATCCCTTTTCTCCACTGAAACCAAGAAAGTATTTTCCGGCAGGGCTTACAGCATTTCTCCAGCCAACATATTCCTTGTTTAAAATTAAATTCAATTTTTCATCATATATCCTTACGCCATTATGCACTCTATCACTTCTATCTTTCCATATTCCATAAGTCAATACCGTATATTTTTTACATGAAGAAATACTTAGATGATCATTTCCTTCTCGTTCAACTTTCTTAACATATATTATCTCACCTTTTCCATTAAATTCAATTACCTTAAGATAATGCTTATATCTCTTCTCCTTTACCTTAGTTTTTACAAATATTCTTTCCGGGTACTCGAAATCGTCTGTTTCCTTCCACCTTATATTTATTATCTCTCCATCTATTTCTGCACTTTCCCAGACCTTCTCCATTTTGAAATCCGGCATTGCTTTATATGTGATCCTGTTTCTTCCTTTTTCTACCTTCTCTACGATCCATCCGTTCTTGTCTATCATCGTTCCGTCTTTCAACACTTTGATATGCTCTTTTTCTAAGAATTCCTTGTTCGCATCGAAATTATCTAAGTGTACTTCCTTCTTGATACCGGACTGCTTGACAGCTTGCTGCTTCTCAGTATTCACTTCTGCTATTGAAGTTTTGACTTCTTTGTTGGCAACCTTTTTTCCACTAAATAAATTATTATCTCCCCTCACAAAGATGATCACAGCAACGAAAATCACAACCGCCGCACCGAACAATGACAGGAAAAGCTTCTTTTTCATATATATCTCCCTTTTATAAATTAACCATTTACTGAAAACAACTCTTTAATAATTTCCCTTTGTGTTTTTGTTTCGTGAAAAGTAATGACATCCCTTTCACTTATCTCTCGCATGTAATATTGTATCATTTAAGCATTGATATTCAAAGAATATCTATCAATTATTCCATTGGTTTCTATAACAACCCTTGTGTTGGGAAATGCATTTTTCTATATTTCGCAATATCTCTATTTTACCCTATTTCCCCTTCTTCTATTCTGATTTCCCGCACTACCGCGAGTCAATATTGTTGAGCAACCATATTGGGGACGGTTGTTGCATCTGTTGCATAACTATTCCTCACTCTTCAATATCCTCCCCACTGTCGACCGGTTTACTTCCATCAGACGAGCAATGCCTGCTCTCGAAATTCCCTCCTTCAACAGTAGGAGAAAAGCATTTCGCAATGTCTTTCTATTTTCACCAAAATTCTTCATACTTTTAAGTACTTTCAAATCGTAGCCATTCTCCTTAAAAAGAATATTACATTTCTCTTGGGTCTTTTCAATCTCCCTCCGCTTCTCAATGTACTTCCCTTTCTCTCTCCCTTCTTGTCTCTTGTCGAAATTGATATACGCTATCTCATTCCCGATCGAATCCTTGAAGGTGGGAAATTCATCAGGCCCGGCCTCCATGAATTCTAGATAATCCTCCGTTGATCTGAAAACTGGCAAGTTCCTGAGTCCAGAAATATTCTCTTCCTTGTTGCTTTCATAATATGAAGCGCTTGAATATTCGTACTCAGAAGGTTCATCACATATTTTTGCCTTCACAGGATTCATATGTATATACTTGATCAGGTGCATCAAATAAGCTTCATCCAGAACTATCATGGATTTATACCTGTCCTGGAAAACATGTCCAGTGAGGTCGTAATGATGATTGAAATACATTGCATATCGTATATTTAAACGCTTCATAAAACTATGTAGAAGCATCTTGTTTCTCTTCACAAGAAGATGAACATGATTTGTCATCAGGCAATACGCATAAATATCTAAATCATGTTCTTCAAAGATCTCATTGAAAATCTCGAAATACTTCTGTCTGTCTTCGGGTGAAAAATACAGAGGGTTCTTCCTTTGTCCACGACAGGTTATGTGGTAATAAAAGCCTTCGACATCAAGTCGAGCAGTTCTTGGCATATTTGGTTATACTACATTTATGCAACAAATGCAACAACCGTCCCCGATATTCCTATTGTACATTGAATACAAGATTTTCATTTATTTCGGATATTATTTTAGGAATTATCTCCTGAATTGTTCCTGCTATTTTATCAGTATAGGTGTTGATTTCTTCACTAAACTGAATTTCGAAATAGAGTTTGTTTACTTGAGGATCAACACTGATTAATGATTCAGTAGCATCGGGAAATATTTCAAAATCATAAATTCCTTCTTGAACTCCCACTTCAACTGAAGAGACGCAAGGTAGTGTGTTATCAATTACTATTGGAAATGCTTCCTTTGCTACATTCATATTATAATCATATGCATATACTTCAAAGTGATAGAAACCATCATCATATTCCCTAGAATTAAAACTTTCTGGCTTATCTTTTGAATCTAGATATTGATCATCATTTGTGTTTGTAATAATATATACCATATAGTGCTGACTTGAAATATCCCAATAGATAGTGTGAAGGTATTTGTCTTCTATCCCAGTAGTAAGTTTGGGCGAAAATATTGTCTTTGATATTATATTTTTCTCTTTGTCTAATACTGCATATCCATATCTAAATACTCCAGGCTTGCTTTTATTCGTCGACACGGAACTTTGGTTAATAATGTCATAAATTCCAAAATAACCGTCTACGTTATGCCGTACTATTGTCTCGCTAAGATTATTTTCACTATAGCCTTCTTCAAAGGGGAGAGAAGTGAAGAAGTGCTCGGGGTCATAGTAACATCGATAAAAATACTTAGCATGTTCCTTCATAATAACCGGAGGATCCTCATCAGAGATAGGCCTACCTATATTGTCGAAATATTCATTTGGATCATGCGCCCGAAATTGGGATTTTAGTATCGTTTTACCCGTATCTTGATCGGTTTCAGGTACAAATATTAATTTTTTATAAACAAAATGAACATGGTAGAATGAATCATCTCGAGGAAATAACTTTTCCGCAATTACATCACCTGTTTCTACTAGAACACCATCAATTTCGGAATCCCCAGGTTTTCCTTCTAAATATGTAATATCAACATGACCGTAACTAAATGTCTTAGTCCCATCATTAACATAGATATAGTCATAATATGATCCCCCGGTTGAGTCAACTGTGAATGCAAGTCCAGAAGACACACTTATTACATCCTCAATATAAATTGGAGAATGGAAATCCATTGCTTTATGAAATACATTTGTTCTGATATCTCCGTATATTCCTGATATTAGATCATCATTCTCTATTGGTCGATTTCCACTATATTCTCCGAATGCGTTATAACCGAGAAATATACATAATAATAACCCAATAAATAATCTATAACGGATCATTCTTGTTTCCTAGAATATTTCCAAATCTCATTTTCACTTTTTATTATATAGATTTCGTTATTAGATTTTCTGAAAAACGGATACTTCTTATCTAAGATATCGATATTAACTATCTCCTCAAATACCGTTTCAAACATTTCATTCAATATTTTGAATTTTTCTATTGTTCTATTATTACTAAGAAATATATACGTTTCTCTATTCTCCTCACTGAATATTACATCATGTATAGATAATTCTCCTTCATTAATCTTCACATTAGAAATAATATTTCCATCCTCAGTATCTATGAGAAATATCTCATCTCCGATGCCTAAGATTACTCTTCCATTTTCCATTGTTTCGTATCTCTTTTTTCCTTCTTTTGGCAATTTTAATACTTCCTCTCCTGATAAATCTAAAATGTAGAAGTTATGTTGTGTTTTCAGGAGAATCCTGTTATTGAAAAATAGAAAAGGATAGTAATCCTTAAAACCATAATAGATACCGTGACCAGGAATTATTTTTGACCATAATAAATTCCCTTTTGCATCAAATAGATAGGTATACAATTTACAATCTTCTCTTTTTTGCGTAGGAGAATCGCTTTCACCAAACACAAAAACATACAAGTCATCACTAATAAAATTCGCTACCATCCTATCAAAGCTTATATTTATCTTGTTAAGTAAATCAATCCTTTGCTTTCCATTTGTACTAACAATCTCTATACTTTCCTTAAAATATGGGTTGTGTTCTCCCGCCCAGGAAATGAAATATTTATTGTTTTTAGAAATTTCATAATTTGCCAATGTTAATTTAGTTGATCTCGTTTCTCCATAACTGTCATAAATAGTAACATAGTTGGTTTCAAAATCTCTTTCAATATATAAATCCAAATTGAATAGGGGTGAATAGAAGCATGTTTTTCTGGGACTCTTCACTTTAACAACATTATCTTTCGCGAAATTAGTAAAAACGTAATTATGAGAAAACACTATATTGTTACCAGAAGAGATTATTGAAAGAGGTTTTGATTTGTCTAAAGATGAGTATTGCTTCATCTTTTTAGCGTAAATTCTGTCCTTATAAACTATATCAATTGACTTAATTCTCTCGTTGATCTCATCTGTAAACTTATTAACTCCTAAATTTTCCTTACTGGCTCCATCATTTCCCTCGTGGAATATGGATTCTCCCTTTTCTTCAGCTTCTATCTTACTAGTTTGTTTAGTCCCAGCTGTTTCCTTTTCAGTAATTATCTTCTCGTTTTTCTTCTTCCCACAAGAAACCAGTCCGACAAGCAACAATAAAACTATAAGCAGTGCAACAAAAAATCCCTTCTTCATATACATCTCCCATTTATAAATTAACCATTTACTGAAAATAACTCTTTAATAATTTCCCTTTTTGTTTTTTGTTCGTGAAAAGTAATGACATCCCTTTCACTTATCTCTCGCATGCAATATTGTATCATTTAAGCATTGATATTCAAAGAATATCTATATATTATTCCATTGGTTTCTATAACAACCCTTGTGTTGGGAAATGTATTTTTCTTTCTTTCGCAATATCTCTATTTTACCCTATTTTCCCTTCTTCTATTCTGATTTCCCGCACTACCGCGAGTCAATATTGAACTTCGGGGACGGAACTTCGGGGACGGTTGTTGCATCTGTTGCATAACTATTCCTCACTCTTCAATATCCTCCCCACTGTCGACCGGTTTACTTCCATCAGACGAGCAATGCCTGCTCTCGAAATTCCCTCCTTCAACAGCAGGAGAAAAGCATTTCGCAATGTCTTTCTATTTTCACCAAAATTCTTCATACTTTTAAGCACTTTCAAATCGTAGCCATTCTCCTTAAAAAGAATATTACATTTCTCTTGGGTCTTTTCAATCTCCCTCCGCTTCTCAATGTACTTCCCTTTCTCTCTCCCTTCTTGTCTCTTGTCGAAATTGATATACGCTATCTCATTACCGATCGAATCCTTGAAGGTGGGAAATTCATCAGGCCCGGCAGCCATGAATTCTAGATAATCCTCCGTTGATCTGAAAACCGGCAAGCTCCTGAGTCCAGAAATATTCTCTTCCTTGTTGCTTTCATAATATGAAGCGCTTGAATATTCGTACTCAGAAGGTTCATCACATATCTTTGCCTTCACCGGATTCATATGTATGTATTTCACCAAATGCATAAGGTATGATTCATCCAGAACTATCATCGATTTATATCTGTTCTGAAAGACATGACCTGCAACATTATATTTGTGATTAAAATACATTGCGTATCTGGTATTCAGACGCTTCATGAAATTGTGTAGATGTATCTTGTTCCTCCTTACGAGCAAATGAACATGATTTGTCATCAGGCAATACACATGGACAGCAAGATCATGCTCTTCTAGGATCTCGTTGAACATTTCAAAATACTTCTGTCTGTCTTTAGATGAAAAGAATAAAGGATTCTTCCTCTGTCCCCGGCAGATTAGGTGATAGTAAGATCCTTCAATATCAAGTCTTGCTGATCTTGGCATATGACACTATATTATAATTTTGCAACAAATGCAACGACCGTCCCCATTCTTTTATTCTTCTACCTTACGCGGCTTTTTGAATTTTAAGATACCATAGCAGGTGAGATCATAGAGAGAAACCGATAGCATTACAGTCCCTAAGCCGGCTGTAACATCCCTACCGATCGCATAGTATTTTGCATTGTCTTTGTCTCTTTGAAGGCCGCTTATCTGCCAGTCGGAATCGTAGTCATTGCTGATTTTGTTGAAGTACAGCGATGTTCCGGTATAAATTGCCGTCCAAAGAAGGTTTTTGCCAGCGGAAAACAGATGCTTCTTTGCATCGTTATGGCGGAAATCCTTCCAATTGAATTCCGGCTTTTTCCCGTCTTCTGGTCTTTCGAGCTTGACGAAGTCCCTGATGATCGTCGGCCTGATATAGAACACCAGCTCGCTGGAATCATCGGTCTTTGATCTATTTGAGAACAGGTTTCCTATAATAGGTATGCTGCCCAATATAGGGATCTTATCCCCGGCCTGTGATTCAGTCCTTTTTGTAAGCCCGCCGATGATAACGGTCTCACCGTCTTTCACCCTGAGCGTTGTATTAGCGTTCTTCTGGCTGGTAGCGGCTGTACCGGAGCCGGAAGTAGTAACAAAATCACTGACCTCGGGATTCAGTTCCAGGATGATCTCATCTTCCGCAGTTACCCAGGCGGTCATCTTCAGTATCACGCCTGTTTTGATCTTCTGTAGAGAGGTCAGAGGAGTTTCGACATTACCCGTTGTTACTTCATAATATTCATCCTGACCCACGGATAATTCGGCGGGATACCCGGACAGCGACGAAATTCGCGGATTGGCAACTATCTTCGCCTTATTCTCACTGATCAAATATCTGAGGTTAGCAACGAACTCGCCTGTATTCCAGCTTCCTTCTGAGAACTTGGCAGAAAAGAAACCGCCCTGCTGTGAAGAGGTGGAGCCGGGCTGCATTGTGACATCATTGAACTGCCCGAAAGCGCCAGTCAGGGAAAAATCCCTCGTATCTTTATAGCCCTTTTTATACTCTACCACAAGGACATCGATCGCGATCACAGGTGATTTGATATCAATATTTGAGATATACTCTTTGACCTTGAATATCTCCTTTTGAGATCCCATTACTATTATGCCGTTGTCTTCCTTGATGACCTTTACATTGACATTCGGGGAAAAGGATTTTACGATATCAGGAATATCATCCGCCTTCAAGTATTTCATCCTTATCAATTCGCTCGATGCAAGCATCGGAGCGGCGGGAGATTGCGTAGATGGGTCACCGACCAGATATATGCCTTCTTTCGTCCGCTTCATGGTGTATTTGGTGCCGCCGAGCAGATAGTTAAGGCCATCCTCAAACGGCACAGCGGTCAATGTAGCGTCAACCGTGCCTACAAGATTTCCATAGACGACAATGTCTATCTTTGACTGGTCCGCGACTTCTTTGAATACATCTTTGATATCCGCATTTTTAAGATCACAGGTAAATGTTTTTCCGTCAGTGATCAATTGAAGGCGGCCGCCTTCTCTTCTGGGTATCGAGATCAGATAAACGCTTCCTCTTTTTTTGTAAATGTATCCATTCGGCTCCAGAATGTTTTTCAGGGCCTCTTCCAGGGTTAGATCTTTTATATTCACATCGATATTGCCTTTGACCGAAGCATCGGGGATGATGTTAACCCCGCTTTGCTGGGAGATCAATCTCAGAATATCCCGGACATCGGTATTCTTGGCGGAAACCGATACTCCGAAAACAGTAATAGTGAAAACGAATAAGAGAATAATTATGAAAAATATCTTTAATTGCCTTGCCATGGATCTCTCCTTTTTAACAGTTCTATTTTAATGTTATATTTTTTAATGTCAATCTCATACAGATCATATCGATCTTTTCTTTCCTTCGGAATAAGGGAAACTCCGCTGAAGATAACCTTATCACCATAGTAAAAAGCATCGCTTTTAAAGGATAGCGGCTTTCCTCTGAGTGAAAAAGAATTCTCCTTCTCTTCGTATTCCGCCTGTGTGAGCAGAGTCAGCATCCGGGAGATCTCAAGGTTTCTCTGTGCGTTGACCTGAATCTTCTCAACGGTCTTTCTCATGGAAACGGTGGTAGTCCAGAAGACCGCACCGAGAAGGAGCGACAAAGAGACCGCGACCATTAATTCAATCAAGGTAAGAGCTTTTTTCAAATATCTCCCTCCGCAAATTATACCTTGTTCTTCCACCTTTGATCCCGCCCTCTATGATAACAGTTCTAATTCCCCTTTCCGTCTTGAGGGTTTCTATGAAAAACTGCATTTCGATCTTTCCTGATATTCTCTCGAACTCCTCGTCCATTTTCTCGCCGAGGGCGTACTTCTCCATCAGAACTTCCGTCTGGTGAACAAGGACCAGTCTTTCAAGATCATTATCCAAAGCCGTTCTCTTGACACCGAGATAGTTAATAAATCCGATAAAGAGTATTTCCAGAATAAGCAGGGAAATTACAATTTCGACAAGGGAAAAGCCGTGCCTTTTAGTGTTCGGATTCGTAATTAAAACATTAGAAGACATCAATGACTCCTTCTGCAATACCGAGCATAAAGAAATCATCCGGCTCAATCGACCGGCATACGGTCACTCCGGATAAGGTTTGCTCAACCCCCATTGATTCAAAATCACGGGAGTATATCGAACCTTTCATATTTCCCTTTATCTGAGAGACTCCGAGATTGACTACTTTTCCTGAAAATGCAGCATCCTTGTACTTTTTGAAATGCAGAAGGCCGGGAGAATCAAAACTCTTAATTGTTTCAGGGAGTAATAATATATTTCCCATGAAAGAGGCGTTGTCTCTTAGAGTTATACTGCATGAGCCGAATTTATTCTTATGCTTCCGGGATATCCCAAGTATATTGGTCCTTGTTAGATGAGATTCATCCGATGCCTCGAATTGCTCAAAGCAGACGATCTCGGTGTTCACAGCGCGGCTCTGCTTGAGAAAAAATATCCGCGGCGCTACAATGCAGGAATCACGGACCAATGTATTTTCAGAAAAGTATATATCCTTGTCCGAGATGATCAATGCATTTGAGATCTCATTATTTTTTGAAAAACGCGCACCCTCACAATAATACTCCTCGCCCGAAATGATGATACTTTCTTTTTCACTTGAATATGTTTTCGCTACCGTATGCAGGATTACATCTTTACTTTCCCTCTTTCCGTGGAATAATGAAAGGAGCATTTCTATGAACCTCTCATCAACACCTTCAAAAAGATCGTCCGCTGTCCACCTGTGACACGAATCTACATCAGCATCGGACTTTCCCTCATATACCGACAACGGAGAAGCTACACCACCGGAAATATGCGTATCATTGCCAATATTCAGGGGTTTGACATCATTTCCCGATACTATCGCATATTGAAATGGATACCTGCTGAATACAAGATGTCTATCTCCCTTGTCATTAATAATATGAAGATTTCCGCCGGGAAGGAAATTGAGATCATCTATTTTCTCACCTTCATAGAATTTTTTCAGCATCCGGCTTATGGAGGAATGAGCCTTGTTTTTATCTTCTATGATCTTAATATTTTTCCGCATGACCGCTCTTTTGGTATTTGTGATATTATTGATCAGGATGAAAGACAGTGAGAAGAACACCAGAGCGAGAAGGATGAAAATATAGCTGAATCCGCTTCTACCAGACACTGAGCTTCTTCCTGAATCCTTCTTTTTCCAGAATAACATGGTCTTGGCCGATATGTATGATCAGCCAGTCCGTGAGAGTATCTCCTTCTGAAACCGAAATAGTCAATCCGGTCTTATTCTGTTTGAACATCGCGTTCATCTTGCCGTTGACCTTGGAGATAGCGGACAAGGCATAATCAAATAGCGGCATTTCACTATCTGCTGAACCTTTGTACTTGGCAGGCAATAAAAATGGATTTCTATTCATATTGAGCCGGATGGGAATGCTCGGTTTCATTTCTGTAATATCTACAACCGAGGGATGATGGAATTGCGCGGAAGGATTATTTTCGCGGGTCAAAACGGCAAAGCAGAAAAAGGTCTCGACCAGCATAAATACCACGATGGATAGAAATAAGGCCGTGAAGAAGATCTTTGTTCTCATTCCAGATCAACCTCCAGTACAAAGACAGTATTCAATCTGCCCTTGCGCATTTTCATTGTCAGATCTTTGATCCTGAGGGTCTTTTTACAATTCGCGATGGCTTCGAGACATTCAGCGGTTTTACTGAAGCTCTCTTCCAATTGTACGGTGATCATTCCGCTCTGCTTGTCTTTCAGCTGAGACATGCCCTTCGGCACTATATTATTACTTCCCAGCAGATTTGAGATGGCCGTCATCGCGTCAACGATGGACCCGAAGGTCCTCTTTTCAATGTACTCCGAAATGGCGGTGTTCAGCTTCTTCTCGTCTTTCTCTATTTCTTGCGTCTGCTTCAGGGCGTAAGACATGCGGGATAATGTATCCGTATTAGCATAAAAATCATCCTTATAACTTCTATATAGATTGGCCGCCAGCAGAAGAAGAACGAACAGCGCAATATTTATTGCAGTAAGGATACTAACCGTTTTTCTATTCATCTTGTGCTAATTTGAGCGATAACGAGAAGTTTATCCCGTCATCGGTCTTCTCGATGCTGCCGGGTTCAAGTTCTTTGAACTGCTTATATTCTTTCAATCCCGAAAGAAATGTTGTCAGATTTGGCATCTGCGTGCATAGGCCGTATATTACGAGGATATGCTCATCTCTTATCCGGGACACTTCCAGCGATTGAAAAAATATCTTTTTGTCCGTTATATTGATAACGGCTTCAATCGCCTTTAATACTTTTTTTGATTCTCCATCGATCATAGTTTCTTCCGATAGTTTCTGATTGAGATCCTTAATGGAATCCACCGATATTAAATAATTCTCATATCGAGGGGTTTTTGCGGCGATCTGCTTATTTGATTCTGACAATTTGATCTTTGCGGAAATACAAAATCCTGAGATCACAGCAAAGAGTATCAACTGAACAATGGCCAGGATGGAAAGCAATTTGCCGAATTTCTCTGAATATAACTCAAGTAAGGTACGACGCTGCGCCCCTTGGGGAACAAAGTTAATAGCAAATTTCATCATCAAATACCATCAGTTTTGTCATATTGCATATTAAAATCATTTTCAACTTAACGATTTAAATGAACTTCAAGCTTCCGGTGCCTCAAAACAATTGCGGCAACGGGCCTCATATAGCTCATTCGCCCCGACAAGTATCTGGGCATCGTTCTTTACTATTCTCTGTGTCTTTGTCGCGGGATTGCCGCATCTCATGCAGATGGCCTGTGTTTTCAACACATCGTCGGCGATCGCGGTCAGCTCCGGCATAGGCCCGAACGGTTTCCCTTTATAATCCTGATCGAGGCCGGCGATAATTACACAAATACCTCTGCTTGCCAATTCTCCGACCACATCTACGATCCCCCTGTCAAAAAATTGCGCCTCGTCAATGCCTACCACTTCTGTGGTATCTTTAATATATCTTGCTATTTCATTAGAATTTCTTATATTTATGGCTTCGATCTTCTGGGCGGAATGCGAGACAACATACGCCTCGTCATAACGGTCATCTATCTCGGGTTTAAAGACGACAAGTTCCTTTTTTGCTATCACTACCCTGCGCAGTCTTCTTATGAGCTCTTCCGATTTGCCTGAGAACATGCAGCCGGTGATAACATCTATCCAGCCCATTCCTTTTGGAATATATTTCATAATTCCTCCTCATTTATTTCGTATAATTTGATCTTCTTCAATAATGTCGGACGGGAAATCCCGAGAACTCTAGCTACTTTCGTATGATTCTTCTTGTATTCGATTAAATTGGCTATGATCGCCATTTTCTCTATTTCCTTCAATTCTACCGAATGCGGCAGGGCGGAACGGGTAATATCCGGTGCGGCATTGCCGGTTTTAATATTCTCCGGGAGATGCGAACATGTAATCGATTCGGAGGAGTTGAAGATAACGATATTCTCAATGATATTCTTTAATTCCCTCACATTTCCCAGCCAATTGTAATTTTCTAATTTTTCGATCGCTTCGGATGAGAAATTCATCAATGCCTTGCCGTATTTTCTGCAATACTCGATCATAAAATGATTTGCCAAGGGGAAAATATCCTCTCTTCTCTCTCTCAAAGGAGGAATGTGAAGGTTCACTACCTTGATACGGTAATAAAAATCTTCCCTGAACTTCTTATTTTCGATGGCCGCCTTCAGGTCGGTATTCGTCGCGAATACCAGCCGGGTATCGACCTTGCTCACATGTGTCCCGCCAATGGGCATGATCTCTTTTGTCTCGAGAAAACGCAGCAGTTTGACCTGGGTAAACAATGACAGCTCACCGATCTCATCAAGAAATAATGTGCCGCCTTCAGCCATTTCAAATTTGCCCTTTTTATCGGCGGAGGCATCCGTAAACGCCCCTTTCTTGAATCCGAAGAGCTCACTCTCCAATAATGTATCGGGAAGCGCCGAACAGTTGATCGGCATGAGCGGGCCGTCCCTTCTCAATGAATTGTAATGGATTGCGCGGGCGATCAGTTCTTTTCCGACTCCCGATTCACCCGTAATAAGAACACTTGCGTCGGTAGGAGCGATCTGCTTTATCTTCTGGAAAATACTTTCCATAACGGATGAGACCGCAATGATATTATTAAAATTGTACTTGTCGATCAATTTTTCGCGAAGTGAGCTTACTTCCTTCTCCAGGCCAAGTTTTTCATAGGCCTTTTCGATGAAGAGCTCCAATTCCTCAAGCTTAAACGGCTTCATCAGGTATTGGAACGCCCCTGCGCGCACGGCTTCGATCGCGATATCAATGGATGACATACCGGTGACAACGATTATCTCGATATTCTTTTTGCTTGATTTCACGATCTTTATAAGTTCGATCCCCGAGCTCTCCTCCAGTTTCAGATCGGTAATAACTATGTCGAAACGATCCTTTTTCAAGAGGTCCAATGCGCCTTTGACACTGGTGGAGCCCTTAACGAAATCCCCTTTCATCTTGAAGTAATCCATTACCGTTTCCCTCAGGGAGGAATTATCTTCGACGATTAAGAGTCGCCTCACTTCAAGCTCCCCGGAAATGTCAGAATGAAATATGTCCTTGTATCACTTGAATTCACCTTGACACTGCCTTGAATATTTTTCGCGAAACGATTGACGATGGCAAGACCCAGGCCGGTTCCTGTTTTTTTCGTGGTGAACATCGGCTCAAATATCTTTTTTATTAATTCCTCGGGGATGATCGGCCCGTTGTTCTCAACGATGACCGATACCGCTCCGCCCGCGACCGAAGTGGACAATTTGATCGTACCTGATCTCTTTGATGCCTCGATGGAGTTTTTGAGCAGGTTTACAATAATGGTCCTGACCTTGAATTCATCCTGAATGACATTTCGTATCGTAAGGTCGTATTCCGTCTGTATATTGGTGTTTCCGGAAGTCAGAAACGGTTTATATTCGTCAATGATATCATTGATCAAGGCATGCAGGTCAAAGGTCAGAGGGAAATTTTCTTCTCTGAAGTAAAGCCCCGCATCTCTCACTTGATCGTATAGCGCCTCTGCCTGATCGCCGAGCCGGGATACCAATTTAAGTACCGACTCTTTGGGGAATTCATCCCTAGTCATCATTTTTTTCATTATACCGGCGCTGAGGACGATCGACTGCGAGGAATTCTTTATTTCGTGGATAAGATAGTCAAATATCTCTTTTTCTTTCATATGAAAAGTATTATACCGTTTTAAGCTTCTTTTTCAACCGCATCAGCTCCATATCCCGCAGACAGTCCCAGCATCACTCCCAGAAACATAGATACCTCCGCATCAAAAATATTATACTCAAATATGCCGATAAGCAGGGCGGCAACGCAAAAGCAAAGCAATCCCGCGGACAGGTCGTCACCATTGCGCAAATATCCCTTTATCGGGAAATACAGCATGAACAGCAGATAAATGAGAAAGAAAATGCCCCCCAGAACTCCCATTGTCGTGAGTAGATGAACTGGAACACTGTGCAGGTGGACCATATCCCTTCTTGCCTGCGTTGACAGTCCGGCAGGCTGAGAATTTCTCAAGGTCTTCACCATATTCGGCCCGATGCCGGTTATCGGATTTTCCTTGAAATGCTTCATCCCCCATTTCCACATTTCCACCCTTCGGCTCCCTGTTTTACCGCCGCCTGAGAATATGGACAATCCCCTGTCGCGTATCCCGGAAGGCAGAAGCAGAAATACGATGATACCGATAACCGCGAGGGGGAGCAGAAGCTTCCGGGAGCGCAATAAAAGAAAGAGAAATATGCCGGCTCCGGCACCGATCCAGCCGCTTCGTGTAAATGAAAGCGCAAGGGCGAGCAAGCATATAAGCAAGGGTATAATGAACCACCGCTGTTTCAGGCAAAGCCCCAGACTGAGAATTACGCCGGCGGCGCCGAGTGTTCCGAATGTCATATACCCGCCGGGAACGGTCAATCTATGCTTCAGGTCAAATTGGAATCCGCTCTTGATCAAATGCATCACGAGGGTATAGGAGATGATTATCAGTAAACCATAGACGAAATACTCTGCCAGCTTCTTTGTGTATCCTCTTGCGGACAAGGTAAATGCGGGTATAAAGGTCATGAATATGAACATCTCTTCAGATTTTCTGAAAGAAAGGCCGGGATCAAGTGATGCTATCGTTGTGATCCCTCTTATAATGATCCCGGAGATCATGAATATCCAGAATACCCCTGGAAGGTGAAGAATTTCTTTTTTATAATAATAAAGCGCCAGCACTACCGCGGCAAAGGCATATATCTGAGCGGAGAGAACAACCGATGCCGACAGTAGATACAGGGAAAGCAGTATATATATCTGCTTATCGCGTTTAATCTTCCTGAGCATCTTCCAATAGCGTCCTCAGGTACTCCAGATCAGGGTCGGTAGCCATCGATTCAAAATATTTATCCGTGAAGACCTTCTCCGCGGCTCTATACCACAATAAGAGATCGGCCTCTTCCTCATTTACCGAATATATGCACATAATATTATAATGCGCCGAAGGATCTGTCGGGTCATATTTAAGGACTTTCTTATACGCCGCCAGAGCCTTATCATATTCCCCTAATTGATGATGCATGACGCCGATATTATTCAAGAAGCTCGTTTCCTGAGGTGATTTCTTCAGGCCGTCAAGAAGTATCTTGATCGCCTCTTTGAATTCCTTTGCCTGTGCTTTTGCGAGGGCTTTCTGATTGATCTTGTTCTTTTCTTCAGTTGTCAGAAGATCTTTCTTCTTTTCTTTCTTGATCTCTGTTGGAACCGGAAGCTCTTCCACGACAAGCTCCATCTCTTCGACCGGCTGCGCGACACCACCTTCAGGTGTTCCTGGAACGGCGATCGAACCCGAAGTTTCATCAAGGTCAACGGTGGCACCCTTCTTATGGTCCTTTCCGTGTAATTTGACCTCTCCATCGGTTATTTCAAGGAGCTTGTGCCCGTTATTCGCAAAAAATATGAATCCGCATATGGAGGAAAGGTCATGAAATTCTTCTCCCGCTTCAAAACCGAGATTAAAATTCACGAGATATATTCTTCCCTTTTTTAAAAGGATGCCTTCATTCTTTATACATAACTCGGAAGTTGAAAAGACCTCGAAGTATGCTTCTTCCGTACCGATTATGGCGCTTCCGCTGTCGCCGGTATCTATTATGTCACCGGGATATACGAAAAGTCCGTAGGATTGCTCTCCGAGGACGATAGCAGACTGAGTATCTTCAGATGTCCTCAGGAAGATCTCTTCTCCGATCTCCATGATACGCAGAGAATTTGAAGATGCCGCAGTTAAAACCAGAAACAGTGTAACGATCAAGATCCCTCTTTTCATTTCTTTACCTCACTTTGAAATAGAATATTATCTTAGCTTCAATATTTGTGCCATCGGGTGCTTCTTCCCATTGGAATTCCCCGAGCATATTAATGGCGATGTCCAGATTCGCGCCTGATATTATTGTTTCAGGAACGATATTTTCCACATTACCATTGGGTTTGACAATAAATTTCAATATGATCTTTTCATTCTTTGAGAAGACCAGCCCCGATGGAGCGGTACCGGTTCTGATGAGCTTCCGTCCCTTCAGGTCTTCCGATATGATCTGATAATCCCGATCTGCCTGTACCTTTTTTTCTTCTTTGTACTCTTTCTCTATCCTTGAGAACTCCTCCTCGACAGAAGGGGGAATGATATCCATGCCCTGAGGAAGCAGAATACTCACCTTCTTCTTATGGTATTGCTCTTTGTAACTTGATATAGGTACGGAGAATTCTTCTAAAGGTGTCAACGGGTTGTCATCGGATGTAAATCCGGTCCCGATAATGTCTGAATCGAATATCGGATCATCGTACTGCATCAGATTCTCCCTGTTCAGAAAACTATTGTCAGGCGAGCCCTTTGTTGAAGTATCAGGGAACGCGATATCACTCATGGTAAGGAGTTCAATTTCAACAGGTACGGGTTTGTCGAAATGTGAATTTTTCAGCGCGCCGTAAAGGCAGAGAAATAGGATGATATGAAAAATAGTCGAAATGATAAGGAATCTGCCGAATCTATCTTGCATATTCTGTTTTTGTCGCTATCAGCACCCTCTTTAGGCCGGTTCTTTTTACGGTATCAATTACTTTGACGATATTCTCATACTTCGAATCCTTGTCTCCCCGGATTAGTACTACCCTTTCCGGGTCCCTTTCAAATTCTCTCCGCAATGAGGAGAAAAGCTCATCGGTTGATTCAACTCTCTTTTCAAAGAGAAATATGTCGCCGCTGCGGTCAATGGAGATGGAGATGTAATTCCTGTTTACATTCACCGGCTGTGAAGAACCCGGAAGGTTGATGGTGATAGAGGGCTGATAAACGAATGTAGTGGTAACCATGAAAAATATTATCAGAAGGAATACAACATCTACAAGAGGCGTCAGGTCAAATCTGACAAAATCATCCTCTTGATCGGCAGGTGTAAATCTCATTAAATATCCTCCGCTCTCATTCCTTTCAGGTATTTCATTATCTGGCCCATCTTCTCTTCCATATCTATCGTCAGCAGCCGGTTCTTGCCTGCAAGGATACTGTAGAAGATAATAACGGGAATGGCGACCGTAAGTCCGGCGGCTGTCGTGAAGAGAGCTTCGGATATTCCGCCCGCTAAGGCCTCAGGATTGCCCATGGTGTTCGCAATTACCATAAAGGCGCGTATCATACCGGTTACCGTGCCCAAGAGCCCCAGAAGCGGTGCGACCGTTCCGATCGTGGAAAGCGCTGTCAGCCGTCTTTTCATATAATACGATTGCCTGAATCCTTCGTCTTTGATGATCTCTTTCAGCTCATCCATATCCACATACGGCGCCTGCTCGATACCCGCCTTGAGGATAGTGGCCAAAGGCAATTTCCCATATGACTTGATCAATGCAAGAACCTTATCGTAATCCTTTGCCGCGAGTGCCAGCTTGATCTCTTTAAATGCCTTGTCCATAAGGATCTTGACCCTTCGGTAATAGAAGAACCGCTCGAGGATCACCGCAATTGCGATGATCGATAGAATTCCGATAAATATTACTATTATACCGCCAAGTGAAAATAGTTCAAATGAGCCCGAGATATTGTTCATAGAACCTCCCTAATATATTTTTCCAGTGTTTCATAATTTATCTGATAATTGTCAAAAAGTTCGTCTATTGTCCCCGCGGTGGGAAAGATATCCTGCCAGCCGAACATTCTGACGGGAACGCCGAGATCATTTCTTGAAAATAAGGACGCTACCGCTTCGCCGAATCCACCGGGTATGGCGTTATCCTCCGCAGTTATCACCATCTTAGCGTTTTTTGCTAGCTCCAGCAGAGCAGATTCATCAAAGGGCTTGACCCATAAAATATCAAATAGCGAAATATCGCTCCCTTTATTGCGCATCTTCTCCACCCAGGGCATGAAAAGCGATGTCATCCTGCCGACGGATATCACAGCGGCCTTGGCGTTTTCATCACCCAGGATAAATCTGCCCTTTCCCTCTTCCAAGGAAGTAAGGCCCTCGAACTTCATTAATTCACCTGCAAGAGAACCCCTGGGATAACGCACGGCGATCGGCCCTGAATTTTCCTCATAGGCTGAGATAACTGCACGCTGCATCGTAGTATTATCCGAAGGGGCGATTATCTTCATGCGGGGGATCGAGCGCAGATAGGAAAGATCGAAAACGCCGTGATGTGTTTCCCCGTCATCACCTACTATTCCTCCGCGGTCCAGAAAGAACCTCACCGGGAGGCTCTGAATCGCCACATCATGCGAGATCATATCATAGGCCCTTTGGAGAAATGTCGAATATATAGCTACAAAGGGCTTTATCCCCTTTACTGATGCGCCTGCGGCGAAGGTGACGGCATGTTCTTCCTCTATACCGACATCGTAGAAATTTTTCGGAAATCTTTTACAATAATCCGCCAGTCCCGTACCATAGCCCATGGCGGCGGTGATCGCGATTATGCTCTTATCCTTTTCTGTGAGCGAGGAGATCGTATCTCCAAAAACAGAAGAACAGCTCTTGCTTTTTTTCACGGATAGAGATTTTCCGCTTTCAATATTAAAAGGCGATACGCCGTGATATGCTACGGGATTATCGAATGCAGGAAAGTACCCCAGGCCCTTTTTTGTGACCACATTCAGTATCTTCGCGCCCTTCAATCCTTTTATTCTCCGAATCATATTCTCCGTAGTACAAATATCATGCCCGTCAACCGGGCCGAAATATCTGATACCGAGACTCTCGAATAATTTACCCGGCACCATCATCAGTTTCAGTATAGCTGCCGAACGCAAAAGGAATTTCACAACGGTACCGCCCTTTGATCTATATTCCAAAAGCTTGTCGATCAATGAATGGACCGTCTTATTATAGGTCGGATTGGTGATCAATTTAGAAAGATGTGTCGAGATCGCTCCTGTATTCTTTGATATGGACATCTCATTGGTGTTCAGGATGATCAATATGTCCTCATTGTCATGCCCGATATTGTTCAAGGCCTCCAGCGCGATACCCGAGGGCAATGCCCCGTCGCCTATTATGGCGACCACAGCGCCCTTTTCCCCTTTCATACGCTTGGCGATCCTTACCCCATGCGCGGCCGAGAGCGAAGTTGAGGAATGCCCGGCTCCGAAAATATCATATGGGGATTCTTCCCTCTTCAGATAGCCGGAGATACCGCCGAATGTTCTTAATGTATGAAAATCCTTGTACCTGCCCGTTAAAAGCTTAAATGAATATGCCTGATGCCCGACATCCCATATCACCTCATCCTCCGGCATGTCCAATCCTCTCATCAGGGCAACCGTCAATTCAACGGTTCCAAGATTTGAAGCGAGATGGCCGCCGTTCTCTGAAGTGGTCTTTATTATCTTCCAGCGCAATTCCCCGCAGAGCCTTTTCAATTGGCCCGGATCCAATGCCTTCACATCTTCAGGGCCTTTAATATTATCAAGTAACATTCTTTGTTTCCTCCAAAGCCGACCAGATCTCCTTGAAACATCCCCGGGCGTTTTGATTATGAATAAGCTCAAATATCCCTTGAGCTTTCTTTATGTATTTCTCGTATTCCCCGGATGCTTCTTCTCGATTCAATATCTTCAGTATTCCCTTGTCCCCGTCCTTGGACTTCAGGTCATTGTGTATTTGAAATGCTATGCCGAAGGCCTTGGCGGATTGCGTGGCCAGCTCGACCTCACTCTCCAATTCGGCAATTATATAGGGTATTGAAAAGGCGATCTCAAAGAGCTTACCGGTCTTGAGGCCGTACATCTCATAAAGGTCTTTCAGCTCGGTGAAGCTTCTTTCCATATCGAGATATTGGCCCATCAATAATCCCTTGAATCCCGCGGCATTATTTACAAGCCCCATTATCCGCCCCGAATACGGAAGGAGCGCAAAAAGGGACATGGCCTCCGTTATCAGCACATCCGAAGCCAGTATCGCCTTGTACTCACCGAATTGCTTGTGTACGGAGGGTCTTCCGCGTCTATATTGATCATCATCAAAAGCAGGCAGGTCATCCTGTATCAATGAATAATTATGTATGAATTCAATCGCGAGAGCACCGGGAAAAAGAAGCTGCTCATCAATACCCAGGTCCTCTCCCAGAACGGCCATCATCACGGGGCGCAATCGTTTTCCTCCGGACATCAAGGCATATTCAATGATCTCGCCCATTTCTCCGCTATAACGGGAATGAATGAAATCAATCATCTTCTTTTCGAAGGATTTTCCGTACTTATCAAGATATAGCGTCATTCATCGTCCTCTTGCTGAAAATTCTCCTCGGAATATTCACTTGCCAGGCCCTTCTTTATTAATTTGATCCTGTTCTCGATCCCAGACAGTTTTTCCCTGGCTATCTTGTTCAGCTCCGCTCCACTGGAGAAGAGTTCGACAGCTTCTTCCAGAGGGAGTTCCTCATCCTCAAGTTTATTGAGTATCTGATTGAGCTTTTCAATAAGTTCTTCCAGGGACAGTACATTTACATCATTATCTTCTTTCTTTGGCATCTTTTACCTCCAGAGTAAGTTCTCCGCTATGGAGAATTGCCTTTAATATTTGCGACCGCTTTACCTGTGAGCTGTTCTTGACAGGTTTTCCGTCAAGATACAAGATCGAGTATCCCCTTTCCAGAATGGATAGCGGGGACAGCGCGGAAAGACGCTCCCCCAAACGTTCAACAGTTATCAGCTTTCGTCTGAATTGTTCATTCGACTTATTTATCAGTTCCGCCTCTGCTGGAAGCTCTCCCTTGCGCATGTCAAAGATCCGTTGCGCGCTATGCGCCATTCCCTGCATCACCCTTTTCAATTCAGCGCGGTTCTCACCGGTCTTTCTAAGCGACAGGGCTTCGCGGAATCTGTTCAGAACATGTGTAAATTCGCTTTGCTTCAGATAATTCATACGATCGGCAAGGCCTTCTATCCTGGCGGAAAGCTCCCCTACTCTTGTGGAGGCATTCCCCGATCTTATTCTAAGGCCTGAGGCCGCAGCCGTGAAGCTATTGGCCTTCATCCTGCTATTGGCCAATCGCCTGGTCAATATCGAATAATTGCTGATAAGGCGCCTTTGTATCTCTTCCCAGAGCTGTTTATTATCTGTTGAAAATAGTTCTGCCGCCGCTGTGGGCGTGGCAGCGCGAAGATCCGCGGTAAGATCGCTTATACTGAAATCCCTCTCATGTCCTACGGCGGAAACCACAGGCAGCCCGGATGAGAATATCTTTCTCGCCAATTTCTCATTATTGAACACCCAGAGGTCCTCCAGAGATCCGCCGCCTCGAGTGATAACTATCATATCCAGCCCGCCGGAATACTCATTATTGAAGAAATCTATACCGCCCATCAATGTCTCCACCGCACGATCTCCCTGCACCTGTGAGGGATATACGATAATCTCCACCTGGGAACGGTTCTTTCTGACAACGGATGTCATATCCTTGATGGCGGCGCCCGTAGGTGAAGTTATCACTCCAACCCTTTTTATTATCCTGGGAATATCTTTTTTGTGCTCCTGGTCAAAAAGCCCCTCTCTTGAAAGCCGGCCCTTGATCTCTTCGTAAAGAAGCTTCCATTTACCGCTGCCTTCGAGAGGAATGACCTTTTTAACGACAAGCTGAAAACTTGAGGAATAAGAGTATATATTCAAACTGCCGAATAAGATCACGCGTGCGCCTTCCTTGAGCTCATTTATCTCCGTGGAACCCTCGCCGATCCATTTGAAGGCAACGGCTCTGAGAAGATTCCGTGATTCATCCTTTATCGAAATGTAAACATGGCCTTCCTTTGAACGCCTGATCTCGGATATCTCACCCTCCACATAGATACGCTCGTAATTTGTCTTAAAAAAGTGGTTAACTTCCCTGATGAGTTCGCCAACCTGGAATACCCGCGTATCTTTCTGCATTTACACTCCTCTATTGAATGTGAATCATATTTTCACGATCAGCACTGTCTTTAAAACGAAATGCGATCTTGCGCTTGCTCAAGCCGAAGATATAGAAATATTCGGAATTATAGTCCAGAAAAAGAGGAACTTCCGTGGAGAATTGTATACCGTCCACCGTCAAAAACCCCCTGCGGTAATTATCAAAGCTCATTTCGCCGAGATCTTCGAGAACTATGTCCACGGATTTAAAATTGCCTTTTTCCAGAAGATAATTCACATTCAGGCGGGCAAAGCCGCCCTCTTTCCCTGAAACGCTGAGCTTATAAACAGCGACCGGCAGAGAACTTCTCTGATAGAACATGAAATAAGTGCCGTCACCAAGCCCGAAAATACGCTTCTGCCTGCCGTCATCGTAGATATATATGACAGAAGAATCCTTCGCCGAATATCTTATCAGATCCTTGTCTTTCTCATACTCCAATTTAAAGAGCTCATTGGTGTCTTTATTCAGCATTATATACTCAGAGTACTCCATAGAATTCGGAAGCGTAACGGAACTCAGAGCACTTTTTGCCTGAATGGGATTCTCGGAAGTAATGTACTTATAATCGGTATCCGCGGCAATGCCGGTGACCTTATAGCCCAAGGTCTCTTTCTTCTCCTTCCCGTCTTTGCCTGATTTGAGAAAAATGTCAAGAAATTGATTTTTGCGGTAACTTGTCTCATCCTCACCGGTGACGAACTCCATTCCCCCGTCCCCACCCTTATCAAAGTAGTGCACGACACTTTTAGGCTGTGTTTGCTCATTGTAAATAGGGATATGATCGGTAGTTACATTTAGAAATATCTTTTGCGGCTCCCAGAGTATCCATCCGTGTTCGGGATGCTGGACAGAGACCAGTGAATGAAAGTAATCACCCGAGATCCCTTCCGTCTCGCCCTTATCAAAGAGATATGAAAATACGGATTGCGCGGGGATGCCGCTTAAGCGCAGAAGGTAAACGGTGAGGACGGTATAGCCGTAGCAATCACCCGATCTGCCGGCAAAAACGAATTCAGGGTCCTCTCCCTCATTGCCGGGAACTATCTTGTACTTCACATTTGTATTAAGCCAATCGAAGATCTTGAATACCCTTTCCAGATATGTGTCCTTGTCCGAAAAGATGTTTCGGCTGAAATAGTCATCTATCTTGGAATAACTTACAGGGTTCCGGGCAAATCTCCTGGTTTCCTTTGTGATCAATGATTTCCAATCCTTGGAATCTTTGATCGGCTTATATGAAGATATTACATTTACCGCCAATTTGCTGTGATCGATCCTTGAAAATACGGCTCTGTAATTGTAATACTCCAATGTCTCGGGCAGAAGGTCGAAATTTCCTTCAATAGTAATAACCGCATTTTCGCTTCCGCTTCTTATCTCTCCGGCAGCGGCGGCATCATTTCCCGAAAAGAAGATCGTAGATCCTAATAAAAGAATCAAGATCAAATTCTTCAGGTCTTTTTTCACAATTTATTTCCTCTTTTTTCAACTTTGCAATTATATCACTTTTGGGTATATTATTAAAATACAGCGCTAAACCGTTATACAGTTTTTTCCTTCTCTGACTGAAGAGCGCTTTGATAAATCTGTGGAAATTGTCGTCGACCTCATGCTTGATATCATTTCTGAACGAGACAAAGCAAGAATCAACTTTCGGAATGGGAGTGAAGACCGTCTTCGGAACCTTCTGAAATCCGGTAACGGTGAAATTATTCTGGAAAAATACGGATAATGAACCATATACACGGCTACCCGGGGGGGATTTCAGCCGGCTGCCGTATTCATATTGCAGCATCATATGGTATTGCTCGAATTTATCGGAATCGCAGATCAGTTTTTCTATGATAGGCGTGCTGATATAATATGGTACATTCGCGATAAACAAGTATTTGTCATCTGAGGGTTCTGGTATACTGAATTTCAGAAAATCCCGGCAATGCAAATGAAAGTTCTCATTGTCGGAAAAACGGGAATTCAAGCGAGCACAGAGCTCTTTATCCAATTCAATGGAGATGAGATTTCTGCAGTCCTCCAGAAGTATGGAAGAAAGTGTGCCCTTTCCGGGGCCTACTTCAATGATGTCCCTGTCCTTATAATCGATCTTCTTTACAAGATTGCGTATATAATTAGGGTCATTAACGAAATTCTGGCCTCTGAAACTCTTTATCACCATATGATACTGTCCATTCCCCCGTCAAGGATATACTCAAGGGACTCCTCCGAGGCGGAAAAGTCATCAACCGTGCTCCATGCTGTGCCGTGCGATACAGAGATCCGCTTCACATCTATACCCAAAGAGGCCTGAAAGGACTTCTTGAAGAATGAATTCTTGAATAACGGCAGCAATTGATCATGATATATCGAAAGGTAGATATCGCGGTCTCCGTCCATGAAGAATGTATCCGGTATCATCGGGCCCGCGACATCGATCCCTTCTGCTGCGGCCGCCTCAAGAGCGGGAATGATGATATCCTTCTCCTCATTTCCGATAATCCCGCCCTCGGATGCATGAGGGTTCAGCCCCAATACTCCGATACGGCCGTATCCCCGTAATATCCTCAATGCCGCGAGCAGCATGTCCTTGTTTATCGTTTCGCTTACTTGCGCGATTGGAATATGCCTGGTCAGAAGCGCTAATTTCATACCCGGAGAGAAAAAGGTCATCAATGCGTCACTGCCACCTGAATAGAATTCGGTCGCGCCCTTCAGTGGAAATCCAGCCAGATTCAGTGACTCTTTGGAATTGGGAGTATTCACGATAAGGTCAATTTCCCCTGATAGATGCAGCTCCAGCGAACGCTCCAATGTCCGATGCGTCACCTTTCCGCTGTCATCGGTAGGACTGCCGGGTTTGAGTTTCTCATTTTTTCGCATGCCGACATCGATCAAATTCAACTCCCCCGGATAGTATCTTTTGGTATCCTTTACGATATTGAGCACTGATTTTGAAAGTTTCTTTGAAAATGACAGGTATTTTTTCCTATAGAACTCCATCACATCATAACTGCCGATGATGAATATCCTCTTCTGTCTGAAGAGGTCCTTCCTCTTTACAAAAAGTTTCCAGATGATCTGAGGGCCCGCGCCGTTGATATCACCCGCGGTAACACCGATATTTATCAGGGACCGCGCCTCTACAGATCTCTTGATCTTCTCTTCTATCTTCAGAATATGCGACGCCTTCCAATAGATCTTTTTACATGAAGGGCAGATCAGAAAGTTCTTTTGTGTTTTAAATACATATGGCGGCACGGAATCCTTCACTTGCCCCTTATCCGCCTGCTCGAGTTCGATATTACAGATCGTACATCTGCTGAACGCGGCTTCGTTTATCTCGATCATACCCCTTTTTGAAAGAAAGTAAAGCTGTGTCTCCAGTCCTTCGAAGGGAATATACAGAAGATTCGAATGCTCCTCGCGGTATTTGCAGAATTTCGCATTCCTGGAGAAAAGGGTAAATTCCTCACTACCGAGCAGCGCCTCTATATCCTCAAGCGGGAGAACTTCGGTATCATATCCCAGCATTCTCAACCACCGCGCAAGTTTATTCAGGTTCGGGCCTACTTTAAATCTCACTTCCCTTTTTTACCCAAAAGGTCCCTCGCGACCTTCAGAACATTCATCGAGCTTTCTTCGCCGCCCAGCATCCTGGCTATCTCGCTTATCCGCTCATCATGTGAAAGGTTTTTCATGGTCGAGGTGGCCATACTGTCATCTGTCTCTTTGTCCACCATGAAGTGTGTGTCAGCGAAACGGGCGATCTGATGCAGATGCGTGATCGCGATCACCTGCTTCCCTCCCCCGCTTATTGCCTTGATCTTCTCCCCTACCGCATTGGCGGTTTCGCCGCCTATACCCGCATCTATCTCATCAAATACAAGGGTTTCCGTTGAATCATCATTCAGATTCATGCTTTTCAAGACGAGCATTATCCTTGACAGCTCACCGCCTGAGGCGATCAGATTCAATTCCATGGGCTTCCTGCCGATCGTGTCCAGCATGAAACATATCTCTTCCATTCCACCCGCGGAAAATGGCTCATCCGCGCTGTTTGGAATTATCTTCAAGGAAAATTGCGAACCCTTCATCGCCAGCGTATCCAATTCCGAACTTACATGCTCCTCGAATCGTTTCTTGCCTTTGAGTCGCTTTTGAGTAAGCACTGAACCCGATTTCCGCAGATCCTTTGCCTTCTTTTCCATCTCCTTTTGCTTGGAAGCGATATCCAGCGTGGAACCGTCAAAAAGAGACAATTTCTCTTCCAGCTCCGAGAAGTATTTCAGGATGTCATCCATCGTCTGCCCGTATTTTCTTAAATTCTCCAGTGCGGATAATCGCTCCTGAACAGCATCAACGGACATATCTTCCTCATCTCCCTCCAGATCATATTCGGTATCTCTGTATATTGAAGCTATCTTCTCCTTCATTTCCTCGATCTGGTCCAGATGTTCTTTGAATGAATTCTTGAATTGTGAAAGTGATGACAGGAGCGAAGCGGCATTGTCAAGTTTGGAAAGTATGCTCGCGTCCCCTTCGTAAAGGGTTTCCCGTAAGCTGAACATCGAGCTCTGATACTCCTCCATACCCTTCAGTATCTTTAATTTCTGCTGAAGCCGCTCATACTCACCGGCAAGCGGAGAAACTCTCTTTATTTCGTCAAATTGGAACTTGATGAAGTCAAACTCCTTATTGATGGACTCCTTCTTTGAAATAAGTATTTCAAGCTCATTTCTTTCTTGAATATACCCGTAATACAGCTTTTTGTACTTGGAAAGATCGTCGTCAAGCCCCAGGAAATCGTCAAATAATTTCAGTTGATTACTCTCCAGCAGAAGGGATTGATTCTCATTCTGACTGTGTATGTCCATCAAGGAGGAGCAAATATCATCAAATGTGGACTTTGTAACAAGTGTATCGTTGATATAATATCTTTCTCTGGAACCGGGCCGATGTACCCTGCGTATTATTATCTCGCCCGGGCTGAATCCGTATTTCTTCATCTTCTCAATGGTATTTCTGTCATTTTCCATTTGAAAAATACCCTCGACCTCGCCGGAATCCTCCTTCAGGAAATTTCTTGCGATACGGGATGAGCCCAGCAGGAATTTCAGCGCGTTTACGAGGATCGTCTTTCCAACTCCTGTTTCACCGGTAAATACATTCAGACCGCTTGAAAATTCAAGCTCCGTATCTCTGATCAAAATAAAGTTCTTTACCCTCAGAAGGATCAGCATATCTACTCCTTGTTAAAAAGTTTTTCCCTCAAAATATCATTTATGTTCTTATCCTTGAAGAGAACAAGATTGCAGGTGGCATCTTTCATAAGGCCTACGTTTATCCTGTCCCCCGGCTTCATTGAACTCGTCCTGATTCCGTCAATGGTATAGATGATCGGGAAGTCATTGCGGTTCACCACTTCAAATGCGTGATCCCCGTTGAAAACGACGGAGGGCTCACAATTGAATTGCGGACTGATCGCCTTATAGACGATGAGGTCCAGCCCCACTTCGACGATCGGGCCGCCTGATGAGTAGCAGATGGCGGAAGAACCGGTCGCTGTGGACAATACCAGCCCGCTGGCTCTCAAAGAATGGTAAAAACTCCCGTCAACATGGAGCTCCAGTCTGAGCAGGCGGGTCTTGCCGTCATTCTCGAATACAATATCGTTAATGGCGAATTGCTGGCCGTCAGCGCCGGCAATGGAGAGGATCGGCAATCGGATGAAGCTGTTCTTGCGGTCCAATATATTCTTAAGGTCAGCCAGGAATTCCCCCAGCGTAAACGATGACAGAAAGCCCACATAACCGATGTTTACGAGAACATACTTACCGCCAAGCGCACCTGTATCCTGAATTAGCTTCAAAAAGGTCCCGTCACCGCCCACGACAATGACGACATCTTTTCCGGAAACAAGGGTCGCCGGGTCTTCATAGGAAAATTCATCCTTGAAATACTTCCGCATGCCTGTGTTCAAAGTGAATCGGAGCTTATTCTCATCCATCTTGACGAAAAGGTCCTCCAGCTGCTTTTTGAACTCTATCTTCTCGGGGTTTATGTATATTCCTATCATTGTTCTAATATCACCTCCATATCCATCATCTCCTTGAACTTCAAAAGAGAGTTCTTCAATAATTCGTAATCCTCGGGAACTATCAGGTCCTTTTTGAATCTAACCGAATATTTCAATGTGATGATCTGATCTTTTCTTGAAATACCGACCTTTACAGACATAAGTTTATTCTCAATATCAGTATATTTAGGAAGAGACGCTATCTTGAAGTCATCCGGCAGAACGATCTCGGTCTCGGTTCGGCTTGTGGAGTTCAATCCCAGTTCAATGGGTTTATCTATCGTATCCAGAAGCGCGTATGTTTCATAAAAGGAGATCGGATAAATAAAGGGCGAAAATTTCATTGTATCAGCGCTGACAAAGTTCCAGATGTCCACTCCGTATCTGTATTTGACCGGGCTATCCCAGAGTTCGGACAATAATTCGATATCCTTCACCACTGCCCTCGCATATCTTCCCGACCAAATTGACTGCAGGTCTTCCTGAGCGGTCTGTTCATTTTCCATCAGGTGACGGGCGCGGAAGGCCTCATAGCCGGATTTCTCAAAAGAGCGTACAAAGCTCAATTTAAGATCAGAAGAAAGAACACAGCGATTGCTTATTATTGTTTGATCGGTCTGGCCGGGATTCTTCTTCACTTTTTTCATACGGAACCCGTTATCGTCCATCTCCATCGCGAAGGCATCCAGAAGAGATCTCGGCAATTCCCATGGAAGGCCCCATTCAACGGTCGGATCCACGACATACGGCAGGCCCTTCGGAGAATAGACCGTCAGTACCGCATGATTAAAGACGGTCAGGACGGGTAATGTCTCGATATCTCCGATATCCTTTGTCCTGATAAGAGTGATATTGGAATCTATTCCCGCCATCTTCAGGAACACCTTCATCAGCGTTGCCTTATCCTTACAGTCACCGAATTTCTCCCTGATCACCTTTGAGGGGAATCTTGGCTGATATCCGTTCAATCCGTATTCTATTCCCAGATAATGAATATCCTGTGAAACATATTTGAAGATCTTCTCCACCTTCTGCTTGAAGCCTGAATCCGGGGCAATGCCCAGTTTCGCATACTCGTCCTTCACTGCTTTCGTGGGTTTTAATCTCTCTTTAAACAGGGATTTGACCCAGTCATATACCTCATTCCAACCCTTGAACATAGTAATGCTCAGATACGGGCCGTATTCCGAATAAGATGCCATATTGGGGATATATGCTATCTGCTCCTGGTCTTTCAGCTTCCATGAAACAACATTGAAGCCCTCACGGACTGATTTCTGTGTTTTTACTTTTGTATTGTAGAATTTATGAACCAATCTTTTGCCCTTGGGGTATAAAAGAAAGTACTCCTTCAGCAATGATGGGAAATCGTCCTGAATATTCAGGATCTCGCCGGGAAAATGGTCCTTGAACGACCGGTTTGAGAATTGTATGGTCCTGAATTTAATATAAACCCTGCTGCCTATCGAAAGATCATCTATATAGATCCCTAAACGCCTGTAATCGCTGTAAACATTACCGCTTGCGCCAACGGAGCCGGAACGGAATTTATTCACTGGAAAGAGCGTACCGTCAGGAGCGATCACCAGAACGCTGTCTATCTGGACATATTCCGATGAGCCGTTGTAATATATCGGATAATAATTCAATCTCTCAATACCTGAAACCCTGTTGACCTGAAAGAGCATTTCCTTGAAGGTGATCATCAGATTCGAGGGTTTTACCTCAAGGATATTCCGCTCGTATAATTGAACGATATCGGAGTTTCTAAACTTTTCAGGTATCTCATACTCTCCGTTCAGATCAATCGAAGCGTGGTCATAATAATTATACGCCAGGTCTTTTTGTTCACTCAATTCGGAAACAAGCTCGATGACTTCAACATCCTGGGGTTTCCACGAAAGAAGCGAACGGAGTTCTTTCAATGCATCTTCCTTTTTTCCCATGGTCAATGCCCTGTCCGCCAGGATCTTATGGTATTCTTCCTCGTACAGAAAGGTCTTTCTCATCTTTCCAAGCAATTCCATCAACTCGGCATCCATTCCTAAACTCTGATATGTCCGCGCGAGAGTGATCAGATTACTTGAATTATACGGATAAAGCTCCATATTCTTTTTGAGCATTTTCAAATATACGGGGTTCCGGCGGTCAGAACTCTCCAATAACAAACGCAGAGAGTAACTTACATCATAGAAAGAGTAGGGTTCCTCCTCAAGTATCAATTCCGCTTCAGAGAGGAGGTCTTTCAGCGTTCGGGTCTTTGTGAGCCTGTCGAATATTGATTTAAAAAGCCCGCTGTGAAACTCTTTTTCAGAGAGAGAAGAGTAAAATTTCTCATACTCTGAATCCCAATTCAATGAGCTGAGAGTATCCAGAGCGAGGCGGGAGGCATATTCATTCCGTTCCGTCCAGGGGGCTATTCTTTCCCATGCAAGATTATAATCCCTGCTGTCATAGAAAAGCCTTGCCGTTAATAGGCCGTACATGAAGGGATGCGATCGCTTGAGCTTGGAATAATAATGAAACGAATCATTGGTGTCCTCGGATAATTGTCCCAGAATGAAATATCCCCAGGAAAAATCCGGGTCTGCGGTCAGGAGTTCTTCAACAATATGAACATCGACCTTCTCTTCCTTGTTAAAATGCTTCATATAACGATTTGCCAGTAGCCACATCACCTTTTCCTGCTGATCCGCGGGAGAGAAATCCTTAAAGAGCTCTGTCACGGCCCAGCCGTTTATTTTTCCGCTTATTCTGGATTTCGGGCGATCTATCTTTAATCTCTTATCAAAGGACAGATTGACGAACCAGGAGGTCTGCTCAACCGCGGAAAAGATCCGGAGTCGGTGAAGGCCCTTTGAAAGCTTGACCTTGGCGGTATAGAGGAATGTTCCCTGATTGTTCAATATCTCACCGGAAAATATCTGTTTTCCATCAATGAAGATCGCCACAGCGCCGGAGAAAGAGAATCTGATCACAAATTCACCCGAAGAAGCAGCGGAGAAATAATGATCCGCCCTGGCGCGTGTAAAGCTTCCCTCGCCTGTAATATCATCGAAGTATAGTTTTGGATAAGGGAAGTTCACGGCTTGAGGGACTACGACGCGGTTCTTGCCCAATATCCCCTCTTCACCTTTTTCTATCTCTGTGATCCCGGAAAGTCCCGCATGATCCAGCGGGCCCAGTATCACATAATTCCGAGGGATATTCAATTCGGTAAATATTTCATTATCCGGCTCACCTCTTGAGCGCTTCAGATAAAAGAGAAAGAATCTGGCATGTATGTCATTGTCCTTTATTTGTGAAAAGAATTCCTCGGCCTGCTGCTTGCCTCCGTTGAATTCATAGGCAAGATCGTATATACGGTTGACAGCGACATATTTATACATCTCGCTTTCACTTCCCCTATATAGTTCTCCCCATGCCTTCAGCGCTTGCTTGAAGTTACCGGCCATTTCCAATTCCAATATCTGGTCGAGTTCAATAGCGAATGCTGAAAATGCGAAAAGTGAAAGCATGAATACAAGTAGAACTTTTGATATTTTCATTATTTCACCTCCGCTCTGAGAAGTTTTTCTTCCTTTTTGTCCAGTTGCTCCGCCTTTTTAAGAATAATCAGTATTTTCGATGGGTAAAAGATCCCTGAATAAATACTTACCGTTCTCTCAACTCTATACCCTTCCGGCGTTTTTGTAACTTGAAAATCATAATCATAGGCGCCGGGAACCTTCTCTTTATAGCCGCGCAGGTCCAATTTCTTCTCCGTTTTGATATGTATCACATCCCTTTGATAGGTCGGCTGAGCTACTAAAAGCGGCATTTTCCTGGGGTAGTCGATACCGAAAATACCCGAGATCTCTATCGCTTTGAACGGCAGCTCATATGTTCCCTTGCCCAATTCCCTCATAAAACGGCCTTTAACAGAGATCTTCAATGGCTCATTATCTCTGTTCGCGATCGTCCGTATCTCATCAGTAGTAACATACGGAAAGAAGCCGCTTATGATCTGATTGCCGATATTCGAACTCGTTTTCTCATCGAACATATAGCTTTTATATGCGGAATATTCACCCCGGAAAACAAGAGAGAGGTCAATATCGCCCGTATCAAGGTCCCAGAAGTACTCTATGTCAAAGCCGGATTTGCCGCCCATGACAAGATTGGAACGCAATTCGTAATCCTTGCCGTCCGAAGTCAGATATGCCGCTCTCATTGGAACTACTTCACCCCCAATAGGAATGAAGTTCTGTGAGAAAGCGACAAATTTCATCTCACCTTGATGCTGGACAAGTAAACCCTGCCCGGAGATCTTTTCCGGGAAAAATCCGCCCGTATTATCATCGGAAATGCCGGAAAATATAAGGAACTTATGAGGTACGCTCCAATATTCCAATGCCGCCTTAAAGAGGCGCATCTTGTCCAATTGTCCCGCCTTTTTGGAAATATAGATATTCAGAAGGCTTTTGTCCTTATCGGATTCGGTATCCTCGGTGTAATTCACGCTGAGATCATCATACAAGGCCTTTACTTTGTCATCCTCAGAACCGGGGAACGAGTCGAAATATGTTAATATCGGCGCGGGAATGAGCTTATCCGTAAAGATCTCAAAATAAAAGTTCTTCAGAAATACTTCGGGGTCAAGGCCGCTGTTCACAAATAATGAAGGCAAAAAGGTATATGGCGCGGGAATGGCTTCTTCGACCTTCAGCCTTTTGCCGGAGGGGGTTGTGTATGTATATGTCTTATAACCGGCTCTGGAGGCCTTCTTGGACGCCTTGGTGCCTGTATCCCATGCCTTTGAAGGGCTGTATTTCGGTTTTATCTTCAGGCCCTTGGGGATCTCATATCGTAAAACAGCCTTATTGAAGGGTATTGTCATTTTTAAGATGGCGGGATAAAGCCCTGTATAGTAGATATTCATGAATTTTCTGGAGTAATATGAAATACTTACATAATCGATAATGGATCCCGGAAGAAGCCCTTTCAGGGACAATTCGCCGCCGTGCGCCTCGTGGAAATAGTATTCACGCCCGGATGGGTTTGTAACCCTTGTATAAACAGCATCACCGCCTACATTGAAATTCGTGAGCGCGGTAACGCCCTTCTGATTGTTTACTCTGATGGAGATCCTTGTAAGTTTCCTGTATGAAAGGTCTTTGAAAAAGGTTATCGTCTCGTCCTGCTCGATGATCTCCAGCGGATAATTGGATATGGGGTCCTTCTCGGGATAAACCTTTTTAGGAAGGGGTGTTCCGAATATTTTTCTATCCATCTCATCGTCAATGTCAGAAAACTTTTTCAGCATATCCTCCCGGATCGAGAGATATCTGTCATGATCACCCTTCTGAAGGTAGTGATCGGCTGCCAGTCCCATAATGTGCATATTCATGGGGAAAGAGCCCAATAAATATTTTAATGTCTCCTCAGCCCTTTCATCCGACAGCAGCCCCGCCTGCATCATCATTATCTCCAGCTTCTTTTTCAGAACGGGATGCTCCACCGTATCGATCAGGGCTAATGCGTCATCCATCTTTTTTGAACTGATCAGAAGATCCAGTTTTCTGAAGATATACTCATCATTGAATATGCCCGCTTTCTCGACCTTATCAAGCGCTTCGACCGCCAATTCCACCTCGCCCGCGGATTTCAGAATGTCATATATATCAAAAAGCATCGCAGTGCCCTTTGAATTGCGAATGAACTCCTTCAGTTTCAAAAGCGAATACGCCGCCATTTCCTGTTCATACCTCAAACGGGCAATTGAAAGAGACAGGCTGTGGGAAGCGGACGGGATCTTATCCTCAAGGGCATAAATGTACTTCCTTGCCTCCTTGAAATTGCCTGATTCCAAATATGTCAGGCCCATGAAGTACTGCGCGGTATAATTATCACTCCAGCCGAGATTCGACCTGAGGTAGAAGTTATAGGAATAATTTCTGAATCCTAAAAGCGGGAAACGGCTGCATATATAGCCGGCAAAGAAAGAATCGATGGGAGAGTCATTTGCCGCGGCGGCAGCTGATATCATCTTGTAGCTGTCCTGCGGGATACCGTAGTTCATCAGTACATTGGCAAGCTTGAATGCCTTTCGGGAAACCTTTTCGTCAGCATATGTGTCATTTATAGAAATATTGCTGTGGGAAAGAAGCTTGCCTTTTTTATGAGTCTCGGAATTTGTATCCACCGGGTCACCCCTGCCGTCAAACACCTGCATCATAAAACCGTTAATGCCGCTCTCCAGGAAGTATCCTTCGAAATTATACGAACCGTCGGCCTTCACCATTACCGTATGCTCACCCTTGCCCAATTCAAGCTCGATAATATTTCTAACACCCTTATTCAGGTCCATATAGCGTCTTTCAAAGACCTTCTCGCCATCAATGAACACCTGTGAAGGTACTTGAGAAATATAATGGAGGTAATAAGTGCCTTCCTCGCCCGCCTTTATCCCGGAAAGGAAGTATGATATGCCGAAACTTCTGTCATAAATATCGTCCAGATTAAACCACCCTCTGACGTTCGACACCATTGCGGTAGGCTTATATTTCCCATAAAAGGTTTTATATTCGCCCTCGATCTTGCCCTTTTGCTCTATTTTAAATGCCTCGTCAATATCAATAATCCCATTTTTAATATATGGGCCGGAAGCATAGAAGCTGTCGATATAGCCGTGCTTAGCCGGAATAAAGCTATTGATATTAAGCTTGTCGATCAATCCCAGGGCATACCAGTATTCAATCCTGGTCAAAGGTTCTTTATCATCCGCAAGCCTATCCTCAAGTATCCCGCGTAACTCGTCGGCATACTCGCCTAACTGTGGACTTTCCATGATATAGAGCAATGAAAAGGTCTTGTTCAGCGGCGATTTGGCTTTTTTTATCGCCTTTAAGAGGATGTGATGGACCGCCTCATACCGCATTTCTGAATATAAGGCATAATCGATCAATTCATCAGCATTCAATTCACCCTTCTTCTCTAAACTTATCTTGAGCTCTTTGAATGAACTTTCCTCCGCGTAGAAGGAAACTCCAACTAAAATACTAATTATCGCTAATAAGATCTTTGCCAAGAATGATCTGGACATCAAACACTCCTTTTTCTTCCCTTGGATATATTAATTCGATACCGAAATTGTTCTTTATCGCTTCAATGTCGCTGTGTTTTCCCGTATTATAAAAGACAACGCTTTGATCGTAATTCATGCGGTCCGCATTCTTGATGGAGACAACATCATAACCGAATTGCCTTAATTTAGTCGCGAACGCCTCACCGAAGCCGGGAACCCCGTTACCGTTCAGCAGCTCGACCAGGATCTTTTTCCGCTCTTCTTTCTGACCCTTTAAGAAACATTTATCATAATCGAAATTCTTTTTCGGGATCCAATAACTTCCGCCCATTTCTTTCTCAGGGCCTCCGGGCAATGTCTTCATTATTACAGAGGCGCCATCAAAACTCGCGAGAAGGTTCTTGATGTAAAATGCCTCCTTGATCCTAAAATTGGTTTTTAACTTCGACAATATTAATCTTATTATTTTCGGGTTTTTCATATACTCTCGTATTGAGTTTTTACCCAATAGAGAACTCATAAAATCCTTCTGTCTCTGTATGCGCCCAATATCTCCTCTACCGTCGCTTCTGTACCTGACGAACTCCAATGAGCGTTTGCCGTCAAAGCGATTGACCCCCTTTTTGATATCGATCAGAAGCTGGCCGTTCTTGTCAAAATAATACATATCCCGGGAGACATATACATCCACTCCCCCCATCATGTCAATGACGCTTTCGAATACAGCGTAATCAAGAACAGCGTATCTCAAAGGCCGAATATGAAAATTCTCCTCCAGCACAAGAGAAAGTTTATCGCAACCGCCCTTGATCCCGCCTTTTGAGAATCCCCTGGCGAATACGCCGTTGATCCTCTGCTGCTTCCCGAGATAAGACACCTTGGTATCCCTAGGTATCGACATAAGGCGAAGAGAGCCCTGCGAAGACATCTTTCCCAAAATGATCGAATCGGCGCGGGAAAGATTCTCAACAGAATCCAATCCCACGATAATGAAATATACATAACCGTCCTTTCTCATGCTTTTTTCCAGCGGGGATCGCGTGTATATGGAGAGCAGAACGATGCCGATGATCAAGGCCACAATAATAAGAGCGATATATTTAATGTTCTTTTTCATATTTGTCGATCAGTCCCTTGGTATTGGGATGTATTTCACTTTTGTTTTTCTCCAGGCAATTCAGCTTGGAAGAGGCCGTATAAAGGACGGCGGCGGTGATCTTACCATTCAACAATATCTCGCGTGCCTTCGTACTTTCTGAATATTCACGGTTATATTCGGCGAAATCAATTACATATAGAAATTTCTCCAATGGTCCCGCGGCTGCTTTAATGGCAGGATGGGATCTGACCGCTTTTAATACCGCAGTATCCTTAATATTCAATTTTTCCTTTGCCGTCCGATATGAGATCTCCGCATGTTCCAATCTCCAAAAAGGCCGAGTTCTGTTCTTCTCATCACCTTTCCCGATATCATGAAGAAGTATCGCGTCCCTGAGTTTTTTTTCAAATCTCGGAGAAAAATGGAATACATTGGAACAATCATCACACAATCTCAGCATGCCTTCAATATGTGCCCAGCGGCTTCCTGAATACAAATGCCTTACCTTATCTTTCATATAGGCCCTTTCGTAGAATGTATTTTTCCACCGCCTGCGGCACTAATCCGCTGATACTCCTTCCCTCCGCCGTCCTTTTTCTTATCATGCTCGAGGAAATGGGTAGAACCGGAAATGGAAAAATAGTGAAGTCCAGGATCTCTGCCAATGGTTCTCCGCGCGGTATAACATGAAAAACAGCCATTTGAAGCAGTTCTTTCCATCTGTACCATGTCCTGAAGGCATTTGCCTGATCACTGCCGATCAGAGCATGTATCTCAAGATCAGGGGCACGGAAGTGTTCCAGCGTATTGAAGAAATAGGCAGGACCTGTCTGATCCAGCTCGTGATCGGAGATCGTAATATCTTCTGCTTTCGGAAATGCCAGTTTGAGCATCTCCATCCTATCTTCAATTGATGTATCCGGTGCTTCACGATGAGGAGGCGTCCCATTGGGGATTATTATCAATTCAGCATCCAAATGCTCTTTCAGGCGAAGAACAGAGGCCAGATGGCCATTGTGTATCGGATTGAAGGTTCCTCCGTAGAGGAGCTTTCTGTTATTCAACGCCACCCGCGGGAGTGCTGTCTTCTTCGGCGTTCTCTTCCTCGGGGTCTTGGAACTCCTCGGGATGCAATGTGATATAATCGCTGTTCAATTTCTCAATGATATAATCAGAGAGGTCCACATCGGGAGTGGAATAGTAGATCTCTTTCTTTTCAAGGATAATATTGAAGCCGTATTTCGAAGCGATATCCTTGATCGCCCTGTACACATTCTTCAATATCTCTTCATTGAGCTTCGACTCCTCCGTCATCAGGTTTTCATCGATACTTCTCCGCTTGATCTGGTATTCCCTTCTTAAACGCAGGATCTGAGACCATCTGCGGGACAGCTCATCGCCGTAAAGGAACGGCTCGTCAAGCTTGAGCTGCATCAATGTAGAATCCAGGGATTCCTTCAGCGGATCCAGGCGCGAATATCTTTTGTTCCGCATTTCATCGAACAATCCCTGATAATTCCTTGCCAGAATGTAATTTGATATGATCTTCTGAATGTCCACATACCCCACCTTCACAAAGATCTTGGATCTGAGGTCGTCCTTTCCGGCATATATTGTGAAGATCATCCCTACAATAGCGAACAGTATTAATGCTCTTTTCATTTCCCCTTCTCCTTGATGTCCTTGAAAAATGCTTTCAACTTCTTTGATATTTGACTTCTATCAGCCAAATCCTTTATACGGATCTCGTCTTTTTCTATCTCTTCATCACCAAGGATCACCGCTTTTTTGATCCCGTATGTATCAGCGTATTTGAATTGCTTTGTTAATTTCACATTTTCGGGATAATAGAGCGTAGAGTATCCCGCTTCGGTAAGTTCCTTCAAGACCGCCAGTTCCTTCATTGTATTCCCTGAATTCATGATCATATAATCATAGGCCTGCCGCGCTCTTTCGCCCTTTTCAGACAAGATCTGATAAAGTCTTTCAAATCCGAGGGAGATCCCGCATGCCGGCACCTTCAGGCCCAGAAGATTCTCTATCAACCCGTCATACCTTCCGCCCGCTGCGACTGTCCCCATATTTTCACCTGAGAGAATTATCTCGAATACGGTATCGGTATAATAGGAGAGCCCCCGCGCTAAAAGAGGCGAGAATTCAATGATCGAGGGATCGAAGAAGGCGGAGAAATACTTCTTTATGGAAGCGATGCTTTCTGGAACTTGATCCTTCGCGGAGGTCAATTCCTTGATTATGCCTGCAGGTTCCTTGGAAAGGCCCTTTTCCTTGAGGTATATGATAACCTTGTCCATACCCATCTTATCCGCCTTATCGATACCGGTCATGAATAATACCGCTTCATCCCCTTCTATACCAAACTTCTTTAAAAAATCATTGAGAAATATTCGGGAATTGATGAGTATCTTGAAATCTTTGAGTCCAAGCTCATTCAGAATACGGGTAGTGGCAATGAGTATCTCGGCATCTGATAAATAGGAAGCTGAACCGATAACATCTATGTCGCATTGGTAGAATTCTCTGAAGCGCCCCCTCTGCGGATTGTCATATCTGTAAACCCTTTGGATCTGATATCGCTTGAAGGGCAATTTCAATTTATTGAAGTTCATCGCGACATACCTTGACAGAGGAACGGTCAGGTCATAGATCATTCCCAGCGGCCTGCCCGCGCGGTCCTCAAAATTGTATATCAGCTTACTGCCCTCATCTCCGTATTTCTCCATCAGGAGATCAAGGCCCTCAAGTGTCGGTGTTTCGAGAGGTAAGAACCCAAAGGATCTGAAGTTCCTTCGGATTATCTCCATTATTTCTTCCCGTAAAAGCATCTTTTGCGGACCGAAATCCCTCATGCCTTTAACGGTGTTTAACTGTGCTTTTTTCATCATACTTCCTATTTATTGTTTATTATATTATAATAGGCCTTTGTTTTCAAGTTAAATTAGGGACAAGTGCACAAGGCATCAGAGAGTACGAAGTACGAGGTGCGATGTACGAAGTGAAAACAAAAACAATATCCACATCCGTAACCGAAAAACCATAATTTCGATCCCTTTATTAAAATCATCCGTAGAAATATAGAACGCCGGAGCGATCAGCCTACGGGACGGAAGGTTGAATATTTTAACTTAATACATCCAATTTAGACAAATAAGTGGGTTGAAAAATTCACCACCTCCGTCCCTGGAGGATGGTGTTCTGAGTCATAAATATGATAACAATGGATTACTTAGATTTGAGCCAATTCCAACGAACAATGAGTGCGGCGTACCCTTGGTGGTACGCTAACGAAGAGAGAGGAAGAAATTGACCAAAGATGAGATTACCCTTCGGGCTGAAGCTCTTTCTATGTCTTCTGCGTTGCTCGTCGCTTACAGACCCTCAGGGTATGCAGCGTTCCTCACGCCTTGAATACGGAGCAAAAGAGCATCAGCCATTGAAATCTTATTTATGACTCAAAACACTTGGGCGGGTGGAGGGAGAATGGGTATAGAATCATGCGCAATCATTCTTCACACATCTTCGAATGTCATTCTGAAAGAGCGGTAGCGACTGAAGAATCCATCTCCTTTCTTTTCCCCACCTTTCAACCTTGAACCTTTGAACTTTTGAACAATCTTCTCCACTCCACACATTTTCTAATCCCATTCTGTTTGAATGTTCTTTAATATTTCTTTTGACCTAGTGTACTGTTCCATAAATACCATGACAATGGAATGTTTAGATTTGAGTCAATTCCAACGAACAATGAGCGCAGTGTACCCTTAGTGGTCCATAAGCGAAGAGAGAGGAATGAATTGATCAAAGATGACGTTCCCTTCGGGCTGAAGCTCTTTTTCTGTCTTCTGCGTTGCTCGTCGCTTACATACCGCAGTGGGTATGCGGCGCTCCTCGCGCCTTGAATACGGATTGAAAATAGCATCAGCCATTGTTATGGTATTTATGGAACAGTACACTATGAACAGAAATCCTGTTGACTTTATTGAGAAAAGCGGGTATAACTTGAGCTGGATTTAAGGCCAAGGAGAAAGAACGAATGCATTCATTAAGAAAAATTAGAGATATTGGAATAGTTGCCCATATCGATGCCGGCAAGACAACAACAACCGAGAGAATTCTGTACTATACCGGTAAGACACATAAAATTGGTGAGGTTCATGAAGGTACTGCTGTAATGGACTGGATGAAACAGGAACAGGAAAGAGGGATTACAATTACTTCTGCTGCTACAACCTGCAGGTGGAAGGATCATACGATAAATATTATTGACACTCCTGGGCATGTGGATTTTACCGGTGAGGTTGAAAGATCTTTAAGGGTTCTGGATGGGTGTGTTGTTGTATTCTGCGGTTTCGGCGGAGTGGAATCTCAAACCGAGACAGTATGGAGACAGGCCGATAGATACAATGTGCCCAGGATTACTTTTATCAATAAAATGGACAGAGACGGCTCTGATTTTATGGGTGTGGTGCATGAAATGAGAGAGAGGTTAAAAGCTAATGATGCATGTCCTTTACAGTTGCCAATTGGAGAAGCTAAGGATTTTAAAGGGGTAGTGGATCTTATTGAGATGAAAGCTAAAATCTATAAAGATAAGGTTGGAGCAGAGATCTATATTCAAGAAATTCCTAGTGATTTAATCAAGCCTGCTGTTAAGATGAGGGCAGAACTGATTGAGAAACTTGCCGAACATGATGACAGAATTGCAGAATTATTTTTTGATGAGAAACCGATCCCGGTGCATATTCTGAAAGATGCAATAAGAAATGCAACTATAAATTTCAAATTCGTACCTGTTTTTTGCGGTGCTGCATTAAAGAACAGGGGGATACAACTGCTGCTTGATGCAATAATAGATTATCTTCCTTCACCTGCTGATGTTCCTGCGATGACAGGAATTAATCCGGAAAATGGTGAACAAGAGAGCAGGATTTCTGATCCGAATAGCCCTTTCTCAGCGATTGTATTCAAGATTATGACTGATCCCTATGTAGGAAGACTTGCATTTATCAGGGTTTATTCAGGTAGCATTAAAAAGGGTTCATTTATATACAATCCTAATCGTAATAAAAGAGAAAGAATCTCCAGAATATTGGAGATGCATGCGAACTATAGAGAGGATAAAGATAAGCTTGTTGCCGGAGAGATCGCAGCAATAGTTGGTTTTAAAGAGACCTCAACAGGCGACAGTCTTTGTGATCAAAATAGTCCTATCCTTTTAGAGCCAATTCATTTCCCGCTTCCGGTTATTTCTGTAGCAATAGAAGCAGCGAACAAAGCTGAAGAACAAAAATTAGGAATTGCTTTAAATAAACTTATCTCTGAGGATCCCACTTTAAAACTAGGATTCGACGAAGAAAGTGGTCAGGTTATTGTAAAAGGTATGGGCGAGCTTCATTTAGAAATTATAGTTGACAGATTAAAAGAAGAGTTTAATGTTGAATGCAAAGTATCCGTGCCCGTTGTAACTTACAAAAAGACAATAACAAAGATTGTATCTGTGGAAGAAAAATACGTGAAACAGACCGGTGGGCATGGACAGTACGGTCATGTGGAAATGGAATTTATACCTTTAGGACTCGACAAAGGAATAGAGTTTGAAACAAGAGTTAGAGAAGGAAGGATTCCCAAAAAATATTTTCAGGCAATTGAAGAAGGAACAAAGGAAGCACTTTCAAATGTTACATCAGGTAATTTTGCTGTGACAGATATAAAAGCAATACTTCTTGACGGTTCATTTCATGAGGTTGATTCTTCGGTTAATTCATTTAAAATTGCAGCAATTAGAGCAACAAAAAAAGCTTTGGAAAAAAGTTCACAGATCTTACTGGAACCTGTAATGAAATTAGAGATAATAGTTCCAAATGAATATTTAGGGAGAGTTTTAGAAGACTTCAGTTTAAGAAGGGGTAATGTGAAAGAGTTGATTAGCAGTGATAGTCAGCATATTATAAGGGGTGAGTCTCCACTATCTGAGATGTTTGGATATGCAACGGTGCTGAGATCATTAACTCGGGGGAGAGCAGTATTCAGTATGGAGCCGGCTCACTTTCAAAAGGTTCCAAAGCAGATAGCAGACAAGCTGGCTAATACAGAGAACAGTTAAAGTGTTCAATGCATGCTTTGCATGCGTTCAAGTGCATCATTGATAATTCGGGGACGATAGATTTTCCTCTGCGGAGCCCTTTTATACACTCATCAACAGCATGAAAAGACCTACCAGTATGATCAGCATACTGCTGATTATCTCTGTCGCGGACTCAAAAGTTTTCATACCTTTGCCGTCACTTCCGAATGCCTTCAATGCACCCTTTTTTGCAAGGATGGTCAGGAGACAGACCAATGAGAGGATCACAGCCATTCCCAGCGCTACGAAAAGTGCGGAAACGACCCCAAGCCATACCAGATCCAGAGAAAGGAAAAAGAGGAGAATAATAGCGGCGCCGGGACAAGGAATGATCCCGATGGGAAGGATCACAGATAGCATCTCTTTCATAGAGAGCTCCTGAATATCACCCGTACCGGATTTATTCGAAGCTTTTTTCCTAATTGACAAGATTGCGCTTATCAGCATATATGCGCCAATAATACTTATCAGGCTGAAGCTGATTATCTTGATGAACCGGCTGAATCTCTCAAATGAGGAGAGATAGGCCTGTTTCACGATGAAATATATTCCCAGTACCATAACCACGGCGGATAAGGTGTGGATGAAGGCGATGGCCGTCCCCACAAAGATGCCCTTCAGCATCTTAGCTTTCTTGGATAAAAAGAATGAGAATGAGATAAACTTCCCATGGCCCGGCCCGATTGCATGCAGCAGGCCGAAGATAAAGGAGAAAAATATCAGTGAAAATATCGCCTTGACATCGCCGTCCTTTACCCTTCGGGACAGATCGGTCAGTTTTCTATTGAGCTTGTGCTGGGCTGCGGCGACAGCATTGAATATCTTCCTGATGAATGTGGGATACTTGACTTTTTTTACTGCTTTCTTTTTTTCGGGTTGATTGACAAACGGATTATCAGCAGCATAAATAAGTGTAGGAAAAAAGAAAAACGGGATAAGAAGCAAAAGAGTGATCTTTCTCAATGCCATAATATCAATTCTTCTGGAATTTAAGCCAGATCTCAGTACGGGGACCTTGCCCATAATACATCCCCTCCTCATAATTACTCACTACTTTATGAGAGTGCTTAATTGCCTCTGAATCCTCGAAATTAATGGGCTCATAATCAAGGAACAACATATCTACATAGAATGATTCGTCATAGAAAGCCAGCGTGATGGCTTTTTTCTTATTCTTGGCAGAAATCCTTATGGGAATGAAGAAGCTGTATTTCAGACGGTATCCCACAATGGATGCAGAAAAATTCTCTATATGATGGACCTGTATCTCATTCCCACGGTCCACAAGGTACAAAAAATAATTATGATGTTGGAGGTTTACGAAAGCCTTCTTTTTGATATTCTCAATCTCTTCAGCATCGAGAATATTATCCTTATTTACATCATAATTTGGGATCGAGGCAGCGCTGAACATCTCATCGAAGATCCATTCTGTCCGTACTCCCGCGAAACCATCATCATCAAAAACAATTGTCAGCGTGTAGTCAATAAATATATGCGGATGGGTCCAGGCTGGAGCCACGGCGAAAATTAAGGATAGAAAGATGAGGGCATATTTTATTCGCATGCGATAGATGTAACCCTAAATTGTACAATTTGTACTGCAAATCACAACTTTTGCTAAAGAACTTCATTCTTAGTGCTTGGGAGAAAAGATGGTTCAACCCTACTTTAATCGGGACACATCTTTTTCAAAGGTATATCCCTCTTTTTTCTTACCCAACAGGTCATTTAAATGTTACCTTTTTTTTGGAAAAAGTCAAATTTATTAAAAAAGGAGTTTCGAAATAATAAATGAAATTATGAACGGAGTAGTTAGGGTAATTGGGGGTACTTGCAAGCGCTTTTTTCATAGCTTCAACTCCAATGTAAAACCAATGTACTCGGTATCACAAAGTTGGAGAAAAATCATTGCGTTAACTGATTTCAATATTTGAATTTCAGCGATCCCGTAATTAAGCCCTATTAAAAATATCGGGTCATGATTTTCGGAAGGAATGAGACTTCTGTATCCTGCCTCAAATGCAAAGTATTTCAAGAAAGAATACTTGATCGTAAATGCGCTTGGCCAATAAAGAGTTAGTCCTACGTGAAAATCCCACTTCCCATTGTCCCAATCCAGCCAGAAATGTTCATCGGGAGATACTATATGGTGAAATCCATAATCGAAATATTTTATACTCGGGAAATATCTAAGTGGGTACTGCATACCAAAGCGAAACCTATCAGATATCCTGAGCATTATCCCAGGAGTGAATCGATACATCAAATGCTTCTGTTTCTCATAAAAGGTTTCACGAAACTCCCACGAAGTAAAATCAGTAGAAAACTCTGTCCATTCCTGAATAATGGTTTCTTCAAAATACTTGATTCCCCATTGCCCGTAAAGAGCTATCCTGTCAAAACGTTTTTTTACTGTAAGTTTAATCTCTCCTATTACTGCAGGATCTTCAAGTCGAAGCCATGTCCTCGTCCACGTATCTGGCCACGAATCAGTATCAATAAAATCCTCATTTCGGATTTCATCATATCCCATGAAATCGTCTATCAAGTAGTCGTTATAGGTAAATGCAAACTCGATATCCAAACTACTACATTGTGCTGTGAGGATTAAGAGAAAAATGAGTAGAATAAGCTTTTTCATACAAACTTGTGAGTGGTAATTGCAGCGCTGCAATTTTACCCCGTGAAATTATACCATAAGCGCTACAAAAGTCAAAATGAAGGGAGGTAAATAACGGTTTTATAGAAGACATGGTCCCCTATCCATAATTTGGGAAAATGCTTCTTAACGGTGCACTAAAATAAAAGCTTGAGAATAAATATGATCAGGACAATATAGAAGATGGTCACGATCCCGCCGATCACCAGCCAGAAAGTTACCTTGATGAGAAGCCAGGCAATTGCGAAAGGGAGTAGAATTATACCGCCGACCAGCATAAACGGGATCGATAGAACGGCAAACACACCGCCCATTCCTGAAAGAACCAGAAAAAGAACCCAGCAGATAGCGCCCATTATCAAAAGCGAGAAGAATTTTAATATTCCGGACATCGTAGCCTCCTTGTATTAAATTCTACTTGAGTTTGGGTTATAATATTTCGAAATATCTTAAAACTCTGTTTTCAGGACTTTTTGGAATCAGTATCTAACTTAATATACTCCATCTGAAGCTGAGTGACCATATCCCTGAGATACCTTGTCAGGATGTCGTTGAGGTTGCCTGATGTCTTGTTTTGGATCATAATGATGATATCCAGATTAATACGGGCGGATTCCAGGTCAACCTTATCCTCTCCGGTGACGGGGTTCTTTTCCAGGCCCATTGAGCTTTTGACCGATAATTCGAGCATTTTGATAAGGTTTAAAAAGAGAATATCTTCTCTATCTACTTCTTGTTCTGGTGCTTCTTTCTTTTTATCGGTCATATTATTCTACTATCTTGATCAGGCCTTTGACCATATCTTCCAATTGCGCGATCTTGTCGGTGAGGAAGTTGGCCTGATTAACGATCTCGCTGTTCTTCTGCTTCACATCCTCAAGGCCTACGGTGGTACTGGTCACATCACTGAGTATCAGCGAAAGATCACCCATTGTTGACTTCAAAGTACTAAGCTGCCGGCTGAAATCGTGATTCTCCTTGATGGAATCGGTGATCATCTTCTCCACATAACCCTTCAAGGTGCCTACAACGGTCTCCGCCTCATCTGAGGTTTCTGACTGCTTTTTGAAGCTGTTATCCAAACTGACAATAAGCTCTTTAATAGAATTAATGGTCGTTGTGGTTTCATATATATTCTTTTCTGATTTATTGACGAGTTCTTTGATATTATTGGCTACAACCGCGAAGCCCTTGCCCAATTCTCCGGCGCGGGCGGCTTCGATAGCGGCGTTAAATGAAAGGATATTCGTTCTTTCGGAAATATCTGTCAACTTAGCCAATGTCATATTGATGCTCTCAAGTGACTCGAAAAGTTCCTTCACGCGCAGATGAGCTTCATCAACACTTGAAAAAATAAGTTTCAGTATGTCCATGGTCTCAAAGAAGCGGTTGTTCGTCATTTCAGCGGAATCGGCATTCTCTTCGATCCTGGCATTGATCTTTTCGATATTTTTGTCGATCATCACTTCGTTCTTGGCGATCTGGCCGATCCTTTCATTCAATTCATTGTTCTTAGAGGCGAATCCAGTCAATTTGTCATTTACCTGATTTACTTCTTCTTCGATCTGAATATATGATTGTCTTACGGTCGCCGCAAGCTCCTGCACATTCATCAGAACATTCTTCACTTCTCCCGATTGCTTCTGAAGTTTGTCATTGATGATGGTATTGTTTATTATCAGGGCCAATTGTTTGGAGAGCTCCCTGAAAAGTTCTTTCAGGAACTCATTGAAATAATACTTATTATTGGATTCAAGATCGATGACACCGACAACTTTCTCATTGAATATCATGGGTATTGTCAATTCCGAACGAATACCTTTGACGCCCTCGTAATAATCCTTTTCCTTGGAGATATCCGGAATGTAAATAATTCTCTGCTCATCAACGCATCTCCCGATCACACCTTGTCCGAAAGGCAATGTGTGAATATCATCAAAAAGCAATTCGCATGGTTGACAAACCTTTAGGATGTTCACTTCCTTCTCATTATCAGTAAGCCATATGGAGATAAAATGTATCTTGTAATTTGCCAATATGGCATCAATGATCTCTCTAAGCTGATCATTTAGCGAAGATTTTTGAATAATCCTCCCCATCATCGTCAGCAGAAGCTCATACTTCTTTCGCGTTTCAAGGTAATTGGTGAAATACTGCAGAAGCATCATCATTAGTGAGAAAATAATTACAAAAAGGATTGCTCCTGTAGTTTGAAGATTCTGTGAGAAATAGAAATAGCCGGTGGTAAAGATCAGTGAGGCCAGAAAGAGAATTACAAAGGAGATAAGGTCTCTCATGAAATGTGTTCTGGAGTACTTCTGACTGATCACAACGAAGGTCATATTCGAGATCTGTCTCATGATCAACACGGTCAAGGTCAATATGAAGAGATACTTGAACGCTCCTGAAAGGTTTTGAAATACTATGATATCGCGATAATTCGAATAGACAAGGTCCCCGACAACAGCGGAAGCGGAAATAATGAACACCCTGCGCAAGATGTTAGGGAAAGGGATCTTGCGTAAGGCATCGAAGGTAATATAAGCGGTGAGAAGGATCAGTACGGGAAAATAAATGTTTTCGAAAACCAGAAATATTCCAAGAAGAGGAATGATCTCCGGGGTCAATGTGATATTGCCTCCCGCCATTTTTACATAGAATATCGCATAGGGAATAGAAAACAAGAGGACCAGCACGTATTTGAGCAAGGAGTCTGCCCCGTTGCCCCCTATCTTTGTCACCATAAAAACGATAAAGGCAAGATTAAAAATTAGTGTTATTGGGAATTTTTTTATTCTCATACGATATTTTATGGTGTTTTTTAATATATTTCAAGTATTTTGACCCAAAAATATCCTTCTTTTTCTAATTTCAGGATAGCGTCAGACGGGTAACTGACCCGATAGGATTGTGGATAACGACCCGTAAATACAGATAGCTCCGTTGCTCTTCCTTTTGTGAACTCCAAACGGGCAACTTCCTTATTGCCTCTTATATACGAATAGAATATTATTTCACCCCAATCGGTTCTGAGAAGATCATCCAGGTTCAAAGATAGAAGTTCCTCCAAAAGGTCTCTTGGCAGATCATCGGGTATATTCGACTTCTCAATGTCATTCAGGTCGATCTTCTGTGAAGCGCCTGTAAGGGGATGATAAACGATCAATGTGTGTTTTATCAGGTCCAGTTTAAAGGAAATGGCGACAGGGAGCCCTTCAGTGCTGCCCATCTTTCCGGATAGGGTCTTTTCCTTTACCGTTGAAATTATTCTGTCCATAAGCCGGTCATGGTCCGCAAGGGTCAATTTCAATGTACAACCGGTGAAAATACTTAATAATAATGCGGAGGTAAGAAAATATTTGATCAATTTAGTCATCCGGATCCTGCTCATAATAATATTTTTGCTCAAACTCGCCTTCCTTCGAAAAATACCTTTCCATATACGAAGGGAGCGGACCACTCTGATCTTTTACAAAATTTATTTCGTATTCCTTTGAGAAATACTGCCTGTACTTGTACAGAAAGAGAAATAAAAAAGGTTCATTCGTTTTTATGATCTTAATTGAAGGGTCAAATCCCAACCCTTCCAAGGCCTCTTCCAGGCCGCTCACTTCAGTCCAGAGCAATTCGCTTGACTTAAGAGATAACATTCCCTTTTCTGCTATGGGTACTGTCTCGGCGCGAAAGAATGATTTAGGCCAATATTTAAGCAGTAGATACCCGGAAACATCTATCTTCAAAGGGCATTGGTCGATACAATTACCGCAATATGAGCATACCAGCAGCCTGTCATCGTGTATTCCTTCGCGCATAACTATGATCTTTCCGCGTACGGAGAACACCTGGTCCAATTCCTTCTCGTATAAAGGGCAATCATACATACACTTGCCGCAGTAAACGCACTTTTCAATATCAATATTCTCTTCAAAGTGGAGCATTGATATACCTCATTAGAACATCGGTCAGAGCACCCGGGCAGGATGTCCTTCTGGACTTCGCGAGTTCACCGTGTGAAAATATTCCTTTTATCGTCGCTCTCTCCTTCAAATTCCTGACAAGCGTGAGAAGAGAGTCGATTTGACGGGCCGACGGCAGATCAAGGTCGAAATCCCCGATAAGGGCTATACCGAGATTTCCCTGATTCTCCCCTTTTACATGAGCGCCGGGATCCACTGGAAATCTTCCCTTAAATATCTTCCCATCCCTGCCAATCAAGAAGTGATACCCTATGGAATCCCAGCCTCTTTTCAAGTGCAGTGCAGTGACCTGCCGAATAATTTCCTCGTCGGACTTTCTGCTGTCATTGAATGTATTGGTGTGATGCAATGTAATGCGGTCGAATATCTCACACCCTTCTAATTGCGGTATTTCGCTTCTTTTCGCGGGATCGGTCATTGTCAGTATATCACCAATATCAATATTCTTACCATTAATAAAATCCCTTGCTGCCATTGCGGCCTTCCCGAAGGGCTTAACCTCATGAACTGCAATACTGCCCTTCCCCGTGCCGACTTCAAAATGATCCTTGCTCAATGAAAGTATCTGCCCCGGAAAAAAGTCACCTTCTGTTTTACAAACGGTAGAGTGAATAAATTTGATCTCACGGCCCGCAAGAAATGAAAAAGCTACGGGCCAGTCTGAAAAAGCTCTGATATGATTAACTATTTCAGTCGCGGGCTTGAGCCAGTTTATCCGGCCGTCTTCCCTGTCAAGAAGCGTTGTGTAGCAGCATTGTGAATGATCTTGCGAGACCCGGCATTCAATATAGTCCTCTAATTTCAGAAGGGTTGAATGAAGGGCGTTCTTGGCAAGATCCGTCAATCTCATTTCCAATTGTGAGTAGCTCTCTTCGGGATGGATCTTAATGCTTTTTTGAAAAAGGATATCCCCTGAATCCAGCTTCTCATTCATCTCGATCAGAGTGATTCCGGTTTCTTTCTGTCCGTTCCAAAGCGCGAAAGTGATAGGTGAAGCGCCCCTGAAGCGGGGAAGCAGTGAATAATGCACATTGATGGGCACCAATCTTGGAATAAGCAATATCTCCATAGGAATAATGCGGCCGTAAGCGATCACCACAAAGACATCAGGGGTCCAGGACCTTAATTGCTCAGCCATTTCATCATCCATCAATTCAGGAGTAATGCAGGGTATGTCATTGTCCAAGGCATATTGCGCGACCGGAGTTTCAGTCATGATACGCTTTCTACCAAATGGCCTTGCGGGTTGGGATACCACGCCGGTAATATTGAATTCTTTATTATCTAAGGATTCTAAGATCTCCTTGGCGACATGAGGGCTGCCCCAGAATACAATATTGAGATCAGTTCTCATTCTTGTATCTTCTTTTAAGTTCCTTTAGGCCGGAATTGACCTTTATCCTTTCCACAGGAGAAAGCCTGTGGATGAAGAGAAGCCCCTGTAAATGGTCATATTCATGTAGAAAGACCCTTGCGTTAAAGCCCTCCAGGTCTTCCTCTTTTAATTCCCCTTTCTCATTATAATAACGCACTCTGACCTTCTCGGAGCGTTCCACTTTGGCAAAAATCTCAGGAACGGAAAGGCAGCCTTCTTCGAAAGTAGCATTTTCTTCTGATGAGGAAATTATTTCGGGATTAATAACAAAGCGTTTGATCCCATCGGAAATATGTGAAGTATCAAAGCAGAAAAATCTCTCATTGATCCCTATCTGAGGGGCGGCAAGGCCCATCCCGTCTTTTTCTTTCATTAGAGGGTAGAATTTTTCAACAAGAAATTCCTTGAACTCCTCAGTGATCTCTTCTACCGGCTCACTCATTATCTTAAGTCTGGGATCAGGATAAACTACGATTTCCATGTTTAATTATACCAAAATCTATTTGCTTATGCAAACTCTCCTGTGCGTGGAAAAGATCGTTCAAAAGTTGAAATGTTCAAAAGTTCAAGGTTGATAAATTCAGTGAACAATTGTAGAATATTCGTAGGGATAGGGCTTGACCTGTCCTTTGTCATTCCCAGGCGCATGACCTTGGAAACCCCGATTACATCGGGGATTCGACAATCCATCTTTTCATTATTCCATATGCTTTTCTCACATCATTTCATGAT
>JAGLGN010000032.1 GCA_023144005.1 bacterium
AGAGCTTCAGCCCGAAGGGAATATCATCTTTGATCAATTCCTTCCTCCATCTTCGCTCACGGACCACAGAGGGTACGCTACGCTCATTGTTCGTTGGACTTGCCTCAAATCTAAATATTCCATTGGCATGTATTTATGGATCAGAGCACCCTAACAAAGACGGATCAAAACTCCATCAAATAATATATTTATTTTCTTTTTGAACATCATGGAATGATGTGAGAAAAGCATATGCTAATAATGAAAAGATGTATTTCCGATCCCCGATATGATTGCGGTAAACCTCGCGGGAATGACAAAAAGAAAGTAAATGGCATTGTATATATGAACTTAATCATATTCAGTTCTGATCATGGAATAGAGGTAAAATCTATCAACTAAACCGGAGAAGAACCAATAATGTTCACTGTGAAGGGATATGTGTATCTTTGATATGACCGATGATCTGAAGCGCTGAGCTCTTCACCTGTGGAGAAAGTCCTTCACCGAGTTCGATCGATCTTATCTGAATGCCCAGATACATTACCCGGGTATTTATCTCCGAACTGATCAATCGGGCAATGACCTTGACCGGGATCATATGCGTGGAAAGAGTGGTCTCGGGGATATGGTCCTCGTCCACCAGAAGAAGATCGCCGGGAGATCCTCCGAAATTGGCGGCATCAATAAAGACCACTTTTTCGGGCGAAAGATCTATGACCTTATCCACGATATTTTCCGGCCATTGCGCGGCATTCATGATAATGGGATTACCTTCGGGACACGACACTTTTTCAAAAATGAATGGGCCGACGCCGTCGTCGGAACGCATATCATTTCCGATCGTGACCAGCACGCTGAGCCCCTCTACGGGACTCAGCGCTTTTTTGATCTTATCTGTTAATGTATTTGACATCAAGAAAGTGTGCAGAACATGATATACACGGGTCATACGCCCTGACGAGCATTTCCATAAGAAGCGTCATTTCCTCTTCCGACCTATCCATCTGCTCGGGAACCAGCTTTTTCATGTCATGCTCAATGTTGTTAACATTCTGATTGGTAGGGATGATGCAGTTGGCATTAACGATCTTGCCTTTATCATCAACTTCATAGTGGTGGAAGAGAATACCTCTGGGAACCTCTACCGCGGCATAGCCTTCGCCCGCCTTGACCTCAATATTATTGGTTTCGTTCAGGCCGACAACGATCTGCTCACTATAATTGACCCCTCTGTCTCTTAATTCTTTAAGTATCCTGATGGATTCTTCAAGCGCATGTACACATTCCACCAGTTGAGCCGCTGTGTTTAAAAAAGGATTGTAACACATCGGTTTCAGCCCGATGGCCTCGGCTACAGCCTTGGCTTTCGGGTGAAGCTTGTCATAATTAAGATTGAGACGGGCAAGAGCGCCTACCATATATGACTCTCTTTTATGCTTCGCGAATTTAGCGGAGGAATGCGGCACTATGAACTCATTTGTAACTTTCCTATATTCATTTTTAGGGTATCTGAAATTGTCGGTACTGCCGATATCACCCATCAGGAAAGGATATTCACCGTCATCGCTTACAAGCCCTACAAATTCCATCTCCCTTTCGAATTGGGGGAATTTGAGTGTAGCCGCAAGCTCAACAGTTGCGTCCATATCCGCTCTCATATCATACAAGAAAGTCAATTGGTCGGTGATGTCCTTTACGCTCGGAAGTTTTGTAAAACCTCCTATAATGGCGGATATCGGATGCACATGCCTTCCTACAAGGATATCACACACATCATTACAGGTTTTCTTCATTCTTAAAGCTCTTCTCACCACTTTATTGTGCGTAGAAATAAGCGGAACAAAGCTCTTCACTCCAAGAAGGTCGGGAGCTACAAGAAGGTAGATATGAAGAAGATGACTGTCAAGCGTTTCATAATGCAGAAGAAGCTTTCTGAGTTCAATGGTCTGCTTGGAGGGAGTGAACCCTATAGCGTTTTCGGCGGCCTGTATCGATGCGAGAGTATGCCCGCAAGAACAAATTCCGCATATGCGTGAAGTGATATGCTGGGCTTCAAATATAGACCTGCCCCGCAGCATTCCTTCAAAGAGCCTTGGTGCTTCAACAATGTGAAGTTCAGCCTTTTCAAGCTTGTTGTCCCTTACGTTGACAACGATATTTCCGTGTCCTTCCACTCGTGTAAGGTATTCAACTTTTATATCGTAGTTCTTACTCATTTTCATTCTCCTTGACATCTTTGGCTTTATTGTACATATTGAATTTATTAGTCACCCACTCAAGAGGAATATCGTGCTTTTTCAATATCTCGATCTGACCTGTTTTCGCGGGGTCGTCAAGCATACCACGGCAGCCGTAGCATATATTGCCGTTATTGACACACCAGCTGTTGCAGCCGGCGCGAGTAACAGGGCCCATGCATGTAAGCCCCCTATCGAACAAACATTCATTCTCATTGAGCTTACACTCGGTACATACGGACTTCTCAGGGGCTTTATAAGGAAGTCCCATAAGTGCATGTTTCAAGACGGTTACGAATTCGGGAACATACATCGGGCATCCGTGAACATAGTAATCAACCTTTACGACCTGATCGACCGCCATGGTCGGAACGGAATCGAAGTATTTTTCATCTTCTCCGTAAACATATTTCTTGATCTCCGGAAGCTCAAAATTATTCTTCATTCCGTTAACACCGCCGATAGACGCGCAGGCACCTATGGTAATAAGTACTTTTGCTATGGATCTGATCTCTTTTATCCTCTCGATCGCATGTTTCGTTGTAATGCTTCCTTCGATAACGGCAACATCATAATCACCGCCGCTTTTTTCAGACATGACTTCCCGGAATTCGACAACATCGATCTTATCAAGGACATCAAGAAGGGCCTCGCCGATATTGGCGATCTGCAGCTGGCATCCTTCACAACAGGCAAAATCAAAAAAGGCTACTTTCGCTTTCATATTACAGGGCCTCTATATTATTCTTCACTTTTGTATAGCAGAATACCGGACCGTCCTTACAGCAGTAACTGTCGCCGATCTGGCAGTGACCGCATACACCGACACCGCATTTCATATGTCTTTCAAGCGACATATAGATCTGGCTTTCGGGAATGTTTTTCGCCAAGAGCTCGTTAATGACGAATTTATACATTACCGGAGGGCCCACAACAATGGCAAATGTTCTTTTCGAATCAAGCGTCACCCCGGGAATTAGAGAGGTGATCATGCCGACATTGCCGCGCCAATCCGGAGCCGCGCTGTCCACTGTTACGCTGAAATTGACATCCAGTCTTTCCTCCCAATGGGAAAGCTCCTCGTGAAAAAGCATTTCGGTCGGTGATTTGCAGCCAAGAAGGATGCTTACCTTACCAAAATTTCGCCTATTATCATTAACATAATTGATCAGGGATCTGAGAGGAACAATGCCAAGGCCGCCGGCAACGAACATAAGGTCATTTCCTTCAAGCAGCCTTATCGGGAATCCGTTCCCTAAAGGCCCTCTGATCCCAACGGTATCCCCCGCTTCCATTTTATGAAGCGCCCCGGTTAATTTGCCCACATTCCGGACAACCAGTTCAAAATATCCCCTTTGTGTCGGGGATGAAGATATGGAGATCGGAGCGTCGCCGATGCCGGGGATCGATACCATGACAAATTGGCCGGGATCATGATCCAGAAGGTCGCCACCGTGCAATGCGATCTTGAAACTCTTTTCAAATTCGGTCATCTGTTTGACATCAAGTATTTTTCCCTGCTTAATATCATAAGGAGATTTTCTTATTTCTCTTTTATCCATTTTCATTCCCCTTTTTTTCTTCGATCAAGGCATTGATCGTTTCTTTCAAATCGATTCCGGCAACACAGGCTCGGGTACATCTGCCGCAACCGGTACAGAAGTATCTTCTGAACTTAGATACGGGATAATTAAATTTTCTGTTGAGACGATGTCTCTGACGTTCTCCCCTGTCCTCTCTGAAGTTCTCACCGCCGGCTACCTCTGCAAAAGAGCCGTTCTGACATGAATCCCATACCCTTGTCCGTGTACCGGTATTCAGATCAAGGTTGATATCATCTATAATATCGAAACAATAACATGTGGGACAGACATTTGTGCAATTCCCACAGGAGACACATTTTTCTCCGATCTCATCCCAGACCTTACTTTTCATTGCATTTACAAAAAGAGGCTTCAATTCGGCATAAGGTATGTCCACCTCATTCTTGAATACATTTCGCTTTCTTTCTTTCAAAAGTCTTAATTCGCTTACATCCCTTTTATCTGCTTTTGTACATAATCCGGTTTTATTGATAAGTTTTTCCCCGTGATATGTATTCACATGAATGATAAAGCGGTCGTCGATCTCGGTGAAGAAGAGGTCATATCCACCATTTGGATTCTGATTGTCCATTAATGCGCAGCTTGCGTTCTCATCACAGTAATTGCTGCATTCCAATCCGATGATCAATATTCTGTTCTTCCGAAGGATGTAATTAAAATCCTTAGGATTTTCAGAAAAAATGATGTCCAGGCACTGAATTCCGAAAAGGTCACATGTATGAACACCGAAGAGAACTATTTCTTCCGAATACAGAGTAGGGGTCCACTCCTTTTTTCTCTTATCGTATTCTATAATTGTCTCCTTCTGAGGAAGGAAATACTTTTTCGGAGGAAGAATTGTAGATGTATAATCCAAATCGATCCTCGCCCCGGAAGTAACCTCCTCAAAGGCAAAGCTTTTAACTCCTTTCCTGACTGGAGCAACTACTTTCTTGGTCCTGGCGATCTGCATGACAAAATCATTCAGATCCTCCTTTTTTAGAATTACTAAGTTTTCCATATACTCTCCATTTTAATCTTATTATTTCTAAGTCCGCATATCGTCAGACAGCGCTCTAAATGCCGGCAGACCCGCAATACTGGGAATTCAACCTCTGTATTATTTATTTTTGTAATTTAAAAAACATAGGATAAAGTGAATAGGATAAAAAAGATAACCGGCACAGGGTCTTTTTCATATTCCATCCTAAAATATTAGTAATTATAATTTATTTTTGTCGTATTTTCAATAGATAAAACGAATAATTGTGAAAAAATTCTCTAACTCGGTGTACTGTCTCATAAATATGATGACAGTACACTAGATACTTCCTAATATATCTAAGATCCGATCCCCTGCTTCGCGTATACTTTCACCCATTTCAGAGCCAAGTGCGATATTCTCCGGCTGTATGCCCAGAAGGATCAATTCCTTCTCTGAACCGATAAAAAATTGCTTGATCTTTCCTAAACTCAGCGTATGTGTTGAGAAGCCCTGCTCTTTCAGATCCTCGAGCGGGATAATAGCCGCGTCTCCGGGGTTTCCCTTGAAATCCACAGCATCGATCAATAATATGACTTTCTCTTTCCTGCCGAGGATCTTAAAGATATAGTTCTCAATGGCCATGCCGGCATCAATGAATTTATCGGGAAATCTTTCTAGTCCTTTTCTGGCTATATATATGCCGATGGCATCGTCACCGCGCAACTCATTTCCTATGCCTACCGCGAGAAGATCTTCACTGGAATATTTCTGAAGTTCTTGCGCAACCTCAGAGGGAATCATACAGTGATATACGGTGGCGGCACTTAGGACAGAGCACTACAAACATATCATCTCTTTTGTCAAAAGTAATGCTTCTGCTCGCATCATCGACTATGCCTAATTTCTTCAATTTCTCATTAAGCAGGCCAAGGTTCGCCGGCTGTTTTTCACCGAGTGAGTCAAGCATCCACAAGATATGATCGCGGGTAGACAGTATCTCTCCACACTCCTCACAAACAACAAGTTCAAATTCCTTCGCTGTGTGAAGATCATCCCTTGAAAATACCGCGAGTTCAAATTCCGGCACCATCTTGACGCCATCCTTTGTTGTGCATACCCTTTCACATTCGCCGCACATGATACAATGATCTAAATGCCATATGACCTGTCTCTTTTTGCCTTCCGCGTCATTTATTTCTTCGATCGCCTCAGAAGGACACCAATTTACACAGCCGCCGCAGCCGATACAACTGTCCTGCGGTTCTGGCTTCCCTTTAAAGCGGGGATGTATCGTAGCGGGCTTAAACGGGTATCTCGTTGTTGCGGGACGGCTGAAAAGGGACTTAACAGCTTCTCTCAACTCTCTTAGTTTTGGCAGCCACATACTATTTACTCTCCTTATCCTTGTACTTGTCGCAAACACTTTTCTTCCAGAGCTTCACTCCGGATTTGTATGCTCCCCGCGCAAGCGCGTGGGCGCCTGTCGGCGAGGTTACAAGAATAAATACCATACATATCAGCGCCTTGACACCAAGCGGGTTGAACCCTACTATGACGACAACGCCGATTAAAACAAAGCAGATCCCCAGGGTAACGCACTTTGTCGCTGCCTGCAGACGGCAATAAACATCAGGCATACGCAGTAGGCCGATACAGCCGAAGAGATTGAAGAGAACTCCAATACCGATTATTATGTATCCTATTATATTATTCATCAAAACTCTTCCCCTCCAGATGCTTCGCCAGAGCGATAGTGCCCAAAAAGGAGATCAGGGCCCACGCGATGGCGATATTCATATAAAAGTCCTTCCCTGTTTCAACGGCGATCAAGGCGGTAAATCCCACCACGACTATCCCGAGAATATCAATAGCGACAACCCTGTCAGGAACAGTCGGGCCTCTCGCTATACGATAAAGGCAAAGAAAGCAGCATATCAGCAACACTACAAAGAATAGCAATTCGATGATCATCCGAACACCTTCATTAAATACTTCTCAAATTTTTCAACAATCTCTTTGCTTGCAAGATCCACATCATCTGATTTCACATTCAACCAGTGTATATAGATATATTCCCCTTCGATATCCACCGAGAGTGTTCCCGGGGTCAGGGTTATCGAATTACAGAGAACTGACCTCCCAGACCGTGATTTCAATTTCGTCTTCACCTTCACAATGCCGGGATGTATCGGAAGATCGGGATGCAGGACACGGTACATGACGTCCAGATTTGCCAGTATCAAATAATATGTGAATACCGGAATATAGACCAGGAACCAGAACAAGCGGTCTATATGCCATAGCCGTTTGTAGTTCTCAACAAATTCCTTTCCGAAGAGCAGCGCTACTATCAAAGCAACAAAAAACCCAAGTATCAATGTCTGCAGATCAAGAGGCAGCACCAGAAGGATCCAGATAATATACGAAATAAAAAAGAGTGTAAACCTTTTCATTTTATCACCAGCGCCTTATATGTATCGGCATTTAAAATCACTTCAACGGCTGGAGTCAATACCGCATCTCGTAATTGAGGGATCAGCAGGAAAGAGGTGGCTAAACATAAGATCGCCAGGATTATCATACTGACAGACATGAAAAATGGTGATTCCTTGATACTCTTATAACTCTCCTTCAATGACCCGAAAAACGCATATCTTTGCATCTTCATGTAATAGGCAAGGGTAAAAATGCTTCCAGCGATCGCCCAGAACGCAAAGATCGTATGCCCCGACTGAATACATGCGATAATTATCAGAAGTTTTGAGAAAAACCCGTTGAAAGGAGGCATTCCCGATATACTGAGCGAGGCGATCAGAGACGTTCCTCCGGTTATCGGCATTACTTTGTTCAGCCCACCCATTTCATCAAGATTTCTGGTGCCAAGCCTGTGATAGACCGAACCCGAATTCATAAAGAGCAGGGATTTAAAGACCGAATGGTTCACCAAGTGGAACAAAGCCGCAAGAATACCGAGTTTCGTTCCCAAGCCGATACCGAGAATAATGTACCCGATCTGGGATATTGAACTATAAGCGAGCAGCCTTTTCATATCCATCTGTCCAAGAGCCAGTAACCCTCCCACCATAATGGAGATTAGCCCCATGTAAGCGAGCATATTTCCCCCGTTGAATCCGAAAATATTGTACATCACACGGATCATCGCATATAGTCCAAGCGTTTTGATCACGACGCCGCTGAGCATTGCGGATATCGGTGCAGGGGCAGCCGGATGGGCATCCGGTAGCCAGGCATGGAACGGTATGATCGCCGCCTTTACCGAAAATGCGGCAATAAATAGAAAGAGCGTGAACTTCAAGAGAATATTGAATTCCGAATTTGCGATCGCTTCACTGATATAGGCCATATTCAATACACCGAACTGTGAATATAAAAGGGCTATCGCAAGAAGTATGAAAGTGGACGCGATCCCGCCCATGACCATATACTTGAACGATGCTTCCAGCTCGTCAGCTTCCGTTCCGAAACCGACCAGAGCATATGACGCTATTGACGCGATCTCAATAAAAACGAAGAGGTTGAAAAAGTCTCCAGATAGAAGCACTCCGTTCATTCCCGCAAGCATCAGCAGAAAGAGCGCGTAATAATAATTATTAGCGGTGTAACGCCTCATATAATTAATCGAGAACAATGTAGCTGTAAAAGCTATCAGGTTCACTATGGACAGCATCAATCCGCTGAGACCGTCAAGAACCAGATTTATTCCCAGTGGAGGAACCCATTTTCCGATCACATACATTCCCGATTTATTAAACATGAATATCGTCATAATAAAAAGTGCCAATGTGATCACATTTGCAAGGATCTCGCTGATGACACGAACCTTATTCCTGGTCAGCACATTTAAGAACACGACCAGAAACGCGCCGGCAAGCGGTATTAATACAAAATACGGTAGAGTATTCATCCCTTCAACCTTTTTATTTCCGTTATATCAAAGGTGCCGAACCTCTCATAGATCCTGATAGCTACTGCTACCATCAAAGCCGTCACAGCAAGGCCTATTACAATGGATGTCAGCACAAGCGCTTGAGGAAGCGGGTCCACACTGCTGGCAAGAAACTCATCTAATCGCATCGACTTTGTCATTATCGGAGCGATGCCATTGTTCTTATAACCGAGAAGGATCAAGAACAAATTGACTGCATTCTCCATAATAATGAACCCGAGCACGATCTTTATAAGGTTCTTTTTGCAGAAGATCCCGTACAATCCAATAAAAAACAATATTAAGCAGAGAATATAAATCATTTGTCTTTCTCCGTTTTTGATATGTCCTCATCAAGGATGACTTTATGAGTAGACAGGACATAGAAGACAAGGAACAATCCCGCCATCACCTTGAGTGCTATCGCGACATTAGATATTGGAATCGTTCCGCCGCTTAGAAATGTAAAGGGTGTGCCGCCAAATTTCTGATGAAGGAAATTCGCAAAGAACCCACCACCGTAATAGATACCCAGCCATGCTACCGCAATAAAGAGCAAAGCACCAAAGGACTCTACCAAAGTGGTTCTCGTCCTTGGAAAGAGTTTATCCGTTCTCTCTTTTCCGAAAGAAAGCATGATGAGGATAAAGCTTGCTGCCATTATCACGCCTCCAGCAAATCCGCCGCCGGGAGTCAGATGTCCGAAAAGAACGATATAACATCCGAATAGAAAGATAAACCCTTCGATCCAACAGCAAACTGATTTAACTATTTCACTTAATCCGCTTTTGTTATTAGTCATTTTTCGCTTTTCTCCTCAGAAGAACCACAGCCCCAAGAATTGCCGTGAACAGAACGGTAGCTTCTCCCAGTGTATCGTATGCCCTGTAGTCAAGGATCACACTGGTTACAATATTGGCAGACCCGGTCTCCTTCAATCCGTTTGCCAGATAATGGGGCGCTACTTTGCTCAAATAATTGCCGAACTCAGGCAGAAGATCCATTGCCTTAGAAGCGAACATAAAGAGCAGAAGAAGGAGCACCATACATATGGCAAAGGGGAAGAATTGCCGGATATTTTTCACCAGATGAACATCCACGGCTATTGTCGCTCTGATCAATATCACAAGCGTCAGAATTTCAATGATAACCTGAATGATCGCAATATCCGGTGCCCTCAATAAAAGGAAAACAACGGACAGCATGAATCCTACCGCGCCAATCGAAACAACTGAAGACAAAAGATTTTTCGCTTCAAGTGCGATTAATGCGGCAAGCAACATAAAAAGAATCAAAATATAAATTATTACATGAACCATATTACCACCAGTATTATGACTCCGCCTGCAAGTATCCAGGACAGGTAGTTGGACAATACACCATTATGCAAATATCTTAGCAATTTAATTATATAAAAAGCCATTGCTTTTAGAACTTCGTAAAGGTCAAAGATCTTCTTCGCCGCCAATCCGTAAATAAATTTGAAGGGTTGGCCATTCTCAATTCCTTCGTAGAAGTCCGCTCCTGAAATATGCATATCCGGCCTGAGCCCTTCTCCGCCGGCAAAGCCCTTTACACGGCGGATCTTGATCCTTGATATAAGGAAGATCAATGCTCCGAGGACGAGGCCTACTACGATCAGCAGCATTGCCATTTTCGGATGCCATAGGCCTGTTAGATCAAGATTTCCATACATTGGTTTGATAAAAAGATCAAAGGCGAATACACCCAGAACAATACAGGAAAGAGCCAGAATGATCTGAGGAAAGACAAGGGAGAATTTCTCCTTGAACTTTTTCTCTGTTCCTTTTGGATACTTCTTCGCGCCAAGGAATAGCGCATGCATCAGCTTCATAAATGAAGCCAGCGTCAAGGCGGAGCCGAAGAGGGCGGCGAGCAGACAAAGTATTGAAAGGAACGGATATTGTTCAGCGGTAGCGGCCAATACTCCCTGATAGATCAACCACTTTGAAAAGAACCCGTTCAATGGAGGAAGTCCGGAAATCGCAAAAGAGGCGATAAGCATACTCGTGAACGTGATCGGAAGGTATTTCGCCATGCCTCCCAATTTATCCAGATGATCGGTTTTGCTGACCTTCTCAACCTGACCGGTACCGAGAAAGAGACAGGACTTATAGATCGAATTATTTATCATATGGAAGAGACCTCCGGCAATACCCAGAGGATTTCCAGTTCCGATACCTAGAACCATGTATCCTACCTGAGAGATCGCATGATAGGACAGAAGTTTTTTCGCCGTATGCTGTGTCAGAGCCATAAATACAGCGCATATGATCGTTATTGACCCGATAAGCATTACACTTATTTTCACGACCGGAGGAATGGTGACGATAGAGAATATCCTCGCCAGAAGATAAATACCAAGTAGTTTATCTAAAGAAGCGGGCATAAAAGCTGTCACCGGAGGTGGGGCTTTATCCGCGCATTCCGGTATCCACGTATGAAAAGGCATATTTCCCGCTTTGGCAAATGCCGCAGCGGCAATACAGATAAATGCTATCATCGACCAAGTTGAAGAAAGGATGCCGAATGATCCCGTCAGCCGGAATAATACAGCAACACCCAGTATCAGGAGAGAATCACTTCCTCCGAGTATGATCAGGGTTTTCTTCGCGGCAAGATTAGCGCCCGAGTTAAATTGCATCATCAGGTAAAGGGTAATTCCCGAAATACCCCAGAATATGATCAAGACGATCCAGTTCGCGCTCAATATTATGCCGTATGCTGAAGCCAATGTCAGGAAAAAGTAAGAAAAATACTTATTCAACTTCTTCTTAATGAAACCTGCGGAGTAAATGGAAAGTACCAATCCGAAGAATCCTATAAAGAAAAAGACAAGTTTGGTCAAATTATCCCATAAGATCCAAGCTGTATATTTCTCGGGAATGTTCGGGTTGAAAAGCAGGTACACGCCGATCACGATATTAGCGAACGCTAATATCGGTGCAATAACTCTCAACGGCTTTTTCCAGTCAGGAGTAATAAAAAGGACAAAGGCTACGATCAGATTAAAAATGATTGGCAGAAAGATATTCATCTCAATTCCCCCCGTAATCTTTTTGTTTTTTCTTCGGACAATCTAAGCAGTTCTTCCCAATTGTATTTAACATTTCCGTTCTCGACCGCCTGCATTCTTTCGGTGCAGCAATAACATGGGTCAACAGCGGCAAGTGTTATTGCGGCATCCGACACATCACCGCCGACAGCCGCCAATTCATTTGAAAGCACATTCATATAAGAAGGAGCCCTTATCTTATGCCTTACAGGAGTATTTCCACCATCGCTTCTGACATAATGCCATACCTCTCCACGGGGAGCCTCATATCTTCCGATACCTTCTCCCGGCGGGATCTCGCGGACTTCCTCCCAGATATTCCCTTCTTTCAAACCTTTAAGTTTATCGAGACATTGAGTTATTATCTTTACCGATTCATACATTTCAAGAACACGGCAGACCGTCTTGTCGAAAATATCTCCGTTCTGACATACGATCACATCCCATTCAACCAATTGATAAGCACCATTGAGGATATCTATTTTCCTGATGTCCTGATCCAATCCGCTTGGGCGGGCAGTGGGGCCTGTAACACAATAATTGATCGCCTCTTCCTTGCTCAATACTCCGATGTTCTTCGTACGGGCATGAATAACAGGGTCATCAATTACGGCACCCTTGAAGAGGTCAAAGATCGGGACCAATGACGCCGTCTTCTCCTTCATCGCGTCGATCTCCGAATTGAAAATATCCTTTCTCACACCGCCGATACGCATCATCGCATAGTGATTTCGGTTTCCGGAGATCTGTTCACAAAGGTCAAGAACTGTCTCGCGGTATTTCCATGCCCACATCCAGACCGTATTATAGCCCAGGAAATGTCCGGCAAGGCCAAGCCAGAGAAGATGTGAATGTACCCTTTCTAGCTCTGCGATAACGGTTCTGACATATTTCGCCCTTAAAGGGATCTCCAAACCCAGAAGGTCCTCAACGGCGTTGACATACGCATAAGGGTGAGAACATGAACAGATGCCGCAGATCCTTTCGACCAGAAATGTGACCTGATCCCAATGTTTTCCTTCTGCGATCTTTTCTATCCCTCGGTGATTGTATCCGAGATTGATATTGAGGTCAATTACCTTTTCACCCTGAACCATAAGTTCGAAGAACTCCGGTTCTTCCTGAAGAGGATGATAAGGGCCGATGGGAATTATTTTTGTTTTCTTGCCGTTCTTTGTTAATTCTTCGATCTTAATATTCGGACGGCGGCAGGAATCTTCTCCCCGGGGCTCTTTTCTTCCGTATTCATAATCCTTTCTTAGAGGGTATACACCTTCCGGCCATGTCGGGTCAAGAAGTAGCCTGCTGGTATCAGCAGCGCCCGTGAATTCAATACCCAGAAGTTCTCGCATTTCCCTTTCGATCCATGTCGCGCCTTTGATAATATCAGCGATCGACGGGATCTGCCCCTTGTCACGGTCTGTAAAAACACGAAGAGAATACACAACGCCCGTCTTATCATCTGAAAAATGATAGAGGACCTCCATATTTTTCACATTGTCCAATCCTGTGGCAATACAGAAACGCAACTCCAATTTCCGGAACAAAAGCTCCGCAGCGGACCTGAGATCCTTCTTATCGATCTCGATATAATGGCGCTTGGAGCTCTTCTCTTCCCATTTAATGATCTTGCCTTTTAATATGTCTTTTACTTTATTAACCATAATTATATCTCTCCACGCAATTTCTTAACAACCTTGACAACACCGTCAATTATTGCCTCGGGACGAGGGGGGCACCCGGGGATATACGCGGTTACCGGAATTATCTCATCTACAGGGATCACTCTATTGTAAGAAACCTTGAACATTCCCATTGAAGATGCGCAGCTTCCGAAGGCGATCACCGCGAGAGGTTTTGGCGCCTGATCATAAAGGTCTTTCAAAAATTCGGCACCCTTTCTGTTCATCATTCCCGAAACAAGCATCGCGTCGGCATGTTTTATTGAACCGACCAGTTTAACTCCGAAGCGCTCCACATCAAATCTGGGCGTAAGGACATCAAGTATCTCTATGTCGCAATTATTACACGCCGCAGAAGCAAAATGAAAAACCCAGATCGATTTTGACAATATCTTTAATTTGTTCATAGACCCACCACCGCTAATATCAAAGCTACCAGACTCAAAGGAAACAAGATAAACCAGAAGAGTTTCAGGCATTGCTTTACCTTTAACCTGGGATTCGTATTTTCCACTAAGATCACAATCACCAGAAGGGCTACGTATTTAAAAACATTAACACCGCCCCAAAATATCGAAGAAATGAAAAACGGCAAAGTGGCAAGCAGGATATACTGCCCCATTTTGAAAAATCCCAGAAGCGGGCCGGAATATTCTATATATGCCCCGGCCATGATCTCGGTCTCCGCTTCAGCTATATCAAATGGAACCCTTCCCAGTTTTGCCTGCATGACAAAGAGTGCGAGAACAGAGGCGATACCTCCCGAGTAAGAATACATCACCGGAGGTTTATTCATGATATTCACCAGGCTCAATTCGCCACCGGTCTTGACCCAGATAACGGCGATCGTCATCCAGAACACCAGTTCATATGAAAGGACCAGCTTTATCTCCCTTGAGGCGCCCAAAGAAGCCAGCGGATTAGCGCTGGCGGCACCTGCGAGGATCAGACATATCGGCGGGATCGTCAGCAGGTAGACAATGACTATCAAGTCGCCCTGAAAAGCTGCATCCGGAAAGAAAAATGCCATTCCCGCATACATTGCGACCAGAGTGGCACTGACCATGAAGAGGACCGGAGTTGCCAAAAAGGTTAAGAGGTGAGCATTTTCTGGAACTACACTTTCCTTTGTAAATAATTTCAGAAGATCGTACCAAGGCTGCAGTATAGGAGGGCCTACACGCCATTGGACTCTGGCGGTAACCTTCCTCTCAATATATGAAGCGACCATTCCTACGATCAAAGCAAAAAGGAACCCGGGGAAAACAAGGAAATAGAAGATAGTTTTCATTCTGTCAACCCCAATTGCTTTTTCCAGTGAACCCCTTTCACAAAAAGGCCTTCTTTTATCATGTAAATATTCTCCTCGATATTTTCTTTGAAATCACCGATAGTGATCGCACCTTCGGGGCATGATGTTACGCAAATAGGATCCCTTTCAGGGCAGAGATCACATGTGGATGTCTTGAATTCAACCGTCTCAAGCGTATTCACTCCGAACGGGCAGGCTAAAAGGCATGTTTTACAGGAAGTGCATAGGAAACTTGACCGGTGAAGATCATCATCCTTTTTCAAAGCGTCCGTAGGGCAACTGATAACACAGGGAGAATCTTCACAATGGCGGCAATAGACCTTCCGTATCGCCTCTTCGAGTATTGATTTGAAACCCGTTTTCTGATCATGAAGAGGATAATTGCAATCCGCTACGCAATTATTACAACTGTAACATTTTTCAAGATCAATTAATATCATTTTCATTCCCAAATCCCTTCAATGTCCTTGATCAGGCTGTACTTGAAAACCGGACCGTCTTTACAAGCAAAATATTTACCTACCCCGCAATGGCCGCATTTACCTATGCCGCAGCTCATATTCTTTTCCATGGAAAGATAAATACTTTCCGGAGCAAAGCCGAGCTCCAGGAGTTTGAATGTGCCGAATTTCATCATTATAGGCGGGCCGCAAACGACAGCGACACCGTTTTTGGGATTTACGCTATAATCATCAAATAAACAGGTCACCACTCCCTCTTTCTCCTTCCAGTCATTATCCGCCGCATCAACGGTCCTGCAGATCTCGGCACCGCGCTTTTTCCAGCTCTCGAACTGATCCTTATAAACTATGTCAGCAGGATTTTTCGCGCCGTATAAGAGAGTTATCTTTTCGTACTTGTCTTTTTCATCCAGAAGCGTCAGAAGTAATGAACGCAGTGGAGCCATCCCGACACCGCCGCCCAGTAAGAGCACTTCTTTCCCTTCAAACTCATTGAGCGGATAAGAAGTTCCCAATGGCCCTCTGATCCCCACAGTATCGTTTGCTTTCAATTCATGAAGCTTCTCTGTAACTCGCCCGGCCTTCATTATCGTCACTTCAAACGGACCCTTGGCAAATTGAGAAGAGGATGGAGTAAATGGAGATTCCCCTATCTTCGGCATGGTAAGTTGAATGAATTGACCGGTAGCAAAAGAAAATTTCTTTTCCGGCTCCAGGATAAATGTTTTGATCAGCGAGGTCTCTTCGATAACCTTAATAACCTTACAATTGATCGTCTTATAAGGATCCATAATTATTTCGCCTCCGCAACTTTTATCAGCACTTCTTGGAAATCTATCTTCCCTTGACAGCCGGCAGTGCACCTTCCGCAGCCGGTACAGCCGTTAAAACCCTGCATTTGGGGCCTGTAAACGAATTTACAGGTAAATCTGTGTTTGAACCGTTCTATAAGATCTTCCCTGGGATTAGCTCCGCCCGCGACACGCGCATAGCTCTTGAGCTGACAGCTGTCCATATACCTGATCTTGTTCTCATCCCCCTCTGACAGGAAGAAACAGAAACAACTGGAACAAACATTTGTGCAACTGCTGCAGCTGACACAGGTTTTGCCATATTCCTTAAATACATCGCTGTGCTTCTCGATCTTGCCCTCAAGGTCCTTGAGATCCAATACTTTGTTCCCGTTGAACTTCTTCAACTCTTCTTCAAAAGAGGTCCTGTGAGAGCTCATCGACTTTTCCTGTTCGGATCGGGCAGATTCAAAAAATCCGCCGTGGTCTTTTAAGAATTTCGCGCCGGCATCCGAACCAACAGAAACCAGATACCCATTCTCCACAATGGAGAAGTTCAGATCGAAATTCTCTGTAGCCCACGGCTGATCTCCCAGGACCGTACAGAAACAATCCGGGTGATGTGTGGTACAATCGGCCGAAAAGACAAGGACATCTTTTCTGAAATGGGGATCTTCGGGATCTTCCAGATAGATCTTCTTCAGAAGGGAAAGTCCTTTTGTGTCACAGCCGCGTGCGCCAAAAATGATCCTTGGCTTATCCTTTTTCTTTTCAACAAGATTCTCTTGGGGGGAATAGAAAAAGTACTTAAGAGGAAGGACCGTCCTGTGACCTTCGAATGTAAACTCCGAATCGGCTTCCATTCTTGCCCAATCCCAGCTTTCCTCTTGCCTGCGCGGATAAAAGATCTCGTAGTCGGGGATCAATTTTTTCGTCAGGGCTTTCACTTTTTCATTACTGATAAATTTTTGTTCCATCACGATTTACACCTTAATAACGTAGTAGTTGGATTAAGAAATGCATGAGTAGCAACCATATTAACAATGTTTATAGATGATTTTAGTGGAAAGAATATCTTGAAAAGTAACCTCACTCTTATTCCTCCAATAGATTATACCTTATTCTATTTATTAACCTGAAGAATAATACCACATTCTTTATTCAATGTCAACCACTTCTTTATATTTGCGCAGTTATTAATCTAGAGCTATCGAGCCGGATATCCCCGTACATTGCTATACTTAGACAATATTGCATTCATAGGCAAGGCTAGCAACTATGTGAATTTTCTCACAAGCGGGATCAGTAGAGGCAAAGAGTCTACACGCACAAGAAAGTGTGTCTGGTCAAATGTAAAACGAGGGAGTAAATTGCAGGAAAATATTGTATTTGATCTTGTCAGAATATCTTTTCAAGATAGGCAGTGATCTTGAAAGGCGCCAGGTCTTCAAATCTCTCCCCTGTACCCATGAAAAGAACGGGGATACTGAATTTCCTGAACGACTGCACAAGTATTCCGCCTTTTGCGGTTCCATCCATTTTCGTGATGATCAGCCCGGTGGGCTCCGAATTCTTTTTGAAGATGTCTATCTGATTCAAAGCATTCTGTCCGGTGGTTCCGTCAATGATGAGTATGCGTTCATCAGCGGCTTTACCAGCGGCTTTTTCTATTACACGCTGTATCTTAGTGAATTGATTTATCAAATTTTCATTCGTATGTATGCGTCCGCCGGTGTCCACGATAAGAATATCCGAATCTCCGCGCTGCTGAAAGGATTTCACGGCATCAAATATCACCGATCCGGGGTCTGCGCCCGCCTGCTGACTGTACAGCTTGATATCGAGTTTATTTGCCCATTGCGCCAATTGCTCCACAGCGGCGGCGCGATATGTGTCTCCCGCTGCAAGGGACACTTTCATTTTTCTTTCTGATATTAGATAATGGGCCAACTTAGCGACGGTAGTGGTCTTTCCAACACCATTGACACCCATTACCAAAATAATACTTCCCTTCTCCGGAGAAAATACCCTTTCACTTCCTTTCAGGATGCGTGAGATCTGGGAGGCCAACTGCTTGGATAAAAGGTCATAGTCCCTGAGCCCTTCAGCGTTATTCTTCAATTCCTCCATGATATCCACAACTGTCTGCGGACCCATATCCGCCTCAAGCAGCGTCATCTCGATCTTCTCCAGAATGCCCTTTTTGTCTCCTTTGAAAACACCCTTTAATCTCGCGGCTAACAGGCCTTCTCTGCGGGTGGATGGACGCTCAACGGATCTCCTTTTTAATAGTAAAAGCAGTAGAACAAGCACGAGGACCAAAAAGAAAGAAATCATAGATATTTGAAGAGGTTGTGTCACTTTTACTCGAACGCTACTGACATTATTTTAGAGACACCCTCTTCCTCCGAAGTAACTCCGTACAGGACATCCGCAAATTCCATTGAACGCTTATTATGTGTGATCACAATAAATTGTATATCCTCTGAGAATTTCTTTATCATTGAGAAAAATTTAACCAGATTCACTTCATCCATCGCCGAGTCAACCTCATCAAAAATACAAAACGGAGTAGGATTCTGAAGGAAAATAGCAAATATAAGAGCAGCGGTGATCAGGGCTTTCTCACCACCTGAAGTCAGACTGAGTGTCTGAACATTCTTGCCCGGTATATGCACTTGAATATCGACTCCCGTTTCAAGAGGGTCATTCGGCGTTACCATTACTACCTTGGCGTTACCGCCATTGAAGAGCTCCTTGAAGGTCTTATCAAAATAGACATTGATATTCTCCAAAGAAGCGGCAAATTTTTCGCAAATATCAATATTCACTTTCTCTATCATTTCCATCAGGCGGTCCTTGGACTGGGAAACATCATCGAAATTTGTCTTCAAGAGCTCATATTCTTCCTGAAATTTACTGTATTCGTCCTGGGCTTCAAAATTGATCGCGCCAAGTCGTTCGATCTTTCCCGAAAGCAGATCAACTTCTCCTTCAATGGCCGTTATGTCATGGCCGGCGCCGTCCAGTTCATTCAGAAATCCCGAGATATCCGCTCTGTCGTCAAAATATTCCTCCAGATGGGAATATTCTGTTTTTGCTTGGACGATCAGGTCGGTCTTACCCTCTTCAAAGCTAGCCAATTCCTTGTCAATGCCGTCAAGCTCACTTCTTGAGTTAATAATTTCCCTGCTCAGCTCTTCCTTCGCATCCTCTTTATCCTTCACTTCTTCATTTAGTGAGGATAGTTGGCTCTCATAACCTTCCAGTTCTTCTGCGTTCTTACCGATCTCGACCAAAAGGTCTTTGATCTCTATCCGCTTATGTTTAATGGATTCCTGGGATTCCTTGATCTCGCCTTTGTAGAATTTCAGATCCCTGTCGATCTCAAAGAGCAATGTTTCATAATTTGAAATATTGTTATCAAGATTGCCGAGCTCGCTTTCCAGAAGCCGGATATCACTCTGATTTCTGTCTCTGATCCTTTCATTCTCCAGAAGGTCATTCTCAAGCGCGGTTTTCGAGGAATGGTATTTCTCGTATTTCTCTCTGATCTCGGTATTTTCACCTCTGACGGTTTCAAGGGAATCCTCGATTTCAGTGAGCTGCTCCACATAATCCTGTATCTCTTTTTCATAGATCTCAATTGTTTCTTTTTCGGTGGTCTTGTTCTCCTGAAAATTCTTAATGGCTTGCTCAATAGAAATTGTCTCTTCTTTATATCGCGACAGATCAAAGCTGATCTTTTTCTTTTTCTGCTTTATCTCTTCGATCTCTTCCCGAATTGTAGTCGATCTGGAGAATTTCTTCTGATACTCTTCTTCCAGCTTGATGACTTGTTTTTCCTTCGCTTTATGCTTTTGTTTTAACTCATTGATCTCTTCTTTAAGTGTCAGCAGGCCGCCTTCGTGAGATCGTTTTCCACCCACAACACGACCATCAGAATGGAATAACTCGCCGTTCAAAGTCACTATCCTGAAGCTCTTTCCTCTAAGCTCACCCTTCAGGCGGGTAGCAATATCCATATCTTTCACCACAATAACATTGCGGATAAAACGATCAATTATTTCTTTATAAGCGGGTATAGCGGAATAAAGGTCAACAGCCCATCCTACAACACCCCCGATCATAGAAGGCAATTTAAAAGGAGCGCCATGACTTGGCTGAGAATCCAGAGGAAGGAAGGTCACCCTGCCGCCTTTAATTCTGTTCAGATATTTAATGGCCCTTTTCGCATCGTCTTCCTGATCAACGATCACATAATGCAGAACAGCTCCGAAGGCAACTTCCAAGGCATGCGCGTGAGCCTTGGAGTAAGAGATCAGATTGGCAACAGCATCATGTATGCCGGAGATGGAAGTATCGTCCTTCTGCGCGGATTTCTTCATCACATGCCGGACACCGCCGGGGAAAGCCGAGTAATTCTCAAGATTACTTGAAAGTATCTTGATCTTCTCATTCAGAGAATCACATTCGACAGAGCTTTTTCCGAAAAGATCCTTCACATCGGCCATCTCATTTTCTGTCCGTAAATTTTCCTTTTCAAGATCTTCAAGAGTGGAATCAAATTCATCCATCTTGTCTTCGATCCGTTTAAGATCCGCTCTTGCGGCCTCCAGGTCATCGTTAAAATCGGTGATGCGCTTTTCAAAATTGCCCAGGCGCACTTTCAGATGCTCTATGCTGTTCTCCTTACTTGCCTTGGCGCTGGAAAGAGAGATCTTCTCGTTCTCCACTTCGGAAAGTTTGCCGGAAAAATTCATATATGTATCTTCGAGGTCAGCGTTCTCCTTCTCAAGATGAGCAAGGTCTTTCTCTAATCCCTTCAATTTATCAATGATCATTTCAAGGCCGGTTTCTAATTTCTTGCCTTCGGCTGATTTTTCCTTCGTATTGCTTTTCCATTCTTTCAATTGTTCCGCGTGTTTCTTCTTATTATCTTCGTTGCTAACTATCCGGCGCTTATCCTCGCTGATCAAGTCTTCCTTATTCGTGATATCCTGTATCATTAATTGCCGCTTATTCTCAAGGCCCGCTATCTGATTGCTGATAGACAGCTTTTTATTCACTTCGGCAGATTGAGAATTCCATGCCGATTTGATCTCCTGCTCTCTTTTTGCCCGCTCTTCTTCTTTTAACGAGATGGTCTTCAGCAGTTCCGCTTTTTTTAAAGAGAGCGGGCTGCGCTTATCATCGTATTGCTTGATATCATCCTCGAATACAAGGTATTTAAGCCCGGAAAAGAGTTTCTTGATCTCGGCAAGCTTATTTCGGTAATCCATGTATCTCTCATACTTGGATACCGCCCGCTTCAATCCGCCGTATTGCTTATCCTTTTCAGCTATGATATCGGCAATACGCTGAAGATTCTCCTCTGTACGATGAAGTTTTCTCTCCGTTTCAATCTTTTCGATCTTTTCGCCCATGACACCTGCGGCTTCCTCAAAAATGATACGCCTTTCTTTCGTTGAGGCCAGGAGGAAATTTTCTATCTTCCCCTGTTCAATTATGGCGTATGAGTTAGAAGTAATACCGGTATCAGCAAAGAGAGCAACGATCTCTTTCATCTTTGCGCGGCGGTCGTTTATAGTGAATTTTGAACTTTTATCCCTTGAAAATTTTCTGGAAACCACGATCTCGTCAAGGTCCATCTTTAACTTCCGGTCGAGATTATCGAACTTCAATTCTACTTCGGCAAATCCTGACGGGTTCATCTTGTCATTGCCCTTGAAGATAACATCCTCCATCTGGCCGCCTCTGAGGGATTTCGGGCTCTTTTCCCCCAAGGTCCATTTTACGGCGTCCACGACATTGGATTTACCGGAACCATTGGGTCCGATAATGATATTTATCCCGCTCTTTAATTCAATTTTAGTTTTTCGCGGAAATGTTTTAAATCCCTTCAGGGCAACTGATTTGAGTTTCAACTTACCTTAACCAAGCAGCTCCGTCAATTTCGGCGCGATCTCAAAAAGGTCTCCAACGATCCCATAATCCGCTACATTAAAGATAGGAGCGTTCGAATCCTTGTTGACAGCGATAATATAATCGGCCGACTTCATTCCGACCTGATGCTGAATAGCACCTGAAATACCAAGGGCAATATACAATTTAGGCATAACGGTCGTACCTGTCTGGCCAACCTGATGCGCATAAGAGATCCATCCCGCATCAACAGCCGCACGGGAAGCTCCCACAGCAGCGTTCAATTTTGCCGCAAGATCAAAAACGACCTTGAAGTTGGCTTTATCCCCGAGGCCGCGGCCGCCGGAAACAATAATATCAGAATCAGCGAGATTAACCATTTCCTCTATGCTTCTTACCGCTTCAATGATCTTCAGAGGCGAATCACCGTCAATATAGGTGAATTTCGTAATATTCTTCTCCTTGCTGTATCCGGTCTCTACCTTAAAGACCTTAGGCCTTACCGTTGACATCTGAAGATGCTTCGGGGTCTTGATGGTAGCCATCAGATTTCCGCCGAAAGCGGGGCGTGTCTGCAGAAGGAGTCCTGTGCCCTCTTCAATATCCAACTCGGTACAATCAGCTGTCAGGCCGGCTTTCATTGTAATAGCGAGCTTGGGCATCAGCGAACGGCCCTGAGGAGTGGCTCCGGCAAGTACAATACCCGGCTCTTCCTCATTTATCACAGCCGCGATATTTCGCAAATAATGAACATCGTTCAATTGCTGAAGTTTCTCATGGTCCAGAAGGATCACCTTGTCAGCTCCGGCTTTGAACAGGCCTTCCGTCTGAGCGGTATCTATCTTATATCCGGGGACAAGAACTACTACTTCCCCATTGTTCTTTTTTGAGAGCTCTGCTCCTTCCGAAACCAGTTCAAATGTAACATGGTGAATACTGCTTTCCCTGCATTCCCCTATAATAAGTATTTTATTCTTTGTGCTCATCTTCACTCTCCTAAGCCAGGTGGTTCTCTTTGATGAACTTGAAAACACCTTTTACCGTTTCCAGATCATCACCTTCAACCTTGATACCGCCCTTTTTTGGCGGGGGGGTAAATGCTTTTACGACTCGTGTAGGAGAACCCGTGAACCCGATATTCGCTTCATCGGTATTAAGATCATCTGCGCCCCAGACCGGTATTTCCGCCTTCTTCGCGGCCATCTTGCCGCGGAATGAAGGGATACGCGGTTCATTCAATTCCTTGAGGACGGTCATAAGAAATTTCCCTTTGACCTCGATGATATCAAAGCCCTCGCTTCTCATTCTCTCGACCTTCGCATGTCCGGGTTCGAGCTCATCGATCTTTCTCACATATGTAACAGAGGGTATTTTCAGCCAGGTGGCTACACCGGGACCGACCTGCGCGGTATCTCCGTCGGTCGCCTGTTTACCTGCTATCAATACATCAAAATCGCCTAATTTTTCAACTGCCTTGGAAAGGATATATGAGGTAGCCCAGGTATCGGAAGCGGCAAATTTCTTATCTGAAAGGAGTATGCCCTTATCAATACCCATAGAAATAGCTTCTCTTAATGCGGCATCGGCCTGAGGAGGGCCCATGGTCATGACGACCGTTTCTGTATCTCCCCATTTATCCTTGATCTTCAAGGCCTCTTCGATCGCATACATATCGAACGGATTGATGATCGATGGAACACCTTCTCGTATCATGGTGTTCGTAACCGGATCGATCTTGAGTTCGGCCGTATCCGGAACCTGTTTTATAAATACTACTACCCTTTTCATATTACTTCCTTAATCTCGACAGCTCCTTGGCTAAATGTGACGCTATGACCTCTCTTTGGATCTGATTCGTACCTTCGAAGATCTGAGTGATCTTTGCGTCTCGCATCATTTTTTCCACGGGATACTCTTTCATATATCCGTATCCGCCGAGAACCTGTACGGCATCGGTTGTAACCTCCATCGCTACATCCGAGGCGAATGTCTTCGCCATTGCCGAATATCCGCCCGTATTTTTTGCGCCGGAGTCGATCAGCTTGGATACATTGTATATCAGCGCCCTGGCGGCTTCGATCTTTATTGCCATATCAGCGATCATAAATCTGATCGCCTGGAACGAATATATCTTACTTCCGAATTGTATTCTCTCCTGTGCATAGCTAAGCGCCGCTTCCATCGCGCCTTGAGCTATTCCAAGAGCCTGTGCGGCAACGCCGGGACGGGATTGATCAAAGGTTCCCATAGCAACTCTGAAGCCAGTTCCTTCCCTGCCGATCAGATTTTCAGCGGGGATCTTGCAGTTATTGAATATCAATTCCACTGTCTCCGAAGCTCTTATGCCCAATTTGTTCTCTTTCTTACCGATCTCAAGACCATCGGTTTCACTATCGACGATAAATGCGGTCATTCCCCGTATTCCACGGGTTGGATCTACGGTCGCGAATACCGAATGCACTCCGGCAACGCCGCCGTTCGTGATCCATTGCTTTGTTCCGTTAAGGATATAATGATCCCCTTCCTTCGTTGCGGTCGTCCTGACATTGGAGGCATCGGAGCCGGCTTCGGACTCGGTCAGGGCAAAAGCTGCTATCTTCTCGCCGGAAGCTATTGAAGGAAGAAATTTTTTCTTCTGCTCTTCACTTCCGTACAAAAGAATGGGAAAAGCTCCCAAAGCGCTGCCCGCGTAAGCAAGAGCGATTCCGCCGCAAACCCTTGAAAGCTCTTCGGTAACCAGAGACATTTCAAATATTCCCATGCCGAGGCCATCGTATTCTTCCGGAACGAAAACCCGGTAAAGGTCTGACTTAGCCAGAATTTCTACGATCTCATTCGGAAAGATCTGCCCTTCATCATACTCTTCTCTAATGGGCAGGATCTTCTCATCGGCGATCTGCTTCGCGATCTCAACTATTGCCTGCTGTTCTTCGGTCAATTCATAGTTCATCTTAACCATATCTTCCCCCAAACTTGTTTATTTATTCAGAAGTTCTGTAATGAACTTCATCTCGGGCTGCGCGCCCACAGTAATATTCTCTTCCTTGAGGTCCACGACCTGCTGAGGAACTGAAGACACATTGAATCTTTCGGATAATTCCTGTGCTTCGGTAGCTTCGACACAAATCCCGCGAACCTTTTTATTGACAAAGGCGAGCGAATGCGCCAGGACAACAGAGCCCGGGCAATATGGACATGTGGGAGTAACAAAAACATGTATCGTCTTCTCGGTATCCAGCTCTCCGATCTTCTTTATTCCATTATCGGACAGTGAGCTTTTTCCGGAAGCGAGCATCTTGATCCCTTCGATAAGGCTCCTCGCCTCATATCCAAGGGGCGCACCCATGAATTCGATTCGGTAACCTTGATCGTAACCCAGAAAGATATAGGGGAATACATTGATCTGATTCTTCTTGGAAATTTCAGAATCGCTTGGCAGCACTTCCACTTTTATCTTATCACTGAGCTCCGACAACTCACTTAAAAAATTAATTGTAAATTCCGTATACTCGTTATCTTCAGGTCCCTTGATCACCTTCACATCCACATCATTCTTGAAGGATGCGAATTCTTTTACCAACTCTTTGTGATCATTTTCGCCTATCAATCTCTCGGCCATATCTTTCTCCTAATATAATGATTTGTTATTTTACCAAATTTATTGATTGAATTCAAGATAATCCGCAAGCCAGTTTAATGTGTCATGCGTGGCGTGACACGTATCACGTGCATCATGTCGCATTGTCGTAATTACGACAATGCGACATTGAACAATTAGTTTCTACTTAATATTTCTTCAACATGTTCTATTATTTCCAGGATTTCTCTCTTCTTCAAACTGTTTAGCACATTTCTATCCTCCGTAATATAGTACAAAATATCGAGGTCTCTTAATATTTTTAGATGCTTTGATACAGTTGTAGGACTTTTCCCTATCAGAGTTCCAATTTCGCCCGTACATACCGCTCGCTTTGACAGCAACTTTATTATTTTATAACGAGTGGGACAACTCAATGCCTTAAAAATACTTACTGCTCTTTTCTCTGCTTCTTTCATTATTTAATCCCCCCTTCTATGATCTTAGTAGTTTTCTTTCTTCTATCTTATCTTCTATTCTGAAGCTCAGCGCCTTAACTCTATTAGCTCTCGCAATCTCGCGATATCATTCCGCATTCCCTGCAGCATTTTCGAATCAGCCTTCAGGAGTAATTTCACTCCCGCTGAAATAAGTGTCTTTGCAAAACCGGCTGCTATCGAAAGAAGTATAATAAATGCGAATATGCCGATACCGACACGGAAATTTTCGGGGATACTGATATCTACCCGCCCCGTATCTTGAGTCTTGATCCGGCTTACCATTTCACTTTGGAAATAGTCGACAAGGCCTACTTTTTCAGGTGATTTTATCATACCGATAAGATTGCTGAAAACCCAGATACCCAGAGCAATGCCGATGCCGATCAGAAGGAAGCCCAGCAGGCGATTTACCCGCGCATTCCTATCTTCACTGGATTCAGTCAAAAGCTGATTGTCATTTTCAATATCCATGTCCGCTCCTTTTCTCATTATACTTGTTTCAGGAAAGTATTTCAAGATATGCGCAGCAAGCCTTTGGCAGTACGAAGTGGTAGTAGAGGAAATGAATAATTGGAAAATGAATAATGGAGAGGGTATTACGAGAAATTGTCAATTGCTTTTATCCACATTAGACGCGATACGTCAAACGTCACATGTTCAATATCAACAACTGAAATTTCTCGCCAAGCTGCAGGATCTTCTTTCTTATCAAGTCACGGGATTCTGAATACTTCGGCAGGTCACCGCCCCAGGGGTCTTCAATACCCCAATCCTCAATGATCTTGCCTGATAACTCAGGGCAAGAGATCTCACAACCCATCTTTATCACGATGTCAAACTCCGAGGGGATCTCCCGCAAGGATTTTGGAGAGTATGCTGAGATATCTATGCCTTCCTGTCTCATCACTTCAATGGCGTTCACGGCAACTTGCTTTGAGGGTGAAGTGCCGGCGCTGAATATCTCGACTGATTCTTTATACAATGCCCTGGCGAATCCTTCCGCCATCTGACTGCGGCACGAATTCCCTATGCATACGAATGCTATTTTCAAATTAGCTTCCTTCATTTAGATCTCCGCCCAAAGCGAACAGGTATCATATCTTTGAGAGCGGCATTGAAGAGAGAGAAGGTGTCCTGTCGATAGATCTTTTTGAGAATATCGTACAATTTCTGATGCTTTCTCTTCATTTTCGCAGGGGCCTCAAAGAAGTATTCGCTGACCACGGAGAAAAATTCCGCCTCATTGGTTCCCCCGTAGGGATTGATATCGCTACGCCCGGATCTGATACGGCCCAGTTCATCTGCCATTATTTTACGCCAGCTCTCGATCAGGCCGTGGCTGGAAAGCAGAAAGGAAGGAATGCCGTCAATACTGCCGTCCGCTCCGTCTATCTTATGGACAAACTCGTGTATACCCACATTTGTACCGTCATCTGCATCCTTGAATGAGGAGTACAGATATGTTCTCGAAAGGATCATCGTCGTACCCCCGTCCACAAGGCCCATTATCCTTCCGCCCTTTCCTTGTTCATAATCCTCATTGAAACCACCCGGATAGATCAGGATCTCGTTCAATTTGGAATACTCCCAGCCGGGAAGTTTGAAGATGGGGATAATGGCTCCAGCGGCGGTCAAGACCTTGTCTTTTTCGTTGATCTCAGTATCCACGGGCGTGATATGCTTCTCTCCGAGAAATATCTTCATCAGAGCCTCAAAACGCTTCTTCTCCTTTATCGGCAAGGCATTGTAGTATTTCACTTCGCTTTTGAGTATATCATACCATTCTGAAAGCATCTCACCCTTGACCAGGCGCATTCTGCGGCGCGAATTATGCGTAAAAATGAAGTACAATACAATAAAGAGCAAGACCGCGGATAAAAGCGCAATAGCAAATCTCGCCGTGACAAAAGTCTCACCGAATCCAAGGGTTATTATGGGAGCGGATATCAGAAAGGCACCGAATAACGATAATCTCGAAATGAACCAGTTATGCCCCTTGGAATACTCCATTACTTGAACCTGAGCACCGCACTTACGGGGTTATGATCACTATTGGTGAAACCAAGATCGTGCCCCTTTACCGAGATCACCTCGATATTTGGAGAAAGTAAAAAGCCGTCAATAACGGTGACAAAGTTCTCACCTTCCACATAGGGGGCATCATTATCGCGGCATGTCCAAATGCTCTCATCCACAGCCCAGTGAAAAGTTTCCGGTGTAAAATCATCCGGCAAGAGTACAAGCCATGCAGGCCATACTTCATCCGGCCGTTTTTCTTCCAATTGCTTCTTTGACAGCAGATGGTTCCAATCGCCTCCGAGAATGAGGTAGGTGTTCTCGTCATATTTTTCGGCGATATAATCCTTCACATATTTGATCTGATGCTTTCTCACCTTGCCGCCTTTGTCATAAGCGGAGAGATGAAGATTGATCAATATCAGTTTCTTCCCTTCTGCCATCGGGATAACTGTCTCCAAAAGGCATCGGTCCAGAACAAAGAGCTGTCTGGGGAAATCTTCCTTACCGGGAAGCTGCAGCCGGCGGGAATGTTCAAACGGGTATTTTGAAAATGTGCAAAGCCCCGAGTGGACTGAACCCATCGGGTTTTTCATCGGGACGGGAACCCATGAGACCTTGTAATTAAGCGCGAATACATTATTATACTCGGGAAGGGCGTTGCGGAAACGCTCCAATTGATTCAATTTCCAGCTTCGAGAGGCCTTCACATCGATCTCTTGAATTAAGAGAATATCGGGCGAGATCGCCTTGATAAAATCCAGTATGCTCACACAATTTTCAAGCGTCTTCTCATGACTTTCGGACCTGGACATCAGGCCGCCGTCCATAAAGAAATCCCGGCCCTTATCCAAGCCGCAATACCCAATATTGAAAGTGGTCAGTGCGAAGGTGTCTCCCAAGGTCAATTCTTTCGCCCTTTTTCCGGGAAATACTGAAAGATCCGTTACTTCGGGCGGCTTGAAATCCGCTATCACCATGGAGAGCACAAATAATCCAAAGAGTAGGATAGGGATGGAAACACCTATACCGACCCATTTCAAAGCTTTTTTCATCACTTATCCCCACCGATCTGAAATTCCTTACCTATGAGTAATGCAAAATACAGATCGTAATACTTGTCTCTGAGAAATCCTCCGAGAATGGTAACTACATATGCCCCTTTCGCGAAACCGCTTTGGGGAGTAAAAATGGAGGTTAGCGAAATCCTCTGTGATATATACTTCGAATCAGGGATATAAAGGTAATAATGCTGCAGTCCCAGCATAATACCCGGATTGAACTTATACAGGAAATATGTTTCATTCTCTAGGTTGACATCCTCTTGCGCCATTATTGCATTACTCATCCTTTCAAAAAAATACTTCGAGCGGGTGCCCATATTAAAATAATTGATGGTGAGACTGTGCATGGCTATCATTTTCCCGAATGCCATCTTCACGGTCGGACAGAGATATGCGTATGTTCCTGTCCTGTTCAGGGGTTCAAGCAGATCCAATGCCGCGTCATCAAAGTCACTATCATATCCCTGAAGCTCAAGAAACGGGAAGCCCAATACCTCGAAGGCGGCGAATACACCGGCAGACAATGTAATGTCCAAAATGGCGATGGGTTCGATATTCATCCTCACTCCCAGGTAGTCATAGCTTGGGGTTAACTTATTCTGAATACCGATATCGATCTTTGAATCCTTAAAAAGGATATTATCAGAATCGTAGAGATCGAATCTGATAAACAGCCGAGAATCATTCTGTATCCCCGGCGGATACTGAAGGGCGAAACTGGATGTATAATACAATTCGGAGCAAACCGCAGTCTGCAATAATAGCGCGAGGATAAATAACAACACTTTTTTCATATGCACCTCATTGTATTATTATACTGTGAATAGCAGGTACGGTCAAGCAAATATCCGCTCAATCGGCAGTTGACTAAATTCACATATTTTTGCTATAATATAAGCAAATATGGATAATGACGTATTCCAATTCGCCTTAAACCTCGTATTAGATGCCGGCAAGCTTTTCAAAGAAGGCTATCACCACCCCAAAGAAGTGAAGATGAAGGGTCAGCGGGAGATGGTGACCAAAACGGATGAGGATATCGAAAAACTCATCAAGGACCGATTCGCAGAGAGATTCCCCGATATCATATTTATCGGTGAAGAGAAATCCGCGGACGCTCCATTCGGAAAGGGGCGCAATATTATTCTTGATCCGGTTGACGGTACGATGAACTTCATACACAAGATCCCTTTTACGGCGATCTCTCTGGGTTTCTATGAGGACGCAAAGGGGGTCTTCGGAATGGTCTATAACCCCATACTGGAAGAATTCTTCGTAGGAGTAGAGGGCGAAGGGAGTTATCTCAACAACGCTCACATTAGAGTTTCCAAAATATCAACTGTCAATGATTCCCTGCTGGCTACTGGGCTGCCATATGACAGAACAGAACATTCAAATTTGGACCATATCTCAAAGATCGGCCCTATATGCCGTGACATCCGTAGGTTGGGGTCAGCCGCGCTCGATATGTGCTATACCGCCAACGGGACATTTGACGGATATTGGGAGCTCGGATTGAAAGCATGGGATGTGGCGGCGGGAGCGATCATCGTAAACAATGCAGGTGGAAAGATCACTAATTTTAACAATGAGAAGCTGGATCTCTTTGCAGGAGATTTCTTAGCTTCCAATGGAAAGATACATAATGAAATTCATGGACTTATCAAGGAGGGTTTATGAGCTTTTTCAGCACAGGTAAGATAGAAAAAGAGGTCAAAGAGCTTATTCATCAACACATTGACCTGGTTGATCAATGTTTGATGGATCTGAACAAAATGCTGGTATCCGCATGCGCGAAAGAGGGACAATGTCCCGAATTCACCATAAGGATACACAATAATGAAACCGCGGCGGATAAGCTGAGACGAGTAATTCTCCAGAAGATAGAAAAGGGAGCGTTCCTTCCCAATCTGAGGGGAGAATTATTGAAGCTCATCGAAATAATCGATGATGTTGCAAACAGGTCTGAAACCGTTGGGGATTACTATGTCCTTTATCAACCGGAGTTCACCGACGAAGAGGCAAAGACACTGGTCGAGATCGGCAAGATGACCAAGGTAGCCTTTGATCTTCTCAAAGAGGCATACGGAAGCCTTTTCAAGAATTTCAAAAAGACCGTTGAGAAGTGCGCGGAAATAGAATTAATTGAAGAGCAAATTGATACGATCGAGTGGAGGATACGCAAAGATATCTTCAAGGGAGAGGACCTGGCTATGAATATCCTGAAAAAGGATTATGTGCTCCTTCTTTGCGATATCTCCGACAAGATCGAGGACGCCAGTGATATGCTTGAGATAATGGTTGTAAGAAGGAAGGCGTAGAATATTGTCTTTTCTAAATATATTACCTAAAATATTACCCGGAACCTTCCTGGGATGGGGATTGGGGGCAAATGACGCCTCTAATATTTTCGGAACCGCTGTTGCCAACAATATCATCAAGTTCTACCATGCCGCTATACTGGCAAGTATATTCGTTATCGTGGGATCATTCCTCGAAGGGCCGAAAACCTTTGACACAGTCGGCGGCCTCGCAGCGATCACAAAAGGCGACCTCGCGGCGATCACGCTTGGCGCCGCGGTCAGCGTAGCTTTCTTCACCTATTTGAAACTTCCCATCTCAACCTCTCAGGCATTGGTCGGCTCGATCCTCGGGATCGGTATAATAAAAGGTTCTGATATCGACCTCAAGATCCTTTTGAAGATCGTTCTTTGCTGGATCACAACCCCGCTGGGAGCGTTCATCATCGGATTTATTTTATATGCGTTCATCAAATGGATCTTCTCCAAATTCAATTACGGTGTACTCTTTTACAGCATCTTCATAAAGGTCGGGATCCTGCTCGCGGGCATAATGGGTTCCTATTCATTGGGTGCCAATAATGTAGGGAATGTCACCGGTATTTACGCTGTGCATATGAAGATCGCGAATCTGCCTTTCGGCCTTTCCTCAGATCGTTTCTGGGCGCTTTTGGGCGGCATTTCGATCGCCATAGGCATAATGACCTATTCCAAAAGGGTGATGGAAACCGTTGGCAAGAAGATAACGAACATGCTGCCGATGATGGCTCTGATCTCTGTTGTGGCACAAAGTATTACCGTTTACATTTACACCAATGTTGGCGTACCTGTATCGACATCACAGGCAATAGTCGGCGCAGTGGCCGGCGTAGGCGCTGTACACGGTTTTTCAAGCGTGAACTTCAAGTCCATCGGACGGATAGCCATCGGATGGTTGATGACACCTATCGCCGCGGGAGCAGTTGCCATAGGAACATATTTCTTGTTTAAACTGTTTTAAAATGGAATTAAAAGATATTCAAAGGGAATTGCCTGAATTTAAAGAGAAGATCGACCTTGTCGGCGTTAAGAACATCTGCGCTCCCATAAGGATCAAGGACAGGGCGAATAAGGTGCAGAATACAGTGGCGAAAATTGAAATGTCCGTATGCCTGCCTCATCATCAGAGGGGCACTCATATGAGCCGTTTCACGGAGCAGCTGCACCTCTCTGAAAGGACACTTTCCTATAAGACCTTAAAGAAAACCCTTGAGGACCTTCAGAAAATACTGCATGCTGATTCATCCTTCATTATCGTAAGATTCCCCTATTTCATTAAAAAGACCGCCCCTGTATCGAAATCAAAGAGCCTTATGAATTATGATGTGGAATTCACCGGACGGTTAAAGAATGGGAAATTCTTATTCACTTTGACAGTAAAAGTTCCTGTTATGACACTTTGCCCGTGTTCTAAGGAGATCAGCGAGAACGGCGCTCACAATCAGAGGGCATTTGTAACGATCTCCATTGACACCAACAGCTTTGTCTGGATCGAGGACTTGGTCAAGCTTGCCGAAAACAGCGCATCCGCCCCTCTATATATGACGCTGAAGCGGCCCGATGAGAAATTCATTACCGAGCTCTCCTATAATAATCCTCGATTCGTGGAGGATGTAGTAAGAAAGGTGGCAGACGGACTGAAGGGGATCAGCAAGATAAGGAGATTTAGAGTAGAGGTTGAGTCTCAGGAATCCATACACAATCATTCTGCTTACGCCTTCATAGAGTATGAGAAAGAATAAAGCCATCGGGATCGATATCGATGCCGTTCTGGCAGATTCTGATCCCGTATTCATCAAAGAACTTCAGCAGATAACCGGCAAGGAGTTTATCAGAACTAAGGAAACGCCATTCAAATACGAGGATGCCTTCGGTATTGATGAAGACACAATGAACATCTTCTGGGATACCTTTACCCGCAAGAACGGCTGGATTGATATTCCCGTTCTCTCAGGCGCTGTTGAAGCGGTCAAGCTGCTCCACGAGGAGTATCATATCGCCATTGTTTCAGCAAGGCCGCAGGTCCTGGAAACACAGACAGTCAAATGGCTAGAGCTCAACAATATCCCGTTCGACGAGATATTCTTCACTGATTTTGAAGATAAGGCACAAAAACTGTCGCATCTTGATGAATTGGAATACTTTCTGGAAGACAATCCCATTTTTATAATGGATCTGATAAAACGGGGTGTACATATTCTGCTTTTTGATTATCCGTGGAATCAGAATTTTACTGATCCTGGAGTTACAAGGGTCTTCGGTTGGGAGGATGTCTATAAATTGTTCTTCAAGTCCAATCGCGCCAGATAGTCGATAAACGAATAGAGAGTTACACCGAAAAGCATCCAATTGGCGATGGTCAGGGATATTCCCTTCCAGCCGATCATCATTGCGGCATCTCCCGCTGAATCAACCACAAGCAAAAGAATGAATATGATAGCTATCATCTGAACGGTTGTCTTTATCTTCCCTGAAAGCATTGCGGGTATCACTTTTCCCTTGGCGGATATGACCATTCTTAATCCGGTAATAGTGAATTCCCTGAAAAGAATGAAGATCACGATCCATGCCGGAGTGATACCGTACTTGACGAAAAGGATCAATGCTGAAAAGACCAGGATCTTATCCGCCAGCGGATCGGCGAATTTACCAAAATCAGATACGGCATTGTATTTTCTGGCTATCAAACCGTCAAAAAAGTCGGTGACCGCGGAAATGATAAATGCGGCGCCGGCAAATGTGAATGCTTCTATCTCGAATAAATAAACAAAGAGCGCTGCCAGGATTATCCTGACGGCAGTCAAAATATTTGGTACTTTTTTCATGTTCTTCCTCTGAATTCCCCATCTTGAATATACAATTTCGCTTTGATGAATTTTCCGGGTGTCATCCGTTTGCCCGTAACTTTTATATTAAGGTCCACACCGGGAGAATCCCTGAAGGTCCTACCCTCATATCCTCCCTTTGCTTCGCGGTCAATGACCACTATTTCCTTTTTCCCGACGGGGAAGGTTTCATAAATATTTTCGGTCTGTATCTCTTCCAGCAGAGAGAGCCTCTTTTCAATTTTATCAAGGGGAACGGGCTGAAGCGAAAGAGAGTCGGTAATATTATTCTCATCGCTGAAAGGGAAAAAGACTGCCCTTTCAACCCTGTTCTTCCTCAGGAAATCAGCAAGTTCTTTAAAATCATCTTCACTCTCACCGGGAAATCCGATAATCAGATTAGTCCGCAAAATGCCTCCCGCTGAACGGATAAGGGGAAGGGAATCGTAAAACCCCTTATTCAAGGATGGGCGGCCCATGAAACGAAGCAGCCTTTCCGATACATGCTGTATTGGAATATCAAAATACGGAATAATAGTTTTCATTTCCAGAAATCTTTCAACCCATGCGGGATCAATATCTGCGGGGTTGAGGTAATGCACCCTTATCCAGGTAAATCCCATCTTATCCAGCTCCTCAAGCAATTCAAGCAGGCGTGATCCGCCGAAAAGGTCTTTGCCGTAATCGGTGGTGTCCTGCGCGATGATGATGAGCTCGCTTATACCTTGCTTAAGCAATTTCCCGGCTTCTGCCAGGATATCATTGATACTCCTGCTTCTTAAAGGGCCTTTGATATGCGGGATGAGACAGTATGTGCATTTATGAGAACAACCCTCGGCGATCTTCAGATACTCGTAATGAGCTCCTGTCAGCAGAAGCCGCTCCGCACCCGGATATTGATTGTTCTTTTCTCCGAAGATAAAACGCTTTCTCTCATTATAGAATTGTTTAGGAACATCATAATGATCTATTCCTCTAATAAGATCAACATCCTTGAATATCTTCTTATCCCTGCCGAAACGCTCCGCCATACATCCGCTGACAATGATCTTTAATTGGGGATTTGTCTTTTTTAATTCAAGATATTCTTCTATCACATCCTCTGCCTCTTTAATTGAACTTTCGAGGAATCCGCAGGTATTGATGACTATATGATCGGCTTCGTAGGGGTCGAAGGTGATCTCATAATTTCCATCCATGATAGATGAAGCCGCAAGTATTTCAGAATCTACCAGATTTCTTGGACATCCCAGGGAAATCAGGAATACCTTCTGCTTTTTTTTCATAGGGAGAAATACTTTTTCAGTTTCCCCTCAGTAACTTTCTTCTTTTTATATGATTCTATGCGGAAATGAAGTATCCTTCCGTCGGTGCCGGTAAATACCACTTCCTTCAACTTAAAATTCTTCTCATCAATGAGAAATTCAATGGAGGAGAACGGAAAATTCTTATCCATGGGTTTGATCTTAACAAGGACGATCCCGTCCGAACTCCTGAAGACCTCTTTATGGAATTGCTCCCATTTCTTCTTGGAAGGGATGATATAGGTAAGAGAATCATCTTCCAGTTCGAACTCCTTTCTAACCCTCTTGCCGCTCTCTTCGGTTTCATAATGCAAGGCGTCTCCGTTTGAAACATAAATATCACTTGTAGAATTCTTCATTTCCAATCGGAATTTTTTTGAATTTAAAAGATATATCCCCTTGCCGTTCATTTCACTCCACTTCTCTAAAAAAGGGATCCACACCCGCTCGGAGAAACTAAGGAATACTGTATCATTGCTGTTAAATACAGCATATAGGGAATGGAGAAAAAGTGATGAGTCCTTTTCTTTCATCGGAACAAAGGTATCATTGTATAATGTGAATCCGAAATTCAGCAATGCGGCGATCACCAAAAGGATCAGAGAAAATCTTTTCTCATATCGTACCATTTTTCCTCCGTGATGAGCATTTCCCTTTTGCCCGATTTGTCCTTTTGTGAAACGATGCCGTTCTGCTCCATCAAGTGGATCAGCCGGGATGATCTGTTGTATCCTATAGATAGAACCGTCTGAAGGTAAGATGTCGAAACCTTTCCTGCCTCCAGCAGAGCTGATACCGCCGGGACAAAAAGCTCATCGTCCACCTCTTTAGTTCCAGCGTCAAGGCCGTTCAAAGCCGCTTCGGTAACATACTCCTCTTCCCAATCAAAGAATTCCTGCTGATCCAGCGAGGCCCAGTATTGAACTATTCTCAAGGTCTCTTCATCAGCGGGAAAAGGAGCCTGCGCTCTGACGAGATCACTGGAGCCCGGGGGAAGATAAAGCAGATCGCCTTTTCCTAAAAGTGCTTCTGCGCCGTTCTTGTCAAAGATCGTTCTTGAATCGACTTTCGAGGCAACCCGGAAGGAGATCCGAACAGGGAAATTGCTCTTAATGACCCCGGTGATAACATCCACCGAAGGCCTCTGTGTAGCTAATACAAGATGTATACCAACTGCACGCGCCAATTGCGCTAAACGGGCTATGGAAGACTCTACATCGCCTCTGGCGACCATCATGAGATCAGCGAGCTCATCAATGATCACGACTATATAGGGGAATTTCTTCAATTCCTGATCTTCCTTGGAATGTTTTTCAACATAAGCATTATATTTGGTAATGTGATTGAGGCCGTAATTGGCCATCTCACGGTATCTGAACTCCATCCGGCGAACCATTTCCTGAAGCTTCTTTGCAGCAGTCTTTGGTTCGACCACAATATCTCCGAGTATATGCGGTAATTTACTGAATTTGGTCATCTCGACCCTCTTCGGATCTATGAGCAGCATCCTCAGGTCATCCGGAGTGAATTGCATCAGCAGAAAATCGATAAGGGCTTTTATCATCACGGATTTGCCTGAACCGGTTGACCCCGCGATGAGCAGATGCGGCATATCATTCAGGCAGCCGGCGATATGCGAGCCGTCGATCGTGCACCCGATACCGAAAGCCAGCCCTTTACATTTTTTCAGAGGGCCGCCCATGAATTCACTCAAGGCAATTGTCCGCTTATTCTCGTTCGGTATCTCAATGCCTATTGCCTGTTTTCCCGGGATGGGGGCGATTATTCTCACCGGTGATTTTGCGAGGGCGTAGGAGATATCATTTTCCAGAGAAGTTATCTGACTGACCCTTTGTCCCGGCGATAGCGTTATCTCATAACGGGTAACCGTGGGCCCGGTAACATAAGAGGCAAGCGTTGCTTCCACACCAAGGAGGTTCAATTTTTCAATGAGTATCTCCCCCAATGCCTCAAGAGCATCCACATCGTTCTTCAGATTACCCTTGGAAACGGGATTTAGGATCGACGCGGGGGGCGGCTTGATCTGTCCGGCGCTCATGACAGGAATGGGGATCGCCTCTATTTTTTTCTGAGGTGCTTTCGCAGTTTTCTTCTCGGATACTTTTGCTTTCTTCTTCTGGGGAGCGGGTTTACTGCTCAATTTTTTCTCTTTTCTTTTTATTCTTTTCTGCTTTTCCTTTTCCACTGTTTTTTCAAGAGATTTCCGCTTTCTCTCTCTTCTGAGTGCAATGAGATTGAACACCTTGTTCTTGAGTTTTTGAACGAATTTCCGAAAAAGGAAATTCGTCATTGTAAATATCGCGCCAACAGTGAGCAGTACGGCAACGATGATCGCGCCGAGTTTGCCGGCCGTCTTAATAAGGATGCGCACAGAGAACCACCCCAAATACCCTATCTTGAAAAGTATGTCCTGAGTCGGCTTGGCATTACCTACAACACTCTTTGAAATGAAAAGGCCGAATATTATGGAGAAGGCGAACATAAAGAGAAATACTCCATAAAAACTCTTAAAATTCCTATCGCTGCTGTCAAAAAGCCGAATGCCTATATATATCAGCATCAATGGTATCAGAAGGCTTGACCAGCCGAAAGCGACCTTCAGGCCGAAGGCGATGACCATACCTATCTGTCCGATCACCGAATAATCCTTCGCAACATTTGTTACCAACGGGTTTTTGGCGGGATTATATGTTACAAGGCTGAATCCCACATATATGGCCAGCAAAAATATGATTATGCCGATAAGTTCGAATTTTTGTTCTTTTTTTATGTTCATATAAAAATAACCGTTACCAATCCTGCTATTATAGCATAGATCCCGAAAAGATAGTATTTTCCTGAGTTCACTAAATTGCGAAGTAATTTAAGAGCAAAATATCCCGAGATCAAAGCGGCCAGAAAACCAATGATCATCTGACTCATCGGCAAGGATTGAGCACCGCCTGCGCCGGATATGGTTTCCAGAATAAAAGCGCCGCCGATGGCGGGAAGTGACAGTAAAAATGAAAAATTGAATGCCTTTTCGGGAGAAAGGCCTGAAATGCCCCCAGCCAAGATAGTCGCACCCGATCTTGATATACCGGGTATCGCGGCAAAGCCCTGCATCAGTCCTACAAATGCTCCGGATGCCGGATTCGCGGTCTTGATACTGTTTTTGTTCTTTGTAAGAAAGACTTGTGCAAGAATATTGATACCGCCGGTGAATAATAATGCCCACCCGGCAACCTTAGGAGTAGAGAACATATCCATCAGGATCTTCTTGAAAAATATTATGAACACCGCAGTAACCAGTGTTCCCAGTAAAAGGGAATGTAGCAGAGCGGCTTTCTTTGAAAAGGGGTTCTTGAACATCAGCAGTACTTCCCAGATCTGCTTACGCATGAAGATCAGAACCGCGAGTAATGTACCCATATGGAGAACTATCCCGAAGTACACATTACCGGAAAACTCGTTTCCCATTAGAGATTGTATGATAGAAAGATGTCCCGATGATGATATCGGTAGGAATTCGGTCGCCCCCTGCACCAATCCCAGGAGCAGGGAGTAAACCGATCTGAGTACGCTCATTTACTTATTGAGCACTCCGCTTTTTTCAATATTGGATACTATTTCAGCGATGTATTTATCATTCTTTCTCTTGAGAACCTTTTTTGCCCAATAATAGGCCTTCTTATGGTCTTTATTAGAATAATAAGCCACGGTGATACCCATCATGGAAGGAAGGAAGCGGCCGTCCAGACTAAGAGCTTTCTTGAAATACTGAATGGCTTTCTGAAAATTCGGTGTCTTCTTGCTCATATAACACTTACCAAGATTATGAAGAACGCTTATATCGGCTTTTTTGAGCATCTCTACTCTTGCGTAATAATTTATTGCCTGACTGTATTTTTGAAGGTCCATATAGGCGTCACCGATATTTACTAAAACCAGATAGTCGCTTCCGCCGTATTGCTCCGCGATCTTGAATTGTTCCATGGCAGCCTGTTTCTTACCCATCTTAAAGAGCGCTTTACCCGCGCCGAGATAACCTATGGCGTTAGTATCGTCCTTTTCAATAACCTTGTCAAAGAGCCCCTTGGCCTTTTCATATTCGCCGTTATCCAGAGCATCCTGGCCGAGCCAGGTAAGCACTTGAGCATCTTCACCGCCCATTTTCTCCAGCTTCGCCATTTCCTTTAAAACGAGTTCTTTTTCACCCATGGTGCTCAGAACATTGATCTTAAGCTTGATGAGGTTCATATTCTTTGAGTCTTTCTTCAGCCGCTTCGAAATGGTCTTCAGGGCTTCGTCGAATCTTTTTGTTCTCTGATATATCTGTATCAGCTGAGTTGACATGGTCTCTTCGAAATCCGGATGCACCATAGCGTTCAGGGCAGCATTTTCTGCCTGCGTCCAATTCTCTTCCTCAAAGTAGATAATATAAAGATTGTAATAGATCGAGGCCTGATTCTTCTTGACTGATTCCTCTTTCTCCATATCGGATTCTTCGGTTTTCAATCCCTTATCGAAATACTTCTTGGCCTGTGACTTGAATTCCTTCTTTTGAGCGTCAATCTTGGAAGCGGTTGACTTTCTCAAATAAGAGGTACCTATCTGTAGATATGCATAGGTGGTCGGCGTCTGAGCAAGGGATTTGACATACCATTCTATGGCACCATCGACATCGTCCACACGGTATTCCATATTGGCAAGGCTGTAATAGGCACTCACAAATTCCGGGGATGACTTGACAACCTTCTTGAAATACTTCGCTGCTTCTTCGAATTTAGCCGATCTATCTTCATCGGAAAGGCCGTTAGTTGTATCTAAAGCCTCGGTTTCGGCCTTTTTTGCACGCTTCCAATAGTTAGCGGAGAGTTCTCCCCAACCGTAAACTACCGAAAAGCTAAATAATGTAACAAGCAAAACTGCGATGATCTTTTTCATCCTACAACTCCTTAGTAGGCTTTCTTTTTATGTCTATTTGCCCTTCTTTTCTTTCTTCTTTTGTGTTTTTTGACCTTCAAAAGCTTTCTTCTGCGTCCTGACGGCATGGCGTCCTCCTGTATAAAAATATTAATTATTCATTATACAGTATTTACACCCTGTTTTCAATCAATAAAGGCAAATTTCAAGACCTTTTTAAAGAGCCCACCTGATTTCTCTGCCTTTATATAAACAAGATATATGCCAGATGCTAAAGAAGTGCCATCAGGGCGTAACTTATCAACGATAAAGGAGTCCTCTACCACATTTGAAGTGCTTGTTTTCGGCGGGAAAGTGTAGATAATACTGCCATCGATAGAATATATGGAACAGTTAAGCAGCCAACCCTCTTGAGGAACCTCCAGCGCGATAACCGTATTACTCCCGAAGGCGGGATTAGGAACGATCTTCACAGCTATTTCCTCACTTTCGAACGGCTGCATTTCAATATTTATCTCCTGTGGTGTCTGATCGATGGAGAAAGGGTGAAATACCGTTTGATAACCCGGTTTGGAGACCATAAGAGTATAGTCCCCTGCTGTCAGCCCCCAGTAATAATTACCAGCGGTATTTGAATACCTATTTCTCACCAGTGAATAATTGTACAGCTCTGTTATCTTCAGGGTTGCTCCGGAAATGGGTAATCCTGTCTCAGCATCGGAGATACAGCCGTAAATGTGCCTTGAACAGATCTCTTGCGCGAAGCTTAGAAATCCTTCATACTGCTCAGGCAAATAGGCCTCAACAACCGACCAGGACGGGTGAAAGCCCAATGATGAGGGGCCGGCCTCGACCGTGAATGCAAGTGTGCCGAGTTCACCATAAAGCCAATCATCGGAATCACCGGCTGCAGGATACAGGAACACACTCATATAGGGATCATACTTCTCACTGCTGGAATATTTATCCATCACCGCTGACATTGAGGAGGCGATCTGAGATAGCCGGCCGTGATCGGGAGTATAAACATAATCGTAGCCGAAAGGAAAGAGGATCATCTCGCCATAAGTGTGAAAAGACAAAGAGGCGATCGGATTAAGTTCTGTCGCAAGGTCTCTGACCGCGATATTCTCATATTCAGTAAACGGGCCGGTGCCGGGAAAAACATCGCTTGTAGAATCAAATTCCACACCGGATTCACCCCAATGCCAGTCATAATTTCTATTGGGATCAACACCGTCATCGATAGCGGCATATGATTGATCGGAATTATTATCCCTTGTATTCTTTCTCCAGAAAGAGTCAAGTCCGCTGTAAACCACTTCAAGGCCGTCCGGATTGACCATTGGAACAAACCATAACGCATAATTGTCCACAAGAGCGGAAAAGAAGGTATCCCCCTCACTGATGTCATTCAGAAGATTTTCCATGATGTAGAGGACGATCTCCGTCGTTTCCAGCTCTCTGGCGTGATGCTCGCCCATGATCAGGATATTGAATTCCTCCTCATCCACAGAAGGATTGTCCGAGATCCTCAATGCCCATATGTCACGAGAGGTATAGCTTGCGTTATACCCTGTACCCTTGACCTTCTCCCAGGAATCTCCGATATCGTAGATCTCCACATAAGCGGGATAAGAATCCTTCAATGCCTCGATACGCAGCAAAGCAGTATCATAGGAGGAATATCCCGTGATCGAGCGGTTGATGGCGATCACCTCAAATCCCGAAGAACCGCAAAGCGCCGCGTACTCCTCTATCTGTGATTCATTCAACACAACATCGACCGACGAGGGAATTACCATTTGAATGTCCCAGCCCTTGATCGGCGGGTCAAGAGGGTCGTTGAAGCGGACGAGTACCTGCTCCGCTCCGATACTCACCGTGATAATAAATAGAATAAGGACAAAAAATGGTACCCGGCCTATATTTTTTACTTTTTTCTCCATTTCTAAATTACCCTCATCTGTGGGATTATACCATAAGCGATGCGAGAATCAAAAAAAAAGTACGAAGTACGGGGTGCGATGTACGAGGTGAAAACGAAAACAATATCCACATCCGTAACCGGAAAAACATTATTTCGTTGCTTTCAATAAAATCACCCATTAAAACAATAGAACACCGGAGCGAAGGAAGATATGGGACATGTCGTACGCTGCAGGCGTTCGTCTGTCCCGATGTAAAAGTTCAAAGCAAAGAGTTGACAGGAAGCGAAGCGTGTAAACTCTTTGCCCCGTTAGAATCAAGTACTAACCTTATCCACAACTTCCTTTTCTGCAATTCTCCATTCTTCCTTTCCCCCTGTTCCACTGGGTCCACTTGTACCTGGGTCCACTGCGAAGCGCCATTGTCAATTGTCCATTGTCAATTTCTCAATTATTCATTCTCCCCTCTGCACCTATCACCTCTTTTCTGCACTTACTCTCTGTTGACACCCCCGCACTCATTCAGTATAATAACACATGGCTGATAAAACATTTCCGAGCACATATTTCGAAAAGATCATCGAGAATATCTCCGGGGGAGTGTATATAGTGAATACCTCCCGCAAAGTAATCTATTGGAATAAGGGAGCAGAAGCGATCACCGGCTTTTCCAATGAGGAAATGATGGGTAAGGAATGTGCGTTCGTCGGTGATAAACTTATCAACGGTCACGGGGAAAAACCCTGCGATGATAAATGTCCGTTCAATATCACCAGCAAAGCAACTGAAAGGCGCAAAGGAGATGAGCTTTTTTTCCTGCACAAAGCAGGACATAGGATCCCTGTTATCGTTAGATCGATACCCCTTTTGAATAAAGATGGGGAAGTTGAGGCGATGGGAGAGTATTTCTTTGATAATTCTATCTTTGTTCTCGCTTTGGAACAACTTGAGAAATTTCACAATGACTCTACCGTTGACAAATTAACCGGCATCGGGAACAGGAGATACGCCGAATCTCATCTCAAATATCTTTCCAAGAGAAACCTTTCTTTGAATGACCCCTTCTCTCTTTTATTTGTGGATATTGATGACTTCAAAAAAATAAACGATGTATTCGGGCATGAAACAGGTGACAAGATACTTCAAATGACCGTTAATTCGCTCAAGAGCGGATTAAGAGGAACTGATCTCTTGTTCAGGTGGGGAGGTGAGGAATTTCTCATTATTCTTCCATCCACTGAATTAGAAAGGATCAAGAGCATTGGCGAAAGATGCAGAATGCTGGTTGAGAACTCTTCTATTGAACATGAGGGACAGCGGATATCTGTCACCGTTTCTCTCGGGGGCACGCAATATATTTCCGGCGAGGACTCTCTTATTGCTGTTGACAGAGCTGATACATATCTTTATTCCAGTAAGAAGGACGGAAAAAACATCACCACCATTGGGAAATAGTAATATGGGGACGATGGTTGCAGAAGTTGCAACCTCACCCCCAATATTCTCGTACTGCCCCTTTATTTACATACTTATCACCCTTTCCACTTGACATTATGATATTTCTCCATGCATTTCATACAGCCTCGTACCACACTCAACATATATCTATTCGGCCCAGTATAATATGAATTACATGACCCGTAACATAAGAATATTCATACTGTGCAACTTTTGCAACCACCGTCCCTATTTTTCCATAATTGACTTTTTCCATCTGATACTATAAACTTTTATGTGGGCATATGAAAAAAGACGAACAAAACATCGGCAAGAGCTTCTTAATAGATGATCTTCCATCTCCCTATATGTTGATCAAGAATGAAAAGGTTTCTTCTATGAATGAGATCGCCCATTCGCTCACGGGATATGCATCTACCACAGAACCGGTGCCCCTTTCTGAAATATTCGAAGAGGCGGACCTCGCCATTCTACTTAATAAAATAAACTCAATAGAGCCCAAGGACTTCAGGAGAATGGACGCGATACTGCTGACAAAAGGGAAAAAGAGGATACATGTCGAATTATTTCTCTCAAGGCCTCACAAGGAGAAAGCCATCCTATGCTGCCTGAATCCTGTTGAGAAAAGGTATGATTTTCAGAACAAGCTCTTTGAGAGGGAGAGGCAATTCGCCTCATTGCTGAAAAATCTTCCGGGGATCGCCTATCGGTGTAAGATCGATGAATACTGGACAATGGAGTTTCTTTCAGAAGGCTGCTATGAAGTTACAGGATACACTCCTGAACAGCTTATTGAAAATAACGAGCTCGCGTACGCTGATCTGATCAGCGAAGAAGACAAGGAATATGTGAGTAGAACAGTGCTTTCTTCCGTAGAGAAAAGAGAGATGTTCACCCTGGTTTATAGAATAAAGACCGCTAAGGACGAGATTAAATGGGTTTGGGAAAAAGGTCAATCATTTGAAAATGAAAAGGGCGAAAAAAGACTGGAAGGGTTTATTTCAGATATTACCGACCGGATAAAATACGAAAAGGAATTTCAAGAGAGCCGTACCCTCTACGAGCAACTTGTTGAGACATCTCCCGATGCCATCATCCTCCTGCATCCCGAGGGAATAATAAAGATGTCCAATTCCAAGACAGCGGAGCTTTTCGGATATGCGGATCCAAACGCTTTTGTAGGGAAGTCGATCTACGATTATGTTTACCCCGAATACAAATTCCCTTTGGAAAAGTGTATTTCCAGCACAATGATCACAAATGAGCCAGCCGAGAAGGAACTCATCTTTAAAAAGGGAAATGATGTGATTTTCTGGGGAGATGTCAGAGCATCCGTGATCCGGGATAATCACGGAAATGTTCAAATGATAACCCTTATCATTAGGGACACTACCGAGCGGAATATCACGGATGAGAATCTGAGAAAGAGCCGCGAGAAATACAAAGCGGTCCTTGCCGCTGTTCCCGATCTTATCTTCCTGATGGACAATGAAGGTACGTTTCTCGATTACAAAGCGGAGATCGGGCAGGATCTGATACAAAAACCCGATTATTTCATTCATCGCAATGTCTATGAGGTCGTTCCTAAATATATTGCCGATCTGACACTGGCACACATCAAAAAAGCGGTGAAAACCAATAAGATGCAGAAGTATGAGTATATGCTTATAAACGCCAATGGGCAGAGAGAGGATTTTGAATCCAGAGTTGTCCCTGCGGGCAGAGGTGAATGCCTCGCTATTGTCCGAAATATCACCGAAAGAAAAAGGGCTGAGAGAGAGTTGATCTCTGAAAAAGAAAGATTGGACATTACCTTGAGTTCGATCGGTGATGGAGTGATCTCAACCGACACCAAAGGCAATATTACTCTTATCAACAAGGTAGCGGAAAAAGTATTGAAAGTGCGGAAAACCGATGTTATGGGACATCCTATCACGAAGTACTTCAAATTACTGCGGTCGCGCGATAAAAAGCCTCTTTCACCGCCGCCTTTCAAGGCGGTCCTTGTAGACAAAAAAGCGATCGATTACACCGAAAATATCCTACTTTCCTTCACGGATGCTGAACCCATACAGATCGGTTTTTCACTCTCGCCCGTTAAGGCAACAGACGGCACATTGATCGGCTCCGTTCTGGCTTTCCGCGATATTACCGATATCCTTCAGATGCAGAATGAAATGGTCAAATCACAGCGTTTAGAATCCTTGGGAGTCCTCGCGGGAGGTATCGCGCATGATTTCAAGAATATCCTTACCGTAATATCCGGAAATATACAATTGGCAGAGATGTTCTACGATAAAAAGGAACAGACCCTGGAAATATTGAGAGAGGCCTATGATGCCTCGGACAAAGCGGTCGAGCTCACTCAGCAGTTCCTCACCTTTTCCAAGGGCGGCGCACCCGTCAAAAAGGCGGCTTCTCTCTTCGAATTACTGGAAGAATCCATCACCTTCACTTCAAGGGGTTCGAGCATCACACCCAAGATAAAAGCCGTGGATGGACTATGGAATGCCGAGGTAGATTCCGGGCAGATCAGTCAGGTGGTAAATAACCTGGTTCTCAACGCCATTCAGGCGATGGGCGATAATGGTAAATTGACAGTAAGCGCATCCAATGTCAAGTTTAAAAAGGGAGAGCATCACACCCTGCCCGCAGGCAATTATATTAAGATCGATTTTGAAGACAACGGCCCCGGGATCCCCGAAAAGACATTGGCCAAGATTTGGGACCCGTATTTTACAACAAAGGACGCGGGTAATGGCCTGGGACTTTCATCATGCTACTCAATCATCTCAAAGCATGAAGGACATATTTCAGTAACTTCTAAAGTCGGGAAGGGAACCACCTTTACGATTCTGCTGCCGGCACTTGGGAAATCAGGAAAGATCAAAAGCATGCGTTCCGCAGAGGAATTGAAAAGAGGCAGCGGAAGGATACTTCTGATGGATGATGAAGAAGGGATCAGAGATCTTACTAAACGAATGTTGGCAGGATTGGGGTATTTCGTCACCGCTGTTTCTGACGGCGACAATTTATTAAAAGAATACAACAAGTCGGTAAAGCAGAAAAAACCTTTTGACCTTTATATAATGGACCTTATTATTGCCGGGGGAATGGGCGGCAAGCAAACTATGAAGAAGTTACTGGTAAAAGACCCAAAGGCGAAAGTCATTGTAGTAAGCGCATTTTCAAGAGACGATTCAATTACCAATCATAAGGCACTCGGATTTGCGGGAAGCCTCAAAAAGCCATTCAAACTCGAGGAGATGGCGGAGCTCGTTTTCCAAATTATCAATTCATAGATTTTGAGAATTCCATGTTTTCTGTTAAAATTAAGGATGAAAGAAAAGCATAAAAAGAGACTTAGAACTTACACATATATTGCCATATTAATATCATTTATTGTTCTGTGGATCTTCTTCAGGGAGGAAGCCATTCTATACGGCCTTTCATGCATATTTTTCTTTTCTCTGATCTTCGAAAAGGACAAATTATGGGCATGGATACCCGCATTCATAATATCATGGGTATGGGTATACCTCGCCAGAGAAATGTATATGGGATACTCCGGGTTCAAATACAATATATACGGGGTTTCTCTCTTCCCTATTCTGGCCTGGCCCACACTTCTCATGCTGGGATACTTCGTTCTTTTCTCTGCTGTCAAGGCCAAGAATCAACTCTTCAGATGGCTCAAGATGTGTATTGTCTGGGCTGTGGGACTTATAATAATCGAAAGTGTGGGTTACAATCTCCTCGGGGTTCATCTGTCTCAAGGAACTCAATACGCGGGGTGGCCTATATTGAATTGTTTCCATTCTCCCGCCTGGATGCAAGTATCATATTTCAGTGTCGGTTTTTTCTTTTATGGAAGCATTGCATATTTTGAAAAACGGCTCAGGGACAAATCAGTGTCCTGATTCATAAATACAATGACAATGGCTGATGCTATTTTTTCAGCATGAGAGGAGCAAGGGACTCCACACTCAATGTTCGTTGAAATTGACTCAAAGCCCGGCACTACACTGCTACCATCTTTATGAATCAGGACACTACTCAGAAAGAAGAGGTATAAATTCCGACTCCCATATTCCTGTAATATTGTGCACCCCGCTTCATCGCTATTCGAAATGTTTTACCCCAAGATAGCGGGATCCTCTGTGTAACGATAACGATATCACCCTTTTTTACTGAGAAATACGCATCCGTAAAGAGCATATCCTGGCAAACAAATAGGTGATACTTGCGCTCATCCATGTAGAACTGCCTTGCCATTTTTTCCTTTGGAGAATCCTCCACAAATATTATGGGGTGATGTTTATTGGTATAAATGGCGGATTCTTCGGTCATAAGAGCGGCATGAGATTCCTTGCCTACATTATAGCCATATGCCAAAAATTTGTTATTATCCCAGAAACGATTCAGGTTATTTATCATGAATTGCTGCAACGGCCTCATATCCCTTGGGAAAAAATACTCATTCAAGATAATTCCATCATGCTTTTTCATAGAATTCAGCAGAGGTAATATTTCACCGTGCAGGATTTCCGGCGACGCGGTTTTCAAGAACGGATATCCGTAATTGATCATCTTCTGCGGGATAAAAAGAAAGAATGAGACCAAGATCAACATGGGTACATATCCCCTTCTGAATGAAGTGAATGAAAGAAAAACAGACAGGATCAAAGAAGCCCAGATCGGATTAAGTGAAACTCCTCTCGGAAAGAGTTCAACCATCGGAAAAGTAATATTGAAAGCTGGAAAATAGCCTGTGAACTCAAGGATGTACTGTACCACCGGGATGCCTATGATAAAGATAATAAGATAGATCCAGCGGCCCCGCATTAATAGAAGAAATGGTATCAGATACAATATAAGAGCGGCGAAAAAGGGAATGAAATAGTAAATACCGAGAACCAGAATTCCTTGAAATGTTATCCCTAGAATGGTGAAGAAGATGAAAAGCACCATATGAAGTTGTCGTAGCCGCCTCACAAAATAAAGAGCTATCGTGAAAAATAAGAGATACAGGATTCCGTCAAAATGAAATAAAAATCCAGCGGCAGCCCCTGAAAGAGCTGCCGCGATAAATGTCAGTAAATTCTTAAAGCGCGGGTCAACGCTTACCGTCATTGATCAGGCCTTCAAGATTCATGATCGTGGTCTGATCGGCAACTATGACCTTAATATTGCCTGACAATTTATTCACATAAAGCCAGTTTGAATATCCGGGATTTGCCTTGATAGCCTTTCCGATAGCGCGGATCTTTGCGACCTCGCCTCCGGCTTCTATCTCTTTTCTTTTAGCTTCCAGTTTCTCCTTTTCATTGATATACACCATCTTTTGAGCCTGCTGTTCCGCTATTTGCTTTTCTTCGATCGCTTTTTCGAATAGTTTCGGAAATGCGATATCTCTTAAAAGAAGCTTCTCGACGATAAAGCCACGCTGAGCAAGCTCTTGTTTCAGATCTTCAAAAAGAAAATTTTGGACCTCGGCTCTCTTTTCAGAGTAAAGTTGCATAACCTTGTATTGAGCAACTGTATTGCGGATAAGAGAACGGATAGCGGGACGGATTATCTTACTCTCATAATGTTTTCCGATCGTTGTATGCATTTCCGCCAATGTTTCCGGGTTGATACGATACCAGACAGAAAGATCAACTCCGACCTGCAGTCCCTCTTTTGTAGGCGACCATACGGAATCATCCCCATGCATCCTTCCTTCGCCTTTTGCAATCGACATAGTGTAATCCTGTATTCGCACATCATATTTGTCCAGTTTATAAATGAACGGAAATATTATGTGAAAGCCCTGCTCCATCGTGGAAATACTTCCCTTGACAGAGAAGCGGTTGAACTTCACGACCTGGTCTCCCGGATGAACGATCACGATACCCTGTGAGACAAGAATAAGCAAAATGACCAGAATAAATGCGATCAGGCCCCAACCTGATTTAAATTTCTGAGAGAGTCGCTTGCCCTCTTTGTCGAACCAGACCTTCTTCGGTAAGGCAAGATTTAATGCAATGATAATAATGACAACAAAAATGATAAAGATGATCAAACCCATCTTATTCCTCCTTTTTCATCAGCTCAAAAAGCAATGAATTTTCTTCGTTATATCCGTTCACGCCAAGATATACTGCTGAATATCCCTCTCGGGAATATGCATCTATCTCGGTGTACACTAATGTATTGTTCAATGTACGGTTCAATTCTCCTCCATTTTCAACATATTCAAGAGCTTCAGCTGCAAATTGGATTTTGCCGTCTCGCCATGTTCCGAATATATCTCCGCAAGCAAAGCTCTGAGTTCTATTTCCAAATACACAAAACGGTCCTGTTGTGAAATTGCCGCTGCATCCTCAACAAATCTGATCGCAGTATGAAGGTCTTTTTTCCTGTAAAGCTGGCCCATAAGGTGATAGTATTCTATCAGGCATCGTGGATCTTTCAGAGTTTTTGGATCCACCTGATCTAATTTTTTCTCCATCTTCTCCATATTGCCTTCCTGAAGGTCGATCGTAGCAAGCGCCAATATGATCTCAGAGGTAGGATCAAACTGTTTCTTAAGATCAGAAATAATAGGTCTTGCCTTTCTCAATTTTCCCCAACGGATAAAATTCTTCGCCCTTTCCAGATTTACCAGATATATCCCTCTTTTTATCTCTAAATTGCGAGATGTTCTCAAATTCATAAGGAAGTTCTGCTCGGCAGCCTCATAGCGCCCCATCACGCTGAGAAGTTTTCCTTTGCCGCCGTGAGATATGGACAAGCCATAGGAATCGTCCAGATCATGTTTCAGGTCAAGAGAAAGATCATAATATTTCAAGGCCTTATTAAAACCGCCAAGATCGAATTGTATCCTGGCTTGAACATCATACATCTTGGCTAAGTTCAGAGAGATCTCCTCATAGAGCTGGTAATTCTCATCCAGAAGCTCAAAGTACTTTAAGCCGATGGAGTAATTCTTATCATGCACCAGCATCAATGTGCCTGACAATTCCTTGTATATCTCTTCACAATAGGCCATCTCAACCAATGCCGCCTCTTTCTTATTCAGCTTCCAATAGCTCATCGCCAGATGCCTCAATGCGCGGGCGTGCTCCAGAGGAGATATATGCCGATTCGACAGGATCATCTCCGAAATATTGATCACCTCATCAAATTCCTTCTTATAATAGTGGTAGAGCGCGTTTTCATTCAAGAATTTATCATTGATGGCGATCCCGTACTCGCTGGATAACTGCTCCAGTTTCCGTATCGTCAAAAGGGACTGGTCTAATTGCTTCATCTTATTGTGGATCTCGAGCATTTTCAATTCAATTGAATACTTTCTTTCGGGGTCTTTAAATTTTTTCTCCGCTCTTTTAAATAGCTTAACCGCCTCTCCCCAGGCATTGGTCTCGAATCCCCTGCTGAAATTCATCCCTTTTAAGAACTCTATTTCACCTTCTTTAAATAGAATTACGAAGGCATCAACAAGCTTAGGGTCGTACAATGTGCCTTTATGGGCGATCAGCTCTCTAACGGCATCTGAATCGCGCTTTCTGCGGCGATAGACCCTATTTGTGGTCATCGCGTCATAGGAATCACAAATGCCGATTATTCTCGATACTAAGGGAATATTTTCTCCGGTCAGACCGCCCGGATAACCGCTGCCGTCCCATCTCTCATGATGATGCTTGACAATGATATTGACTTCCTGTAGAAGGGGGTGTTTTGAAAGGATGTGCTGCGCATAGATAACATGTTTTTCCATTTCTAATGTCTCTTCTCTGCTTAAAATCCCTTTTTTCTTCAATACATGCTCCGAGATCTTTGCCTTACCGACATCGTGAAGCTGAGAAGCAAGATATACGGTGGATATTTCATTTTTAGAAAGGCCGATGTACTCGGCTACTTTAACCGCATAGAGTCTTACGCGGTCTGAATGTCCGGAGGTATATTTATCTTTCGCGTCAATGGATTCTGTCAGATATTTGACCGCTAGAACGAAAAGGTCCTGAACATTGAAGTTTAAAATATTCCCCATGACTAGATTATAATATAATTAGGTGTTAATTTCAACACAGAAATGGCACCCCGGAGTGGATTCGAACCACCGACCTACGGATTAGGAATCCGTTGCTCTATCCACTGAGCTACCAGGGTATCCCATTTTTAGTATTCTATTATAGTGAATATCTCCAGATTGTCAAGTTTTTTCCGGGCTTCCAGGAATTTTAATTCCACTAAGAACAAAGCCCCGACCACACTTGCACCATTTTTTTCGATCATTTTCTTCACAGCACCTACGGTTCCGCCTGTAGCAAGAAGATCGTCTATGATCAAGAATCGATCACCTTTATTTATGGCATCTTTGTGCATCTCCAATGTGTCTTCCCCGTATTCAAGGGAATAACTCTCAGAAATGGTCTCAGCGGGGAGCTTCCCTTTCTTTCTCACGGGAATAAAGGGTTTGTCCAAAAGATACGACAGTGCGCCGCCAAAGATAAATCCCCTGGATTCGATCGAAGCCAATTTATCATACTCAACATTTGCCAGAACATCTTTCATGGCATCAATTGCCTTTTTAAAACCCGCAGGATCCTTCAGCAGAGTAGTGATATCTTTGAATACTATACCCTTTTTCGGGAAATCCGGAACATCTCTGATCAAAGATGATAATTCTTCCATATGCCTCTCCTTTTCAATATTTAAATTGCTTTGTATTATTCCTACACCCTTATTGATGATCTGTCTAACCCTTTCTTTCGAAAGGCTCATAATGGTCCCAACCTCATCAAGAGTTCGAAAGGCATGGCCATCCAGCCCAAAACGCAATGAAATGGCCTGCTTAACTTTCGGTTTTAAGGATGAGATCATCTTCGACACATATTCACTCTTATCCTTTCTGTCCTCTTCTTCGTAAAATGAGGCGCTGTCGCGGGAAAGCGTGAGATAATTAATGAAATCCTCGCTATCATTATCTATCTTGAATGACATCGAATATTCATTTTGAACAATATTTAATTGATGCAGAAACTTCTCTTCTTCCATGTCAAATTGCTTTGCGATCTCTTTCGTTGTTGGTTTTCTCTCATGCTCGTGAAAGAACTCGTCGATATAATTCATAACTTTCACGCGAAAATCAAGAATATATATCGGGATCTTAACTATTCGCGCGTTCTTATCGATGAAATTGATTATATACGCCTTGATCCAAAAATATGCGTATGTAGAAAATTTGAAATGCTTCTCAGGTTTAAAATGATCGATGGCTTTGAGCATGCCGGAAACTCCTTCAGAAAGGATATCCAATTTACTGATCCCCCGCAATCTGAAGTACTTCTTTGCGACCATTATTACAAGTCGTTGATTATGAAGGATGATTTTTTCTCTAAGAGCATGATCACCTGTCTTCTTGTACTCTACAAAATACTCATACTCTTCTTCGGAAGTGAACGGTTTGTAATCCTTCAATTCACGAAAATATATTTTTAAGAGCTTATCTTCAATATCCATATTTTCTCATGGTAAGAACAGTAGAGGGTTCAGCGGAAGCTTCTTTTTTCTCACTTCGAAGTGAAGGATCTCGCCGCTCACCTTAGCAACTACCTGTCCGGTAACGATCTTCTCACCCTTTTTCACTTTAACTTCCTCGCAGGGATAGTAGAAGACGTAATATTCGGCATCGACCTGAAATCCGACCATTAAGCCAATACCCTTAAGGAAGTCCAAATATGTTACCACCCCGTTATTTACGGCTATGATCTCCTTTGTCCGGGGTTTGATATCTATTCCATTATTATTCGTGAAGATCCCTAATTCTTCATTGTATATCCTGCCGAATTTCCGGATCACGCTTTTTCTGTCAACATTATGTAAAGGCCATGACCTCAAGAAAGAGTCTCCCCCGTTGGAAAGCTTTGCGCCGGGCAAGGGCTTCTCGGCAGTTGAAAATGACCCGGCGCCTGGAATACGCAAGACCTGCCCCACTGATATTTTCGTGGCATCTTCAATAGAATTGAACTCCGCGATATCCTCTATGGGCACCTTGAAATTCTTACTGATACGGTAGAGGGTCTCCCCTTTTCTCACCTTGTGAACCGCATAGTTCTTGTCTGGAATCACAATCTTCTCAATTTCCTCTCTGGCTTCTTTTTTTGCCGCCAGAATTGTTGTCTTATTATTTTCAGTGACCATTGATCTTCCGATCAGGGAACATGAAGAAAAGACAAGGGGAATAAATAGAAGCGCAGCTAAATTCACTTTTTTCTGGAACTGAATATTTTTTCTGCCTCGGTGATCGCACCCTGAGCTTCATTGACTTTGATCACTTTGTCATCCACATCCCACGAGCTGATCGAGATCACAGGCTTATTGATCTTAAGAGCCATCGCGATCTCCGATAATGTTCCCAAACCCCCGCCGACGGCAATAACGATATCGGCAGTTCTAACGATGATCGCATTCCTCGCCTGCTGCATTGAAGTTAAGATGGGAACTTGGATATGCGGATTCGCATCTTTCTTATCGGATCCGGGTAATATCCCAATCGTAAGGCCGTCCTTGCTTCTGGCACCTTTCGCTACACTTTCCATGACGCCGCCAAGGCCGCCGCACACGAGGATCCAGCCCTTCTCAGCGATCAAAGCACCTAAATCTTCGGCGATTTTCTCATATTCTTTTAGGGGAACGCTGTTTCCGACAACTCCGATTATCTTGCTCATAGTTTTACTCCATAAATGGTCGGGGTGACTGGATTCGAACCAGCGACCTCTCGGCCCCGAACCGAGCGCGCTACCAACTGCGCTACACCCCGATCTCTTTCAAAAAAAATCCAGCATTTTTGATTATACCAATATCAATTAAATAAGTCAATAAACCCACTGCTATTGAGGCAATGAAGACACCCAAAGCAATAAAGACAATTGACTTCTTCTTATCCAATTTCAAAAAGAAATATATAAGCGCTCCCGTCCAGGCGCCACTGCCCGGTAATGGGATGGATACAAATAACATCAGACCGACAAACTCTAATTTCTGGACCAGAGCCGATTTGGTTAAGGCCTTTTGCCTTAATTTCTCTAATATATTGTTCCCGCCGTTGATGCCTTCGATCCACTTTGAAACAGGATCCAAAAGTAAGACAACCGGAAGAATGACTGCCAAGTTTCCTGTCAACGACAGTAACACTGTTTTTATAATACCGAATTTGAACAGGAAAACACCTAAAGGGATCCCTCCCCGCAGTTCAAAGATCGGAAGCATCGAAACGAGAATAACTATGGCTTCGCCTGACAATCCGATCGAAGCGAGATAATCAACAATTGGCTGCATAAAGTCTATTTCTTAAAAGGTACCAGGGGTTCTACTCCTCGTTCAAAAAACAGAAGCTTATAAAGGCGAACCCTCTTTTTACCCATCTCCCAGATCGCTACTCGGATATTAAGTTCTTCATCCATAAAATACATGATGATGTATCCAGTGTCTTTGACACTTTCCGCATTTATCAATGTACCCCATTCATATGGGATAGCGGGATTCTTGGATTCTATCTTATCCTTCTTCGCTTTTGCCTCAATTTTCTCTTTCAAGGCCGGCTTTCTTCCTTTCGGCAGGGGTTTGATCTGCTCCTGTTCGGTTTCAACCGGCTCTGGAACGGTTTCGGCAACAGAAGTTGTCTGTATCGTATCCTTTGGGGCTACAGGGGTTTCTTCAGCATACACTCCTATGGTTAGGAGCATTAAAAACATTATCGCAAATATCACTTTGCATTTCATATACTTCTCCTTGAGGCCAGGTGCACTCCCAGTAGAATGGAGTTGAATTTGGCCTCTGCGTCATCGGCCCGTGAAAGCAGAATTATTGGTATCCTCGCCCCCAATATCACTCCGCCGGCACGTACTTTAGCAAAATATAATATCGCTTTGGCGGTCATATTACCCGCCTCCACATTAGGCGCAAGCAGAATATCCGCGCTACCTGCCAGGAAGGTATCCACACCTTTATGCTCTGCGGACCTCTTTGAAATTGCAATATCTATACCAAAAGGACCGTCAACGCGAATATCCTTTCGCGCCTTAAAATGCCTCTTCAATGACTCGGCATCAAGTGTTGATGGTATTTTTTTTGAAACTTTTTCAGAGGCGGAGAGCAGGGCGACCTTGACCCGTCTGGACCCGAAAGAATGCATCAATTCCGATCCATTCTCAATAATGGCGATTTTCTGTTCCACATCTGGAAAAGGGACAACGCCGCCATCTGTTATAATCGTGAATTTCTTGGCTAAGGGGTTCTCAAACACAAAACAATGCGTTATCAGACTGCTCTTTCTGAGCCCGGTATCTTTGGAAAGAACTCCCTTCATGAACAGAGGAGTAGGTATCAGGCCCTTCATCAAAAGAGAATCGGATTTTTCCTTTACCTGATCTGTGCTTTTTGCGATCGTATCTTCATCGGAATCACTATTAATTATCCGAAACATCAGAGGAGGTATATCCTCTTTTTTCAGCAATGAAATGATCTTGCGCTTATTCCCGACAAGAACTCCTTTGCAGATACCCCTCTTTACAGCTTTAAACAATCCCTTTAATGGCTCTTCATCATGAGCGGCAACCAAAATAACATCCAAAATATTCTTACTTCCTCTGACCGTGCGCTCAAGTTCCTTGAAATTCCTGATCATCTACTTCTCCTGAATTCTGCTTATCCGATTCTTTTCATCCAAAAAGATCTTTGTCGGAAAATGGCCCTTCATTTCATTTTTATCTAATTGACAGAATGAAAATATGATCACGCTATCTCTCTTTTTACCCAATAAAGCTGTGCCTCCATTGAGGATGATCACGCCTTTATCTCCGGGAATGGCATATGTTTCAAAGCGGTTCCCATTACTCACATTGACAACCAGGACCTTTTCATATTCGTCAATACCTGCCTTTTCCATCAGGTCTTTATCAATAGTAATACTACCATCATATCCTACCTGTGAATCAGTTACAACTCCCATATGAAGTTTGGAATACAGATATGTCTTTTTCATTTAGCCACCTTTGCTAATTTATAATTATAGGTCTCTCTCCTTACCGGAGAAAATATCGAAATGATATAGATCCCATCCGGATATTTACTGAGGTCAACATCCCATTTGTTCGTTTCAAAATCAGATCGGTTGATGAAACGGCTGCCCGCTATCGTGAATATCCGCACCGTATCGTTCGAATAAAGCCCCGAGATCGAGAAGATGCCCGTGCAGGGATTTGGAGATATTTCAAAACCCTCCGAAGAATTCTTATAAAATAGTATCTCGTCCCATAAGAGATCAGAAGAGGTCAATGATTCCAAATACGCGGGATCATTTATATAATTGATCGTTATGCCGGTTGACGGGACCTCTTTATAAGAAGAGGTCAGGTGCTCTCCTAAAGATGTTGATACAAATATCTCATATTGTAAAAGAGCATCAGAAGCAGAGGTATTAACCATCAGCGAAAAAGAAGCGGTATCCTCTGAGATAGCTCCAAGAACATTTCCCATATCTGAATTTCCTCGATTGTTCCATAGTTCGTATTCATGCAAAACATCCATAAGCCGGTCCTTATTCAGGCGATCGGTATCGTTGAGGGGTAACTCCATGTCTGACAGGAGCGCTGAGCAAAAAAGATTAAATGAGCTAACGATAGCTGGATAGGCGGACATACGAAGCAGTGACATTGAGTTCCACTCAACAGAAGCGGCATTGTCCTCATAATGCCGATAGAATTCCCGGCAGAAGGATAATCCCAATTCCTCGGGGGATATCACTCCATCTTCATCAAATACTGCATTTATTACGGGAGAATAATTCCATCCATAGGATGAGAGATAATCCTCATTCGCGGCAATAAAACCGGCATATCCGTTTACTTCAGATGCAAGGGTCATGGTAGAACTGATACAGGCGTCGATACCCAGAAGCGATAAGATAATGCCCGAGTCAGATAATGCCTGCCTCATTTCCCCGCCGGCGATAGATAGAGAATCCGAGTTCGTTTCATCAATACTGAGATCCGATCCCGAAAAACGGTACCAGGAATTTCCATGATCCCAGAGGATCAAGGCGTAATTGTCTGCGGGAAATGATGATACTGACCATTTGATGAAATCGCTTAATACCGCAGGCGAACCCATGTTTACTTCTCCGAGAGAAAGAATCGCGTTTTCAGGAGAAGGGGTCATATCGGTGGTCATGTAAAACCTTCTGGCATCCGACCAATCGCCGTATGCGTTGTCATATCCGGGGTGTCTGTCAAATTGACAAACGATATTCACATTGGGTGAAGTTCCGATCGCGGAGGAAATCTCCATAAAATCCGTTATAGCGTATTCCTCAAGATTATTATCCCCGTTCAAATAGATCATGACCGTCCAATTATCGGAAAAAGCATTCATGGCAAAAGCCATTAAAAGTACAAGCAGAAAAAGACCGGCTCGGATCACTTTTGGACCTTAACCACCGTAGGTTCATACCCGAATTCCATCATCATATCAGAAAATGGTGCTGCTTCGCTGGCCGAAGAATACGGGCCGGAATAGAGGATATAATTACTGCCGCTTTTTGAAATATAGAGTTTCTCAACGCCATAACTCTCCATCTCATCTTTCATATCATCAACAGTTGCCCTTGTCCCGGAAACGATCTTTATCTTGTATTCATAAACCACTTTCTTGGCGGCAGCAGCACGACGGGCCTCATCTTCCTTGCGTTTTTTCTCCGCTGCGGCAGCGCGCCTTCTGTCATCGGCCGCTTTTTTATCTCTTGCCGCCTTGGCATCAGCGGCTTTCCTTCTGTCCAATTCCGCCTGAGCGTCAGTAGCTTTCTGTCTGTCCAGTTCCGCCTGAGCATCTAATTCTGCCTGTCTGTCCAGCTCCGCCTGAGCATCTAATTCTTTTTGCGTGTCCAGCTCCGTCTTAGCATCTAATTCTGTCTGTTCATCAAGCTCCGCCTGAGCATCTAATTCTGTCTGCCTTTCGAGTTCAGCCTGCCTTTCAGCTTCCGCTTTCTTTAGGGCTTTCTTATCTACTTTCGGCTTAGCTTCTTTCTTGATCTTCGGTGTTGAGGGGCCCGCAGGAAATCCGCCCTTCATAATAAGATATACGTTCGTGGCAAGCAGGATCACAATAAGGCCCATGAAGATATTTCTGAAGAGAATGCTTTGAAAATAGAACTTTCTGGCCCCTTCCTTGATATCCTCGAAATCCTCTCCGGCATAAGTATCATTGTATATTCTTGAATGCAGGTATTTCTTTACCTTCTTGTCTCTCAGTCCCTTTTCCAGTTTTTTCCTTTCCTCGTCCAGGATCTCACTAAAACCAGAGTATTCCTTTCTCACTTTTTCGAGTTGGCCCATATCCTTATCAAGATCTTTTTTTAGATTGACGATCTCGCCTTTTTCCTTGGCAATATCAATCTTGATCGTTTTTACTTCTTCCAGCATTTCCTGGTACTTGGAATAGAAGTTCTTCATCCCGTCGAGAAATTTATCGTATGTACCTTCAAGTGGTTTCAACTTCTTATTGTATCCGTCGATAACGCCCAAACGCTTCTGAATCTCTGATTTTACCGCATTGAAGTTCTGAACGATCTTCGTAATGCCGTTTTTCAATTCCTCTAATTTATCTTTCAATAATCGGTTCTGCTTCCCCAACTTCTCTATTTCAGGAGAGATCACATCCTTTTCCAAATACGAAGGCTCTACGCCGGTATTTTGCTGTACCTGGGATGGCTGATAAGTCTGCTGTTGTGCCGGAGCCGGAGTCTGCTGCATCATTTGAGCTGTTTTATCCACAGTGGTCGGCTCTTCCGAATCAAAACCCAATATGGCATCGATATCATCATCATTGAATCCGGCATTGGCAGCGGGCGGTGGTTCCTCTATATGCGATATTACTTCTGTCTTCATCGATTCTGCCGCAGAATTTGACGGATAATATTTCTTCAGGGCTTCGCTCAATGAGTGTTCTGATGTCACCAGAGGGTCAACCTTCAATCCTGTCATTGACTCTATCTTCGCCTTCAGGCTTTCATCAAGAGGGTCGATCATAACTATTGACAGGTTCGATGCAAATTTATCCACTGGAAGTACTTTATTGGCAAGGCAGAAATCTTGCGGCATTATTTGAAGGACATTATCCGGGACATGGAAATTATTCAGATCAATGGTAGAAACTCCGAATTTATCGGTAAGGAATTTAAGAAGGATATCTTCTGTGATATATCCTAACTCCACCAGTATAGAGCCAACCTTCTTGCCGGATTGTTTCTGCACCTTCAATGCCTGCAAAAGCTCTTCCTTTTTTATGATGTTATTAATAACCAGCAGTTCGCCTAATTTCAATGCCATAATTTACCTCTAATTAAAATCCAGATTTCTCTTATCAAAAATGTCCTTAACATATAGTACAAATTCTTCGCGGCCTAATTTGACCTTCTCGATAATATCTCCGTAGTAACTGCTCAAATGATGATGTTTCAAAGATCTTTTGAGCTCCTCCTCCGCAAGTTTATGGGAGGGGTCCACGATATGGAGAAGGGCAATATAATAAAGGGAATATGATATCGATTCAAATATTCCATAGACATGAGAGACTTTTCTAAGGGTACTCTTGTACAATTTATCATGTTCCTGTTTCAGACTCAAAGAGCTTTCATAATACTTCAGCGCATTATCAAGATCGTTTTTCTCAAAGAAAATATCCCCCAACTTGATAACGATGGTCCGGGAGATATTCTCTTCAGCGAATTTTTCATAAAATCGTATTTCTTCGTCAGAAAATGATGCGAATTCCTCCTTCTTCAGATTCTTGATCCGGGAATTCACATAATTGTTGTACTGCTCTTCAGAAAGCGTTTCCTTCAGGCATTCATGCGAGTTGAGAACATTTAGAAATGCGTAAAAATTATTGAAGTCGGAACGGTAAAAATAATCGAGATACTTCTCCAATATATTAGGGTCGTCCATTGGAACAACCTTCAGTACACTGTCCAGAAGAGCAAATATCTCTTCAGTGCCGGGGCGGGAGATATACTTAAGGAAGTATGTGTAGAATGATTTATTGTCAACTCCCTGTGGAAGGGAATTATTGTCTTTGATGTAATTCAGGACAATATTGAATATCCCCGTATCCTCCATATAATATGATTGGGAAACTATGAATTTACTTGTGTCATATTTGTTCTTTCTGCTCAATACCACGATAGTGATTATGATAAAGAGAGTAAGGACGATGACAATTATCAGAGTTTCTATATTAATTCTTCCCTGAGAGAAATTCCTCAACAAAATGGGTGTTATAATTACCCTGCAAAAAGGCGGGAGTGTTGACCAATTCCTTCAAAAAGGAAATATTCGTATTTATCCCGTCAATATAAAATTCATCCAGAGCGCGGTTTAATCTGTTGATGGCTAAATATCTGGTCTCTCCGTATACGATCAATTTGGCTATCATTGAATCATAATGCGGCGGTATCTCATATCCAGCATGCACAAATGTATCGATTCTTATTCCAAATCCTCCAGGGAGATTGAGCTTTTTGATCTTTCCTGGACTAGGCATAAAGCCCTGGGAAGGATTCTCGGCATTGATCCTCACTTCGATCGCGTGGCCGCGGAGATTGATATCCTTCTGCTTAATTTTCAGTTTTTCTCCGTCAGCGATACGGATCTGCTTAGCGATCAGGTCCATCTCGCTCCTCATTTCTGAAACAGTATGTTCAACCTGAATGCGTGTATTCATCTCCATAAAATAGAAATTCAAGTCCTTGTCAACGATAAACTCCATGGTACCGGCACTGTTGTATTTCACTTCTCTGGCACCCTTGATGGCCATCTCCAGAATCGCTTTTCTCTTCTCGTCATCAAGGATAGGAGAAGGAGATTCTTCCACGATCTTCTGGTGGCGGCGCTGCATAGAACAGTCCCTTTCGCCAATATGAACGATATTACCGTAATTATCTCCAAGAAGCTGGACCTCAATATGATGAGGGTTCTCTATATATTTCTCAACATATACGGATGCGTCATTAAAGGCATTTTGCGATTCACTCTTTGCCATCTCGAAATTGTTTTTCAGTTCCCCGTCATTGCGCACAATGCGCATGCCTTTCCCGCCGCCGCCTGAAGAGGCCTTTATTATTATGGGATATCTTATCTTCTTAACGATCTTCTTCAAGTCCTCAAAAGAGTCAATATTTCCCTTAGAGCCGGGGACCACAGGGACACCGGCACTGGTCATTGTCTTTCTTGCTTCCGACTTATTTCCCATCAAACCGATTATGGAAGAGGAGGGGCCGATAAAGATGATATTACTCTCTTCACAGATCTTGGCAAATTCCGCATTTTCGGCAAGAAATCCATAGCCCGGATGGATCGCATTGGCACCGCTTATCTCCGCGGCGGTAATAATGGAAGGGATCTTCAAGTAACTGCTCTTTGAAGCAGGAGGGCCTATGCATATCGCTTCATTGGAAAATGCGACATGCGGAGAATTCTTATCTGCCGTAGAGAATACGGCAACTGTCGGGATCTTAAGGTCTTTACAGCTCCTTATCACCCTTAAAGCGATCTCGCCTCTATTGGCTATCAGAACCTTTTTGATCTTTGCCATTCTACTCAAAACCCTCGATCTTCATCATATTGTATTCCTGAAGCAGATGCGCGAATTCACCCCAAAGTATTCTACTTTTAATAAGCTTCTTAATAATATTCTGAAGCTTGGCGTATGTGTGTGTCTCTTCAAGGTTCTTGAAACCGACTTCAATAAGTTTGTTGATCTCAACAAAGAAAAGGTATTGGATCACATTGGACATTCCCGGAGGCGAATCCCTGTTCTTGTCAATATGAAGATTGATCACATCGATCTTGGGTATTTTCTCACTCGGGATGCTCTTTGCCTTAGCGATCTCCCTCAACTGCTGCATCATTTCCTGTGTATCTCCCCAATCCTTGGTGAGTATCATACCAACATCAAGATCATATTCAATATCTCCGGAACCGGTGGTATTATGCATTGTAGGGCGCTCATAACTTTCTTTTTCATCAAGCTTACACCCTTCCCTGTCCAAGGAAGAGATCGCCCAGATCGGACAGTTCAAGGAAAGTGAGAGTTCAGAAAGGCCCGAAGATATCCTATTGATCCTGGTCTGAGGATCGGTGATATGAGATTCCAGAGGCATCTTCTGAAGATAATCTATGAAGATCGCTATCTCATCTGTCTCAAATTCATGGAGGACATTGTAGGCATGAGATTCTATCCTTTCAAAATTCTCTCTCTGACCGCCTTCGATCAGGAAAATATAGTTCATGAAAGCTTCTGTTGAATGCCATCCCTTTATGAATTTATTCTTGATAAGTTTATCTTCCATGATATTCTTGGTCTGGAGCACGGTGGGATTCACCAAACTCTCTTTGGATAGAATTCTCAAAGTAAGAACGCGCTGCGTCTGTTCCCAGGAATAGTAAAGAACGGGGATCTTGTTTTGTGCAGCGACATGAGAGGCTATGGCAAGAGAGAAATTGGTCTTGCCCCTTCTGGGCGCGCCCAATAAACCGTAATAGAATCCCTTTCTCAAGCCGGAAAGTACCTTATTGAGTGTATTGAAGGGTTTTATGGAGTAACCCATCACTCCGTCCAGCAATTCTTCTTTTCTCGTTCTGATCTCACTCTCCAATTCGTACAGATTGTATTTCATGGGCATGATAACTTCATGGAATTGCATCTTCTGCAGAGAGATCAGCTGATGCCCCAGTTTACCGGCAAAATCAGCGACATCGATCTTATTTGATGATGTGGAGAGAAGATATTCCTCTATTTTTTCGCGAACTTCTTTCAGCTTATCCTTACCAGCCCTCATCTTCATGATCTCAATATAAGTCATTACCTGCGAAAGCTGCGGTGGATCCACATTCCTTAATTTGGTGTAGAATTTCTGCATCTCAATGGTATAATAGTTACGAGGGATCAGTTCGTTCTTTATGGATTCATAATCAATGACCGAATCCTCTCTTTTACTGTCAAAGAACTCAAAGATGACATTACAGACTATTCTCGACAGTTTCGATCTCAGCAGAAACGGCTTGAAACCCTTTTCGATGGCGGTGGAGATCAGGAACCTATCCTGCAGGAAACCGGCGAGGATCTTTATTTCCTCTTCTTCATAGCTCTCCGTTTCCTCCGGGGATAAATATTCCTCTTCTTCCTCTATGATCGGCCTCTGCTCCTCTTTCTTTAAAACAGGAGCTTCTTCCTTCTTCTCTTCCTTTGCTTCACCCTTCTTAAGGGGATTATCCTTAATGAATTCCGCAAATAGATCTTCCGGATTGACCTTCTTCTTGTTATCTTTCTTCTCTTCCATAATGATTTCTCCTGTCTACTCGATCTCAAAAATAGGCTGGTCGTATTCCAGACTTTCGCCGCTCTCGACCAGAACCTTAACGATCTTCCCGCTCATTTCGGCTTTGATCTCATTGAAGATCTTCATCGCCTCGATTATACAAACAACGGTGTCGTCATTGATGGTATCCCCCACCTTCACATAATCAGGTGATTCCGGAGAAGGGGTACTGTAAAAAGTGCCCGGCATCTTTGCTTTAATAAAACGGGCATTTGAAACCGGTGCTTCAACGACTTGGGGAGTCGGCCCTGACTGGATCAATACCTCGGCCGGTTTTGACAGTACCTCGCCGTGGGTTATCAGATCACGCTTCAGGCTGAATTTAACACCTTCCTGTTCAATGGTAAGTTCACTGATGTCCGAATCTTTTAGCATCTGAATGATCTTTTCAATATCATCTATCTTCATATACTCTCCCTAAACTCTTTCAACATATGAATTGCTCCTTGTATCAACTTTTATATTGTCCCCTTCATTTATGAAAAGAGGAACCGTAACTACAAGGCCGGTCTCCAAGGTCGCAGGCTTACTTCCTCCGGAAACAGTATTCCCCCTGATACCCGGCTGGGTTTCCGCAACTTTCAAAGCAACATGGATCGGGGGTTCCACCATGATTATCCGCTCTTGATAGAAATAACCGGTGATCTTGCCGCCCGCAATAATATAATTGGCGGTGTTACCGATAACTTCATCATTTAAAAGGTATTGCTCATAGGTCTGTGTGTCCATGAAAACATAATTATCGCCATCGTGATAGGAGTATTCCAGATCCCTTCGCTCCACCACAGCGGCCTCAACTTTTTCGCCGGATCGGAATGTTTTTTCGATCACCGCGCCCGTCAGGAGATTCTTCAACTTACTTCTAACAAATGCTCCACCCTTTCCGGGTTTTACATGCATGAACTCAACAACGGTAAAAAGGACATCCTTCATCTTGATGACCATGCCGTTTTTGAAATCATTCGATGTAGTCACAACTACCTCCTAAATTATGGTCAGTTCTTTTGTTATCCCGGAGGACAATGCGACAGCACCGCCATCCGTGATCAAAAGATCGTCTTCAATTCGAACGCCGAATTCATTTGGCAAATAGATCCCTGGTTCGTCAGTGAACACCATTCCCGGCTTAAGCCGCCCTCTTGCCGCGCGAGGCGAAAGCCAGGGTTGTTCATGAACCTCAAGCCCCAGGCCATGACCAAGGCTATGCGTAAAATATTTTCCGTATCCGGCTGATACGATCTCTTTTCTGGCGATCTCATCAACTTTCTTAAAGGATACATCCTTTTTGACTTTCTCTATAACGCTCTGATTAGCCCTTAGGACTGTGAGGTAAACCTCCTTCATCTTCTGAGTCGGTTGGCCCAGAAAAAAGGTACGGGTGATATCAGCATTGTAATGTTCATAAACAGCGCCGAAATCCAGAAGGATGATCTCTTTTTCCCTGCATTTAACATCACGGCTCGGTACACCGTGAGGCAAAGAAGCTCTGGGGCCGAAAAGGCTAATTATCTCAAAGCCGGAACGCTCACCGCCCGCAGACTTGATCTGATATTCAAGTTCTGCTTCAAGATCCTTTTCGGAAATGCCCGGCTTCACAGATTTTATTGTTTCATAGAACGCCTTTTCTGCGATTTCAACCGCTCTCGTTATCTTTGCTATTTCTTCATTGTCCTTGATCACCCTCAAAGGTGAAAGTAGGCCGGGAACCGGTTTCATCTTGATCTTTGAAAAGACCTTCCTCAGATTTCTGTAGCCGCTGTATGTGATCCGGTCGGGATCGAATATCACATTTTTCGGAGAAAGCTTTGACATTCTTTCCGCAATATCAGAGAATGCGGCCGCATAAGTTGAAGCAAGGATGACCTTGGCCTCTTGAATGCCCTTTTTGGCATCCTCAATATAGCGGGAATCGATATGAAGCTCGGCGTGATCAGGAAAAACAGCTAAAATGCCGTCTCCATCTTCACTGGAACGGAATCCCGTTAAATAAGTCCGGGAAACATTGTCCCTGAAAATAAATAACGAGTCCGGATAAAGCTTCCGGAGTTTGTCCAGGCGTCTCCTATAGTATACCATTGGTTTTTACTTTTTCCGAAAGGAACCTCATTATAGGAATAATGCTGGGTGAATGGATAAATGCCTCGCCTGCGAGGACAAGATATCCATATGTATCCTTGATGAAAAATGTTTTAATCCCACCAAGCGTAGCAGTGCCTTCCTGAACATCTTCGGCTGAAAGCAGAGAAGCCATCTCATTCTTTTTCTGCTGGATCTCCGCGAAAAGTGCGGCAAATTTATTGATATCAATATCGGAATCTCCTGTATCTGAAGAAATGATCAAACCGTCTTCGCTGACGATAAATACCATATTCACTCCCTCAAAACCTTTGAGCTTAGACATGAGATCTTCGATAGATTCCAACTTTCCTCCAACTCTATTGGCCAGATACATAGGAATGGCAGAGACAGCCGTCTGCGGGCTGGATATAACAGCAGCGGGCTCTTCAACTGATTCCTCTTGCTGTATCTCGTCTACTATTTCTTCCTCGGCCTCAACTTCAAGCGATTCTTCCTCGACATCGTCCTCAGAAACCTCTTCTTCCACTTCCTCTTCTTCCACTTCCTCTTCTTCCACTTCCTCTTCTTCTTCTTCTTCTTCTTCTTCAGAAGAGTCGTCATATGATTCCTCTGCTTCTTCTTCCGCTTCTTCCTCTGGTTCTTCTGTCATCGTATCCTCAAGAAGCTCACCGGGTTTCTGATCGGGAGAATATATTACGGTTTCTTCAGATTCGCCGCCTTCAAAATCATCATCTTCATCAGATTCAGATGCCGCGAAGATCGAATCCAAGGCCTCATCAACCTCCTCTTCATCATCTTCGTCCACCGTATCTTCATCTTCGGTTTCCTCAAGGTCTTCGTCCTGGGTATCTTCGATTATATCGCCCTCGGGAGAAAGCTCCTCTTCCAGAGTAACTTCATCATCATCAGAGGCGGCGAACACATTTTCCTCGTCCTCATCATCCTCGGAAACTTCCGCTTCCTCAGAAAGCTCAAGTTCTTCTTCGTCACCGTCTTCTTCAGCAGCAATTTCTTCGGAGGGCTCTTCTGTGGCCTCCTCGTCATCAGTTTCATCTTCGTCTGTGACTTTGTCAAAGAGATCCTCATCGTCGGCATCCTCATCCTCGGATTCTTCGCTTGCGAAGATATCTTCCTCTGCTACTTCTTCTTCTGTTACTTCTTCTTCTTCAACTACTTCTTCATCCTCTTCCGGTTCTTCTTCTACTGATTCTTCGTCTGCCGTTTCTTCCTCTATTTCTAACTCTTCGTCTACTTCTTCATCCTCTGTTTCTTCTTTCGGTTCTTCTACTTCCGATTCTTCTTCCGCCGGTTCTTCCACATCCGCTTCTATTTCTTCATCTGATCCGAATATATCCTCTAAAGCGTCATCTTCTTCAGAAACTTCATCCTCTTCTGAAAAGAGATCTTCCGCTTCAACACTCTCTTCTTCAGAGGATCCGTCAGCTTCGTCTTCTCCAAAAAGAGCGTCTACATTCTCTTCCGCTTCTTCTTCCACTTCTGTATCGGAGGGCTCTTCGTCCTCTATAATATCTTCAATATCTCCTGCTGACACTTCTGCTGAATCTTCATCCGCTCCAAAAATATCCTCGATATCATCTTCTTCGCTATCCTTTGACTCTTCAGCCGTATCGGGAGAAGCAAAAATATCATCTTCCGCGTCTTCACTTGAACCTTCACCGAAGATATCATCGAATGCTTCGTCAGAAGAGGGGGCTTCGGGAGTGGATGAGAAGACATCCTTTTTTGAATCATCCGAACTTTCGGGATCTGCTCCAAAGATATCATCAAATGCGTCGTCGCCTTTACCGGCCGCGTCCTTATCGCCGCTATCGGTTTCAGTATCGTCCTGATCTGTAACATCATCACTGGCTTCTTCTTCGAAAATATCGCCGAAGTCACCTTCCTCGGATGCGGCCTGCTCTTCCTTTGGGGCTTCATCAGAACCAAAGATATCGTCAAAACCGCCATCGGCATCCGCAGCTTCTTCCGGTTCATCACCTTCATCAAAGAGGTCAGCGAATTTATCCTCTACATCATCACCCTCGGCTTCGTCTCCCTCATCCTCAGGTGATTCAAGGTGCTGCAGCATATCTTTCGCCTCTTCGTTATCAGCGTCATTGCTCAATATTTTCTCCAGGATCTCCTTTGCCTTATCTTCTTTACCCTTCTCCTCGTACAATCGGGCATTGGCAACGGTGTAGATCTCGGCATCTGAGGATTCTTCGGGTTCATCGCCCTTTTCAGAAACCTTTGCGCGGAGTTCCTTCAATTCCTCTTCAACCAGCTCATCATCCGGATTCTCTTCATAAATAACCTCAAGATGCTTCAAGGCATCTGAAAGGTTGCCCATCTCTTTATAGACACGGGCGATCTGTTGATTCGCCATGTAATGGGTGGGTTTATTCTCAAGGATCTTCAGGAATACCTCTTCCGCGTCTTCCAATTGGGCAGCTTCTATCAGCACCTTTCCCTTGACAAGCATTGTCTTAAGATCACCGGGAAATTCTTCCAGGCATTCATCGGCATACTTAACAGCATTTTCATAATCTTCGCCTTGTCTGTAGTTTTCAATAAGCTTTGAGTAATTTCTCGGAGAGGGGTCTCCCCTTACAAGGTCGAGCAGATTTTGGAGTTCTTCGTTCATATAGGCCCCCTAAAAGGTTTATTATTATTTATTATATACGATATCATGCGACAAGTCAAGTATTACAGGGATATTTCCCTTTATTTTCTAGTGTGCTCTAATTCATAAATCCGATGACAATGACGCTTCGCAGTGGACCCAGTGGACCCAGGGACAAGTGTACCAGTGGAGAAGGAATATTGTGAGAACCGGTAAGTATTATATTTGTCATTCTGAAAGAGCGGTAGCGACTGAAGAATCCATCTCTTCGAGGTACGGGGTACGAAGTGCGCAGTGGGGAAAAGTCGGGATGAAATAAAACTGGATCCCACGGTCGCCAACTCCCTCTGGATGACACTCTCCACTTCTATATTTTCCCTCCCGCATCCGCTCAACGGGAGCCCGGCAGCGCCGGGCGACCAACCCAAAAGAGTTTTGAACCATTTAAGCGACATTGACATTTTTAACGGCAGGAATGAATGGTGGCGAAGCCGAAAATATCCAATTGTCTGAGTGAGCGTTCGTTAGAGCTTTTAGAGGCGGGAACGAATGTTCGAGGAAAAATGA
>JAGLGN010000033.1 GCA_023144005.1 bacterium
TAACGATCGCTCACTCCTTCCGGAATTCTCGGTTGGGCGCACGGCTGCGTCGTGCTCGAGTGTGGGGGAGAAGCAGAGAAAAGAGAGTAGAAAAAAACGAATAGAAGGAGAAGAAAAGGTAAACTATTCTGGATCAGCAGCGCTTTTGCTAATTTATCCCCTTCTCTTCACCTTTCAACTTTTGAACTTGGAACCTTTGAACCTTGAACGCTTTGATACTGCGAAGCGTTTTACCAACTCACAAGATATCTGACACCGTTTACTACTCTTTTAAACTCATATTTGGCGGATGGATGCCCGCATACCTTGGCTGCGGTAGCATAGAATCCACCCGCTATATAGATATCCGCTTCGGCATATTCAGGAGCGCCTTTAAGAAGGATCTCAGCGGAATTGTCAGAAAGTATTCGCACTTCCATGTCACCCGAATTGTAGAATCTTTTGTGGAGCACGGATATTTTGGTTAAAAATCTTATGAAATCCTTTCTTGCGACAAAGGCGTGATAGATCCCCTCTAGAACATTTCTTGAAGAATATTCACCAAGCGCTTCCAGGGAGGAGAGCTGGCCGTTAAAGCATTCGGCTGCGATCAGTTCAAGTATTTCAATATACAGTTCATAAGGATACCAGCCGGAGTTCATGATGGGAAATTTATCATGATCCTTCACCTTTGAGCGTATTGTATCTGATGTCTCTTCCGAATAATACTCGTCAAGGTATCGAAACAGCGAGGTGATGGAAATGCCCTTCACCATGTATTTATGAATCAGATTACTAGAATCAGTCATATATTTTCATTATCTCCTCTACGGGTTTTCGGGATTTCTTCCCCGAAGTCAACCCGTAACCCAATGGCAGTATCACCTGCGGTTCATAATCGGGGCTGATGTCTAATATCTCATTGAGAAATCCCAATCGGTCCGGCGTATATGTAAGCGTGGCTAAGCCCTCGGCTTTGGCAGCGAGAATGAACCATGATATGCTCAACCATGTCGATTCGACATGATATGGCGCGGAATTATGTGAAAATACACAGACGAGGAACGGAGCGTCGCTTAAAAAGGATTTAGTGATCCTGCAGCCCATCGAATTGAATTCCTCTTTTGCCTTAGTATTGATCTTATTATAGAATTCCGTCTCGATACTCTCACATTCCAGGGTGATCCTGGTTCTAATATCCTTATTTGAAACGGCACAGTAAAGCCAAGGCTGTTTATTCAGTCCCGAAGGGGCCTTGCCCGCCTCTGTAACGATCTTCTCCACAAGAGACAGGGAATAGTCCTTTTTAGGGTCAAAACGCCTTTCAGAACGGGAATTTGAAAAGATATCGGTAATTTCCGGCATCATCAGGCCCTTGGGATATTTTCAAAGAGCTTATCTTCGTCAATATCCGATTTTTGAGATGTTGACCGGTTCAGAAGCTCCAACTTGCCTGATTCCAGGAATTTCCTTCCCACAACTACCCTGTATGGTACTCCAAGAAGGTCGGATTCAGCGAATTTTATTCCGGCGTTTAGATCGCGGTCATCAATAATCACATCGTAATTCATGGATATAAGCTTCTTATAGAGTTCTTCCGCCTTTCCCCGTACCTTATCATCCTTGACATTTAAAGGCAATATCTCTACATGGAAAGGCGCTATTTTCATAGGCCAGTACATTCCGTTCTCTTTGTTATACTTCTGTTCGATTACAGCAGCCATAGTCCTCCCGACACCGATGCCATAGCAGCCCATCTGAAATGGCAGGCTTTTACCGTTCTCGTCAAGGAATTTGGCATTCATCGATTTGGAGTATTTCGTTCCCAGTACAAATATATGTCCGACTTCAATACCTCTGAAACTACTCAGCAGCTCTTCGCATTTCGGGCACTTATCACCTTCTTGACAATAAGCGCAGTCGATGAATTTGGCGACTTGAACATCTCTCTCCAGATTGACATTCTTCAGATGTGTATCCGTCTTGTTACCGCCAACCACAAAATTGGACATACCCTCTACTGAGGTATCAGCGAACAACTTCTCAACCTTAAGGCCTACGGGTCCTGCGAAGCCTATGGGAGCATCGGTCGCCTTGACGATATCGTCCTCAAGCGCAAGGTCTATGTCGTCTGTTCTGAAGAAGGATCTCAACTTATCAAGATTGATCTCTCTATCTCCACGGATAAGAAAACCCAATATTTTGCCTTTCACCTGAAGCAGTATGGTCTTTACTATCTTTTCCTTGGGAGTATCGAGAAAATCAGCCACCTCTTCAACGGTTTTGACATTTGGGGTGTCAACCGCGCTCATATCCTTCATATCCTCAGAAGGATTTTCCACGATTCCCGCGGCTTTTTCGACATTGGCGGCATAACCGCATTTACAGGCGAGGATCAGATCCTCTCCGGATTTGGCATGCACCATGAATTCCTTGGAGGTGGAGCCGCCGATAGGCCCTGATTGCGCTTCTACCTCGGAATACTCCAATTGCAGATCAGTAAATATATTGTTGTACGCCTTTTCTGCCTTCGTATATGTTTCAATTGCTCCCTCTTCCGTTGCGTCAAAAGAGTACGCATCCTTCATCGTGAATTCCCTTCCTCTCATAACACCGAATCTGGGGCGGATCTCGTCTCTGAACTTGGTCTGTATCTGATAGAGGCACATCGGGAGTTCTTTATAGCTCTTGACGTTCTTTCTGACGATCTCCGTTACTATTTCTTCATGTGTCGGGCCTAGAACAAAGTCTCTGTCATGACGGTCTTTTATCCGCATCATCTCTTTCCCATATACATCCCATCGGCCTGATTCCTTCCATAACTCGCTTGGGGAAAGTATCGGCATGAAGATCTCGTGGAAACCGATCTTGTCCATATGCTTTCTTATGATCTTCTCGATCTTCTTTTGTATTTTTATTCCCAATGGCAGAAGGGTATATACGCCTGCTGCAAGTTTTCTAATATAGCCGCCTCTGACCATTATCTTATGAGAAACGATCTCGGCATCTTGAGGATCTTCCTTTTGTGTTGGTATAAAATATTGACTTCGTTTCATATCTACTCCTGATTATTCGGTACTATTGTACTAAAAAGGGTGGATATTTGCAAGAAAGGCAATGAACAATGATGCTTCGTAGAGGCTAGAGGCTGGAGGTTGGAGGTTAATAGAGGGAAATGAAGAATGAAGAATTAACATAAAAATAAGAGAATGATGGGAAAATATATGTGGGGAATGTTTTCGTGTGATTTTAAACATTGCGTAGAGTTTACAATTGTTTCACAATTCTCAACTCTCCGCTTGGTACTTCTACATCGGGACAGACGAACTCCAGCGGAGTACGACATGTCCCCTATCTTGATTGGGGTGCGGCGTGAAACGATTGTAACAGAAGATATAAAGTGGTAAGCGAAATAGCGATTTTCCGGTTACGGATGTGTTTCTTTTTTCCTTACACACTTGTGCCTTGTGCACTTGTCACTTGTGCTCTGCGAAGCAAAGCCTCTACCCTCTATTTACTTCAGCTTGCTCCGAGTTTTCTCAGAAATTCCGCCCGTTCATCCCATAGTTCGTCAGTTGCTATATCCAGAGCGGTTTTTCCGGCTAAATTCGCCGCATTGATATTCACTCCCCTTTCAACGAGAAGCTTCATCATTTTAAAGTCCTTTTCTTTAAGTGCATACATCAGCGTGGTATTTCCTTCATTATTATAGGCATGTATATCGCAATATGTAACAAGTGTATGTCTGATAAGGGCGCTCTTTCTCCAATCTCCACCGAGGTGGTATAAGAGCAAAGCATTGCATTCGTAATGATCTCTTGCATTGGGATCAGCTCCGGCCGCAAGAAGCACATTCATGATCTCAGCACTCCCGTCGTAAGCGGCATGCAGAAACGCCGTCATACTATCGTCTTCTTCTGCTATATTCACATCAGCGCCGAAAGCTATCAGAACAGCGGTGCTGATCCCCTCGCCATAAACATGATGGAACATCAGCGGAGTGCGCCCGTATTCACCGAGACAATTCACATCAGCGCCTTTTTCCACGAGGGAAAGTATCTCAGGTATCACAGCATTATCCAAGAGAGACTCATTCAGGTTTTTTCTCCTCTCTTTACTTATATCAGCGGTTAAGTCAAGATCCGCCAGCTTCCTTTTTACTGCCTCTATCTTTTTCCGTAATCCCATTTTTCTCTTAAGGACATTTGAACACCAGACCCCTTTTTCTATAAGTTTAAATTTTCTCTTCAGCACAAGCAGAGAAATGATGCGTCCTCCGTAGATTATGATAAAAGTTGTTGCGGTACCAACAGCCCACCAGAAGCGCTTTACAATAAGAGAGCACGGTATTCCAAAAAGGTTTCCAAGGAAATAACTTACACTCACCACAATGAAGAAGATGAACCCTAGATACAATATGATATTAGCAATCGGGAAATAGGACCAATAGTTGAACAATATTATTAAGAATAAAAATATCACCACCAAGGCGGCAGTATTTAGAAGTGGCGCGTCGGTAAATAGCGCAGTAAAGAATGCGGCGAGTTCAGCAAACATGATCATCCCTCTGAAACGATCTCATGTTATCCATTAATAATATATCCGGCCCTCTCAATTAACCTGTTTCAGGATAGAGTCTATGAGTTCGTCCACTCTGGGTTTGTCCTTTTCTTTAACTTCCATCGTAGCCGAGGCCTCAATACGCGAGGTTTCAACATCCACAAGTTTGATTCGGATATAGTATATCTTGTTTATAAGGCTTATCTTTCCAACGATCATCTTGTTAACAGCAAGTATCTTACCGACTTTAACCGCGCATTCCGCGGAAGTACATCCCGCTTTTTGGAATGACATCTCCTGCATGATGAGATTTATCGCGCTTCTTTCGATAACCGTAAACCTTCCCGTCCCGACAAGTCCGTCACTGATAAAGTCCGCGATCAGCTCTGTGTACCCCTCAGATGTATCGGAGGATTCAAAACTCATTATAGCCACAGAATACTTCTTTTGAACACGCTGTGCTTTCGGGAATCTCTGCTTCGAAGGTTTTGCGGGTTTACGCTTCTTAACCCTGGGAGCTGCTTTTTCAGGAACACCTCCAAAGGAAAAGCCCAGAGAAAAATAATTGTAATTACCGTACTCACCAAGAGAGAAGTTATAATCCAATACCATGTCCTTGTATTTCACGCCCACACCGGCGTTAAGACCAAGAGGTGTGATCGCGCTGTCGGTATAGAGATAGCCGAGACGTAAATAGAACATATCCATAAGTACATACTCCCCTCCGATACCAAAGTGCAAGTTGTTAGTGGGTTTTGATATAAAAACAGAGGTGAGGAGATTGAGATTCAATTTGCCCGACATCATTCTTGCCCCGGCAGTCAGATTTATTCTGGAAGGATCCACTGAGTCCTCATCAGCGGATATGGGAATGATGTCTATTGCGGAAAGTCCGAAGTTCATATTGTTCAATTTGTATTCAGCTCCGAGGCTTCCATAGATAAAACTTCTCTTATCCGTTCCAAGATCCTCCACGGCAGGAAGGTTTTCGGTGAAATATGTAAAGTGAGCGCCCACGGAGAGATTTTCATTTATTCCGCGGACATACCCCGCCTTAATAATACTGTTGCCGGCAACCTGCGCCGACTCTTGTATGAGTGCTCCATATTCATCTATACGGTCATAACTCGGATTACCGATAGAAGTATAGGTCAGATATGCGGCATTCGCAGGATCGAGTTTAATACCGACCTGCATCTGAGTGATCTGCCTGCTTTCAAACAGCCCGGGGAAAAATGATAATTTCAGGCCGTATCGTGCATTCATATTCAATGCGCTGGCAGGATTGTAGAAAGTGAACGGTAGAGCTTGTGAAGATGCTGCGCCGCCGGGAACTGAAAGGACAAGCCCGTCAACAGGAATGAGAACATCAGAATATCCGGTAGAGGAATTGATGATACTGCCGCAAAGTAGACATACAAATAAAACTGCTATTATCTTTTTCATCATCTACCCCTATTTCCTGAAATATACAGGTTTGATTTCATGATCTCCCCCGTCAGCCCGTTCGATCAGAATAAAATACAGCCCGGAGACCAATTCATTGCCATTCTCATCGATCGTAATATCACCCTCTAAGTATCCGTCCTCTTCAATGTCCCAGCCCATAACTTGTTCGCCGCCGGCATTGAGGAGTTTGACAAAATCACCGGCAAATACATTTGTAACTCTGAAAGTATCCCTGACTGGATTGGGAATGATAGTTGTATCTTCATACCCTTTGGACCCCAGGAAATCAGTAGATAAAGCATTTGCGGAAAAGTCTGTAAACACATAATTTACGGGATTGAAAGTATACCCGCCATATGTTGCGGTAATAGTATAATTGCCCCCTGCATCCAAATTGGGGAACGAATAATTTCCACCGCCGCTTGTCAGAGTGGAATCGCTGAAATCCCCTGAGATAGACACGGTTACACCGTCCAATCCCTGCATATTCAGGTTTTCTGTAACAACTCCTGAAATGGTAAATGTGTTCAGAGTCCCTATGAAATCACTATCGGTAACATGACCCGTAAGATTGTTGTGATCTATCTCCGTAGGAGTAAAAACATAATGCTGAAGCGAAGCAATTATTTTGTAATTGCCGCCAGCCGCCAATTGTGTAAATACATAATACCCAGTGGCGGAAGTGCTCAAGGATGCTGTATCTGAGCCCGTCATATTCACTGATACGCCCGCAAGCGGGTTTCCGATACCGTTCTCAATAATTCCTGAAATATTCCATTCATTGTATGAAGCGGTAAAATCCTGGGACGGTGTATCCGCAGCGATATCCACGATATCCCTTTGTACAGGGCTGAAAGAGTAATTTGTCATGGTCGGTGTAATAGCGAATGTTGTCCCGCCGAGAAGTCCGGTGAAAATAAAATTTCCCGAAGAATCTGTTGCGGTGGAGACAGTGGTATCCCCGGAAAGGTCAACGGTAACTCCCTGAAGCGGAGAAGCATTGTAAGTAATTGTGCCGGAAACATCATAAGTATCACGGGTCGCAACAAAGTTCTGTGCTTGGTCCGTTGTAGCATCAACGAATGTCTGATCTGTCGGAGCGAAGGTATAATGTGTCATGGACGGAACAATAGTATAAGTGGCACCGGACAGAAGCCCGAGAAAGGAGTAATCGCCATTAAAATCTGTTAAAGTAAATCCCGTAGAATCACCGGAAAGGTCAATAGTAACATCCATAAGATCGCTACCCCGCCAAGTAATATTCCCTTCGAGCAAAACAGTATCGGGAGATCCGATAAATGTCACGGTATCGACTTGATCTGCATCCAGGTCGGCCACAACCTTAGAGGTAGGAGCAAATGAGAAATTGGCCTTTGTAGGAGTTAACGTATATGTGGTACCGGCTTCCAGCGCTGGAAATGAGAAGTCCCCTAAAATATTGGTCGTGGTCGAAACCGGAGTTCCGCCGGTAACGGTTATCTGAACCCCTTCGAGCGGAGAAGTGTCCGGATTTTCCGCATTACCTGAAACAATATATGTTTTCAGCGTTCCGGTATAATCCTGTGAATTGTTGTCAGCGTCAAGTGCTGGGTAATTTCGCTCTGTCGGAGCAAATGAATAATAATCCGATGTCGGAGTGGCAGTATATGTCGCGCCTGCCGGGAGATCTGAAAATTCATAATAGCCCACGCCGTCAGTCACCGTGTTCAGGGTCGTATCACCTGTCAGATTTACCGTAACGCCGGAAATGGGAGATGATGCACCGTCTTGGATGTTGCCCGAAATATCGTATCTGTACAATTGTACATCAAAATCACAATCTATTACATTGCCGGATAACGGTGAATAAGTATGATTCAAGATCGTTGAGAAAGAAAAAGGCCTTGAAACTGAAACGACATAAGTACATCCAGCATCCAAGTTGGAAAAGCTGAAATTCCCGGAACCATCGGTAGTCGTATTTTCAGTTGCATCCCCTGAAAGATGGACCGTCACCCCGTCCGCAGGACCTCCTGTATCCAGATCATTTACCGTTCCGCTGATATCATATTGAACCGGAGTTGCCGCAAAATTGCAATTTGTAACATCAGTAGAAATGGAGCTGTAATAATAGTCCACGGGACTATAAGTGTAATATGGATCGCTGGGAGTAACGGTGTATGAATAAGTGGTAGTTCCTGTCGGCAGATTCTTGAAAATGAAATACCCGGTAACTGATGTTGCCAGAGAATCGGTAACCGAACCCGTAAGATCAATTGTGATATCGGCAACTGGGCTTCCGCCATCCGTAACAACACCGGAGATATGATTTGCGGTTTCGCCGTAAAAATTCACGCTCACATTGTCCATGACATTGGAGAATGTTCTCTCATTTGATGGCGGAAAGGCGTAATGATCGTATTCGACAGTGATCGTATAAGTTGCTCCGGGAGGGAGATTGAAGAAACAGAAATATCCTCCTGCATCTGTAATCGTTTCCGCATTTGAGTCCCCTGAAAGCGTGACAGAAGCGCCCGTAATACCCATCGGTGCCTCATCATAGACAAATCCGCTGACCATGACATTGCTGATTTTGGCATGATACAACGTTTGGTTATTGTTATTGTAATATGAGATCTGAGGCATATTATTGTCATCAAGCGCCAGGAAGCAGTACTCTCCCGTCATAGCGGAACCGTCCACTATATCTTCTTCCCATACAGGGCCGACTTTCCTGGTAAATTTCAATCGCATCGAATTATCGTCATAAAAAGCGATATTCGGGACCCCGTCGGAACCTATTTTGATCGAGGAATACATTCCCGAGGGGCTGGTGGAAGTAGCATTTTCATAACTCCAGGCGCCGGCAGTATTATAACCGTACCTTAAAAAGCTCGTGGTCTCGTCCTTATAGGAAATATGCGGTTTATCATTTTCATCAAGATCAAGCGAGGGGTTCGATGCCATCGCTCCGCCGTCGAGTACCTCGGATTCCCACCCGGAACCGATATTTTTAGTATATTTGATACATTGCAATGTATCGTTTCGATAGGCGATATGCGGATAATCGAGGGAATCAAGATCCAGCGATGGGTCATACCCCACCATCCCGGAAGAATCAACAACATCATATTGCCAGTCAGAACCATCGTAATAACAGTAGAGAAGGTCCGTATTCTCCATATCAAGGTAGGCAATATGAGGATTGCCGACGGAATCAAGATCAAGCGAAGTGTAGTATCCCACACCCATCGCCCCCGCGATAGAATGTACGACCTCTGTGCTCCAAGGGCCGCCACTGTTCGTAGCATATTTAAGATCCATTTCCCAGAAATCTTGATATGAGATATGGACTTTATCAAGGGCATCGATCTTTATGGAAGTGTGCATTCCTGTTCCCGATGAATCAAGTACTGTATAATTCCAATTTGATCCATTCCAAAAAGCATATTTCAGCCAACCGTTTGTACTGTCATAGTATGAAATATGCGGATATCCGTTTGAATCAAGGTCTATGGAGGAGTACTGGCCTACCATTCCGGAAGAATCGACAATATTGTAATTCCAAGTTGCCGCAGATATGGAAACGCAGAGCATAAGAAAAACAAACGCAAGAGTTAAAATCCGGGTTCTCTTCATAAATTCCTCACTTTCTTTATATAATGATTATATTTTATTTTTCCTTTATTTTCAATTACCTAACTAAGAAAGTATTAATATCGCAAAGAAATTCAATAACAATTTGCGGTGTATTGAGTAAACGAAATAACGACTTTCCGGTTACGGATGTGTTTCTTTTTCCACTTCGTTCATCTTACGTCGTACTTCGTTCGCAGTGTGAACGAACTTCTATCTGATTATCTGAGTCTTCTCCTCGATCGGCGCTGCGGGTTTTGTCTCTACTTCGGCGCTGGTCACGGTAAATGTGACTTCTTTAAGAACATTACCGTCAGCATCAACGATCTTCACTGTCCATTCCCCTACCCAGGTGTGCCATAGTGTCTTAGAGGCCCATGTTCTCCAGGGAGATCCCGCGATATTCAGTTCCACACTGGCCTTTTTCTCGCCTTTGTAATACCATTCCTGATAGATTTTCTGCGGGTCGTCAGCACTTGCTCCCGTAACCTTCACCCAGCAATAGACTTTATCGGTTGTATTGGGAAATTCAGTTGTAGCATCCACAGCTACACGGTCTTCCACAGCGGTACATAACTTGATCTCAACGATTTCCAAAGTCGGCTCAGCTGCTTTCACTTCCACTACTTCCGTTTCGGCAAATACAGGCGCCAAACCGGTAGTCAAAAAGAAGATCATGGCAATAAGTAGTACATTTTTCAATTTCATAGAACACCTCCACGCGGTTATCTTAGCATATTTGATGAAGTTTTCATAATAAATATCCTTTAAAAGAATAGCAGAACTAACCGCCCTTTCATTTGAATTGGCAAATGGTGGGCGATAGTGGACTCATCAGTCTGCCATGCAGACTGCGTGTTAAGTGTAAAGTGGGATAATACAATAAAGAAGTGGATGATAACAAAATATCCGTAATTTTGTTTATCCCTTTAGCTTCTATCGTAACAATAATTAGGCACTGTATAATATCAGCCTGCGGGACGTGAGGTTGATTATGTAAACCTGTAACAACATATGAAATTAGATTATTAGGTTTACAAAATGCGAGCTCCGTCCCCGGATAAGCAATGCGTGCTGAGTCAATCTGAACAGACTCAGCTTGGAGTTTTGCCAAAAACTCTGCAACCAACGCAAAGTTTTCAAAAGAAATCTCATTGAAAACTTCAAGCTATTCTTCTCGACAAGAATAGCAGAACTAACCGCCTTTACCTCATTTGATTAGGGAAATGGTGGGCGATAGTGGACTCGAACCACCGACCTCATGCGTGTGAAGCATGCGTTCTAACCAACTGAACTAACCGCCCACCATTTCCCCTGTCACAGAACAAATCGAAATGTATTATACTCGTTCTCCCCAGAATAATCAAGGGAAACTAATCACATCCCGAGCCTAAAAATCAATACTAAAAAGCAGCGTAGGTGTCAAGCTTGAAACAGGATCATATGTTCCGGTAATCTCGTTATACTGGTAGATCCTCTTGTAATCCATGGACAAAAGAAGAAATTTGTTTATCGCATAATCAATCTTCGCAACAATAAAACTTCTGTCATCTATAGTGAAAATATCCTTCGGATGGTCAACTGCCATCTGAGTATATACAAGTGTAGCTTTTACTTTGTCTATAAAGCGCGTAGCATCAAGTTTAATACGCAATACGCCGTTCGCGGGTCCTTCAAGATCTTCATAACTGCCGCTGATCAGTATCTTGTCCATGAGATTTCCCGCGATCTCTCCGAAAATACCGCTTCTTCTGCCTTCAAGTGTGCCATCTTTTGTAAGTGCGGCTAAGCCCTGAAGTGCGTCATATTTTGATACCAATGTGCCGGCATAGTTCCATCTGTCCACATCATAGGTTTCATCAAAATAATTTATTATAAAATCGGGGGTGATATTTCTATATTCCATTGAGATCTGAATATTAAAAATGGTTTTGGCATATGCGCCCACGAATAATCCGCTTCCTGCTTTATCCTGGAATCCCGCTGCGCCGTAAACTCCAGTGGTAAGGACGCCGAATTTCGTTAAAGGAACATTAACATCAACAGCATACGAGGAAAATGCTTTGTAGTCCGTTATCGGATCTCCTGACTCATCCTCTAATACCGCAGTAACGGTGTCGCCCAATTCATCGCTCCATATAAGTCCTGTGGCAATATTCGAAGGGGCTTTTACATCACCTGCATAGGAGAGGCCGAGCTCAGCTCCTGAAAGGAAAAGAAGCTTGGTCTTCTTAAGTGGCCTGTAAAAGAGCCGGGCACCGATCACATAAGGAGCGGTGATATCATTGATCATAAGTTCAATGCCCGCCATTCCGAAATCCAATGCACCTTCGATACCCCGCTTCTCCTGATCAAGGACAGCGGTATTGTCGTATCCGGACATGAGGACGCCGGGGGTCAGGAAAGCCCCCTTCAATTCGCCGAATCGGAAGAAATATTTAGTTCCCCTGCCGCCGAATTTGATAAATCTTATCTTTCTGATTATACCTTCAACAGTATCCCAGTCCTCTGAGTAAAATTCCCCGTCGGAAAGATTGTATTGGAATTGAAGGTCCAGACCCAATGAGATCATCCCAAGATTCAATTCGGGCGAGATCGAAGAGAAGAACCAGTATTCCTTCTCGGAAGGATTATCCGGGTCTGTCAGTATCTTCGGGCCCAGAAAAATATCTAAACCATTCTCCCCTACCAGTTCATCATAGAAGAATGTGGAAGCATGGCTGGCAAATCCTGTTAACAATAAAGCAAGAGTAAGTACAAATATCACGGTTTTTCTTTTCATATCACACCTCAATAATAAATTTTAACTAAAAAACACCAATAAGTCAAAAAAAGTAATTTGTTCCCGAAACGATGATCAGCCGAAATGTTCTTCTTTTTTAAGAAGGATCTCCCATTTCTCATCAAATGTTCTCTGGAGATATTCGATCTCTTCTTGCGGAAGATGTTTGAATCTGCCCTGCATTGCCAGGTACTCATCAAGCGGCTTACGGTTTTTGGGTTTAATATTGATCTTGTACTTGCCGTTCTCCACTTCATAGAGAGGAAAAATGTTGGTTTCAACTACCATCTTCGCCAGATGAATTGTCATCGCAGGATCAGATTTCCACCCTGTAGGACAGGGAGCGTAAACATGTATGAACTTAGTTCCTTTGATCTTCTGAGCCTTTAGATACTTCTTGATCATGTCCTCTGGATAAGCGATAGAGGCCGTCGCCAGATAGGGAATGCCGTGTGCTACCATAATGGAATCAAGGTCTTTTTTCCAGCCCTTTCTATAGTGTTTGACCGGAGTAGTAGTTGTCCAGGCACCGTGGGGAGTTGCCGAAGATCTCTGAATGCCGGTATTCATATAGGCCTCATTATCGTAAACCGTATAAATAATATCGTCATTTCTTTCAGCTGCGCCGGAAAGCGCCTGAATGCCGATATCAAAGGTACCGCCGTCACCCGCCCATGCCATAACCGTTGTATGGTCATTGCCGATGGCTTTCAATCCATTGGTCACACCCGAGGCAACTGCGGCTGCAGTTTCAAACGCCGTATGATATATGGGTATATTCGTTGCTGAATACGGAAATGGCCCGTCAATAACTGCCCAGCAGCATGCGGGAATATCAACGATGATATCTCTTCCAAGAGCTTTCAGCGCATATCTCATAGCAAGTGAGGCTCCGCATCCCTGGCATGCAAGATGACCCGGCTGTAAAACCTCTTCCTTAGGAATACTTAATCTGAGTTCTTTCTTCTCGTTCATTTCTTCACTCCTATAAAATAGGTTTTATTCGGTTCAGATGTTTCCGCCTTCTCAACTATCTCTTTTATAACGGTGGTAGAGACATCTCGGCCTCCCAGGCCTGCTATCATCCCATATGTGTCTATTCTCAAATTCGCGTCATAGAGGGCACCCTTTATTTCTGTGTAGAAAGCACCTTCATTCCCGTATGAGTAATCCCTGTCGATGACAACGACCCTCTTTGCGTTCTTCAAGGCATCGATGATCTGCTCCGCCGGGAACGGCCGAAACACTCTTATCTTGAGATTGCCGACCTTCTTGCCCTCTTTTCTTAATCTGTCAACCGATTCCTTTGCGGTTCCTGCGATTGTTCCGAAAGTTACGAGGACGGTCTCAGCATCATCGATCTTGTATGACTCGGTCATATCATAGTATCTTCCAAAAATATCTCCGAATTCTTTTCCTACTTGCGTGATCTTCTTTTTTGCGACTTCCATTGCCTCGAACATCTTATAGGTGAACTCAAAATAATGCTCCGGGGAGGTCAAAGCACCGAAGGCACGCGGATTTTTCGGGTCCAGCTTATATTCGGGGTCATATGCAGGTAAAAATTCTTTTGCCTTGTCATTATCGATGAGATCAACGACCTCGGATGTATGAGAAAGGAAAAATGCGTCAAGGTTTACCATCATAGGAAGAAGAACATCATTGTCTTCCGCGATCTTGTATGCCATAAGAATAGAGTCGTAAACATCCTGATTGTTCTCCGCATAGACCTGCATCCAACCTGTATCTCTCTGTGAAATTGAATCCTGCGCATCCGCCCAAATGGACCATCCGGGCGCGACCGCTCTGTTAACATTGGCTAAAACTATTGGTAATCTTGCACGAGCAGCCCAATGAAGAACCTCGCACATCAGCAATAATCCCTGAGAAGAAGTGGCCGTAAATGTCCTTATTCCCGCCGCCTGAGCGCCGATACATGCCGCCATGGCGGAATGTTCCGACTCAACCTTTACAAAACTCGCGTCCAGCTCACCATCGGCTACCAATTCGGAAAGCTTCTCCACGATCAAGGTCTGCGGAGTGATGGGATAGGCGGCAACAAACTTAACATCTGAGGTCATGGCACCGTAGGATGCAGCGAAATCTCCGTTCATTACAGTTTTCATACTAACCTCACTTCGTTTCGTCTTGCCGTGTTATGGCATCAACAGGACAATTTGCGATACATATACCGCATCCTTTGCAATAATCATAGTCCACTTCCGGTGGATTTGTAGGGAAAATTGCGGGCTCCGGGCAGAATTTCCAGCATATTCCGCAGCCGATGCACTTTTCTCCATCAATTATGGGCCTGAAGTTTCTCCAAGAAGATGTCTTATTCACCCTCATCGAACCTAAAGAAACAGGCATTGGAGGAAATTCGTCAACCTTATTCAATTCTATCTTTTTCTCTTCCACTGATATCTCCTTATTTAACCTGATTGAAGGTAGCTTCAGCTGCAGCAGCATTCTTTTCCTGATACCTCGGGATTGTATCAAAGATGGCTTTTTTCACAGATCCGATCGTCACAAGGCCTGTAACCTTTGCAATAGCACCTACAATTGCAGTATTAACGATTGGTGCGCTTGCGCTGCCGAGTTTGTGCTCAATTGCGATCTTAGTGGCATCGACAGTGAAAACTTTAATACCGTTTTTTCCGTGAAAGTCAAAATCTTCCGGTTTTTTACTAGAGTTGATTACCACCTTGCCGTTTTCCTGAAGTCCGTCCAGAATATTCACTCCTTCTGCACCGATAAGTGTGGGATCAAGAACAACAAGGACATCCGGTTCGTAAATATAGGAATGAATTCTGATGACATCATCGCTGATACGGGTAAACGCCTGCACCGGTGCGCCCCTTCTTTCAACACCGAAAAACGGGAATGATTGGACAACTTTACCGTCATAGAAAGCGGCGCGGGCAAGTATTTCCGCAGCCTTGACTGCGCCCTGACCACCTCTTCCGTGAAGTCTGATTTCAATCATAGATCCTCCATTTGAGAAAGTTTAATTATAGAATATGATAACATATTAAAATTTAATATCAAGTGAAATCCCTAGCCGCCAATATATATATACGCCGTATATATTTACATTTACGGCATTATTGCAAAATCAGCAGTTTATTATTTAACAAATGCTCGACTAACTGCAGCATTCCGGTAGATCAACAGGAAAGTGCACAAGTATTCACGTGTGAAGTGTGAAGTGCAAAGTGAGGAGAAGAAAGCAATATCCACACCCGTTAACGAAAAACAGTTATATCGTTTACCCCATTAATTCTCCTGTCACAATCATATCACGCCGCACCCCAAACAAGATATGGGACGCGCCGTACTCCGCAGGAGTTCGACTGTCCCGGTGCAAAAGTTCCAAGCGAAGAGTTGGACAGGTAGCGGAGCCAGTGCTCTGATTCATAAAGACGGTAACAATGGCTGATGCTATTTTAATCCGTATTCAAGGAGCGAGGAACGCCGCATACCCACGGCGGTATGTAAGTAATTAGTGCTCTGATCCATAAAGACGTTAACAATGACTGACGCTATTTTGCTCCGTATTCAAGACGCGAGGAGCGCTGCATACCCACAGCGGTATGTAAGCAACTATAGTGCTCTGATTCAAAATCCGATAACAATGGCTGATGCTATTTTGTTTCGTATTCAAGGAGCGAGGAACGCTGCATACCCACAGCGGTATGTAAGCAACGAGCAACGTAGAAGACGGCAAAAGAGTCCCAGCCCGAAGGGAATATCATCTTTGGTCAATTTCTTCCTCTCTCTTCGCTCACGGACCACAGAGGGTACGCCGCACTCATTGTTCGTTGGAATTGACTCAAATCTAAAAATTCCATTGTCATCTGATTTTAAATCAGAGCACTTGAAACGCAGAAAACAGAAAAAGAGCTTCAGCCCGAAGGGAATATTACCTTTGGTCAATTTCTTCCTCTCTCTTCGCTTACGGACCACAAAGGGTACGCTGTACTCATTGTTCGTTGAAATGAACTCAAATCCAAATATTTCATTGTCAACGTATTTATAGATCAGAGCACCTGCAACGCAGAAGACAAGAAGAGAGCTTCAGCCCGAAGGGAATATCATCTTTGGTCAATTTCTTCCTCTCTCTTCGCTCACGGACCACAGAGGGTACGCTGCGCTCATTGTTCGTTGGAATTAACTCAAATCTAAACATTCCATTGTCATCGTATCTATGAATCAGAACACTAAACTCTTTGCCTCACTATTATCACACGAAAACATTCTCCACACATCTTTTAATGTCATTCTGAAGGAGCATAAGCGACCGAATAATCCATCTCTCTTGCACGTGTGACGTATGGTGTGTAGCGTTTCACGTGAAGAAAATCAAATACCAATTTCTCTTATTCTACTCTCAACTTGTGCCTTGTGCACTTGTTGCTTGTGCTCTGTTCGCTACCTTGCGAACTACTGTTTACATAATATACGCTATGTGGAATAAATATGTTCGGGCAATAAAAGGGATTCTTTGACATCAGCTCAAAGAAATTACATCATATTTTTTCAGTTTATAGTTAAAGCAGTATTGCTTCTATTTAAGAGATTTACTCGGTGTATCGGGGAATATTTTATCTTTCAGCTGAATATAGATAAGGGCATTTACTCCGCCTGTAATAAGTCCGAGAAGTATCGCAAGGGACAATAGATTCATACTCGGAACTGTCCATAGCAAAAAGGAAAGAGTGAGAAGCTGTATCACATTATGAACGATCCCGCCGGCGATGCTGATCCCATATACCGAAAATATCCCCGTTCGATAGAAAAGCAGCATCACAGTATATGAAAATAATGCTCCCGCCATCCCCATAGGAAACATGGGCGTAATGATCCTGCCGAAAAGAAGTGAAGCGACAGCTGTCTTCATGAGAGTAGTAATGAGAGCGAGTTTGTATCTTCTGTTGAATATCAGATGCATGATCACTATATTGGCGGCTCCCAATCTTAGAAACGGGATCGGCTTGGGGATCGCGCTTTCGATTACTCCTACAAGTGATGCCAGTAGTATGTAATATAATACGGTCAGATCCCCTTTTCCTACTTTGTAATCATCCGGAAATCGCATCGACCTCTCCTTTGCCGCCTATGCGGATCAATATCTCGTTCGGTACACAGATTATTCTTTCCCCTGCTCGAAAGATATCTCCCCTATGCATGCATATCTTATCTCTGCATTCTGTTTCTATTATCCGTAATTTTCCGTTACTTACGCGAATGTGCAAATCACCCTGCGCGCCTTTTACTGTATAATATTTGTCTTTTGATAGATCGATCTTCAGAATGTGTTCATTTTTAAAATAAACAAGGGCATAACGGCCGGTATCTGCTGTTATGCCCCTATAGAACATAAATAATACGATCGTCACCATTAGAATGATGAAGATCAGGTCTGCGGCTCTCAGCCGTTGATCAGGTTCCCATTTCCCAAGAGGCAAGATACTCCTTCTGTTCTTCGGTCAATACATCGATATCAATACCTAAGGTTTTAAGTTTCAGCATCGCTATACCGGAATCTATCTCTTCCGGAATGGTATAAACCTGTTTTTCGAACGTCTTGTAATTATTCCAGATATATTCTGCGGAGAGCGACTGATTGGCAAATGACATATCCATCACCATTGCGGGATGGCCTTCCGCCGCCGCGAGATTAATCAATCTTCCGTCTGCGAGAAGATTGATCTTTTTGCCGTCAGAAAGAACATATGTATTCACAAATGGTCTGGCTTCAAAGGATTCCTTTGAGATCTTCTCCAAAGCCGCTTTATTTATTTCTACATCAAAATGTCCGGAATTACATACGATGGCATTGTCCTTCATTTTTTCAAAATGATGCTTATCAATAACATTAATGTCTCCGGTAGATGTTATGAACACATCTCCATGAGAGGCAGCCTCTGCCATCTTCTGGACTTTGAAGCCATCCATAACCGCTTCCAGTGCCTTCACGGGGTCTATTTCGGTTACCGTTACATTAGCGCCCATTCCCCTGGCTTTGGTTGCTATGCCTCTGGAGCACCATCCGTATCCGGCAACGACAACATCTGATCCTGCGAAAAGAACATTTGTGGCTCTGATGACACCATCAAGGGTTGACTGCCCTGTTCCGTATCTATTGTCAAAGAGATGCTTGGTCAAAGCATCGTTCACCGCGATAATGGGGTACTTCAATGCGCCGTTTTTAGCCATTGCCTTTAATCTGATAACACCCGTTGTGGTCTCTTCGGTACCGCCCAGGACAGGGAAGGTATGATTACCCTTATGGTAAACGGCAACAAGATCCGCGCCGTCATCCATTGTCACCTGGGGCTTCATTTCCAGGAGTGAGTTCAAATGATCATAATATGTGTCATTATCCTCTCCATGAATCGCGAATACACTTATTTCATAATGTTTCACCAACGCTGCGGCTGTTTCATCCTGTGTAGAAAGAGGATTAGAAGCTGCGAGGCGCACTTCGGCTCCGCCCGCTTTCAGGGTCCTCATTAGATTCGCTGTCTCTGTCGTAACATGCAGGCAAGCTGCGATCCTGACACCTTTAAGGGGTTTTTCTTTTTCAAAACGCTCGCGTATTGAGCGCAGAACAGGCATATTCCTTTCTGCCCACTCGATCTTACTCTTTCCAACATCCGCTAAGTTAATGTCTTTGATGTGATATTCCATTTTCACTCCTCTTTTAAACGCATAAAAATTGGCTCACCCTTCTCCAGCAGCTCGTCGGTCTTCAAACGGCCCCATTCAAGATGCCCATCAGAAGTAAAGTCCCATTTATATTTCAGTTTATTTAATATTTTATCGGCTGTATCCGGGATTACCGGATAAAGCATTATCGCTGTAAGGCGAAGAGATTCAAGAACGGTATAAAGTATGGCGGAGGTTCTTTTTAAATCATTTTTACCCGTTCTAAAAGGTGCCGCATCATTGATGTAGGCATTCACCTCGCGCAGATAATCAATTACCGCGCCGATCGCCTTCGGAAGGCGCATCTGTGTAAAAGCACTCTCATATTCCTCATGATACTGCGTGAATTTTGCTTTCAAGGCCTCTTCCATTTCACCATATTCAATCTCATCGAGGAGCTTCCCATCAAGGTATTTTTCCAGCATCGTTAATGTCCGGTGTAATGTATTTGATACTATATTCACCAATTCATTATTAAATTTTTCTATCAGCCGTTGTTCGCTGAATTCAGTATCCAGCCCTTCCGGTAGTCCTGAAACTAAAAAATATCGAAGAGAATCAATGCCGTATTTATCCGCTAATTCAAAGGGATCGATGACCATACCGCTTCTTTTTGACATCTTTCCTCCCTTCATCAGCCAAAACCCGTGCGCGTAAACGGTAGGCAAGGGAAGGTCAAGAGCTTCAAGTATCGAATACCAGAATAGTGTATGGAACCAGAGTATGTCTTTACCTATCACATGAAGGTCAGATGGCCAAAAACGATTGAATTCTTCCATATTCTCAGGGTAACCGATCGCTGTAATATAATTCATTATAGCATCGAACCATACATAGCAGACCTGCTCAGGGTCGAAAGGTAGTTTTATTCCCCAGTCAAAATGAGCTCTCGAAACGGATTTATCCTCCATTGAATCTTTGATCTTACCCATGATTTCCTTATATCTGAGCCGGGGCTTGATCAAGCCGGGATCTTCCGCCAGTTTCTTTTGCAGAACCGGAAGGAATTTTGACATAGAAAAGAAGTAATTCTCCTCATCCACCCAATTAACTTCACCGCCGCAAGATGGACATTTTCCTTCTTCAAGTTGTTTTTCATTCCAAAAACTTTCACATGGAACACAGTGATATGCTTCATACTTCCCTGAATAAATATACCCTTTGTCGTACAATTTCTGCAGGATCATACCGACGCGTTTTTCATGTTCGGCATCGGTGGTCCTGATAAATTTATCATAATCAACATTCAGAAGCTTCCAAAGCTCTTTGAAGTACTGCACATTTTCATCCGCCAGTGCCTGCGGCGACTTGCCGGCTGCCTTCGCGGCCTCAAAGATCTTCTGTCCATGTTCGTCGGAACCTGTAAGAAAAAATGTATCAACTCCCCTCATCTTATGAAACCTGTTAAGAACATCGCTGAACACGGTAGTATAAGTGTGCCCTATGTGCAGCTTAGAGTTAACATAATAAAGGGGCGTAGTAATATAAAATTTCTCCATGCTAAAACCTCGTAATTGGCTACATTTTAACACATAAGAGAGAGTATTTCAAATTTATTCCGGGGGTGCGGAGCTGGAGTCTATCGCAATATCAACGGGATTGCTGGACGCAATATGGGTGCCGCTGATATCATATCCCCTGACGGTAATGCTGATTGTAGAGTTATTGTAAGGAACTGTATCTAAGGCAAATGTATATGGAGAGGTGGTAAGTGTGGATTTATACGCGCTTCCTACAAATAGTTTGATTGATTTGATTGAGGAGTTATTTACCTGGGTCTTTACCGAAATTTCTCCGTAATGAACTGTGCCCCAGCCCGGATATGTTATTGAGATATCATCAACTTCGGGAGTAGTGATATCTGTTCTACACCCGATTAGAAGGAGCAGAATAATAGCAAGCAGTAATATGGAGTTCCTTTTGTTCATGTTAAATTATATATTTTTAAGAGTCTATTGTCAAATAGGCGAGCGCCATGTCTTGCGCTCGCGCGCTCTTGAATTATTCATTAAAATAATATAAAATACATAAAAGGAGATGTATTGGACACCATAATTATCAAAGAGGGCGAAAGTGTTGTGCAGACAATTAAGCTCGAAAAAGACCGCTTTCTGATCGGCTCCGATCAGGAATGTGATATATTTTTAGATAATCTTCTCGTTTCCGCCTCCCATGCAGAATTAGTGAAAACAGATAACGGCTGGTTCTTCAATGATCTGGGTTCCGATGACGGCTCATTTCTCGACGGTGTGAAGGTCGAAGAACATTACCTTGAAAATGCGGATGAGATACAGATAGGCAATTTTGTCCTTATCTATGACTGCGGCTTCCTCGCGGAAGACGAGACAGAGACCAAGATAGTTTTCGATTCTGAAAATCAGGACCCTGCTTCTTCAGTGAATGTGCCGAAGATCATTGGAAGACAGAACGACGGCAAAAGTGTAGAGTACCTCATACATAAATCAACGGTTGTTATAGGAAGAGCTCTGGGCGCCGATATCGTTATTGAAGATATTACGATCTCGAGAATGCACGCCAAAATACTTTTTCAGAACGGGAAATACTATGTCAAAGACCTGGATTCGAGAAATGGCCTGTATGTGAACAAAAAGCAGGTATCAGTATCAGAGGTCAAGAACGGAGATATTATTACCTTCGGAACCTACGCAGTGAAATTTGTCATTTAGTATTCCGACATTGTTACTGTCTTTATGAATCAGAGCACTAATTCTCCTGCTTCCATCTCACAAAATTTAAATAAGATCGCAGAGAATTGTTCTCTCTGTCCCCTGAATTGCGGAGTTGACCGACTGAATGGAGAGCTGGGTGCGTGCGGAGTAAACTCACTCAGGATATCTTCGATCAATCTTCATCATGGCGAAGAGCCGCCGATCTCCTGCGGAAGCGGTTCAGGAACGGTGTTTTTCTCCGGCTGCAGTTTGAATTGTTTTTTCTGTCAGAACTATCCGATCTCGGCTCTGAAGTACGGCAAGGAGTTCTCGGAAGAAGAACTGATAGAAGAACTTCTTTTACTGCAGGATAGGAAAGCCGCGAATATCAATCTCGTCACACCTACGCATTTATCACACCTTATCATTCCCGTGATCGCTAAGGCAAAGAAGAACGGGCTCTCCATACCTATTGCTTATAATACCTCCGGCTATGAATCCCCTGCTATTTTGAAACTGATCGATCCGATGATCGACATCTATCTCTATGATATGAAGTATTCGAGTGATCAACTTGCAATTAAGTGCTCAAATGTGACAAATTATGTTGAAAACAATAGAGAGAGCTTTCAGATATTGATAAGGAGCAATAATGAGATCATTGAAGAAGGTAAAATGCTTAAAGGAGTTATCATCCGGCATCTCGTCCTTCCCGGGCAATTAAATAATACATTTGAAATTCTTGAGTATTTAAGTGCTTTCAAGGAAAAGCTGCACCTCTCGCTTATGTTTCAATATTTTCCCGCTTATAAGGCGGCAGACAACCCCGAATTCGGGCGCAAGATCAGCTATGATGAGTATAACAAAGTGTTAGAACAATTCGACCGGCTTGGATTTGAAAAGGGTTGGGTACAGGAATTGTAATGTTCTGATTCATATACGGAGGCTAGAGGTTCGAGTTTAGTGCAGAAAAAGGAATCACATCCGTCATTCCCTACTCGATTGGGAATCCATCTTTTCATTATTAGCATATGTTTTTCTCACATCATTTTATGATGTTCAAAAAGAAATATAGTATATTATTGTTCCGGAAGGTGTTCTCTTTTCTTTTCGCTTTTTCCTTCGAACCGAAGCATGCACTCATTAAAATGCATGAACTCGTTAGGAAGTATCCTCTCTCAAACAGCATGTCATTTTTCCTCGAACATTCGTTCCTGCCTCTAAAAGCTCTAACGATCGCTCACTCCTTCCGGAACTCTCGGTTGGGCGCACGGCTGCGCCGTGCTCGAGGGTGGGGCGAAACATAGAAAAGAGAATGGAAGGAGAAGAAAGGCCAACTATTCAGTATCAGCAGCGCTTTTGCTAATTTATCCCCTTCTCTTCACCTTTCAACTTTTGAACTTGGAACCTTGAACTTTTGAACATTATGAATATCAATAAACGCCGAACCTTCTAATAAGACCCTCGCCGTCAGCATATTCCACATATAAAAAGTAAATACCCGAAGCGAGATCAATATTGATCGTAGCCTCATTCTTTCCGCTGACATCCTTTTCCAGTATCAAATTGCCGGATGAATCAAATATCTTCAGGACACAATCCCCGCAAATAGCGGATATCCGCATCTCTCCGGCTTTCTTCATAGGATTCGGAGATAGCGTTAAAAGCTCTCTTTCAGCGACGGGAGCGGTGATCCTGAAACAAAATTGCTCCAGAGAGTCGCTATGCAGCCCTCCGGAATCAGTTGCAGTAATGTACCAGGTATAGGAATGGAAATTCTCCACTTCCGTAAGTGTATAGAAATTTGAGAATATCGGGCTGACAGTGATCTCGCCCCCGCTATCGGGTAGAAGATGCAGTGTATAGGAAACACCGTCCCATGGGTCGGGGTCCTGCGATGGGTTCCAGACCAATTCAGGATGAAGCGTTTCCAGGATCGCGCTGTCCGATGGGGAAAAGAGACTGAAAGGATACGGGTTCTCATTCGCGATGTCCACGCTGAATGTCTGAGATGAATATCTGCTGATCCGGGTAGTTCCCCTTTCCGGATCATATGCATAGACCTGCCACTCAAACAATGAATTATCGTTATCGGTACCGAAGGGCTTAACGAATTGCGTATCCGACCCAACATTCTGCATCACATAGAGATCAGCCGCGCTAACTTCCCTTATCCTGATCTCATATGTCGGAGTGTCGGCGGAGTGTGCCCTATCCCATGAAAATGTAACATTTAGTGTATCTACCTTTGAAAAAGACAAAGGAGAGAAGAGCTCGAAGGAAAATGTCTTGAAGTTCTCTATCGCGGAAGCGCGTGTATTTAATGCGGTATCGGATGCGATAACCTGCCAATAATACGACATGTCTTCCTTTAACACCCCCAGAGAATATGAGTTGGTTTCGCCTGCGATATACGACACATAAGTATCCATTCCGGATGATGTTGAAAGAAAGACAGTATATGTCACCGTATCCCAAGGATCATTATCATGAGAGTGCTGCCAGGTCAATTCCGGATTTTCTTTCTCTATCTGTATATTTCCGATCGGAAATATCAGATTGAATGCTTCGGGATCTTCTTCAACTTCATTTACACCAAACCATGAAATAGAGTCGCTGTCAGTTTTCTCCAGATCCTGATCCTCCGCTGAAACATACCACCAATACTCTGAATTTTCCTGGATGAGGGCTGAGCCATAGGTATCAACTGTAGAAAAGGCTTTTGTATAATCAGAGCAATTATCCGATATCCAGACGGTATAGGTTACAGGACCTGCTTCCGGATCAATCGAGCTTTCCCAGGAAAAAAGAACATTATCGGAGTTTAATATTTCCTGATCCGGAGATATTAGATCAAATGCCCCCGGAGGAGCAGCGAATATCGGGACAATAAACAGGATCATCAATGATAGCAAAATATTGATCTTCATAGTATTCCTCATTTCTTCAATTGCGAGATATTTTTAAGCTCAATGCCTCTGAAGTAGAATTCCAAAATGTACTTCTGGCCATGGCCTAATTCAGCTAATCTGTTCGCGCCGTATTGACACATGCCGACCCCGTGGCCATACCCTCTGCCACTGAAGATCACATTATATCCGTCGAGTTCGATCCCCGTTATAAACAGAGATTTCAGCTTATTTGCGCCCATAAGGGCTCGGAAATCCTTCCCTGACATTGAACATACTTCTCCGTATGGCCCTTGAAATATTAATTTCTTTACCCTTCCGGCCTTGCTTTTTCCGCTATGCCCGATATCCTTAATGAATGGGGCATCCATATCGCAGGACTTATTTATAACTTCAGTGAAGTCGTCCATCGTCAATGAGTATTCCCATTCATATCTGGGAGAATCCATACAATATGTGCACTCTACGGTTGAAAGGTAGGGAAAACCCTTTCCCCAAAGGTTTTCCGAACTTTCGGTGTAACCCCCGCAGGTGGAATGGTAGAAAATAACGATCGGATAGCCCTTATAAGTTGCAACTATACTCTCTGTTTCCTTCACAATGCGGGTAATATTTGCGGGAATATTGACATTCCCCTTGTAGATCTGGTAATTGGTAGTGCTCCCCAGGTCAAATACCGAGCGTTTCTTCAGAATGTGATAATACCCGAAGGTACGGGCAAGGATCGCCTGAGCTTTTAATGCCTCGGTATTCCATGACACAGGCATTTCACCGGGAACTACACCGGCAACATATTCCTCAAGGTCCAATTTCTGAATTGCTGAGATCTTCCCTTTGTATTTCAGTATCTTGATCTGTCCGGAATAGTAATTACCCTTGATCCGCATACTTGAACCCTTTACGGTAACTGACTGCACATCATCTCTTTCTTCCCCGTAGAATACAGTGATGCCGTTTGAGGCCGAGGATATAGAGATGTTTCCGCTGATCACTCTTTCACTTTTGCCTTTAGCCCTCACTTTCATATTGTTTCCATGAAGCTGAATGAAACTGCCGGTAGCAATACGAACCCTGATATTCGTCGAATCAGTACACAATACAAGAAAAATTAAGATGATTAGTACAAATGCCTTTTTCAATGTCTTGAATCACTCCTTTTTATGCTTTCTATGATCTCCATTGCCCCAGGAGATCGGAGGAAGTCATAAGTCGTTTTAGGTACGAGATTCTCAATCCTATCCCAACGCCCGTTTCTGATCTCATCACGAACAGCGGATGCGGAAATGCAATCTTCACCGATACCCTTTCTTACTATCTCAACAAGTTCTATGCCGAATTCCGGCAGAACGGCTTTCATAGTGTTATTATACGAAGATGTGGTCTCGCAATACGGCTCGGTTCCCACAAACCGTACATTTATCCCGAGTTTCGGGGCAATATGTCTGGCAAATATCCTGATATCAAGAATTGTCTGCTGCTTAACGATTTCAACATTGTCTTCATTTCTGAGAAAGTAGCTGGGAAAAGTGGAGTTGGAAATGATATATTCTCCTCCGCTTAACACATATGCGTTCTTAATATGCGAAACTCCCTTTTCAATGAGTTCATATCTCGCCTTATACGGAAATAGTGACCGGTCCTCACGCACAACAAATACATAAAGATTGTCCACTTCGGCCGCCGCCTTCTCAATCAGGTATTGGTGGCCAAGCGTGAAGGGATTGCAGTTAACCACCACAGCCCCGTTATTGCCCGCGCGTTTATGCTTACGCATTTCTTCCAAATAGCCCTTCAAGCCATGCGGGCCGATCTCCAAAAGAACAAATAAGCGTTCTGACCTTTCTACCTCACGAAAGCCAAGCCCTTCAAAGAGAGCGGCATTCGTCGGGGTAGTAAATAAAAAGAGATGATGTATCCCTCTCTGATTCTGATAGCTTATCAGCTCATTTACGATCTTTGTGGTAAGGCCGCCTTCCTGAAATTTCGGATCTACACCAATACATTTGAGGATGTTGCCGGAAAGAGAACCGGTGCCGATAAGTTCATCACCGTTAAATAGCCCTACCGTATACTCGACATCCTCTTCAAGCACAAGCCCCAACCGTGAGAGTAATGACTCCGCTTTATCCAGCTGCGCACCCTTTAGCACCATTAATGTATAATTGTCAAACATCTAAAACACCCCGTCCAAAACCGTGCCGCATTTGGGGCATTTGTTGCCGTCCAGATCTATTCTGACATCATAACCTGTTCTTGTGATCAATGTCTTTCCGCAAGAAGAACAAATGGTATCAGATACATCTTCAAAATAAAAATTGCCTACATATACATACTTCAAGAATTCCATCGCCCTCTTTCGGGCAGCGAGCAATGCTTCCGGGGTCGTGGGAGGGTTCTTCTCCAAATTCATGGGGAAGTATCTTGAAATATGAAAAGGGATCTCCGCACCCAAATTCTTTATCCAGATCGCCATTTGCTCGATCTCGTCTATCGAATCCACATGGCCTGTGACCATCAGATGTGTTATTTCTATGTGAACCCCCGCATTGTACATTCTTGAGATGGTATTCAAAGTAACTCCGAGGTCTCCTCCGACATAATCCCTGTATGTCCCTGCATCAATAGATTTAAGGTCAACATTAGCGGCATCGATAAAGGGCATCAATTTGTCAAGAGGAGCTGGATTGATCTGTCCATTGGTCACCAGAACATTCTTCAATCCATCCCGGCGCGCAAGCTCCGCGGTCTCCAGCATAAATTCATAGTTAACCAAGGGTTCATTATATGTAAAAGCTATTCCAAAAGACCCCCTGTCAACAGCGGTCTTTACGATGGATTCAGGAGTTGCATTGGGTATAAGCACGAAATCCTTGCAGTCCGGTTCGCCTGCGCCGGAGATCGATACATTCTGACAAAAGGGACATTTAAGATTGCATCCGAATGACCCTACGGAAAAGATCATCTTTCCGGGGAAATAGTTATATAGAGGTTTCTTCTCTATCGGATCCAGCCCAGCACCGGAAATTACTCCGTAACTGTTGGCAAAGAGTTTCCCCTCTTCACATGTCCTTACCCCGCAGAAACCCTTGCCGCCATCTTCAATAATACATGATCTTGGACAGAGCTCGCACTTCACTGAATTATCCGAAACCTTATGATAAAATAACGCCTCTTTCATCTTCCACCGCTCCGGGAGCTTATCTTGAGATAGTCCCTGGCCTGCATAATGAATTCCTGAGTGTCTTCGCGCTGATAATCCCTGTATGTCCAGGGCAGCAGCTGAAATTTCTTGTCTCTGTAATAAAGGGTCACTTCCGCGTATATCCCGTCTTTTAAATATATCCTATGAAAGAAATTCTTTGTGGAAGCAAGGACCACATTCGCGAGCGAGATATACCCTACATCGAAATTCACCCTTCTTTTGCCCCCTTTGCTGAATTTATCTTCAAGCTCATTGGAGCGTATCTTGAATGAAGGAAGATCAGCGGGATCAAAGAGTTTGTCCGTGTAGATATAGTATTTTCCGATCCTTTCACCCATCTCTTCATCATAATAATCCGTGATCGCCGAAAAATCTATGAGCGGAGATCGGCCTTTTATGTTGCCGAAACAGGAAAATGGTGCCCAGTCGTCGATATAGCCCTGCTCGTATGGAACCATGATGCCAGCAAATAAGAGAACCCGGGAGGCAGGTACTATATCACCCATCCAACTCCTCTATTGTCAGATTTGAATTGGTGTATATACAGATCTCCGACGCTATGATCAGCGCTTTTTCTACAATATCACGGGCCGAAAGGTCTGTGTTCTTATACAATGCCATCGCGGCGGCATGAGCATATGAACCGCCGGAGCCGATCGCCAGGATATCATCTTCTCTATTCAGCACATCGCCTGTCCCTGAAATAAGAAGGGAGGAAGAACTGTTGACCGCGATCATCATCGCCTCCAATCTCCTCAGCATTCGATCTGTCCGCCATAATTTCGCGAGTTCTACCGATGCCTTCAGGAGATTATCCGGATAATTTTTCAGAAATCCCTGCAATTTTTCAAAAAGAGTGAAGGCATCCGCGGTCGCGCCGGCAAAACCGGTCACCACATTGAATTCATCCAATTTCCTTATCTTTTTCGCATCGCTTTTAACAATGGTGTCTCCGAGTGTTACCTGGCCGTCTCCACCCACAACAACCTTTCCATTCCTTCTGACCGATAGTATTGTAGTTCCTTTGAACATCATTCCTCCTGAAAAAGCAGTGTTCCTATCTTTTCCGCAGCATGTGAAGCATAGTGTTCCGTTCCAAGTATATCATTGAGTTCTTCCGCTACTTCCCGCTTCTTGGCGGATATATCATCCTTAAGAGAGCTATTTATGAACTCCCCGATAAGATCGGAATTTGCGCGATGCTGGATGAACTCAGGGAACTCTTCACGGTTCAATAAAATATTAGGCAAGCCGATATGTTCGATTTTCGCAAGTTTTTTGGCGATCATATAAGTAATTGGGCTCACCTTGTATATTATTGCGAAAGGGATTCCCAGCAAAGCCGCTTCAAGTGTTGCGGTACCCGACGATATGAGAGCGCATCGGCATTGAGAAAGGAGTTCCAGAAAACGCGAAGTAAAGACCTCCGCTTCTGTCCCGCTTTCCTTCACGATCTTCCTTGTAAATCCCAGCAGATCCTCAGGTACATTTACCACGATCGGGATCCCGACGTCGCATTTGTGTACGCTTTCCAGCATTACCGGGAGATTCCGCATTACCTCATTACCTCTGGAGCCGGGAAATAGCCCGAATTTTTCGCGCACTCCCTCTTGATCTGACATTTTAAATTTCAAGATCCTGTCCTTTACAGGATTTCCGACATAATAACAATCGCTCCCATAGATCTCTCTTTCAAAAGGAATGATCGAAAGCATCAGATCGGAGTACTTTCTTACCTTGAATTTTCTCTTTTCTTTCCAAGCCCAAACCTGGGGCAGAACATAGTAACAGGTTTTAAATCCCTTTATTTTCGCCCATTTGATCATATTGAGATTGAATCCCGGATAATCAATAGCAATGATAAGATCGGGATGCTGCTCAATTATCGCCTTCTTGATCATCTTTCTGATCTTCAGAAGATGCGGGAGCTTTTTAAGAACCTCGGTAAAACCGGTAACACTCAACTTCTCAATGGAAAGCAGCTGACGGCATCCCCCGGCTTTCATTTGAGAGCCGCATATTCCTGTAAATTCCATATCGCTGCCGGCATTACCGCTCAAAGCCCTGATAAGATCAGCGCCGCGGGTGTCCCCGGATTCCTCTCCTATCAGAAAGAAGACCTTTTTCATGAAAAGAGCGGCTCCAGTAATCGGATCAGTCGAAGGCATATACGAAAACGCATCTCCAATAGGACAATAACGGGCAGGAGTGTCTCCAGAACATACCATATCTTCAAAGAAGGCAATTGCTCATTCTCACGCTGAAAGAGATCCTTGAAACTGAACTTGACGCGGGGAATGAACAAAGGCGTTTTAGAGCGGTATACATTGTATCCGGAAAATCGTTTCTTCAGGAAATATTCCTTTTTTCCGATAACGATCAGCATCAAGATGATAAATAGCAGAAGCGCGATTATCACTTGATAAACATTATTCATATACAAAAGGATCGCAAGGAATTGAAGGGCAATACCAAACTCGTCGGGGTGCCTGGAAAGCTTATAGAAGCACTCCGCTTTTTTGGCTTGAACGAAAATCGCTCTTCTTGAGGAAAAGATCCTGAACAGGGCACCGAAAAGGATGAAAATAAGGGTAATGATGAATTTCCAATTTGCGGGATCATGCTTCCCCATTATGATCATTACAAAAATGAAGATCTCGAAGAGATATTTAAACCATCTCTCCCCTTTATACACATACCCTGTTCCATTCATGAATTATTTGTTCTTTTTCTCCATTGCTCTCGCTTCTAATTTGGTAAGATTTTCAGCTATGGCGTTCTTCACAAATTCCATTTCCACCTTATTCTTTCCGGTCGAAATGACTATGCTCTTTTCCTTGATCTTCACCACCTGACCTATCATTCCGCCGTTTGTAAGGATCTTTTCACCAACCTCGATCTCATTCCTCATCCGTGTTTCTTTTTTTGCCTTCCTCTGCTGAGGGATAACGAGCAATACATAGAAAACAACAAAGAACAAGACGAAAGGCAATAAGTTCATCAAGGGATTTCCCGCCGGCTTGGTTGTGGTCTGTGCGGCACCTTCTGCAGCTGTTTGCACCGCTCCGGATGCCTTTTCAACAAGTAATAAAAAAAGATTCATATCTTTCCTCCGTTAATATATTTGTCTAAAAAACTATTCTTAAAATCCTTAAATCTCCCCTCTTTGATCGCGGTACGGGCATTCTCCATTAATTTTGTAAAAAAATAGACATTGTGATAACTCATAAGCCGTGAAACCAGTATCTCTTTTGCTTTGAAGAGATGCCTCAGATATGCCTTTGAATAATTCCGGCATACATGGCAATCACAATTAGGGTCCAGAACGCTCTCATCCTTGGTGTACCTGCTATTTTTAATGGTGATGGGCCCAAGAGAGGTAAAGGCCATGCCGTTCCTGCCGTTTCTCGTAGGGATGACACAATCGAACATATCGATGCCGTTCTCAATTCCTTCCAGAAGGTCCGGCGGTGTTCCGACACCCATCAGGTAATGGGGTTTGCTTGTCGGCAAATGCGGCGCGCAAAACTGCAATACCTCATACATGAGATCAGGCGGCTCGCCTACAGAAAGTCCTCCCAGGGCTATTCCGTCAAAATCCATACCTGCAATTGTTTCGATAGCATCCTTCCTGAGGTCCTCAAAGACACCACCCTGAGCTATGCCGAAGAGCGCATTGTCCTTGGTTCTAGCATCGAGAGCTCTCTGCCCCCATCTGTTTGAAAGGTGAGTAGCCTCTTCAACTTCCTTCTTCTCTGAAGGATATGGAGGACAGACATCAAGCATCATCATTATATCGGAATTAATGGTCTCCTGTGTCTCAATAACGCTTTCTGGAGTGAACATATGAGTAGACCCGTCGATATGTGATTGAAATTTCACCCCTTCCTCGCTTATCTTACGCAATGAGGACAGTGAAAAGACCTGAAATCCGCCAGAGTCGGTCAGGATCGGGCCGTCCCAATTCATAAAATCATGGCTGCCGCCAAAGAGAGAAATGACATCCATTCCCGGCCTAAGATATAGATGATATGTATTATTCAGCAGTATCTGAGTGCCCAGATCCTTCAATTCATCCGTCAATAGAGCCTTCACCGTGGCGCTTGTACCGACAGGCATAAATACGGGCGTATCTATATCCCCGTGATTGGTCTTCATTCGCCCGCAACGGGCGTAGGAATCAGGATCTTTATTAAGAATGTCAAAGCTAAATTTCATAACAATTCATTATAGCATATAAAGGCTGATTTGCAAGATGTTACTAGGGAGAAAATTGAGGTTAGAGGCTTGAGGTTGGAGGTTGGAGTTTGGCTAGAGAATGGGAGAATGAAAAATGAATAATGAAAGAGGAGCGGGTGTGAATATTGCTTTATTCTCCTCACTTTACACCTCACACACCACACTTCACACTTTCTTTTGCACTTGTCCCTTCTCCACCTATAAACCTATCACCCTATCAACCTATCGCCCTATCACCCAATATTCCCTTTTCACTACTTGTTATCAGTCATCTCCTATTATTATATCGGTAATTCCTAATGTGCTATTTAATGAAGTCAGAACAAAGCCCGACTCAGGTGAATGCTCTAACGTGGAAATCGAGCAATTATCCAGCCGGAGCTTCCAAAAATACGGCGCGTTCATTCCCAGTAGACCTGCAATTAAACACTTGAATACGCTGCGGTGTGAAACTATGGCAAAAACGCCGGGCGTCTGGTCATTCCCTATCAGATCCCTAAGTCCCGCTACAGCCCTTTCCCGTACATCACTGATCATCTCTCCCCCGGGTATAAGCAGGTCTTCGGGAGTACTGAGCCATTTGCGCCATAGATCGGGATATTGCTTTTGTACATCCGCCTTTGCCTTTGCTTGCCATTCCCCCACATCAATATTCTGAAAGCTGACACATTGCGTGACAGGTGCACCGATCTCTGAAGATATTATGTCAGCGGTCTCGATCGATCTTTTCAAAGGTGAGGAAAATATTGCTTCAATACCGAGACCTTTCAGCTTTAATGCTGTTGTCAACGCCTGTTTACGCCCATTTTCATTTAATGGAATATCCGCTCTGCCTCTGAAGATCGACTCTTTATTATATACTGTTTCTCCATGCCTGATCAGATACACTACCCTAGTGTTCTGATTCATAATTGCGACTCCAATGGAATGTTTAGATTTGAGTCAAATCCAACGAACAATGAGCGTGGCGTGCCCTTTATGGTCCGTAAGCGAAGAGAGAGGAAGAAATTTACCAAAGATAACATTCCCTTCGGGCTGAGGTTCTTTTCCTCCCTTCTGCGTTGCTCATTGCTTACATACCGCAGTGGGTGTGCTGCGCTCCTCGCGCCTTGAATACGGAACAAAATACCATCAGCCATTGCTGTCGCCTTTATAAAACAGATCACTATTCACTTCCGATCACCTCTCTTATCATATCGTATCTGAATCCCCGCCTTGTCAGGTGATTCAATGCCAGCTGCCTCTTTTTCATCGGATTGCTCTCTTTTCTTCTCGCCATATATTTATCAAAGGCCTGCCGGCATACCTCGTGGAAATCCACCTTTTCAAATAAAACCTCTTCCGCTTTCAGCCCTTTTTCATACATTTTCTTTCTGATATATGACGGTCCGTACCCCTTGCGGGTCAATGACCTGATCATCGCTTCAGCTGCCCTTTCATCGCAAAGATAATTATTCTCAGACAGTTTATCAATGACCTCATTGATAACATCCTGAGGCACCTGCCTCTGCTTCAAACGCTTTCTTAATTCCGCCTCGGAACGCTCCGAATTTCCAAGCCAACGGAGGCAGTAGGAAAGCTCATATTTATATAAAGATGTTAAAATCTCCTTATACATATCATCATCTATGTCCTTGATCCTTCGCAGCCTATATCTTGATACTATTCTTTTAGGAAGGTATAGCTTTTCACCACTTTCAAAAGCTATCAGGACTCGAGTAGTTCGACTTAAGCCTACCTCAATCGAGGAGTTGGTATTAATTATTCTTCTCATATCAACATCAAAAATACCGAGATCATAAATAGCAGAAAAGCTGCCATAAGAAACCTTACATATATATTCTTTGTCAAGAAAAAATCACGCTTCGAACTCTTTTGCTTCAACCCGCCTTTGGAGACCGCCTCGTATAATTTCTTCCCCGTGACCGCGGTTGAGCTGAAGTACTTCCCCGAAGTGGAGCTTGCGATCCTTTTCAGGTTTTCCTTATTCAATTTGGAGATAACCTCTTTTCCTTTGTACTTCTTATAACGCTTTCGATCATAAAAAAAGCCGCTTACCACTTCTGGAATGCGTGCACCCTTTTCAGTTCCGGTACCTACCGTATATGCCTTTATATGCGCACCCTTCAATTTTGTCAGGATATCTGAAAGATCCTCATTCTCAAGGTTCTCACCGTCGGAGAAAACGGCAATGGCACCACCGTCTGCTGCCTTCTGACGATTCATAGCCGCAAAAGCCCTTTCCAGGCCGGTCTTAAGAGAACTGCCGCCAGAAACCAGCAATGATGTGTCTATATCTTCAATAAAATTCTTTACCGCATCATGATCCGTTGTCAATGGGCAGTAGAACACCGATTTGTCCGCAAAGAGGACTATGCCGAAACGATCGCTCCCCGAGGCAGCAACAATATCCTTCATCAGCATCTTCGCCCTTTCCAAGCGATTCGGCATTACATCCTCCGCAAGCATCGAGGTCGAGATATCAACAACAAAGAGTATATTCCCCCCGGAAACAAGTTCTTTCATCTTCTCATTGGGAATGGAAGGCCCCATCAATGCGATAACAACTAAAATTACAGAGATTATTCTCACCCCGAGAGAGAACAGGGATTTGATGCCGAAAGTAAAATTGAAATTATTCTTCCACCTGGGATCTCTAAAGGCCTTGTAATGCTTTATCGCCTGTGTAAAAAGCATATACGCAAGAAATATTACGGGTATAAGCAGAAATATGTACAAGGGCTGTTGTATTGTCATAGGCGCAGCAACTCCCTGTAATTCAGGATCAGAAGGTCAAATATCATCAGAAAGAAAAGAAGCAGGGTCAACAGCCGGTATTTAGGGTAGAAGACCTTCTTCGTGACAGTAGCTACCTTTTTCTTCTCAAGCCGCTCTATCCGCCTGTATGCGTCCTTAAGGCCCTTTTCATCATTCCCCCGGAAATATACTCCCCCTGTGCTTCTCGCAACCTCAGTGAGCAATTTCTCATTGAGTTTTGAAACGCTTTTGTGAGTGATGCCGAATATATCCTTCTGAGTGAAGACATGGCCCTCAATCGTTCCCATCCCTACCGTATATATCCTTATATTTTCCTTTGCCGCGATTTCTGCAACACGCTTGGGGGGCGCACCTTTATTACTCTCACCGTCGGTTAGAAGAACTATGACCCTTTCCTTTGAACGTCCGCTCTTTTCAAGTCTATTTATTGCCACACCAAGGGCATCTCCGATAGCAGTACCTCCGATGCGCACCATTCCTGTTTCCGCCTCGCTGAGCATCACCCGAAGGAGTTCCGAGTCAAAGGTAAGCGGAGATTGAGTAAAGGCAAATCCGGAAAACAGTATCAGTCCCATCCTGTTTCCGCTCATTCTCTCAATAAATTCAGAAACTACCCCCTTAGCTGATTCCAGACGGTTGGGAGCGAAATCTGTGGCTTCCATGCTTCCGGATACATCAAAACAGATCATAAGATCCAGCGTAAGGCGTTCCTGACGCTTCTCCTGCCAGGAATATCCCGGTTTTGCCAATAGTAAAATAAATATGATGAGGATAAGAGGGATCAGGAAGATGAAGTACTTATCCCGATGTTTCTTTTTAGAATACTGTGCTGATGAAAAAAAAAGGGCCTTTCCCCTCTTGAGGAAAAGCCCTGTTATGATCGAGATAACCGGGATTATCAGAAGCAGAAGAAGATCCCAGTTGTTAAATGTCATTACACCTTGTCAGTGTAAACGTTAGCGAACCTTCCGTGGCGGTTTCGGGTGAATTTCACATATCCCTGCTCCAGAGCAAAAAGAGTATGATCTCTGCCGATACCAACATTCTTACCGGGTTTAAAGCGGGTTCCTCTCTGCCTTACCAGAATTGTTCCTGCTTTGATGAGCTGTCCGTCGAATCTCTTGACCCCTAAATATTTAGGATTACTGTCTCGACCGTTCCTAGATGATCCTGATGCCTTTTTATGTGCCATAAGTCTCTCCTAACCTACCTTGATGTCCTTGATCATTACCTGAGAAAGTAATTGTCTGTGACCCTTGGTAAGATGGTAATTTTTTCTTCTTTTGAATTTAAAAGCGATGACCTTCTTGTCTTTGAAATTTTTGATGACCTCACCGTCAACGATGATCTTTGAAGGATCAACTATTTTCATCTTATCGTCCATTGCGAATTTGACATCAAAATTTATCGCCTCGCCGGCTTTGATCTTTAAATACTCGACATTAATGGTGTCGCCCTTTTTTACCTTATACTGTTTTCCGCCAGTAGCTATAACTACAAACATAAAAACCTCCAATAGAAGACATTATAACAGTTTTAAATCAGATGTCAAGCTTAAAACGCAGATATTTCGCAATAACCCCCAATAATTTGCGGGCGACTTGCAATTATCTACTCTTTGAAATTATTATCCAGAACACTGAGAATGTGCCTGATATCCAGGCCGACATCCGTAAGTTTTTTAATGTAGGCGTCTTTATCCTCTGTTACAAAATAATTTACAACAACCTGAAGAAATGATTTCACATTCTCCGCAAAATCAATAAATTCATTCTTAATATCACTTTGCACCACTGTTTCTTTATATTCTTCGACGAATTTTTGAAGTTTCGCGGAGATCATCTCAGCATCTCCGATCACCTTCTTCTCCAGTTTTTTATTATCTTCCGCGGAATATTCACTTTTTGCTACCAGGAGAAAGCGCTTCAGATCAGGATATTTCTCCTCCAGGGAGAGAACAAAGCCCCTGTGTATGTCTAATAGGAAATCATCAAATATATTATCCTTGACAAGATTCTTAGAGTCCCTCTCAATACTTTTAATCAATTTCACCCGGTCTTTATCCATCTATTTCACAAAAACAAATACAAGTATATAAAATATAAGAGTGACAACTATTGAAATGATCGCGGGAAGCTTATAAAATGAGAGCCCCAGTTCAATGGGCTCTATCTCCTCTTCTTCAAATACCTGCGGTTTGATCTTTTCTTTTTCAATTTTCTTTATCGCCCTTTCAGGGCTTCTTCTCTTACTTCTTTTCATTGTCCTTGTGTACCCCCTTATATTCGGGATAAAGTATCACTATGTCTGCGGCAGCGATCATTTCTTCTGTCAATTTTCTGTATCCTACATCCCTTATATACCTTTTCATATCCTCAGCGATATCCTCAACAGTGAACGGGATTATTTCCGCGGGAAGCCGATCCTCACAGAGAAGCAGGTGATAACCGTACTCATCTGTTTTTACAACTTTTTTATATATTTCTCCCTTCTTCAGGGTGAAAGCGGCGTCGGAGAATGACGCGGGCATTACTTTTCTGGTGATGGGGCCCAATCTACCGGCAACATCCTTGATTATATCCGGGCCTTTCTGATATTCTCTGGCCTTGACACGAAATAGCTCCTGAGGGTCTTTTGTCGAAAGTATTTTCTTCAAAAGGTCAGCTGCTTCTTTCTCTTTTTCAGCATCGATCTTATCCTGAGAATCTATCAGGATATGCCGTATATCAACTCTTTCAGGTTTTGAATAGAATTCATCCAAGTGATCATCGTAGAATTTTCTTACATTCTCCGGATTTATGGGAGAAGCTTCAAAAAGGTACTGGCGCTTCATATATTGGAGCACCTGCCTTTCTTTGAAGGTTTCGATCGACCGCTGTATCCTTTTCTCAGGGACCAGGTCCTCTATATCAATAAATATCAGCTTCCGGGCGATAAGGTCATCCAGCAGCTCGCTCAAACTTGCATCATCCCCTTTCTTCTTCTGATAAACGAAGTATCTGTTGAGCTCATTATTTGTGATCTTTGCCTCATCGTCTATTACAGCGACGACCAAAGAGGATTTCATCGGAGAATACTTGGAAAAATCCAGATATTCTTCGCTGATCTCTATCTTATGTTTAGTCCGCAATTTTGAACCTTTTCTTGAGATTTCCTTATCCACTTCTTTCCCGATCAATTCGTTTCTGATCATTTTCTCGACATCTTCAAATTTTTTATCCTTGAAGCGTTCGGAGTTCTTGTAAACTTCCTCTATTTGGGCTTCCGCTATTTCTGTTGCATCTCTGATATCACTGATGTAGATATTGAAAGCAAGTGACGATCTGAGTTTCTCTACTCTCTGAGTAAGATCGTCGGCTTCAAATTTACCGAGCTCTTCCGCCTTCTGAAGTAAAAGAGCATCTATGATCAGCTTATCGGTAATGGTGTTCAACTGACCTTTCTCCTTAGAAACACTATGAAGTTTCTCGGTAATTTCGATCTTCTCCCCATTTACTTTCGCCACAACAACAACTTTCCTTCTGCAACCGGTGAAAATGATCAATAGCGCAAAAAGGACTACAAGTATCCTTCTCATTTAAAGCTCCTTCTTATATTCATGAATTTCTTCTTTCTCTTCCAATGCCATCACAGCTCCTTCCGCAAGGGCGATCATTTCAAATTGTCCGGGAAAGAGAACGACTTGGCAAATGAATGAAACCCTCTTCTCAATACCCTCTACCAATTGGGGGCATCTTGCCATACCGCCGGTCAAAAAGATAGCGGAAACATCGCCTTCAAGGACGGTAGACATTTCACCTATGCTCTTTGCCACACGATATGCCATCGCGTCAAGGTAGAAAGTAGCATCCTTATCTCCCGCGACCACACGGTCTTCCACTTCACGCAGGTCTGAAGTGCCGATATATCCCATTAGTCCCGACTTCTTCGTGAATTCTTTTTTCAACTCAGCCATTGTCATACCGGAGTTAAAACACATATCCATCAGCCCTTCAATGGGAAGGGTTCCCGCTCTTTCGGTCGTGAAAGGCCCCTCGCCTAAGAGGGCATTATTTACATCTATGAACCTGCCTTTTTTGATCGCGACAACAGATATTCCTCCGCCCAAATGGACACCTACCATATTAATCTCACGGAATTCCTTGCCGATCTTATGCGCGACCTCTCTGGCCGTTCTTCTGATATTCAGATTGTGAGCGCGGACAATGCGCTCTATCTTCGGGTGACCTGAGACCTTTGCGGGTCCCTCCATTTCATTCACCGACACAGAATCAACGATGAAGGCGGGGACATTTGCTTCCTTGGAAAGCTTCAAAGCGATTATAGCGCCAAGATTCGAGGCGTGCTCGCCATATCTGCTTTCACTCAGATCATCCGTCATTGCCTGGTTAACGGCATAAACCGATCCGGGAATAGAGTGCAGGAGGCCGCCGCGGGCGGAGATCGCAGAAAGGTCGGAGATCGTATATCCGGCATTTTTGAACGCATCCATTATGATCTTCTCGCGGAAGTCGCCCTGATCGGTGATCTTTTCGAAGGGAGCAAGCTCTTCTCTCGAATGCAGCAGCTCCTTCTCGATCACCATATCTTTTTTTTCAATATCGAATATCCCGTACTTGGTCGATGTCGATCCGGGATTGATCACCAAAATCACTTTGCTCATCGTTTCCTCCATTGCATATATGACCTTTTCTTATATCAAATATATGTGAATAATTCAAATAAATTTTTACTCAGGCTTTCTTGATCTTAGGGGCAGGAGTTTTCCCCATGATGCAGTTACCATTGAAGTTAGCGCCCTTATCGACCTGAAGCAAAGTGGTAGAAACATCACCTTCGACATTGGAGGTGGCATTCAGCTCAAGATAATCATTGATAGTGATATTGCCCTTCACCTTTCCTCCAATGATACCTTTAGAAGCTCTGATGTCCCCTTTGATCCAACCCTTTTCTCCGATGATGAGCATTCCGTTACATTCGATACTGCCATTGACATGTCCGTCTATACGGATCGAGCCCTTGGATTCGAGATTGCCGGTTATCTTAGTATCAGTACCAACAGTGAGGTCTATTTTTTCATTAACGTCTTTCATAATTATTCCATATTGTAATCAAGGATAAAGTTTACGGGATTCACGGGTTTATTGTTTATCAGCACTTCGTAGTGCAGGTGCGGACCTGAGGAATTGCCCGTATTGCCCCTGGTCGCTATGATATGGCCCCTTTTGACCACTTGCCCCATTTTAACATCAAGTGTATTCAAATGGGCGTATTTCGTGGAGAAGCCGAATCCGTGCTTTATCTCGATAAGTTTACCGAATCCGTATGGGTTATTCTCTGATCGTGTAACAATACCGTCCGCCGTAGCTCTTACAGGAGTGCCCGTAGGTCCGGCGATATCAAGTCCTTTATGAAAAACCCTTTTTCCCGTGAGAGGATGTGTTCTGTAATGGAATCCTGAGGAAATATAGCCTTTAACCGGCCAGATCGAAGGAGTCGCGCAGATGAGGGAATTGTTCTTGTAGATGAATTCCTTGATCTTTATGAAGGAATCTTCCTTTTTGGAAAATTCACTCTTCAAACTCTGAACTATCGATTCCCGTATGCCATTCAATCTCTCGGTATTATAACTATCGTGATAAAGAGAGTAAAGTCCCGGACCACCCAAAGATTCTTTTGGATTTTTATTCATTCCCAAAAGGAGAGATACCTCTTCCTCAAAAAGCTTGACCCTTTCATATTTCACGACCATTGAAAGCAGATTATCAGAGATTATCTGATTCTCTCCGGTAAGCATCTGATTCTCTTCAATGATCCTGATATAATCATCCATCTGTCTTTTCAGAGATATGTAATCATAGGAAAGGAAGATGAATGAGATAAGAAGAATGGAGAAGATAGACAGTATCAACGCCTGCAGGGGCTTGGTTAAATGAAGCTTGCGAATGTTTCCTTGCCCCCTGGGAATAATTAGAATTTCTTTCTCTTTAATTCTCATTCTGCCATATTCTACTGGATTTATACCTATTTGTCAAGTTTTTTTGCATATAGTATTTTGATTCATAATGTTAAATGTTGATTGAAAGTATCTGAGATAAGAATCTCTGTGTTCTATCTTTGAATTGTCAATATGAAATTGACAATTCAATAAAGATTATTTGATGGAGTTTTGATCCGTCTTTTCATTATTAACATATGCTTT
>JAGLGN010000034.1 GCA_023144005.1 bacterium
CATTCGTTCCTGCCTCTAAAAGCTCTAACGATCGCTCACTCCTTCCGGAACTCTCGGTTGGACGCACGGCTGCGCCGTGCTCGAGTGTGGGGGAGAAGCAGAGAAAGGAGAGTAGAAAATAACGATTTTCTGGTTACGGATGCGTTTCTTCTATCCTTCCACAATTGTTCATTGTTCATTTCTTAATTGTTCATTGCCCTTACCAACTTTACACCTCACACCTCACACTTCAGACTGCATTTATCGTTGGAGTTGACTCAAATCCAAATATCCCATTGTCACCTTATTTATGAAACAGTGCACTAGTATACTGATTCATAGAGATTATAATGAGTTGCACAGGATCTCGGAAATGCCGATGGCATCAAGCTTTTCATTGACATAAAGGGTCTTGCCCTTGCCGCCTTTCAATCGCAGCACATCTTCCGCATATGCGGGGATCATCTCTCTTTTCGCCCCATAGGCCGATAATCCGCCGGAAATTCCTATATCTCCGATCCATTTTTCAAAGAGGCGTATCCCCTCTTCTATGCTCTTCTCCCTCGGAGTGTCTACATCAACGCCCATTACATTCTCGAAGAAACGAATCAGCTTATCCTCATTGAAAGGAGAGATATACCTCAGATATGAAGGCATAATAAGCGCTAGTCCCAGGCCATGGGCAATATCCAAATGAGCGCTAAGGGAATGCTCAATGGCATGCATCACAAAATTACGGTTCCTTCCGGCATTGATAAAACCCGAAAGCGCGAGGGAAGAGGCATAGGACAATATGGATCTCGCTTGCTCATCCTCGGGATCCTTAATACAGGCGGGAACAGCGGCCATGATATTTTTCACCAATATTTCTGTAAATCCGTCCTGAATGGGATTGTGCTCCTGCGTAAGAAAATAGCTCTCTGTGATATGCGTGATGATATCAACGCCGCCGCAGGCCGTTAGCTCGCCCCCTGCGCTGTATGTCAAGGTGGGGTCAACGACTGAAACATTCGGGAACATAAGTTCGGAAAACATCGCGGCTTTTAAATGCTCCTCCCAATTCGTAATGACCGAGATCGGGTCGAATTCAGAGCCGGTTGCCGCCAGTGTCGGGATCAGAAGTGTCGGGATCTTCTTTTCAGGCCGCCTCATAATGGATGGGTCACCCAGGTATACATAGTCCCAAATGGAATGCGAAATATCATCCAGAGATATGCTGACCGCTTTTGCAGCATCCATAACGGAACCGCCGCCCAGGCCGATTATAAGATCCGGCGGGTCTTCAGCCATCGCTTCCCTTATTCTGTCGATCGTTGTGGTTCGGGGATTGGGTTCAATGCCTTTGCATACCGTGTATCGGCGGTCAAGGCTTTCAAGCTGGTCCGTCAATGTCTCCAAGTAGCCGTTCTTTACCACCGAATCACCACCTATGAGGATGGCGGCATATTTTCCCATCGGCTTCAAAACGCTTTTCATTTGGGAGAAAGTTCCGACTCCGAATACATATTTTACGGGGTTGTAGAGAGTGAACTTCTGCATATTACTCCTTCGTGCTTTCGAGTATCCTCAGGTAAGTGATGGCCCTGTTCACATTTCCTATGTGAGCCGGCTGGCCGCGGGCATGGTCAATATATAGCTTCCAGGCCTCAGTTGCACCGGCATCATGGGATTTATGAAGTACCAAAGCCCTATTGTAGAGGGCTCTCAGATTTTCAGGTTCCTGTGACAGCACCCAGTCGATATGCTTTAATCCTTTTTCGAAATCCTGTGTCTTCGCTAATACCAGCCCGAGATTCATATGGGCCTTTATATAGCCCTCTTTTTGATTTATAGCGATGGAATACTCCCGTATCGCTAGAGTAAATCTGTATGTCTGATCATATATCAGTCCGAGATTGAAGTGCACTTGAGGAAGTTCGTATTCCTTCTCCAGCGCCTTTTTATAATGCTCCTCAGCGATATCCAGGCGATGGGCCTTGAAATACCGGTTTCCGGTGGATACCAGCTCGTCTATTGAAGATGAGCTCTCCATTAATCTGATCGCCTGATACTCATCCTCCGCTTTCTGCTTATCCTCTTTGGGGACACAGGCTGTTAGAGTAATGAGAAACAGGATGAGCAGTAAGGAATAACTATTTGAATTTCTCATATAAGATCGCCGCGGTTTCCTTATTGACCAGTCCCTTGAGTTCACCCTTGAATTTGGCGATCTCTCTTACTATTGAAGAGGAAATAAAGGAAAGTTCCATCGCGGGAACAAGATATATCGCCTCAAAATCACAATATAGGTTTCGATTGGTCAGAGACATCTGAAATTCATATTCAAAATCCGAGAGCATTCTCATGCCGCGCATGATGAGGTTGACCTCTTTTTCTTTGAGGTAATCCACAAGTAATCCTTCGAAAGTATCAATCGTTACGGCCTCACTATCCTGAAAATAGCTCTTGATGACCTTGATCCTTTCTTCCGGATCCAAGAGGAGGTCCTTCTGCGGATTTTTCAGAACAGCTATGATAACATGGTCGAACATCTTCAATGCCCTGTCCACAAGGTCCTTATGTCCTAAAGTGAAAGGATCGAAACTGCCCGGATAAACAATAACCTTTTTATTTTTCATCTTTCCTCGCTACAATAATGGATACCTTCCCATACCTTTTGTTACTAATACTATATTGAAATCGGGAGCCGTTGTCAACCGGGAGTTCCCAGATCAAGGTGCCCCTGAAATTCTCTTCCATGCCGGAAATGAGCTCATCCATTCTTTTGAAGCCGAAGGGAGGGTCGAGGTAAATAATATCGTTCTCTTTTGTAAATTCACCCATCATGTCAAGGGCGGATCGCTTTGTGATCTGATATTTCTCCGAAGGTATCTGCATCTGCGTCACATCGGCCTTGATCTGCTCCAGATTTCTGCGGTCGATATCAATAAATACCGCAGTATCAATATTTCTGGAAATGGCTTCAATGCCCATTATTCCCGAGCCGGCGAACATATCGACCCAACGGAAACCGGAAAGGTCATTCCCGATCATATTGAAAACCGCCTGTCGTATCTTTGACTGTGTCGGCCGTACATTATTCTTTGGAGAAGGGATTATCCTCCCTTTTAAGGAACCACCGGTCACCCTCATAATATCTCCGAGTATTTCATCTTCTGCTCGTAATATTCCTTTACCAGACGGTTCAGGTCTTTCAATTCCTCAGCATCCTCATCATAGATCTTCCGGATGGAGGAGATCATTTTTCGGGCTGTTTCGACCAGCTGGCGGTCTCGAAAGACATTGAATAGCTTGAAGGGAGGAACGCCGGATTGAGCGGTGCCCATGATCTCTCCGGGGCCGCGTAACTTGAAGTCCTTTTGAGAGATGTCAAAACCGTCTGAATATTTTACCATCACATTCAACCGTTCATTGATGGGAACTTCCGTATAAAGAACACATTTGGATGCCGCGGCGCCTCTGCCGACCCGGCCGCGAAGCTGGTGAAGCTGGGAAAGGCCGAATCGCTCAGCGTTCATCACCACCATCAAGGATGCCTCAGGGACATCTATTCCAACCTCAATGACTGTCGTAGAGACCAGAACAGAAAGATCTCCATAGGCAAAACTATCCATTATATCTATCTTTTCGGATGATTTCATCCTGCCGTGTAATAGTCCCACACATTTTTCGCCGAAAAGTTCGACCAGCGCGTCATATCCGTTCTGAGCGCTCAGCAGATCGACTTTTTCTGTTTCTTCAATAAGCGGAAATACAACAAAAACCTTTTCCCCCCTTCCTATATGCTCCTTTATGAGAGAAAGCAAGGCATCCTGATCCCGGAAAATGGTCAGAGTTTTTATTTTCTTTCTTCCGCCGGGAAGTTTATCAATAATAGAGAAATCCATATCTCCGTAGAGTGTAAGGGCGAGTGATCTCGGGATCGGCGTGGCGCTCATTACCAGCACATCGGGACGCACCCCTTTGCCGATCATCTCCATTCTCTGCTCAACTCCGAAACGGTGCTGCTCATCAATGACCACGAATCCCAACTTCTTGAATTCGATATTTGATTGAAAGAGCGCATGCGTACCGACAATGATATCAAACTCCCCTTCAGCTATCTTTCTCGTGGTCTCGTTATATTCTTTCTTCTTCATTTTCGAGTAGATCAGTCCAAGATTAATGCCTAATCCTCTTATAAAGTTCAGTATTTTTACATAGTGTTGTTGGGCTAATACTTCAGTAGGCACCATCATCGCACATTGATAACCGTTTGCGACAGCATTTATCATTGCGATTAGGGAAACGACCGTTTTTCCACTTCCGACATCACCCTGCAGAAGACGGTTCATCGGTTCTTTCTTTTCCATATCCGCAAGTATTTCTTTAAGTGCATTTGCCTGAGCATCGGTCAATTCCCAGGGTAGGTTCGCATAGATCTTATCCAATGCAGAAGCGTCAATCTTGAAGGCAATACCCTTTTTCCTTTTCACCGCCAGCTTCTTTCTTCCCCAAAAATACTGCAGGAGAAAGACCTCATCCAGGATCAAGCGTCTCTGATAAGCAGTGGAAAAGGCCGATACCATGGAGAATTCCTCATCGTGCTTCGGGAAATGCATTCTTATCAGCGCATAATTGATCCGCGGAAGCCCGAACTCCTCTCTGATCTTCTCCGGAATGGGGTCCATCAGCTTATCCTTGGCAAATGTGAGGCAATTATAGACGATGTTCCTCATCCGATTCTGCGACATCCCCTCGGTAAGCGGGTACACGGGGACGATCCTGCCGTGATTTATGGATGATTCCGAACCGACCTTCTCCCAATCGGGATTATTAAAGAACAGCCGGCCGTAATTGAATTCGACCTTACCGGATATCAAGAGCTCATCATCATTTTTTAAGACCTTCGTAATGTATTTTTGATTGAAAAAAACCAGCGGCATCCTTCCCGTATCATCACCAACGATGACATCGATCCTTAAAGGCCCCCTGGTCCTATGCGCTATGATCTCTATGATCCTTGCCTTGATCGTGTATTCGCCTGTATTCAGCTGCCCGATATGGACCACTTCCCTTCTATCTTCATAATCTCGGGGGAAAAATGTCAGAAGTTCCTTGACGCTCTCAATATTTTTTCGTCTCAGGAGTTTTTTATTATGGGGGCCTATTCCCTTGACATACTGCAGATCAAAGTCTTTCAGTTGCGGGTCTAGAAGGAACATGCTACATTATATAACCTTCGCTGCCAAGGTCATAATCATCGAAATAATCATCAAAATATTCATAAATTCCACCGAGAAGAAGATGGTCTTCTCCGACAAAGATCGGCAAGCCATGGTCCAGAGAGATTATTATCCCGTCAACAAGGTCGATCTTCTCCTTCCTTCCGGAAGAGAACAATAAATATACATCACTGTCTGATATGTTCAATTGTCTCAGCGGCTCCAGATATCTATTTTTCTTCAATAGATGGAAAATATCATTCCGCCTGGAAGATTTTCCGATTATCGAACGAATTACTTTGACCTGATCGATCGAAAGCTCGATGGGTTTTAGGATCTTACTCCCGCTTTCCGCCTTCATAACAAGATAATTCTCTCCATTATCGGTGGTTAAGATCTCGGAATACCTTATCCTTTTAAATTTTGTCCTATCCATTTCTTTATCTCTTTATCCCGACTATGCTTCAAGAGCATATCTATGATCGCGTCCCCATCTTTGATGTCACCCTTGCGAATTCCAGTAAGTATCCCTTGAAAGAAGCCGAGCGTCATTATGGAATGATCCTTTTTCTCCGCCTCTAAGAAGCGTTCCAAGGCACCTTTAATATTGTTCTGATTCAGCCGTGAAAGCCCTCTGTAGAAGCATGAACGGCTTAAAACGATATTATCCTCGCTCGCCACCGCCGCCTTTGAAAGATATTGCTCGGCTTTTTCAAAATTTCCGGCTTTTACCAGCAGGATACCAAGATTCAGATCGGCGTGAACACCTGGGTTCTCAATTGACCTGTACATCTTTTCAGCACTCTCGCCGTCACCTTTTACATAATGATAGACATTGGCCTTTTCAAGATCGGACTTACTGATACTCAATAGGCGGTCACCCCATTGATAAAGCAGTTTCTCAACATTCAGATCCTTTTCAAGGCCCTTTTGTATCCAGTATCTGAACATCTCAAATCGCCCGGCGTCAAACATATCCACAGCCATTTTAAAGGTGTTATAGCCATCTGCGGAAAACTTCAATAACTCAAGATTATCTCCGATCTCCTCAAGTGACATATACTTAAAATATTTCCACTTTGCCTCTTCCATATCGCCAAGGACAAATGCCTGGAAATACTGTACTTTCGCATCCTCTATCCTATTGGTTTTCTCATATACTATGCCGAGATTGTACCGTATCAAAAAATCATCCTTCAGTGGAAGCGCCTTCTTCAGATATTCTTCGGCCTGCGCCCATTTCTCTGCTTCCATAAGCATTGTCCCGTAAAGGTTATAGAGATTCAGCATACCTTTCTCTTCAATATTGCCGGGGAATAACTCTATTGCCATTCGGGCTTTTTCCATGGCTTTTTCTACTCCATGCACTGTTTTTGTTGCCCTTATGAAGTAGAAGAAGGCATTGCCCTCCTTAAAGGTAGGGTTTGTCTGAACTATTATTTCCAGAAAGGGCAGCGCCTTATCGTGAAAACCGCCATTGAATTCCCAAAGGGCCTTCATATACAGTTTTACAAGATTATCTGTCTGCTGGGGAACAATGATGCGTTTAAAGGCCTCTTTTGCCTTGGTATATTCCTCCAATTTAAAATAGCACTCACCGATCATATAATCGGCGGAATTCTCTCTTGAGGGCGTATCTTCTCTCACCTTCGTAAAATATTTTATTGCGCTCTTATATTTTCCCGCTTCATAATAGCGCGTGGCCTTTTCCCAGTCACTCGTTTTACTGCATCCTGCGATCAAGATGAGAACGGTAAGCAATAACAAAATTCGTGTCTTCAACATCATTTTACAATATCCTTAAGCCCCTCGATCACCGCTTGTATTCCCTGCGGATCGCTGCCTCCGCATTGAATAAATTCCGGCCGCCCGCCGCCACCGCCGCCGATCGCCTTGAAATACTGCTTCATGAACGCGACCAGATCCAGTTCGAACCCGCTGCCACGCCCCAAAGCAAGCGTCAGTTTTTCATTCTTCACCTGATAAAAGAGAAATACCTTTTCCGGGAAACGATTTCTAAGATCATCTATGACCTCCCGTGCGGGAGCAAAATGCAATTTCGGATCGATCTTAATGATCTGAAGTTTTTCTTCCGACAATGAATATTCCACCGCCTTCTGAAGCAGGGCTTTCTCCAGAGATAAAGCGCGCTTCTCGGTCTCAGACAGTGATTCCTGCAATCTCCTCACCTCTTCCAGAGGGTTTGCGCTCTTTGTCTGCTGCTTTATCACATCCAGCGATACCCATGCCGTATTCACCATATCAATATAATTCTCACCACCGACGGCCTCTATTCTTCGTATCCCCGCGGCAACCGAATTTTCGGAAATGATCTTGAATCCCCTGGCCTGAAGCGTATTTTCCACATGCAGGCCGCCGCAGAGTTCAAGAGAGACACCTTCGACATGTACCAATCTTACCTTATCCTTATATTTTGACTCAAAAAGTGCCATCGCGCCCATTTCAAGAGCCTGCTCATGAGTAGTTTCTGTGATCTGTACCTCATTTGCCTTTCCAATGGCTTGATTTACCTTTTTTTCAATAAGTGTCAATTCCTCATCCGTCACCTTCTTGAAATGTGTGAAATCAAAGCGGAGTCCGGATTCTTCCACGAAGGAGCCCGCCTGATGACAATGTTCGCCCAATACATCCCGCAGAGCCGAGTGCAGAAGGTGTGTCAGCGTATGATGAATACGGATCTGCTCCCTCTTTCTCCCGTCCACACTAAGTTGGACGAGGGTTGCGGCACTTAAATTACCTTCGTCAACCTTGATCATGTGAAGATGCCGATCATTGAATATCTGGGTATCATAAATCCTGCCTTTAACTGGTTGAGACGAAGAAACTCCTTTGATGTTCAGTAATTGAAAGGTTCCTGAATCGCCAGCCTGGCCGCCGGATTCACCGTAAAATGGCGTACTGTCGAGTATAAGAATACCCTTTTCACCTTCTTTAATAACATCTACCGGATTGTATTTGAGATCCAATATTGCCAGGATATTGCCCTTGCCGGTCAAGGCATCATACCCCGTGAACACGCTTTCAGGAATGTTTCTTAATGCGGAAAGGTCCTGCTTCTTATGAGATGACCTTGCCATTTCACGCTGTACGGACATTTTCTCATTAAAGCCCTTCACGTCAAGCTTTAATCCATCATCACGCGCCATTTCCTTGACGAGGTCTATCGGAAATCCGTATGTGTCATAAAGCTCGAAGAGCTCTTCGCCGGCAAGTGTATCATTGTTAGCGGAGGCCTTCTCCTTCAACTGAACATATTTGGTAAATCCCGTTTTCACAAGACGGATGAACCTCTCTTCCTCTTCCAGGATTATATTCTCGATCAATTGTGTCTTCTCGGAGATCTCGGGATAGAAATCCCCCATGCTCGCCTCGACGGTTCTCACCAATTTATACAAGAACGGCTCTTCTATGGATAATTTCCTAAGATTCGAAGCTGCACGCCGCAGGAGTTTTCTAACCACATATCCCCTGCCGGCATTGGAGGGCAGGACACCGTCACCTATAAGGAAGGTGAGTGCTCTGATATGGTCGGCTGCAACCCTGAAGAAAGGTTTCTTCCCTTCTTCCTGGGCATATCTTAATCCGGATGTCATTTCGATCTCCCGGATCAACGGAAGGAAAAGATCGGACTCAAAGTTGTTATCAGCGCCCTGAACCACCCTTACGATCCTTTCAAAACCAAGGCCCGTATCAACGTTCTTCTTAGGCAGAGGCTCGAGATTACCGGCATTATCCTTGTAATATTGGGTAAATACTATATTTCCCAATTCAAGATATTTGATAGAATCTTCAAGATCCTCAGCGGTCGGCGTGCTCTTGCCTTGCAGATCGTATATTATCTCGGTGGAGGGCCCGCAGGGGCCGGTTTCGCCCATTTCCCAGAAATTGGTCTTATTCAGCTTGAAAAGTCTGTCATCCCCTATGCCTATCGTATCCTTCCATATCTGCATGGACTCGTCATCGTCCTTGTAAACGGTGATAAAAAGACGGTCAGCCGGAATCCCCAGTATCTCGGTATAGTATTTCCAACCTAAATTGATCGCATGTTCCTTAAAATAATCCCCAAAGGAGAAATATCCCAACATTTCAAAGAATGTGTGATGATGAGGAGAAAATCCAACGGCCTCGAAATCATTATGTTTACCGGAGACACGGATACATTTCTGTACGCTTCCCAGACGGGTATCCGGAGGAAGTTCTTCACCCGAAAAATACTTGGAGAACTGGTTCATACCTGCGTTCGTGAAGAGCAGGCCCAATTCCTTTGGGGGTATTAACGGAGCCGAAGGGATGACGTTATGGCCGTCCTTTTTTAACATGTTGACGAAATCATTTCTTATCTGAGAACTGGTCTTCATTTCATCTCCCTTTTCGCTATCCGACATTATATCAAAAGGGAGCTTCTTTATCAAGGTTTTCGAATATGGGGACGGCGGTTGGCATACTTGACTTTACATAATATTGTGGTAGAATGGAGGAAGGAGCAAATATGTACAAAATAAAGGTATACGAAAATATTTCAAGTGCGCATCAATTGCGCGAATACAAGGGCAAATGCGAAAATCTCCACGGCCACAACTGGAAGATCGAAGTGGTCTTTCAGGGGGGCGAACTCGATTCCACCGGGATGCTGATCGATTTTAAAGTAGCGAAGGAATTGCTCAAGGAATTAGCACAGAAACTGGATCATAAGGTTCTGAACGACATCTCACCTTTTGACATAGTAAATCCCACTGCGGAAAATATGGCGGGGTATATTCATAAAGAGCTTGGCGACGCATTGAATGTTCCCGGATGCCGCGTATATTCGGTCGCCGTTTGGGAAACAGACACTAACTGCGCAATATATCTGGAAGATTGATGGATATTACTGACTTTACCGGTGAAATAAGAGCGGGCATTGACGAATCCGGCAAAGGTGATGTCTTCGGCCCTATTATCATCGCCGGAGCGATCGTTCTACCCGAGCAGGAAGAAATGCTCAAAGAAAATAAGATCCGCGACTCAAAGATGATTTCACCGAATGTCATCAAAAAACTGGCTCTTATTCTAAAAAAAGAATTAATTACATCTGTTGTTATGATCGGCCCTGAAAAGTATAATCAGCTCTATTCAAAAATGGGAAATATGAATCTCATTCTGGGTTGGGGCCACAAAACGGTAATCTCTAATCTTCTTGAGCAAAGACGGTTCCCATACGCTATATCAGACCGTTTTTCAAAAAAGGAAAGAATCGATGTAAGCGCATTGGATGTACAGCTATACCAATTCGAAAAAGGAGAGCGAGAGGTCTCAGTCGCAGCGGCAAGTATCCTGGCAAGGGCGGCTTTTCTGGATTCCATGGACAGAATGTCGGCAAAATTCGATATGGAATTTCCCAAGGGAGCTGGACCTCAGGTCAATGATGCCCTTTTAAACTTCACCTCCAAACATAGCCTTGAGCAATTGCATCAGGTAGCTAAGATCAATTTCAAGAATGTAAAGAATATATGGAGTTAGAAGGATACTTCGAAAGCTTTATTTCCTTCCTGGCACTGGAAAAAGCCCTGAGCCCCAATTCTGTTGATGCCTATACCCGCGATGTACGGATGTTCTTTGAATATCTGGATTCACCCGATCCGCTGAAGATCAAAAAGACGCACATAATTCAATATCTCAGTAATTTGAAAACGATCGGACTGGCATCTACCAGTATGGCAAGGAAATTCTCATCCATCAAGGGATTTTTCAATTTCCTTATATATGACGGCTTTCTTAAGGATAATCCCATGGAAACGATGGACCCGCCCAAGATATGGAAGAAACTGCCAACCGTTCTCACCTATGGGGAAATTAAAAGCATTATGGATCAATGTGATATTTCTGATCATTGGCAGTTAAGGGACCTTTGTGCGATAAAACTCCTTTACTCTTCGGGATTGAGAGTATCTGAGCTCATCAATCTCAAGATCGGAGGGATTCTTTTTGACATTGAATTCCTGCGTATCTTCGGAAAGGGTGAGAAAGAAAGGTTGGTTCCTGTCAATACCGACACGCTGGATACCGCAAAGGCATTGATCTCTATGAACGCAAAACTTTATGATTCGGAATATCTGCTGCTTAACAGGCGGGGAAGTAATCTTTCAAGGCAATATATCTGGATGATGATCAAGAAGTACGCTTTAAAGGCAGGGATCCAGAAGAAGCTATATCCTCATATTCTGCGGCATTCCTTTGCGACTCACATGATAGAGAACGGCGCGGATATAAGGTCTGTTCAGGAAATGCTTGGCCATTCAGATATTTCCACCACACAGATCTACACACATGTTTCCAGAGAGTATATAAAAGAGGTTTTTAAAAAATGTCACCCAAGAAGCTGATCTATGACCTGACCCAGGAGCAGATCCGGGATATTCTGAAGGCACACGATGTCCCCAAATTTACCGCTAAGCAGATATTCTCGTGGCTCTATGCGAAATCGGTGTTCTCACCCATGGATTTCTCTAACATTTCCAAGAGTAATCGTGAGCTGATCGCGAATATATTTGATTTTACTCTACCGGAAATTGTCAAGAAAGAGACCGATCCCAACGATAAAACAGTAAAATATTTATTGAGAACATCACAAGGAAGAGCCATTGAGACGGTGGTTATGGATTCTCTTGATCACAAGACACAATGCATCTCTACACAGGACGGATGCGCTTTGGGATGTGATTTCTGTCTGACCGGAAATTACGGTTTCAAAGGAGACCTTTCACCCGGAGAGATCGTTTCACAAGTCCTTATCAGCATCAAAAACGATAATATCAAACCGAAAAACCTCGTTTTCATGGGTATGGGAGAACCCTTGATGAATGTCGATAATGTGATTAGATCAGTGGAGATACTCTCCCATGAAGAGGGATTGGACTATGGAATGAGAAGGATTATCATTTCAACCGTCGGCATTTTGAAACCGCTGAAGAAGCTTTTGAACAGATTTCCGAAGATCGGGATCGCCATATCATTGAATGGGGTTCCCGGTGAGCGCGGAAAATTGATGCCGGTTGAGAAAACTCATCCCATTGTCGCCATTACAAATTTCTATACCGCTCACAGGGAGTACAGAAGACCAACATTCGAATATGTGCTCATCAAGGGAGTGAACTCATCCACCGAAGATGCGGAAAAGCTGCTGAACTTCGTTGAACCTGTCAGGTGCAAGATAAATCTGATACCCTACAATGAAAATCCAAATCTGAAATACAGGCCGCCGTCAGAGGTAGAACTCAACGCCTTCATCCGTATTCTCAACAAGGGAAGGAATGCCGTGACGGTCAGAAGAAGCAAAGGGAAAGACATCTCCGGCGCATGCGGGCAACTTTCAGGAGAATCCCTTGCTGAATAAATGCATCCTATCCTGGGAATCCGGAGAGAAAGAGCTGCTTTTTTCGACCTTAGCATCAGAATTCATCGGCGGAATAATAATATTTCAAAAACACATCGGCCCGGATATATCAGAGCTTCTGCGAGATATCAAAGAAATATCCAAGAACCCGGGGCTCGTGATCTGTGTTGATCAGGAGGGTGGAGCTGTCAGAAGATTCACCGATGAAGATATATCTGTCATGGGTGCCCGGGAAGCATCTACCCGCCAGGATACAGCCCAATATGGAAAAAGTATTCAAGCAATGGCGCATAAATTGGCCGACTATGGCATAAATATGATCCTTGCCCCGGTGGTGGACATTGTTCTTTCTGAAAAGAATATTCTTTATGACAGGAGTTATGGCTCTCTTAATAAGATCGAAATCTACGCTGATACTTTTATAAAAGCTCTGGTAAAGCATGATATAACGCCCTGCATCAAACATTTTTTCGGCTACGGCCTATCTGAACCCGATCCGCATCATCATGTTCATCACCTCCCTGAAGACCTTGATCTGAATACTGTCTTGGCCCCCTTCCAGAAGTTCGCCGCAACTGGATACAAAGGTGCTGTAATGACCGCGCACACCCGCTATTTTGATGAAATCATCACTTATTCCAGGAAATGGGTCTATGAGGTCTTAAGAGATGAATTGGGATTTACCGGACACTTGATCACTGACGACCTTATGATGAAGAGCGCAGGCGAAGAGCCCCTGAAAGACAAGATCAACGCCGCAGTAGATGCAGGACATGACCTTTGTATCGTTTCAGGTAGTCTTGAATCTGCTCTGAACAGGATTCTATAAACCTGACCGCTCCATCCAATATTATAAATTCTCATACGAGAGGCATTTCGTTGCTCTTTCGCTGTTTTATGCCGTGTCAATATATTTTATTCTAGTGTTCTGATTTACGAAATCCGGCAAAAAGACGGAATCTATTCACTACTTTGACAGAGGAGATCTCTCTTGATCTCGTCCCCTTTTCAGTTATCAGAATAAATTCATTGAATCTTGAAGAGAAGTAGAGTTCTTTTATCGGACTGCTCTTTTTTAAATGGTAAAGGCCCTTCGTATCGCGAAGCCGTATCTCATACAGATTCATATCCGTAACATTGTATTCGATCTTGCCGCAAAGGGAAATCAAAGCGGCATCGCCGTTTGCCTTGCACCATTCCTTCAGGAACTCTTCCCTTCTTGGAGCTGCATTATACTCATTGATATAGGGTGTAATTATCTCTTCTTTATACCTGGAGATGGTTTGATATGCCATGATGAGATCCCAATTCGGCACATAAAAAGATTCGATGGAAGATGTGGTCAATATGAGGATACCCAGAACTAAAAGCAACGCTGGGGCCCCGTAAATAAGGACTTTTTTACCACCTATTTTCATCGCGGCACATTATAACATGAATGAATTGGGATTGCAAAGCAGATGAAGTACGAGGTAGATAGAGAAATTGACAAAGCACAATTGACAATGGACAATTATTAAGTAGGACACAAAGCGATTCTTATCTCAAACGATTTCTCTTATTCCTCTCCCATTGTTCCACGGGGTCCACTGCGAAGCATAACTTGCGAACCTTAAAACTTGTGAACGATATTTCTCACTTCGTACATCGCACCTCATACTTCGTACCATATTTTTGACATTTACTGTTTTTGTTAATATACTATAGCAAAGAAAGGGAGGGTTCAAGATGATAGAGCCGCAAATAAAAAAATATGCCAAGATCTATTTAATTGCCAACGCACCGATGTATTTGGCACTTATAAGTGTAGTGCTTATGCTGTTATTAAATCCTGTAAATAATTCCGGCATTGAATTTCTCTATACCGTTATTATTCTACTCCTGAGCGTATCGGGTATGTTCTTTCTGGTTTCACTGCCGATATGTACTGTGCTGAATATCATCTTTCTCATCAAATACTGGAAAGAGGAAGGGTTTAAAAGGTCCAGAATCATAACATCATTCTTCATATATATATTCATAGCGCTCATAATGGCTGCGGTAGTTATTCCCAGTAACAGGACTGTATACGACAATGTGCTGTTCAGCCGCTGCAGAACTAATCTGGAGAATACAGGAAATGCTTTGGATAATTATCGTATTAAATTCGGGATTTATCCTGAAGGCCTTGAGGATCTGGTAAAAGAAGCATATTTCTCTGAAATCCCGAAATGCACCCTTAACGATAGTGATTATATTTATGAAACCGATGGGAATTCATATTTTAAACTCTCATGCCCTGAGCCCGAAGCACACACACAACATAGGGGGTTTAAAAGATTCAAATTCACAGCCATATTCTACGATTCCGAACAGGGGTTCGTCGCGGAAGAAAAACAGAAGTAAGAACAACCTGCTGACCTCTTAATTCAACACTTTCAACCACCGTCCACATTTCCATTTTTGACTCTTTCTTTATATAGTGTATAATACCTTTTATTATGAGAATGAAATATCCGCCGTATGATGGCGTATAGTAAAATAATAGGAGGTACTATGAAGAAAATGTTGTTCATTTTTCTCACAGTTCTACTTTTTTGCAATATCACAGCAGACCGCCTCGAACTTCGAAGCGGAGAGCGTGTAAACGGTGTTAGTATCACTGACATCAAAGAAGGCAAACTCATCACCGATAATGAAGAATATTCCGTCGAGGATGTCGCGGTAATCGGATTCAGCGAAACGAAGCAAAAGGGCGCCAAAGCACATACAGCCAGTGAAAAACTCTCAAAACGGAATATGAAGAAATATCTGGATTATTTTGCCATCGGTGAAAAACTGGCTAAGAAATACTCGGGTATTGAATTTGTGCATATAATCGATATTGGAGTGAATCAGCTGAATAACGACGGCACAAGGTCCTTTGTATATAAGTTCCTGGGATATGTTGTTAATCCCAAAGCAAAAGAAGACCTGTCCAAGATCGGCTTCTATCTGGATGAAGAAAGGGTCAAAACCTCCATTCAAGTTGCTCGTGTCATCACCAAAGACGGGAATGTTTACAATTATGATCCGAATGATTATAAGATAGTGAAACCGCAAACCGAAAGCTGGAGTTACGGCGGAGGCCAGAACAAAATATACACGATACCCAATGTCGAAGTAGGCACTCTGGTCGAATATGAATACACATATGAAAGCATTAATCCCGTTAACAGGAAGCTTTTCGAACCCGGATTCTCCTTTCAGGGCGATGTGCCTGTTTATCTTTCACGATTCACTGTAAGGCTGCCTTATTACCTTCAATTCAAGGACGGCGAAGGCAAGAACGTTTATATTGAGAACCCGAAACTGAAGTATAAAACCTGGGCGATGGACAAAAAAAGCGCAAGGCCCCGAGTTCGAAACAGGAAGTCCTATAAAGAATATACTTGGGAAATGAAGAATATGCCTCCATATATTGAAGAGCCGATGCAGAAGAATATTGAGGATTTCCTTCCCCGAATGGAGGGATCGATCCTCAAGAACAGAAAAGAACTGAATGACTGGATCGGGCGGATGGAAGAGGAGAGGATGGAAGTTACTCCGGAGATCCTGGAAGCCCTCGAAAAGATCATCGATGAAAAGGACAGCGCCGAAGTAAAGCTGGGCAAGATCTATCATTGGATACAGAAAAATATTATTTATCTTTCCGTTAAAGGATCCATCTCATCAGGACTTACAGGACATCCCGCAGTCGAGACCCTTGAAAACAAAAAAGGCGACTGCATTGATAAGGCGATACTCTTCTCCACGATGATAAAGGCATTGGAAATACCAGAGCTTAAGGTATATCCGGTGACTGTCAAAGCCAGTCATGCCAATGACATGACCGTGGACATCCCTGTTATTGACGGCAATCACGCCATCAGTGAAGTTCATTTCAATGACAAGATCTTCTACCTGGATTCCACGGCCTCTTCTTATAGATATCCTTATTTCAGAGGAGATGACAAGGGCATTACAGCTGTAAATGAGATCCTTGGAACCATTAAGATGATCCCGGTCCCTGATCCCAAAGACGAGATGAATTATTATGATGTCAAGATGAAATTCGATAAGAAAGGAAATATAATCGGCAACAGCGTCGGCACATACAGCGGCGATTATGAGGCACGCTTAAGAGCCCTTTATCTCTATCGTTCGGGTGAAAAGGAAAGAGAGGCCATCTTCAAGAGCATGGTGAATTCAATGTCCCCAAAGGGCGATCTGACAGGATTTGAGCTTACCGATGTGGATGATTTTTTTGAACCGTTCGTTCTGAAATACTCTTATGTTCTGACCGATTTCCCCACGATCGCTGGTAATTACATGATATTCAAGATCCCCGGATGGGACTATTATTTCCCGTCTATCTCACTTCAGGACAGAAAGTACCCCATTGAATATTCTACGAGCCGCTATACCGGGCATAAGATCGAGATCGAGATACCCAAGGGATATTCGATCAAGTATTTGCCGAAGCCACTGGAAATATCAAATGAGGATTTCCACTACAAGGCGGAATTCAAGGAAGAGAACGGCAAGATAATCTTTATTGACAGTTATAAGCGTTTCAAAAGGATCATCGAACCCGAGAATTACAAACGCTATAGAGAAGGACATTTCAAGATACTTGAATATACTGCAAAGTCGGTAATCATCAAGAAATAGGAGCGGTAGATGAAAAAGTTATATATAGTTTTGATCGCATTGATCCTTGGAGCCGGAAGCTTTGCGGACACCATTTACCTGAAGAACGGTAAGGAGTTCAAATGCGACTTGATTTCCGTTAGTAAAGATACCGTCAAGGTCGTTTTGAAGCTGGATGGAACCGAACAGGTCTATAAAAAGAGCGAATTGAATAAGATCAAACTTGATCGGACGAGAAGATTTGATGATGTAAAAAATATCAATGAGATCGATGACAAAGACATTAAATTCGCCTTTAACGCAATGCTGAACCGTGAGAATTTCCCGAATTCAAATTTTATTGAGATCATCAAAAGGAAAGAGATCGATCTTTCCGGGGAATTTCCTGTAATAGTTGAGAAATATGTTTACAAAGTACTGAACAAAGACGGTATTGGAGGCGCCTCCAGCCATACCGAGGCGTATTTCAAGGATTCACAGGACTTCTCTCTGGATTTTGCGCTGTCCGTATCCCCTACCGGTAAGGTTGAGACCATCTATGAGAACCTCATTGAGGATGAGACGCGCTATGCGAGAATGCCCGATTATATCAATTCTCACAATGTAAAATTCTCTATTCCCAATGTTGAGCCCGGCTATATCGTCGCTTATCAGGTTACCAGAAAGTATAAGAAGGGAAGCGAGGATCTGCCGTTCGTCAAAGATGTGGTATTTGAGGGAACCGTCCCTTCACTGAATCAATTTGTGACGATCTGGGGAAATGACAGCTGGAATTACAGGATCATTAATAAAGGTAAATTCAAGAAAACCGTTAAAGACGGCAAGACCACATTCTTCTATACCTTCCCCAAGGAATATACCGACACAAGGCTTGTTTCACCCTACGGAAGGTTTGCACCGCGGATACTCTTCTACGCCGGAAACGATCCGAAAGTATTCTCCGATCAATTCAATAAGGTGATAAACGACCGTAATGAAGCGGATTTCGAGGCCTTCGTGAAGAAGATCGATTTTGAGAATAACGACCCCGAATATATGATAAAAAGGGTTTTCAGATTTCTTCAGAACAGCTACACTTATATTCCGGTTGGACCTGGTCAGTACAAATACGCCCCGCGGCCAATGGAAACACTTCTGAAAAAGGGAGAGTTTTCCGCATATGAAAAAACAATTTTGGCACAGGCGATCCTCTCATACCTTAAAGTTCCGACATCAGTGATATTGGCGTCTCATGTATACGCCAAGGTAGATGAGAAGGAGAAATTCAATTTCAGAAGATACACCACTCCCATTCTTAAGACGGCTTCGAGCAAGACACCTTACATTTATTTCGGAAATATACTTCAGCCCTTCGGCATTATTCCCGAACTGTCTTACGGCCATCGCTATTTTGATATCACAAATAACAGCTTCGGGACACTTCCTCCGCTTGAGCAGGCCGAGTACGAATTTTCGAACACTATCGAATTAACGGGGAATATCGGAGAGAACGGAGAATTGGAAGGGACATTGAAATTTTCCTCTTCAATGCTTCAGGACCAGGACCTACGGGCGATACGCTACAGGAAGGATGAGGAGATCGCCATTATTTTCCAGAACATCATAAACTCTCATATTTCCGGAGCATCCCTGAAGGGCCTGGACATTCAGAATTATGAGGGCGACGACGAAAAGGTCACCGTCAAAATAGATTTTACCGCTCCCGGTTTTGCCAATATCGCGGGAGAGAACATCCTCTTTAATATTCCGCTTATCAGCTTCAATGGCTATGATGTGGGAAATGACAAAAGGGATCTTCCCGTGTACCTGGGCGCTAAGGATTATACGAAGTACATGATCAATATCACGCTTCCTGAAGGCTATGTTGTCACTTACACACCGAAAGATATTAAATTCTGTAATAAGAATCTCTCAATAATTTCCAATACCGAGGTAAATGGCTCAGATATCTCTATCGTGGTGCAGGAAGAAACAAAGAAGTCCATGGCAAAGAAGAAATTCTATTTCAAATATAAAAAGGCAATGACAAAGCTGGTGAAATTTTCCAAATCGGTCATTATAGGTGAAGAGAAGTAAACAAGACCGCAGCGGAATACCTGAGGAGCCCGGAGTATATTATTTATACGATCCGGGCTCTACCATCATCTATATCGGCAAAGCAAAGAATTTAAGATCACGACTTTCGACCTATTTCGGCTCATATTCGGATACTTATAAAACATCACTTCTGAAAAGAACCTTCACACAATTTGATTATATTGTGACCGGGACAGAACTCGAGGCTCTTCTATTGGAGAGTGTTCAGATTAAAAAGCATCAGCCACGATTCAATATCATGCTTAAGGATGATAAGACATATCCCTACCTGGCTTATGTTAAAACCATTAAATTCCCCTACCTCTTTTTTACCCGAGTAAAGAAGAAGAGAAAAAATACGGTTTACTACGGCCCGTTCGTCAATTCAGCCGGCATGAAGACCTTCCTGGACTTTCTCCTGACGCGCTATAAGCTCAGATGGTGTAGGGGCAAATTGCCGTCAAAACAGTGTATTTATCACTCTCTGGACAAGTGCATGGCACCTTGTATCGCTCCCGAGCTGGCTGGAGAATATGAGGATAATTTCTCGAAGGCATTGAAAGACCTGGACAGAAAACCGAAGGCCTTGATCACGGAATTCACAGAGCTTATGAAGGAAAAGGCATCACAAGAGCACTTCGAGGAAGCCGCGATGTACAGGGATATGGCGGAGTTCCTCACGAATGCGAGAAACAAACAGTATGTGGTGAATGTTCGCGACAATTTCGATGTCATATCCTATGAGTTCTCCGGCAATCTTCTTGTTTTCGGCATCTTCCATTATCTTGGCGGAGCCTTCAATGGCGTATTTACCAATACTTACGATATCTTCGAAGAGGAACGCCTTCAGGAGATCCTCCTGGACTTTATCGAACTTTACTATCTTGACAATTATATCCCGGCAAAGATCATTCTCGATCAGACAATTGAAGTCCCAGGAATAAAGCATCTCTTTGACACCGTCCTCAATAGGAAAGTGGAATTACAGGCACCTGGCTCCAAGGGAAAGAAGCGGTCTTATATGGAACTTGCCCAAAGAAATCTCAAGAACGCTCTTAAGACCTTTCAGGAAAAAAAGAAAAAGATCAATTTGAACAATCTCTTTCCAACCTCACCCAATATTGACATTGTGGATGCTTTTGACATCTCCCACACGATGGGAGTAATGACCATCGGCGGCGTTGTCAGATTCAAGAATTTCAAGCCGGACAAGCGTATGTACCGGGCATATCTGCTTCCTTCGGTCCTTGGCAAGCCTGATGATTACGGCTCGATCAGGATCACCTTGGAGAAACACCTCGAGCATCTTAAAAAGCATTCCTTCCCAATGCCGCATATGATACTTATTGACGGGGGAAAAGGGCAGTTATCTTCGGCGGTAATGACAATAAAGAAGTTCGATATGGAGATACCTGTGCTCTCCATCGCGAAGGGAAAGCAGGAACGGATATTCAAACCGGGCAATAAGGATCCGCTCCTCCTTTCCAGGACCAATCCCCTTTTGAAGTACATTGTGGAGATACGGGACGAGGTTCACCGATGGTCTATTTCCAATCACACCAAACGAAGAGACGGATTTCAGTACTCCATCCTGTTGAAGGTCCCGGGAATAGGAATGACGAGGGCAAAAAAGCTCTTAAAGGAGTTCAAGACGCTTCATGGAGTAATGAAAGGAGATAAGGAAGCTCTGCTCAAGATATTACCCGAAAAAGTATATTTGGAATTACGGCGTTTATTCAATTCCGAGATCATTTGAAGGAGTTTTGATCCGTCTTTGCTAGAGTGCTCTGATCCATAAATACAATGACAATGGAATGTTTAGATTTGAGTCAATTCCAACGATAAATGCAGTATGAATTGTTAGGTGTAAAGTGGGAACCAGGATGAAATGAAACTGGATCCCACGGTCGCAAGCTCCCTCTGGATGACATTCTCCTCTTCATTTCCTTCCCGCATCCGCTCAACGGGAGCCCGGCAGCGCCGGGCGACCAACCCAAAAGAGTTTTGAACCATTTAAGCGACATTGACATTTTTAACGGCAGGAATGAATGGTGGCGAAGCCGAAAAGAACCAATTGTCTGAGTGAGCTAAAGCTAACGAGTTTTGGGATTTTAATGAGTGATAGCCGTGGTGAGTATCGTCGCAAAAAATGACATGAGAGCAAAGATGGATCAAAACTCCATTAAATAATATATTATTTTCTTTTTGAACATCATGAAATGATGTGAGAAAAACATATGTTAATAATGAAAAGATGGATTCCCAATCTAGTTGGGAATGACGAAAAATAGTGAACAATGAATATTTGGAGAGGGTATTTACTCCTCTCTGCACTAACCTCGAGCCTCGAGCCTCTAACCTCTATTTATGGATCACAACACTAGTGTTCTGATCCATAAATCCCTTCCATTGACATCCAGCCATCTGAGAGAACGGCGAAGGTATCGCCTACCTTGAGTTTCTTCCCGTTTATCAAAGCATGGGTGAACATGATCTTCTCGATCTCAATTCCCCTGCTCTTCTGGCCGATATTCATTAGAAAGAGCTCATCCCTCTGCTTTATAAGCACTTCCGTAGAGGTTATGCCGACGACCTCATAAACCCTCACCGCGGCAAGGGCATTTATGATCAGAAGAAGTACCAGCAAGAGTAAAAATAATAACGGTAATCCGAGATCTCTATCCTTCATAGTCCAATTGAAAGTATTTTATGGTTTCATAGAATTCCGATTTCAGCAGGCCCTTCTCCTTTAATCTTTCAAGACGCATCAGGAGAGGAACATTATCGATCTTGAGTTTACCAAGAAGAAGACGGTCATTAGAAAAGGTTCTGCCCGTTTCCGTGATGTACTCAAGGATGCTGATATCACGGTCATCGTATTTATCGGAATCCCGCAGTATATCAAGGACATCATCTATTCCTATCCGTTTCTTTTTCCTGACCTTTATAGAGTAGAGGGCTGTCTTTACAATGTGATTTATCATCTTTGGATTACCCCTCGACAGCAAATAGACCAGTTTAAAACTGTCCTCGTCCATGATCTGATTCATATACATATCAATTTGCGACAAACGGTCAACCAGATATTTCCTCGTCTCTTTCACGGATAAATTCAGGAAGATGTACACTTGCCCGAGAACACCCAGGAAATTCAATTCGTCATCATAGGGAACCGCGACATTAAATCTCTGATAATAGGATTGCGGCAGAGCGAACACCCATGTGGTCTTGGAAAATTCGGTTACATCCTTAAGCGAGGTCAAGAACATTCCCAGCCGATTCTCACCGCCTTCTCTGGATAACGGGTCCACGGTAAATTTATCATAATCATCGACAAGAATGAATATTCTGCGGGGCGATCGTCTGAAGATCTCCGCGACAATATTCTTTAAGGTATAACTGTTAAAAATGAAATCGAGTTCCTCCTCAGAGGACGATGTTTCCTTCAGATATTCCTTATAAAGCGTTATTACCCTGGCATGATCAAGTTGTTTCCGCGGCTCATAATAGATCAGAGAACGGAGGAAATCCTCCAAAGATTGTGTAGAGCGGATCATTTTTTTGAAATCTTCAATGTCCCTGGAGTATATTTTCTTCGTGATATTCTTCTCTAAGAGCTTGAAAAGCAGTTGGCGCAGAAAAACATCCTCATTACAGAGCGTATTATTTATTCTGATCACCACTCCCATTTTCTTTTTCTCAATGAGCTGCTGCAAATAATTAAGAGTGCTGGTCTTGCCTGTACCGAAATTCCCGGCAAGTCCGAAATTCTCTCCGGTAATGAGATGATACTCCATGGAGCTCAGGCGTTCCTTTTTATATACAAGACGCTCAAAGTCCGCTTCCATTGGTGATATTCTGAATATCTCAAGGAGTTTTAAAAACTGATCTTTCTTCATTATCAAACCACTCCCGCTCTTTTCCAAAGGGCGCTGCTTCTTTCAAAGGCCTCTTCTCTTAATTCATCCTGATCCACTTTCGTGAGACGGCCATTTTCCACGGTTATTTCTCCATTGACCATCACATAACGGGCTTCGTGATTACGCCCTGAGAAAATCAATGCGGCGACCGGATCGGATTGGGCACCGGCATAGGAGATATCATCCAAAGACCATAGATTGAGATCAGCCGCCTTGCCTACTTCCAATGACCCGATATCATCCGCCCAATGGAGCACCTGTGCGCCGCCCATGGTAGCTGTTCGGATAACATCCATCGTCTTCATCGAAGAGGCACCGAAGCCGACGCGCGAAAGCAGAAGCATTTGTCTCATCTCCCCCAGGAAATCTGAAGCGTCATTGGAGGCTGAGCCGTCAACAGCAAGGGAAACCTTGACACCCAATTCCAGCATCTTGGAGATCCGGGCAATACCTGAACCCAAGCGCATATTGGAAGAGGGGCAATGAGCGACTCCCACGCCGTTCAATGCCATATCCTTTAATTCTTCGTCATTCAGATGAACACAATGGGCATACCAGGCATTACTTTCCGCCCAACCCATGTCTTTGAGATAATAATAAGGCCTATTGCCGAATTTTTCGATGCAGAACTGCTCTTCATCGGCAGTTTCAGCAACATGTGTATGTATCAGAAGATTATTCTTCTTCGCGTATTCCGCTGTCATCTTCATCAATTTTCCGGTTACAGAAAAGGGTGAGCATGGCGCAAGAGATATACGCAGCATCGAGTAGCGCTCTACATTATGGAATTTTGCGACCACCTCTTCTATGTGCTGCATGATCTTTTCTTCAGTTTGAACCACCGAATCGGGAGGCAGGCCTCCATCCTTGACCGAAAGCGACATAGAGCCTCTTGTGGGATAGAATCTCACTCCGAGTTCCTGAGCCGCCTGTATTTCTTCTTCTATCCATCCGCCCGCTGCTGCACTGTTGTAAAGGTAAAGATGGTCCGTCGTCGTGGTTACGCCGGTAAGCATCATCTCAGCAAGAGCAACCTTGGCGGACACGTAAATATCCTCTCTGTCAAATTTCTCCCAAACCGGGTAGTGGAATTTAAGCCAGTCAAAGAGCTCAACATTCTGAGCGGGCGGCAGATTCCTTGTAAATGTCTGGTAGAAATGATGATGCGTGTTCACAAATCCGGGAAGGCAGACCAGGCCGGAAGCGTCGATCTCCCTGTCCACATCCAGTGAAGGGATATTCTTTTCGATTTTCTCGATCACATTATCGTTGATCAGGATGTCAATATTGTTGTGTCTCCCTTGTGTAACGGTTTCGAGAACATCGATATTCTTGATGAGAATTTTCATTTTTCCATAAGCTCCAGAATATATTCGGGTTTCATGGGGAAACGCACCGCTCGGACACCGACAGCATTGTAAAGCGCGTTCGCGATCGCCGGGATGGGGCCGTTTATGCCTATCTCGGAAACCGATTTCGCGCCGAATGGCCCCGATGGCTCAAATGTGCTGAATAATTTGATCTCCAGGCCTTGAACATCTTCAATATTGTAGATCTTGTAATCCTGAAAGCTCCCATTCATCATCTTTCCCTTTTTATTGAAGAGATAGCCCTCGGTCAAGGCATAGGAAAGGCCGTTGACAACCGCGCCTTCAACCTGCCCTTCAGCGAGTTTGGGATTGATCGCCGTGCCGCAATCCACACCGCACATATATTTTATTATCTCGATCTTGCCAGTCCATGTGTCAACCTCTATCTCGGTAAAGACACCCATGAAAGGCGGTGGAGATACAGGAGAGATATGCGAGCCGATATAACCGATCTGGAATTGATTATTGATATAGAGAGCATATTTCGCGATATCGCCGTATGTCTTGGTCTTTCCGTCCTTCTTACTTGTGGCAATACTGTTCTTGAGCTCAATTTCTTCTTGGGAACATTTGAGCATATCAGCCGCGACCATGCGGATCTGTTTCAGTACTTCTTCGCCTGTCACTTTCACCGCGCCGCCTGAAATATAAGTGGTTGAGGATGCATAAGCACCTACATCAAAAGGCGTCATATCGGTATCGGAGGAATATATAATAATGTTATCGGTCGTTGTCTCCAATGCCTCAGCGGCGATCTGTGACAATACTGTATCCGAACCCGTACCAAGATCCGTTGCGCCAACATTCAGATTGAAGGAACCGTCATCGTTTATCTTTATTGACGCGGATGCCATATCAACAAGAGGTATACCCGAACCCTGCATGAATATCGCCATTCCCTTTCCTCTTCTGAACCTTCCCGTCTTCTCAGTATGGGGTTTGGTATCTGACCAATTCAGCCCCTCTTCTCCCCATTCAATGATCTCTGAAAGGGCGGTGGACTTGATAAATTGAGGCACACCCTCTTTTCCTTCGCCAAGTGCCGCGAATATGGGAGAGGTCTCATCCTTTTTGATGTGGTTTATCTTTCTTAATTGTACGGGGCACATCTTGAGCTTCTCCGCCAGAATGTCCATTGCCTGTTCGAGGCATGCATATCCCTGTGTCGCTCCATAACCTCTATATGCTCCGGCAACCGGAAGATTCGTATAAACCGTACTGCCGTTGAAGCGCACATTCTCTGCTCCGTAAAGCGGCAGGCATTTACTGCCGGCATTGAACATGACAGTGAGGGCATGTGATCCGTACGCGCCTGTATTTGAGATAACATCCATCTCTACTGCATTCAGCATTCCGTCGACATTCGCTCCGAGCTTGACCTTCACCGCCATCGGATGCCGTGTCCTTGAGATGAATTCCTCTTCTCTGGTCAATTCGATCTTCGCTGGACGGCCGGTAAGCTTTGTTATCATTCCCGCATAATACTCTAGATAGACCTCCTGCTTGGTCCCGAATCCTCCGCCGATCCTCGGCTTGACGACCCGGATATTCTTTTCCGGCATCTCAAGGACCTTTGCGCATATCCTTCTGACATGGAAAGGAACCTGTGTCGAAGTCCTTAGGACCAATCTGCCCTTTTCCTCAAGATAAGAGATGCAGATATGGGGCTCAATAGGAGTGTGTTGACTGTAATGTGTCTCGATCTCATACTCAACTGTAAATTCCGAATCAGCCAGGGCTTTTTCAACATCTCCGACCTTCACATCAACATGGCCGGCGAGGTTTTTCTCCCTATCGTATATTCCAAAGGAATCCTCTTCGTCATGGATAACGGGAACACCGGGTTTAGAGGCATCCGCAATGCTGAGCACTGCTTCCAATTCCTTGTATTCCACCTTTATCAGTTTTATCGCCTCCAGAGCGATCTCAGCGGTATCGGCGGCAACAGCGGCGACCGGGTCTCCGACATATCGTACTTTCTTATCGAACATATATGTATCATATGGTGATGGCTCGGGATGTCCCTGACCGGCGGTAGTATGGGGTATCCTGGGGGTATTTCCATGATGAATGACCGCATGCACCCCGGAAAAAGCTTCCGCAGCGGAGGTATCTATGCTCAGTATTTCCGCATGGGCATGAGGGCTCTTCATGAATTTCACTATCAGAAGCTCCCTGAAATCCATATCATCCACAAAAAGGGCTTTTCCGGCGGCAAGTGATAATCCGTCAACCTTCAATCTGCTTTGATTTACTTCTTTAAACATTATTCACTCCTCATTTTATCGGCGGAACGAATAACCGCATTTTCTATTTTCACATAACCGGTACATCTGCAGAGATTTCCCGACAACGCTTCTCTGATCTGTGTTAATGTGGGATCTTTCTCTTTATCAAGAAGTACCTTCGTCGCCAATATCATCCCCGGGGTACAGAATCCGCATTGCACAGCGCCTTCTTCTACAAAGGTCCGCTGAATAATATGCGGCTCGTTGACCGTCCCGATCGCCTCTATCGTAGTGAGGGTATGTCCATCCGCCTGACCGGCGAATATGAGACATGAATTTACCAACTTCCCGTTTATAATGACCGCGCAGGAACCGCAATCACCGGTTGAGCATCCGCGCTTCGCGCCTTTATATCCTTCCCTTCGGAGGAGATCCAATAATTTTTCACCCGGATCGGCATTGAATACCTTTTTCACTCCGTTTATTGTTACCTTGATATCCATCTTACTTCTCCTTCCATTCTCTGTATTGGCTTATCACGATCTTCTCCTTGAATTCGGGCTTGCCCCTGAGATCATCCATGAACTTCACTTCATTAAGCCGAGGCAAAAGTGTATTTATGAGAAATTCGTCATCTGCGGAATACATTATCCTGACAGGTTTTACGGTTGCAGACCCTACTGTGATATGATCTCCTTCCTCACTATTGAGAACAATGAATATTGAGGTGGGGATATCCGATCTAGTACGGGCAAATCTTTTATAAAAGGGTTTGGTATCCTTGTATTTTGAGGGTAGAATAATGCTTGTCAGCAGCAGGCCTGTGTATGTTGAACGATTCGCTATAAAGGAGGATACCGGAACCGCTTTTACTCCGGAATCGGAAGTAAACATCAGTGTTGCCTCCAAAGCCAATAGCAACGGAGTTGTATCGTTCCAATGATATCCTGCCATCACATTCCCACCGATAGTCGCTATATTTCTAATTGTGATGGGGCCGCAATGAGAGGATACTTGTCCGACAAGGCCGCCGCAATATGAGAGTTCTGCTTCTATCAAATCAGTGAAAGTCACATTTGCGCCAATGTGAATATCGCCGTTCTCTTCTTTGATCCCCTTTAGTCCAAGATCCTGGATATCGATGATCGTATCCACCTTGGGAAATTTCATTTTCGCGACATAAGTACCCCCCGCAAGTATTTTGTGATCAGGGTTTTCAGCTGACAGACGATGAAATTCATTCAGATCCCGAGGCCTGAAATACTTCTTAACTTTCATATGTTCTCCTGTATATTATTTTTCCGTTCTTTACCGTATATCTGATATTGTTCATTCCCACCGCATAGAACATGGATTCAAGATCGGGAATATCCATTATTACCAGATCTCCATGCTTGCCGACCTCTATCGTACCCGTCATCTCAGCCATTTGCAGAGAAGCGGCAGGGTTTATGGTCAGGGCATTGAGGATCTCGTAAACATCCATTCCGCATTTCATAAATGCTATTTGTGCCAGAAATTGAATGTTTGAAGAATAGCATGTACCGGGATTAAAATCGGTCGCAAGCGATACCGGGATGCCCTTTTTGATCAAAAGTGAGGCATCTGGATAATCCTCGGTGCCTAGAGAGAATTGTGTCATGGGCAGTAAAGTGATATTAATCTTCTTGCGCGCAATGACCTCCAATTCCTCATCGGTGAAGAAATCGAAGTGATCGATAGAGGTCAAGGGATATTTTTCCGCAAGCATACCGCCGCCGAATGAGGAAATCTCATTTGCATGTATTCTGACCCCGAGTCCGGCATTATCAGCTTCAGCGATCATTTCACCTGCCTGCTTCAGATCAAATGCGATATCCTCCACCCAAACATCAAAATAATCGGCAAGGCCATCATCAGCTACTTCTTTAATGGTGCTTTTCACCTGGGCGATGAATTCCTCGGATGATATACCCTTCGGCAGTAGATGCCCGCCGAGGTATGTGATCTTAATGTCGAGCTCCGATCCTTCCCTGTATCTGTTCAATACCTTCAAAAGTTTCAATTCACCTTTCCGATCGAGGGCATATCCGCTTTTGGCTTCAAAGGAAGTGATCCCCTGCGAAATAAATTGCCGGACATTTCTCTCAAGCACTTGAAATAGTTCTTCAGCGGAAGCGGCTCTTGCTTTTTCAATACTAGCGTGAATGCCGCCGCCTCTTTCGGTGATCTCTTCGTAAGAGAGGCCTTTAAGGCGATCTATGAACTCATCCTGTCTCGTAGCGGCGAACACCGGATGTGTGTGAGAGTCGATGAAACCCGGAAGACAGATCCCGCCGAGGCAATCGACCACATCGTCAGCGCTGCCGTGAGAGATCCCTGTATCAATATCGGTTATTATGCCATTGCTGACCGCGATATCGCAATTACTGTATATCTTGACCGCACCCTGCAGAGCGCCCGCCTGGAAAGTGTTCCCATTCGAAGTGTATATTTTTGAGATATTCTTGAAAACAGTTTTCATACCGTTTATTATACAATAAGATACGATTTATTTCAAAAATTATGATTAGATGATTCTGGGAAGGCCGTCGCCGGAGAATGAGAGGAACATATCCTGATATACGGCGAAAACCTTGATCGCTTTTCCCGATTTTTTTATCAATTCTCTGGCTTCCTCGACCATAAGGTCCACGGCATCGTCGATACGGTCCTGATTATGATGAAGAAATCCAATGCCCTTGACATCGGCCTTGATCGCGAGCTCTATGCTCTGAGATATGGTGGAATGCCCCCAGCCTTTGACCTTTGAATACTCATCATCCTTGTATTCTGTGTCATGCAGAAGAAGGTCCACCCCTTTTATCCTTTCTGCGCATTGATCAAGAGTCAGACCGCCTGGATGCGTCATTCCCAGCTCATTATCGGTTAAAAAAGCAATTCTATAATCCTTATAGGTGATCAGAAAACCCGCACCGCCGTTAGGATGACTCAACGGAATGGGTTCCAGTGACACGCCGTCGATCTCGATACCACTCTTTTCAATGGTCTTATATGTGATCTGGCCGGCCGCTTCATCTAATGTTATGGGGAAATTGGGATTGACCATGATACTTTGCAGCGACTCCTCAACAGAGGTCTGCATAAAATGTGTTTTATAGATGTTCACCGCACACTTATCGCAGTAAATAGGGCGGAAAAAGGGAAAACCCAGGATATGGTCCCAATGCAGATGTGTGAAAAAGAGGTCGAACTCATGTATTCCCGACTCCAACAGTTCTGCCCCCAGCCTTCTGATGCCATTCCCCGCGTCGATAATAATAGCTTTATCATTGGGAGTTCTGATCTCTATACAAGTGGTGTCGCCACCGTACTTATTGTAATCTTTTCCCGAAACGGGAACAGATCCTCTACAACCCCAGACCTTAATAAACATTCTTACCTCGTACTGATTTTATCATAAATATTTCCAATGTCAATAGCATTACTAACAAAATTGCTTAATAATGTGATATATTTCACATATTGTTGTGGGTTTTACCTGTCGGGAGGGTATTTTCCTAAGAATCATTTGGTTCACGAATGCTTAATTTCATTAGAGAGATCTTTTTATCACACTCACCACTCTGAAGACTATTGAATAATACCAGATACTCATCTTCGGATATTTTTTGAATCTTTTTCAACCTCATATCATCTTGGTAAATAGTTTGAATTCCTTTTAATTTCTCTACCCAGTCGATATGCAGAATAACTGTTTCAGAATTTTGAATTTTCTTACCAAATACTAAACATCCGTCTTCGTAATTAATGAAGTGACCTGTAGATGTAATACCAGGAAATTTCCTACTCCATTCTTTCATACCTGCTTCATTAATCTTTATTACATAGAGTGGACTAGGACTTTCCAAATTGTCATGATGGCTTCCAATAATCATGTATCCTTCTGTCGATTCAATAATATGAAATGCATTGAAATATCCAGATTTCCGAAATAGTCTATTTGATTTCTCATATAAATTTTCCCATTGAACTGCACCCTTATGATCAAGTTTCGCTGAATAAATGTAGGGAAAAGCGTCTCCAATTATTATATATCCTCCGTCGGTAGTTTTTTGAACTTCTTGAATTCGAACATCTTCAGAAGTCATAAAACCACTTTGCCATTTCAATTCGGCCGTGAAATCAAAATTTCTGATTATATATTTCCTCGGTTCCTGCCACTTTCCTGTAATAACAGAAATCCCATCACTTGACTTGATGACTTGATTTATATACTCATTTTTCCCGCTTATAGGACGTTTTGAAACGATATTTAACTTTGCGTTCACTTCAAAAAGATATACCTGACTTAGACTTCTATTCCCGGGGGGAAATTTCTCGCAAAAAACAAGAAAATAATCGGTTGAAGATGATAACACTTCATTCAACATATAGGATGACTCATCCTTTATTATCTCTCTGTTTATGACTTTCCCTGTTTTAGTCACTTCAGTAATAGCAATACTTTGGGGCAAAGAAATAGCTTCGCTTTGGGATTGAACACTAAATATAAGAATAGCTCCGCTTGAAAGCTTCATTATAGAAAAGGGATGTTCATTTGCACCACTAACAATCTCAGTTTTATACATCCTCTTACCATTATCATCAACATACAGGATATTGATATTTGAAAATAAGCGAGGTGAGCCGGTAATTATATTCACTCCGTTGGGAACGCTAAATAGATCATCTGCAATAAAAGGCCCGAGATCGTTGTATTCTTTCCTAAAAATAATAGTAACTGGCGTAATGCCCTCTGACTGTATAGAAAGATCAAGTTCTGATTTTGTTATATCAGCCTTATTACAACCGGGAAGCAGAATTATCGCAAGTAAAATTAATAGCGCTTTCAAACAGTTCTGCAATTTTTTCATTATTCCTCCTATCTGTACAGATTTCTAGCATAAGTGTAGCAATGTTCTTTGCAGTTTCTCCCTCCAAAAGCAGCAGTTATCCCATTTAGCGCTGCGCGATTGTCCGCCGGGGCTCCCTCCTTGTCTTTTGATACAAATACCTCCCAAGCCAATTGTCCTGCATAAGCTTGAGGACCACCAAATAGATATGTCAGCATACATCCGCCGTAACAATGTTTAAATTTGTCAAAACCTCCAGCTTCGTTGAGCATAAATTTAATGAGCTTTTTATCAGTTTCACGATTCCTTACCTCATTCTTATACCACTCACCCGCAGATTCTATGCCTTTTGTAATAAGGCCTTGAAAAAGAAACATCTGCAATAGCCTACCACTTGGTAACAAAAACCTCATTGCATCGAGAATAACACCAATTGATTGTGGAATCATTCCTGAAGGGTCTCTAAAATGAAGAGGACGGCTATCAACATAAACATAAGAATTTCCACATTTCAAGGGGTCCTTCCCTGAAAACATACCAACCGAACTATCCATCATCCTTGCTCTGTAATAATAATCTCCGGTCTCAATATTCATTTCCTATCTGGGATTTGACAATACAAAACATAGATATTTTTATTATTAGTTGGAATCATTCTTTTCCCAGATCTTCTGTTTTACAATATCTTTTATTCGGATTTTGCCGTATATTGATGCAAATGTACCGTTACCACGGTCTTCTTTCGCTTCTATTTTCCCTTGTTTATTAACAAGAAAAGCATAATAAAATGAATTAATATCAAAATTGGCAGGTAACTTACCTCTACAGGCCAACATAGATTGACGATTCAATATCTTACTTGCCTCATTCCAAGATATTGGTCCATAAAATAATATTTCCCCAAAGTTTACTACCTTTTCTACTCCCTGTGGATCTCCAAAGTAGTCTACAATTTGTTCTTCTTTACTATTGATAAAATCAATTGAGGTAAAAGCCGAATTGCGTAATACTTCATAGTAAACTTTCGGAGAGCTCCCTTTGATATTCCCATGATCGCTTTGGACAGATAATGATTCTCCTTGAAGGGCAAATGCTTCTAATTGATTTTCATCATTGAAAGAAAAAAAGTAGAAGGCATAATAAGCCTCCAAATCACGTAGGGCTATCTCTGAATTATGCATCCTTTTCAATTCTTCTATATCGACTGAAGTACTTGTGATGGTTGGATAGTATAGCAATTTGCGATTGCCTTGAAAATGAATGTTGAGAACATAACCTTCATTACCTAATTTTTCTATAACTTTATCCATTGTGTCTCCGATTTTTATTCCCTCAATGTGCTTATTCAGAGAAGTTGTTCGTTTCAATTTTTTTACAAAAATAAATCCCTCTTTTCCTAAAGTATACAGGCCAACTAAACATACAATCAGAAGAAAGGATATAATAATTTTTATAAATGTCGCTTTCATATTGATTTCACCAATCCCCGGATGCCCCGGGGGTTAAATGAGGGTAGTTTTTTTTATTAGAGTATTCTGCACATTTATCCGAACAATTTTCTCCTCTTACTGAATATAGGATGCCTTCATAAACGGCATCCCAGTCTTCACTAGTATCTTTTTTATTAGTATTTTTAGAAATAGTTTCGTGATACCACTGACCGAAAAGCCCAAGAGCGGGTCCTCCCCAATCAGCAAGCTTACATCCTGCGAAACAATGCGTAAAATCATCATTACTATCTTCAGCCTTCATTAAGCTTCCATCTGACAAAGCTCCTTCCTTAGCATCTTGAATCCAGTCGCAACCTGATGAATCAGTATGTGTGATTGGCATGTTTGACACATAGAAGAAATTATTGATACCTAATACCGGATCTTTCCCCGAAAACCGTCCCACACTCGAATCCATCATCCTCATCCTGTAATAATAATCAGAGGTCTCCACATTGTACTCCCGTCCAGTGTAAAGATACCTTATCGCAGGCACATTTTCAAGTTTTTTCTTGTATGGATTGAGATTGAGATTCGCATAGAATGTTCTCCGAGCCGGGTCTGTTATTTCACTCCCTCCGGTTGTATCCATATTTCCATATGGATTTATCGGATCTCCCACCTGCCAATTCTGTGCCGCAAACCATGTCTCATAGTCAAATATATCAGGCTCATTCGGGATATTGGCGAGCCTTTCCACAGGTATCGCATAGACATCGCTTTTCGCATTGAAGTGCTTGGAATAAATGATATGGTCAGAACCGTTATATCCAGCAAAACTCGGTCTTGACTTTGTTACGGTTCCGTAACTTCCCATAGAATTGACAGCTTCGAGTGATGTTGAATAAGCAAATATCTCGATATTTCTTTTTCTGACCCTGTGAGAAACAGGATAAATCTGATACGGACAGCTTGTCCCAGGCACATATCCTGTAGTGATGTCATACGCAAACAATGTATTGCCCGCATTCCAGCCGATCGCTTCGTATTTGCTTGCGTTGATATTCTCCGTTATTACCGTCTCTTCTCCGGTATCAACCTTGAATAGGACGATATCTGTTTCTGTCCCATCATACTTCAATACAGCAAAGGTCGCTTCATCAGCCTTCGGGTTGATCTTTGTATAATCCGCAGTGTCATCCGTAAATCTGTCGTATGTGAGATCATCATTTATCCGGTATATGTTCGTATAAATGTCACCAGTAAGTTTAGCGGTGAAAAATATTCCCGTCTCGTTCGACTTGATTGTATCAAAGGATTGAACCGCCGTTGATGCAATGATATTCACATCCGAAGAAATAGCTCCCATAGTATCAGAGACGATTTTCTGAACACCGCTTGAGTCACTATAAAGATAAACGGTATTCACATCGCCGTTCTTCACAATGAATTTATCCTCTTCTACATCTGAATACATGAGAAAACCGGTGGGAGACATGGGAGCATGATTTATCCGATATAGGTCTCCGTCTCTCCTATAGTACGGAGTCCTGAATGTGTCAGTATATGTCATCGGAGTTCCAAACGGATTAGGGACAGGCGTCACGGCTTCGACGAGCGTATAACTGTTACCGGTACCGAGATCGTAACGCTCGATCGATTTGTTCGGACTGACCATATCCTCATTCCTGAGCATGATAACGGGATCATCGCAGGTAACGAGGCCGCTCTTGAGAAAGTATAAAGAACCTCCATAAAGCTGCGGATCGTCCTTGAAGTAGGTATTCTCCAGGATCGGAAGCTCCACGCCCGCAGTGTAACTGTATTCAACTCCGTCCTCGCAGTAATCGGTGATCTCTCCCCATGCGCCGTAACCGTAGCTTGAGCGGAGCCAGTCGAAACCGGCCTCTGTGATCTCCACGACCTGTCTCGTCGATCCAAGGGCATCCTTGAATATGTAGAACTCCTTATCTTCCTTGTTATCTTCAAAAGCAAGTATATTATCAATTCCGGGGCCGTTGAAGTATGTCTTCTTTATCTGCTCGCTTCCGTCAAGATCATAGACACAGTTGGCACCGTCATAGATATAGTATTCGACTATCGTTTCATTAGTTTGCGGATCCTTGTAAGTCCTCTTCAACCGCTCTCCGGTCGGTGAGAATGTGTATTCACCTAATACATTGCCATCTTTTGTTACAGCTCCAAGCCGTCCTTCGGGGCCGTAAAAATATCCACCTAAATTCGATGAATTCTCATCTTCCTGAACCGTAAGTTCGCCCTTGACATTATATTCCCAATCCTTGCTACCGTTTAAAAGAAGCAATGGAGATACATTGATCTTTATCTTGACATCCTGCCCGATCAGGCGGTTCTCGCCGTCATAATCATACTCCTCGGTACGATAATTACCCGGATTCAGTGTAATATCTCCGTATATCTGCGTACCGAGAATGAAAGAGGTTGCCTTGACACGGTTTCCTACACTATCATAGGAATATGAAGTTCCCGCGCCATTGTAATATGAAGCGGCGGTCAGCTGATTCTGATTGTCATAATTGAAATAATTCCTGAGTGTCTTTCCACGAAGCTCTTCGGGGATAACATCATTGTCCTTGAAGGTCTCAAAGAGGCCTATCCTGTTTCCCCTGTCATCCAGAAGATATTCGTATGAAGCGTAAGGATTGTCGATCTTTTTAAGGTTCTTCAGCTCATCGTAATCATATGTAACCGTCTTGCCGTCGGGATATGTTATGCTGTCAAGAAGTCCGCAGCAGGAAGAATACGAGTAAAGGAAAGTGCCCAGATCGGGAAAGGCCTGAGATATGGGCCTGTTCATATTGTCGTATGTCATGCCGACTTGCAACGGTGTTCCACCTGTCTCAAACGGCATTGTCCTTGAAATAACATTTCCATTATCATCATATGAATATGCCACATTGAATTCCTTGCCGGCAATGAGGGTCTTGACAAGTTCGGGCCTGTTCAGAAGGTCGTATTCGTATTCCTTTATTATCTGCGTACCGTCTTTATAATGATCTGTAACTTTAGTGATATTGAGTTCCTTGTCATGATCAAATTCCCTTCTCTGTTTATCATACTTTGCATCGAATATGATATGTTTTGTGACGAATCTCTGTATTTCATGATCGTAGTCCTGATAATACTTGGTTGTCTCGGATTGCGCGGGATCGCTGTTCAGAGAAAGAGTTTTCTCAACCAATGCACCGTCCGGAGAATAACGGTAAGTTTCCGTTGTCAGCGGATATTCGGTCTTTGTAACTTTTCCCGACAGATCATGGGTATATGATGTGATATTGCCCTCGCCGTCGGTAAGGCGGATAAGATCGCCCCTTAAATTATACTCATAGACAACAGTTTCATCTACCGTATCCTTATACCTCGTATGAGCCAGTACTCTGTTGAAATTATCGTAAGTATACGAATCGGTCAAATCGCCGTTGATACTCTTTTCAGACACCCTTCCAAGGGCATCATATAAATATGAGGCAACTTCCGTGATTTCTGACTCATTGGTATTCCCCGTAGCCGGATCAACGCTCAAAATGTTTCCCGTGCGCTGCTTGGCAAGTATCCTTCCTCTTGTATCGTATGAATAAACAACCTGCGCCGACGGTTGATTCAGGGGATCGAACTCCTGCTGTGACAAAAGGTCGCCATTGTCATTATAGCCGAATCTTTTTTCCGAACCGTCAGGATGTTCGATTCTCCGAAGTTTCCATGCCGCCTTATCCCATGAAAGTATTGTGACATTCTCATTCTTATCCCTTACTTCATCAGGATAGGGGAAATCTTCATAAAGGTCATACTTCGCCTGGACGGAGTTTCCGTATTCATCCTGAACTCTGGTTACATCACCATCATTGTCATAGGTGATTTCAGTGCCTGTTGTGACATCATTCAGATCAGGGATAAGGACAATTAGATTATCATCCGTAATTGTAGTGGCTCCCGAAGGGTCGTACGGAGGGAGATTATCAGGATCAAATTCGTCCTCTATCCAGCCGCCTGACGAACCGGTAACTTCGCTGTTATCACCGGATGTATTACTGAAATTCTCCGATAGCATCTCTGATGCAGCTGACGAGCTCTCATTATAATTCTTAAACGATGTTTTTCCAGATTGCTGGTCACTTTGTCTTGTAGATACTCCGAATTTATTAAAAAGCAGACAGATTTGTTTTCCATCAAGGATCTCATTGAAAAAATCAACCGTTATGATGTTTGAAGCAACAAATCTCGCGATACCTTCGGTAGAATCCATCGGTCCGAACACGACTCCCGAATACTCAGGAATTCCCTGTGAATCATCCCGCCAATATGTATATGTCGTTTCTTTTTCAAATTGAACCCTTGGAAACGGTTCGGCATCCTCGTATATCTTTGAAATATAATGCGAAGAAAGGACTTCTCCGGTATCAAATCCATATTGAGTATATTCAAATGACCAGGACCTTCCTCTGAGATCGTTCAACTTCGTCAGATCACCCTGCGTATTATATTCAAAGGTCCATTCCCGCGAATACGAGTCCTTTATCCTTTCAACCCGTTTTTGTGCGTCGTAGAATACTTCAAAGATTATTCCGCTATTCAGATCATACTGACCGGTCTTGATCTGTGTCAATTTCAATTCGCTGTCATATTCAAATGTGATCTCATGTTTGTCTGTAACCCGGTCTTCTATCGAAACAAGCAGAATTTCGTTAACGGATTCCACAAGATCATCTTCGCTATCCAGTTTAATTCCTTCCGGCTTGTATCTGATCTCGCCCTGAAGACTCTGGTATTTCTCGATCAAACCGTTTTTGTAAAATACGCTGTAATAGCCGCTTCCTTTGATGTACATTATCCCTACTGATTTGTCCAGAGGTTCATACCGCTCGGTGCCCGGATTATATTGAAATAGAATTCCCCTTCCCGAGGAATCGGATAAAACCAGGAAATTTTCTCCGGCTGAATTATTAATAAAAATAATCTCCTTCTCAAAATTGAATATCCAATTATAACCGGCGACACCGTCTCTCTCAAGCAATGAATTATAAGAAAGGGAAACCGTATAGGGAAGGCGGGCATCGAAGTCGGAAAGCATTTTGCCGTAGTTTATCGATGCGTCAAATGTATTTCTGGAAGCTGTGACCGGAGCCGAATTGGCCGGAAGCGGAAAATAGGGAATACTTCGCAGAAGATAGGTCTTGCCTCCTGTGCTGGCAAGCGTTGAGGAGAGCTTCTGGATCTTGCTGTAATGATCGTAAATATCCGATGCGAACTGATCCGAATAATACGGTGTCTCCGAGACCGTATATTCATGCTTTGAATAATTCCCGTAATAATCGTCAGGACTCGAAGAAAGGACTCTTTCAAGCCGCTCCGAATACCTGCTCAATTGAGTCTTAAGGGTTGATATGACGGGGTTCGGCAATGGGACTGGAAGTGTCGTTTCAGGATTATAGATAAGGAGTTTATGGCCGCATTTAAGGTCCCCGAGGTTTGTATCAGTATCGGCAACGGTTGCCACGGCAATCTTGATCCTGTCATCGACCTTCTGATACGCGATCGATTTTTCAAGGTCGTCATTGTCAGGAGGTATGAGGCTGCGGAATTCGATGGCATTGACACCGGAGATCACAAGAAGAATACCCAATAAAGAAAATATTATCTTTCTCATATTACACTCCTGCCTTTATTCCGTAATACTTGATGAGAATATCCATTTTTAAACGGATTTCTGAAATATCATATGATCCGATTGACCGCAGCGCTTTTATCTGGGTCAAAAGATTATTCATGGCTGAATCAAAATTGCCGATATTCTCTCTCATACTTTCTATCTCCGCATAAATTTCATTCACAGCCGACAGTTCATTTCCCGAAAGAACCTGTGACATCTCTTCCAGATCAAGAAGTATCGCAGCATAAAGCTCATCAATAGTAAAAGAAATGTCGTAACGGTCAACTGTCGAATCTATCAGGGAATAAATGCCGCCGCATTTCAGCGACAAGGCCCTCTCTATGGTATAATCCCCTTTCAATTCAGGAAGCTGGATCATAATAGATATTGATTTCTCCGAATAGGGTGAAAGATCAAAGTATTGAACCGTCGAGTTGTTGATTATATCTCCTTCCGATATATCAAGAAAAGTAATATCGACAGATGAGATGTCAAGTTTAACCGATACGGTTTCCGAAGAATCGTTTGAAACGATATATTTTACCGGAATGATGCGGCTTGGGAAATTGTCGCTCATGTAGTACTCTGGGAAATTATATGTTTCCAACATAGAAACTATCATATCGCTTAAATCCGATGGCAAGGATATTATCGGGTGATTGAAGAATAATGATCGGCCACGGCCGTGTATATTCTGAATTACCGCGGGAGAAGAACCCGGTTCCAAGGTGCCTGATACGGAGCTCTCAGAGGAAAAAGATAAAAGCTCAAGCGGCTTTCCATCAAAGAGATAATCAAATCCAGGAGATATTGCAGAGGGGATCACATTGATCGAATAAATTGATTCTTCCAGCTTCCCGAATTCTTTTACTCCGGTAAGTTCCTGAAAGAAATCGCCTAAACCGGTAAATCCGAAATTAACGACTGGATTTCCCCAGTAGACATACTCGCTGACTTTCCCTGAAACCGTGCCCTTCATGTTCTTTCCGTTTAAAAGGATTATTCCGTTAAATAATCCTGAGCGCAATTTCTCATCAAATGTACTCGCCGTATCGGCAATATCGACCTTCCATATTTCCTGTGAGCCTATCAGCACTTGTTCAAGCTCGCTGTAGTCTGCTTCTGAATAAATAAGAACATTTAGAGGTTCACCGTTCTCAGTAGTCATATCAACATTCGGAACGATAAATAAAATCGCGTCAACGATTTGTGAAACATTGCCGATATTGTCGTATCCGCGGGCCTTGACATAGTATTCTCCGTAATCGTATTCCGAAAGAACGACCGGGTCGGTATAGTTAAGGAAATCTGCCTCATTGATATCCTGGGAGATAGAATACTGGGCATAGGAATATCCCGACAACAAGTCCTGCCCTGATATCTCAAGAACCGAATTCTTATAGCAGACCAATTGTCCGGCGATAAGATTTGAAGGCGTAGCGGTGATAGAGATCGCCGGCGGGGTCAGATCCATCATAAAAGAGTAAATATTTTCATCCTCAATATTCACCACATTATCTTCGGAGTAATAACTAACCGTATGATTTCCTTCCGAAAGGCCGGCAAGATCCAGAGAATCCTGATATTCCGAGTATGCATTTTGGTCTATTTTTAAATATTCCGCATACACACCGCTGAGCGCGTCATATGATGACATTGAAATTGAAGAAAACTCTCCGGCGAATTGTGTTGTTCCATTATTATATGCGTTATGAAATTCAATCCCGCTTTCGGGTGGGGAATAATCATTATAGAAAATATATGACTTCGTGGTGCTTCTATTACCCGCAAGGTCGGTTCCGTAATAGTAAATCCTCCGTTCACCCTCAGGAAGGCCGTTGATAAAATCCTGAGTGTAACTGATCCAGTTGGCATTATCAAATGAATATAAAGCCGTTCCTTCCGATACCTCAAATCCCATCAGCGTCAATGCGGAGATATACAGATCCAGAGAGAAATAGAAAGGATCGCCTACCTTCAAGAGAACAGAGGGCGGAGAAAGGTCAATTGTAAAATTCAATGTCTGTGAAGCTTCATTCCCAGCGGGATCGGATGCCGTCGCATTGAGAGTATGCGCGCCGGGAGCACCGATGGAATAATCGGGAAAGATCTCAGTGCCGTTATCAGTAACACAAACGATCGAGCCGTTTTCATCCTTATGGCTGATTGCCGGGAACACATAATTATTATATAATCCGTTGTCTTCCACTCCGGAGATATACAATTCAGGCGAGCCGGTATCAATTATCGCTTTGAAGATATTCGCTGAAGTCGTTTCAGGGCCATTTGAAGCATATACCTTAAGTAAATATTCTCCGTCCGCAAGTAATTGGTTATTGGCATCTTTTCCGTTCCAGAAAAACGAGAGTGGGGCCTCGTCATTGTATGAAGCCTGGCCTGATGCTATAATATTGCTCATTGAAAGATCGTAAACGCTGTAGAAGACCGTTGCTGGAAAGTTCAATTCCACATCTACCTGAAGAGAATCTTTGATTAAGTCGCTATTTGGACTGAAGTATTTATTCTCAACTGATATCCAGGTAAAATGTAATGCTTGAGAGTCTATTGGGTACAGCCCTATAACATACAGACTGAAATGCTCAGATATTAAAACTATCTGATTATTTTCAACATCTTTTATCACATCCGCAAAGCCGCTGCTGGCATCTTCCCATGCAAGGTCATCCGCATTCCAGATAAGCGGGACGAGAGCAAATTCCTCTTCAAGTGTCAGCTCACTGTCGTCGTACAAAATAGTGACGGAAGCATCGCCTGTAAGAGCGCTTTGCGCGAGAGTAATGTCATATACGGCGGAAGCCGGAGATATTTCCTCAAGGCTCAATTCCGAAATGATCGTGTCGCTGTCTATCAGATCAATGGTCAGCAGATCCGGCTGCTCCAATGAATTTTCCGGAACCATAACGATGACTTGCTTATCGTCGCTAATCACGGTGCCGGGAACATTTCCTGCCGTATTTTCAATAAAATTCTCTGAAGTCAGAATTTGAAAAGGGCGTAATTCCGATTGAACTGTCCTTCCTGTTTTTGATGTTAATGAAAGCTGAACATCATAATGTCCCGGAACAAATACATTATTTTCATTCCCCTCTTCAAAGGAAAATTCTATTGAATAAATATCTGAATATGTATTTACCGTCTGAATGGTAAAAGCAATACTTTCAGAATAGATCATATTTTCATCATCATCCTTAATCTCCAAAAGGATAGATTCAATTCCATCATTTGAGGAGGCGGTAAATGGAAATGAACCGATGCAGTCTAAGGAATGAAATAACTTATAGAGCTCGGTATAGTAAACCTTCGAGGAACCGTCACATGTGAAGTATTTTCCAGTTAATTGTGAGTAATATACTTTCTCCCCTTGAATGTCCATAAAATACGTAGTAGGTAGATTAAAGGGCCAGGAATCGTTACACATAGCATAATCAAATCCTTTTTCAAAGTAACTGTTGTAATAGTAAGAGTATGTATCTCCCAGAGAGACCTCCAACTCATTGATGAACTTCACGGTAAATTTTCTGGGATGAGGTTCGCCATTCAAGTTCCTGATCTCAAAGTCCGCATACTCTACGAAATTGCTATCGGGTACTCCTTGAAGTGATATCATTTTTTCAACCGGCCCGGAAGATGTGGCAAGAATTGTAGTGTCAGACATGCTTATTGAAAAACTAGTCGGTGCTTGTACAATTTCTATTTCTGCGTTTGAAGCACCGTAAGAGGAGATATCAATAAAGATAGTACTGTCTCCAGATGGTATTCTATAGACAGGTGTAAGGTGGGTTGCGGAGAAAAGGATCGCATTACAAAAAAGGAAAACAAACAGTATGACCTTTGCTTTCATATCGCCCTCGTGTTATCTTGTTTCATTGTACTGTATTATCGAATAATTATCAAGTAAAATGCAGAGCATTTGAAAATGAAGGCGGTAGTAAATTGTCAATTGGAATGAGGGCCCAATCACCCATATTTAATTTACAGATAGCTCTTTCATTTCGGAGAGATCAAGAATGATTCCCCGGATATTTTTATATTTTTTCCTTAATAATGCGCAATAGATACGGACCTGTTGCTTGTCGCGCTGCATCATCGCTGGTGAAATAGATGTTTTATAGTCGATCACGACCGGTGTAGGAGCCATGATCAGCCGATCAATTCTTCCGTAAAGAAGGACTTTCCCGGAATTTCCCTCATAATAACCCTGAATATCTACCTCACGGAATCCCGTCTCATCTTCTTCATACTTCGAGAACAAGGGCGACTCCTGATATTTGCTGAAGATCTTTTTTGCTTTGTCAAATAATACCGCCTCTTCATCACTTACATAAATATCCCAATATCGCTTATATTGCAGCATTCTATGTACGAGATTGCCGAGATTCCTGTCCCCTTCTCCACTATCTTCTCTAATGACAGTGTCTGAAGTCACGATCGGTATATTTTTCTCCAGATACTGGGAGATAGTCATCACTTCTGGATACTTCGGATAAGAAATGTACTTAGGAGAGACAACGGACATATCTCCCGTTTTAGAAGGCTTCCTAATTGAAGGATCTTCCAATGGGGCTTCTTCTACCCACTCCTGAAAGATAGAAAGCTCAGTATCCTTCAATTTCTCCGAAATAACATACAATCTATCCTCGGCTCTGGTGAATGCCACATATAAAAGCCGGTAGAACTCATATTCCTCCTTGCTTTTCACCTTATTCATATAGGTATTAAAGAAGTCATTTGATGAGAGTTTCAATTTGCTGCCTCTGAACGCATATGAATCACGGTCAAGGTAGATCGAGCTTGTTACACCACGGTGCTTTTTGAATTGAGGGTATATGACAATTGGATATTCTAAGCCTTTAGAACTGTGTACTGTTATAATGTTAATTCTTTCTACATTCTCTATATCTTTCCTATATATATGTATATTGTTGAGGTTATCCTCAATATACTTAACATAATCATAAATGGTTAATACATTTTTTAATTCTAACTGTAAAGCGATCTCTCGAAGCCGTTCTATACCGAATGTCAATTCCTTGGGCGACTCGCTCGCATCTATCAATTCGCCGATATTATTCTCGGTTATGATATTGTTTATCACGGATTCGATGGAATCTTCCGAGATGGAAATATTCAGTTTGGCAAAGATCCGGAAACGAAGCTTTTGGTCACCTTCCGCCAAGGATTTTGAAAAGAAATTGCGGGCTTTATCATAGAGTGTGTCCCCTTCCTCTTCAGAAATATCCAGAAGTGTCGGATCATCCGCATAAAACAGCCCGGATTTCAAGAATGCAAGAAAAGCCATATCATCATACGGATTCGTGAGCGCTTTCAGATACTTTATGATGCTTCTGAGAAGATCATACGATCCGAGGGTCTTGTCTTTATCTACCGTATACGGAATAGAATACTCTTCCAAAGCCAATATAAAGGGTTCGAGTTTGCCCGATACCGCCCGCAATAAGATGGCGATATCAGAATAGCCATATCCGCTCTTGATCAATTTCTGAATGCGCAAAGCCGTTTCCCTATGTACATCCTCTACCTTTGTAAAGAATACCCCGCTATCCTTAACTTCTTTCTTCTTCGCCTCAAGGGGCTTGCCGAAGTCCACAGAATACGGTATTTCCTCATCATGCACCAAGGCTTGCGAGAAAACCGGATTGTAGTATTTTATGAGAGATGGCGCGGAGCGGTAATTATCCGCGAATTCACTAACCTCATAGCCCTTAGCCTTAAAATGGTCCGCAGTCCAATTGAAAACGCTTACATCGGCATTGCGAAAATAGTATATTGACTGCTTCGGATCCCCTACGATGAAGAGTTTTGTTTCATCAAAGCGTGTTTCTTCGATTTGATGCTCCCCTGAATTGCCCGATAGCAGATAGATGATATCCCTTTGTTGAGAATTTGCGTCCTGATACTCATCCACAAGGATATTTGAGTACTTCTTTCTCAGTATCTCGGTAAAATCCTTATCGCTTTTCAGCCTACCCTCCAGGAGTTCCAGCATACGAGAAAAGGTCAGGATATTGTTTCGCTCCCTGCTTTCCATTACCTCTGTATTTATCCTATCAGCGAGATGCGCCATCGCCAGAGCTCTTTCAATGTCCACAAGATTACCCAGATCAGCAAGATACTCCTCCATTTGCCTGAAGTACTTCTTCTCTTCCTTTGCGCCCTTTGCTTCCCTGCTTATTTTGAGATCAATTCTCCCCAGAGACATTGAAAGAAAGATGTCGACCGCTCCTTCAGAAGAGTCGTATTCCTTCGCGATCCTGCTCATTCGGGAAAATATCTCGATGTTTTCCGTATCGGTCAGGCGGGCGGCATCGAAATTCGCTATTGCGCTTATCAATTCCGCCTCTTTTGCCTTTACATCCCTGACCTCGATCATCTCCAGATAATCCTGAATAAGCTGCTTGCAATGGTCGTACAGACCTGTAGTTCTACCGATATTATGCCAGCAGTTCAGAATCCTTGTAGCCGAGGCAACGATATCATTTAATGTCATATCCGTACTGAGAAGGAGGATACCCATATCCAGATCGTTCTTCTGTTTCAAGATGCGCTGCATAACCCTTTCCGAGGATTGCTGCAGTATCACCGCGTCCATTGCCTCATCGGTAAGTATCGCATCCGGACTGACCTTGAATTCAATGGGCATGGCATTTATCAGAGAATTTGCGAATCCGTGAAATGTCCCCATATACGCAGTATCCGCTCCGATCAGGTCCGCAAATGCCTTTTTCTTGAACCCGTCATCTCCCAAATGCTCTTTCAGCAATTCCCGAATGGGTTCGGCGGCTTCATCCGTGTAATATATCTTATAAAGAATGTCCCTGATGCGCTCCCGCATCTCAGCGGCCGCTTTATTCGTATAGGTAAGCGCAAGTATCGAATCCGTTTCATTGAATTCTGCGATCAGCAGATAAATATACCGTGATACCAGCGATCTTGTTTTACCGGAGCCGGCGCCGGCGATTACCATCATACTTTGATCGCTGAGACATTTGGATTGTTCGCTTGATAACCCTAAATAGGAGATGAGCGCTTGTTTAATACGATTTTTCAAGCTTATCCCTCCTTGTGCAAAGGTCACGATAATTGCACCAGCCGCACTTTGATTCATTCTCCGAGATCCCCTTATCGTTGCTGGTGTATTCACGCATTTTCTCGGGATAATCAAAGGGAAATTCGCCTGCCTCCCACATGGAGATCAATAATTCCATAAATTCCAGGACTTCATCCCTTCTGGCAGGGTCGGGAATTACATCTACACCGTCCTCAATACCTGAATACATAAACGACGCGGCATTTCCAAGGCCTGCGGAAATAAATAATTTCTCATAAAGTATCCACTGAAAAAGAACATTCATATCAAGTGCTCTCTTTCTGCTATTGGCTTTCTTCTTATAATCTATAAGCAGGTGCTTACCCTGGACCTTATCGACCCTGTCTATGCGCCCGCCTATTTTAATTGCCCTATCTATAAGCGTGATGGGAGATACCTCTTCTATGGAATTAGCATCGCACATCTCCGGATCACGGGGTTTGAAGCCAAGGTTCAATTCGTAGAACTCACCGCTTCTTTTCTCTTCTTTCTTCAGGAGATCGATATGCGACCTTAAATAATTGCCCAATATGGAAGCGGATCGCTTCTCCAGCATTACTCCCTCCAGTGGAGAAAGGTCGCCCGCAAGAACGATTTTATCTATCTCTTTTGATAAATTATCAAGAAATTCGGGCTTTTCGAATACCTTTTTTTGTATCATTTCCCTGCAGGCAAAGAGAGTATTATGATAAATACTGCCGATGGTCATATTCAATTTATCTTCCTTCTCAAAAAAGCTCTTCTCGGGCTTTATCACATATTGGAGGAAGTATTTATAAGGACATTGGGCAAAGGTCTCCATAGCAGAAGGGCTGGACAGCTTCTTTTTCGATGGAGCGCGCCCGCAATACCCGAGAAAACTCTTCAGCTCAATACTGATCTCATCCGCCGCGAGCATTTTAGAGAGCCGCAATATCCTTTTGGTATTTAATGCCCCGGATCTCTTCTCACGCTTCACCCTGAACTCGGGCAAAAAGCTGAAATCCTTTTTGACCCACGGATCCAATCGTGAAAGCGCGCCGGAAGGCGTTGTATTTATATTATCCTGATCGTACTTCGTAGAGAAGAGATAGGCCTCTTTGGATCTTCCCATTACATATTTGAGCTTGAAAACATCGGTCATATAATGCGCGAAAAGATCGTCCCCCGAAAAGGCCTTTGACGATTCATCGCCGAAGAAGAACGGCAGCCGTGACGGCAATGAAGGGAAAATACCGCTGTTCAAGCCCGGAATAACAAGGACATCGTGTATCAGAGGCATCGCGTCATGAAGATTGAGCAATCTCACCGGAGCGAGAGCATTTACGATCGCCTGTCCCGAGGGCAGCATACCCGCTAATTCTCCGATCAGTATGACCAATTCCTTCGGAGTGGGGGTATATCCGATCTTCTCCATGAATTCTTTCAGCTTCGAGATCTCCTCGAACAGTCTCCAGAGGGCTTCTCCCTCATTGATCTCACCTGTGTAAAGCGCTGAGAACGCCATTTTCATTTCATCGGGGATTTTTGCTTCGTTCAGATCTAATATCTGTAAGCAAAAGAGCTTGATCCTATCTATTACGGGCTGTATCTCCCTTTCGTATCTTTCGGCAGAGGACTTCAGCAGTCCCATCACATGCTCTGTTCCCGGAAAATCAAAGCGCCCGCTTGAGATCAGGGATATCATTTTATGAAGGTCGAAGCCTTCTGTCACGGTGGAAAGCAATGCATTGAACATTCTGACGGACGGTTCATTTGATATCGGCGGGACGCTGCCGCAGTAGTGTTCTATAGCTTCCTGATCCATAGAGCGGCTGTAAAGGTCCCTTATCTGCTCGTTCAGGCATACGACGGTAATGCTTTTACCGGAAGAAATGCTGCTCAGGGTCAGATCTCTTATTTTCTCCCATTCTTCCCATGGGTTAAGCAAATGTGCATGAGAATACGAGCCGGCAAAGTGATCCGTCCCGGTGATCTTAGCATTAGCGGTGAAGGAAGAGCGCCCTTTTCTGCCTTTGTACTCCTCGATCAATTCCCTTGGAATGTCCAGGCGCAATTCCAGATCAAGGATTTCCGCGAGATTACTCAGAAGATAATCCTCATCCTCCTCCATCACGGCAAAGTCCCTGAGGATCAGCTTATCCCATTTTTTCAATCCGGCACTGTCAAGGGATGCGGTGAGGTCCTGGAGAAGGTCGCCGGTATCTTTCATGTCCATATTATCAAGAAAGTCCTCATATTCCCTGTACAGATCGTATATCTCCCGCCACTTTTTGCCTTCTATGAGGTTTTCGTGAAGTGTAATTCCTCTCAGATGTATGCGCTTTTTCAGCACGGATATCAATCGATAAAGCTCACCTTCAAGGCCTTCTACTGAAGATAGCAGCGGAAAACGCGGGCTATTATCAGCGATCAGCATCTTGATGATCATCCGCGCTCTCAATGGCGTCAGTATCACACCGCTGTAATTGATCTTTGAAACCAATAGATTCATAAATGAATTGTGATCAAGGATATATTCCCCGAGGTAAACACCTTCAGCAGCGATCACCTGAGCCCTTGCCGCTTCGGATGCCAGTCTGGACGGGTAAATATTCAAGTCCATCAATACCTCTTCACTATAGAATACTCCGCGCCCGAGGGCTTGAGTGAAGAACTGAAAAGGGTCAGGCGAGAAATGGTAAATGCGGTTCTTGGAAAGGGAGGAAAATTCTTGATGTCAATCGTCCCCCGCTTGCTTCTTCCCACGGTAATATGCGGAGTGAAGATCTTTGTTTTCGTTTTCGGGATATGTTTTTCTTCGATCATAACCTCTTTTACACCGGCATGCAGACTCTGCAGAGTCCCGGATGGGTCAGATACACCGATCCAGAATGTCCGCTGTTTGCCGCCGCGGTGTACAAAAGCGCCGAATTCTTCCAGATAAATTTCAAGGGGCGCTTTGATGATCTCCGCAGCGAGCATCTTGATCTTATCTATTTGCAATATCTTTTCGGGGTCCTGCTCACCCAGGAACATAATAGTAATATGCAGATTATCTCCTTTTACGAATGAAATATTCTCCGATCTGTAAAAACCACAGCGATCCAGGTATCCATGAATGGCGTTCCTTGCTTTATTGGGGATCTCAATGGCGTAGAATAGTCTCAATTTCCCCTTATCTCCTTTAAGATACGGAATAAGAGATGTCTCGCTGACTGTTCTCTTATTACTTCCCTGTTGCCGAGAAAGTCATATCGTTCCCGGATGATCTCTCTCTTGAAACTGAATCCGGCGTAAACGGTACCCACCGGAATGCCTTTGGTACCGCCGGAAGGCCCGGCGATGCCGGTGATCGCGAAGCAGATATCCGATCCGATATTATTCTGCGCGCCTTTGATCATTTCAAGCAGGGTTTCTTCGGAGACGGCGCCGTATTTCTGCAGCACTTCGTGGTCAACTCCGAGAAGAGAGGATTTCATTTCATTTGTATATACGATCGAGCTCCCCTGAAAAAAGAAGGTAGAGCCCGGTGTATCGGTAAGCATCTTGCTGACAAGCCCGCCCGTACAGGATTCTGTCCCGCCTATTGTAAGGCCTCTTTCCTTAAGGAGCTCTCCCAATACCTTCTCAAGCGTCTGATCGTCGTACCCCCAGACACAGTCGCCGATCCTCTCTAAGATACGATCCTGCATCTTCCCGATCAGATCATCGGCTTTTTCAGGTGAATCCTTTGAAGTGAGCCGTATCATGACCTCGCCCGGGCTGGCAAGCAGGGCAATGGTGGGATTGGTACTTTCCTTAAAAAGGTCATTTATCCTGTTATTGATCTCCATTTCCCGCATTCCCAAAGTATGGATAATACGGGAGCGTATCGTAGGAGCGTCCCCTATCATCGAAGAAAGTATCTGCATAACTTCAGGGAACATCGCTCTCATTTCATGCGGGACACCGGGCAGAAGGATTATGGAGCGCTCTTTATGCAGCAGATAATATCCCGGGGCGGAACCAAGCGGGTTCGATAGTGTTCGGGATCCCTTTATGACCTGTGATTCCTTTGTTGGATAATACTCCCTGCCGTGCGCGATGTATTTCTGCTTTATCATTTCCTCTATCGCAGGATCTTTCTCCAATGGTATTCCGAGTGCGCCGGAGACGGCTTCTTTCGTGATATCATCAACGGTACCGCCAAGGCCTCCCGTGAATATTATTATCTGATTGCGGGAGTATTCTTCAAGAAAACAGTCCTTGACGCGTTCCAGATTATCCCCTACGGCAATGATCTTAAAGACATCCACTCCCATTCCTGCCAATGCGGCAGCGATAAATGAGGCATTTGAGTTAACGGTATTGCCGAGGAGTAATTCAGTGCCGGTATTTATAATTACAGCTTTTGTCATCTACCTAAGATAGATCCGGAAAGGATTGCCGGGAGAATACGAAATAATTTCACCTTTATCGGTAAGAAAATTTATATAAAGCTTCTTACTTTCCTCTCCTACGGGGATCAGACAGTGAAATTTTCCATCTGTCATCTCCATTCTGATCTCCTGATCCATTTCTGAACGGCCATCCAGTTCATATTGCGCAGACAATCCCGCGGGAAAAGTTTCAGCGGCAGGAGAGTATTCAATATAATAGGATCGATCCTTGCCGTCAGATTGTCTGAAATATTTTATCGGTTTGCCGGATTTTTCGGGAAAACGCCTGAGCTTCCATGTCAGCCCTTTTTCGGTCATTGTAAAGCGGATGTAATGATAGAACCCTCCGAATATCGCCGGAGTGCGCAGCGGTGCGCCGGCGCCGCCGGTAATTAGCTGGACCAGCTTACCATGCCGTGTTTCCGAAAAGAGATGTTCATGCCCGCAGAGATATATATCCACATCATGCTTGTCAAAGAGGCCGACGAGTTTTTCCTGTGTGGAAGGGCAGGCATCCAGTGATGAGCCTACATGATCGCTGACGGGAAAGAGGGGTTCATGTCCGAAAACAATGACCGTCTCGATCTTATTTTCCTGAAGATCGGTTTTCAGCCATTGGAATTGCTCATCGGACATGCAGTGTTTATTGTATATTTCCGCGGTATCAATACATACAAAGTGTATATCGCCTCTGTCAAATGAGTAATAGGTTCTGACTTGAGAGGTGGTCTTTAAAAAGCATTCCAATGCTTTCTGATCATTGCAGATATCGTGATTTCCCGGAGAAATAAAGATGGGTTTCGTGCAGAATTTCTTGATCGCCGCCTCATAGTCGGCATATTGCCTTTCAATGGGACGGCCCGCTTTATTTCTTCTTACGCCTATAACTATATCACCTGTGGAGACGATAAAAGAGGCGGCCGTATCGGCTTCGATCTCTTTGAGCATCTTCAGAAATATTTCCGGTGGCGGATCGGTATCCCTGGAGGGCCGATTATCTCCCATCGCGACAAAAGATACGGCATACATGTTTATCAGAGAACAAATTAAGACTAGAAATATCGCGATATTCTTCATCTACAGTATAAAGTCCTCGTCAGTTTTGATGGCGGTGATGGTCTTTGCCAGAAGCAGAGACGCATTCTCAACATCCTTAAGATCGACCATTTCCACGGGAGTATGCATATATCTGTTGGGAATACTGACCAAAGCAGTCGCCACGCCGCCTCTTGAAAGTTGAAGTGCATTGGCATCTGTTCCGGTTCCTCTTGGAGCTGCCACGACCTGATAAGGTATCTTCTCTTTTTTCGCAGTTTTTACCAGAAGTTCGAACAATTTCGGATTAATATTGGCGCCTCTTGCCAGAACAGGGCCTTTTCCCAATTGAACATCGCCGAAAAGGTCTTTCGCGATACCCGGAGTGTCTGAGGAGAAGGTGACATCAACTGCAAAGCCGATCTTCGGCGCCACATTATAAGAGCTTGTGATAGCGCCGCGAAGTCCGATCTCTTCCTGTACAGTAGCGACGGCGGAAACCCTGTGTTTCGTCTTTTTCTCCTGCGCAAGCAGGCGTAATGCCTCTATCACGGTAAAAGAGCCGATCCTGTCGTCGAAGCCGCGTGACACATAAATGCTGCCTCTGACCTTCTTGAACTCAACCGCCACAACGGCGACATCTCCGATCTCTACTATTTTTTCAGCGGCCTTTTTATCCTTCGCGCCTATGTCGATCCACATATCTTTCAATTGTGTGACCTTTCCCCTTTCTTCAGTAGTAAGCAGGTGTATCGCCTTTCTGCCTATTACACCGTACACCGTGCCGTTCTTTGTGCTTACATTAACCCTCTGGCCGGCTACAACATGCGAGTCGATCCCACCGACAGGGGCGATCTTGAGGAAACCTTTTTCCGTAATGGCCTTTATCATGAATCCGATCTCATCAATATGGCCGGACATATAAACAGGTATTTCTCCCTTGGGATTGAGTGTGGCATAAGAATTCCCGTGATAGTCACCCATGATCTCATCTACCCAATTCTTTGCATAATCTCTCCAGACTTCAGCCGCCGATTGCTCATAACCCGAGGGGCTGGGTTGCTTCAGTAATTCTTTCAGAAAACTCATTGACTTTTTTTCCATATATTACTCCTTAACCTTATATCTTTGTATCTTTTTCGTGGAAGTCATCTCCATCGGCTGATCGATCAGATGATACTTCTTGATCCGCATGTATATCGGCATTTTCTCATTGATCTCTTTAACGATCTCACCGATCCTCTCGTGAATACGGCCGTCATCATGCCCGGTAAGGTCGGAATGATCCTTTTCAAAGAACTCAATTGAAGGAAAGATCACCGCCTCTACATGTTCTGTCTTTAACTTCTTGTCAGCTATGAAACCCTTGATCAATGACTGCTCGACTTCATCATAGAGGGTAAAGAAATATTCGATCTCTTCGGGAAATACGTTCTTTCCGCCGGATGTCACGATAATATTGTTTTTCCTCCCTGATAAATAGAGATAATCCTCATTATCGAGGTAACCCATATCTCCGGTATGCAGAAAACCGTCCTCGTCCAATACCTTCTCGGTCGCTTCTTGATTATTGTAATATCCACGCATCACGACAGGCCCGCGGACCCATATTTCGCCAACGCCTTTTTCATCAGGATCGTGTATGATCATCTCAATGCCGGGTATAAGTTTTCCCACAGATTTCTCTTTATAATGCGCCACAGGGTTAAGATTGAGAATGGGTGAGCTTTCGGTAAGGCCGTATCCCTGAACAAAATCAACACCCAGCTGATTGAATTTTCTGAATGTTTCCGGTGGAAGCGGGCCGCCTCCGGATATACATATTCTGATATTTTCAAGAGACACTTTCTTCAGTATGGAATTGAAGAGTTTCTTGCCGGGATTTACCTTGAAGATCTTCTTGATCATACCGCTGATGCCCATAAGAAATCTGATTATCCCATAGACCAGTATCCCTTTCTCCCTTACACCTCTCATGATCCCCTTTATCAATTTATTGAAAAGAAGGGGGACTCCGAGGAACATCGTCACCTTTCCCTTCTTCAGATCCGGCAGAATGACCTGTATCGCGATAGTCTGCCCGAAAAGGATCTCGGCGCCGGCGGATAAAGCTACAAGGAAAACCGCCGTCATGGTATATATATGATGGATAGGAAGGAGCGCATAAAAGACATCTGAAGGAAGTATCGTCATATGCTCCTGAGTCAGGAAGGTGTCCGAAACAAGGTTCTCATGCGTAAGCATAACGCCCTTGGGATTTCCTGTTGTTCCCGAGGTAAAGAGGATGGCGGCCAGTTCCTCGGAGCGGACAGCTCCGTATTCAAAGGCCTCTTCCAGCTCAATGTTCATTATATAATTATCATTCCCTTTATAAAGAGCGATCTTTGTCTTTATTCCCATTGCCTTCATATCAAAATCATCGAATTTCTCTTCATCGACAAAAAGAGCTGTAATTCCGGCAAATTTAAAAAGTTCCAGCGACTTCTCAGTGCTCATGGAATTATCAAGCGGAACGATCACCGCACCGATATTAACGGTCGCGAGATACGCCAGCGCCCATTGAGGTGAATTCTTCCCTGTCAGGCCGACCTTATCGCCCGGATTGACACCCTTTGATATAAGGTGAGAAGAAATTTTATCCACATGCTCGGAAACCTCCGACCAGGTAAACTTTATCTCTTCAGGATCATAAAGCGTAAACCCGCGTTTGTCAGGGAAACGGGCGGTTGTGATCCGCAACAATTCTGCAATAGTAGGCCACTCGTCCTTAAAATACTCGCCTTTGAACTCTTTCAAAAAATCCCATGGATGACTCATATAACTCCTTTAAGGGTATAAACGGTTTATCGTTCTGGGAAATGGAATCGTTGTCCTGATATGCTCAACGCCGGTTATCCAGGATATCGTCCGCTCAACGCCCAGGCCGAAACCCGCATGCGGACAGCTCCCCCATTTTCTCAATTCAATGTACCAGCGGTACGCCTCTTCATCAAGATTGGATTTTTTCGCTTCCTTGACCAGATTGTCAAGGTCGAACATCCTCTGGGAACCGCCGACCAATTCCCCGTAGCCTTCCGGAGCGTACATATCCACGCCAAGGACCAGTTCGGGATTCTCCGGATCGATCTCCATATAAAAAGGCTTGACCTTCTTCGGAAAACGGTGTATAAAAACCGGTTTATCAAAATGATTGGATAGGACGGAATCCTGCTCAGCGCCGAAATCCTCACCCCATTCCATCTTCACACCGGATTCATTAATGAGTTTTACCGCCTCATCATAGGTCATTCGGTGAAACGGAGATGTTATTTTCTCAAGTTTGGAAATGTCCCTTTCCAGTATCTTAAGCTCTTCACCTCTTCTTTCCAATACCCTCTTCACTATATAGCAGACCAGCTTCTCCGACATATCCATTACATCGTCCAGATCGGCGAATGCCATTTCCGGCTCCACCATCCAGAATTCCGTCAGATGCCTCTTTGTTTTCGATTTCTCGGCACGGAATGTCGGCCCGAAACAATATGCTCTCCTGAAGGCCAGCGCGCCGGCTTCCTGGTATAATTGTCCTGATTGAGACAGGTATGCATCGCTTCCGAAGTAATCAGTGGCAAAGAGCGTTGTGGTCCCTTCGGGAGCGGTGGGAGTGAATATGGGCGAGTCCAGAAGAAGGAATTCATTGTCATACATAAAATCCCGTATCGACTTGATGATCTCATCACGGATCCTCATGATGGCGAATTGTTTGGAGCTCCTCAACCATAGGTGGCGGTGATTCAGAAGAAAATCAACACCGTGCTCCTTTTTCTGTATGGGATATTCCTCTCCTTTATAGGAATATATCACCTTGATGGATGAGAGTAGTATCTCATAGCCGCCGGGGGCTTTGGGAGAGCTCTTCACAACACCTGAGACCTCTACGGTATCTTCGTATAAGAGGTCTTTTACGAGGGAATAATTCTCCTCTGACATCTCGTTTTTTACTGCAACACATTGCAGGAATCCGGTACCGTCACGGAGGATTATGAAAGCGATCTTGCCCGAACTGCGGACATTCTTGATCCATCCCTTTAGGGAGACCTCCTTTTCATGAAATTCCTTTATATTTTCGATCGTTGGATATTGCATTATTTCCTCCAGCGCTTTTTTGAAAGCAACAGTGTATTTATTTTATAAAAAATATGCCAAAAAATCAAGGTAAGGAGGAGATAAAGAAGTTTGGCTGTCAGGTATTTCGCGAATAAATAGGTGAGCAGAACAAAGGGCAATATGATGAAAATATTTAGAAGCAGTCGGCTTTGAGTCCTTCGCATCGTCATAGGCAGCGAGAAGGGAAGCAAAGGCCTCAGCACAAGAAAAAGGGAGCTTCCCGCGGAAAGCATCATGAAAAGATACGCGCCGTACGCCAAGCCGGGCAGAATTCCCGATTTAACCATGAGATATGCAGCGGCGGCAAACGATAGCGGAAGGATGAATCGCAGTGTCAGCCAATTATGAAATCTGACGAGCTGCTCTCCCCTTGCGGTCGGGCAGTAACGCAATATATCCGAACTTTCATGATGTGACGAAAATGAGAAGGAATTGATAATAAGAAATAGAAAATATATGAAAACACCTGCGACATAAGTGATCAAAGGGCCGTCAGCAGACGAGGCCCGTGTTGGATCGAGTTCTCGGACCGCGATAATAACCGCCAGCATCAGCAGAAAGGTCAATACCCTGCCCTTTAATTCCCTTGAACGCTGCAAATAGATATCCAGAAGCATATAAATAGGGTCCTTGCCCGAAATCCCGCTCTTTCGCGGCGAAATAACTTCTTCCGAGCTGTCTCCGGATTCAAATGTCAAAGCGAGATGATGCCGGTATATACCGCTGAAGATCAGATATGTCAGCCCTACGGACAAAATACAGGCCAGTATCAATAAGGCAATTATCATCAGATCAAATGCGGCCTCTCCGATCATCATTGAAACTACCGGCACAGCGAGAATACTTGAAATGTAATGTCCGAAGCCGGAAGAGAGGAGTTCGCCCATGCGCGGCCTGATCAAAATGAAAACCAGATATATCAAGGCGGTAAAGATTATATTAAGGTACATCGAGAATTTTCCGGCTCGTATATGCCCCATAAGAACGATTATTATCAGATAGGATGATATGGCGATGAACACGGCAAAAAAGCCCGCGATCAGAACCGGAATGAGCAAAGCGATCAGCATAAGCCAGCTGCCCGTGAAGTACACTCCTATGATCGCGCCGCCCAGCCAGATCAGCAAGCCGTTCATAATTGAGTACAGATAGATAAAAAGTATCCGAGAAAGAAAGAGCGTTTTCCGATCTATCGGGGAAGAGATCAGCAACATCGTATCCCGCGGGGAGAACAAAAGGCGCTTCAGCTCCATGGATGTGATAAGCAATTGGAAAACAAAAAATAAAAGCAGGAATCCCGCGGCATACGCCGTTCCGTCACGCGGAGCGGTGGAATAAGCCATTACGCCGAAGTTGAATCCGAGAAAAAGTGTAATGAGATAGGTTATGGGAATGCTCAGGCGGCCCGATCTGCCGAATTTTTTGCGTCCCCTGAGCTCATTAAGAAAATATGTCTTCAACAGTATCGGAATAATACTGAGATCAGCCATTTAATGTCCGAAGAAGAGCTTCTTCAAGGTCAGTGACGGAATTCTTCTTTAAGAATCCATCCACTGTACCGGCGTATTTTATCGATCCTTCATCTATTACGATGAGATGCTCCACCAGTTTCTGAACGACCTCAATAATATGAGAGGAGTATATCAGTGTTCCTCCGCCCTCTATATGAGAATTGATCATCTTCTTCAAAGACCGCTGCATATGAATATCCAGACCGCTCATCGGCTCATCCAGGAATAATATCTCCGGAGAATGAAGCATGGCACAGGCTATCAGCGCCTTCTGCCTGTTCCCTTTGGAAAGCTGAGAGATCAGCGAATGAGAGTATTGCCCCAGATCGAATTCCTCCATCAGCGACAGCATTCTTTTTTTGATATCGTCTTTGGACATTTTGTATAATCTTCCGTGTAAGACCATTTGTTCATGCACCGTCAGATTCGGGTATAATATCTGATTCTCGGGAACATATCCGATCTTCTTTTTGATGTGGTTCTGATTTGGGTCGAACGGCATATCCCAATAGCGGATATCCCCTTTGTCCGAGTACAAGAGCCCTGTGAGAATATTCAATGTGGTGGTCTTGCCCGCTCCATTGGGGCCGATATATCCGGTTACCTTACCTTCAGGGATATTCAGATCGATCGAATTAAGGACCTCTTTCTTTCCGTAGCTTTTGCAAAGGCTCTTAACGCTGATGATATTTCCCAATCAGACCTCGGTCTTCATCGGGTCGTAATATTCCCTGCCGCCCTTAAAACTCTCGATCCTGTCCAATATCAGACTAAGGTGTTCGTCCTGTTCGACAAAATCGATGTCGTCCGTCTTGATGACTATGAGGTCCGTATCGGAGAAATGAAAGAAAAAGTAATTATATGCCTGATTGAGGTCTTCGATATAATGCCTGTCCATATTGGCCTCAAAACTTCTACCGCGCTTTCGTATCCTTTCCATTAAAGTATCCGTATGCGCCTGAAGATATATGATCATATCAGGAGTTGAGATCTGGCTTGAGAGAAGCCGCCAAAGGGTTTCGTACAAAGCGATCTCCTTTTCGCTGAGATTGAGATATGCGAATATCCTGTCCTTTTCAAAGAAATAATCGGATACGACAAAATTTGAAAAAAGATCCATCTGAAGCAGGTCCTGCTGTTGTTTGAATCTCGACAAAAGGAAAAATAATTGTGTCTGGAAGGCGTATTTGTCCGGATCGGCATAGAATTCCTCCAGAAAGAGGTTTTTCTCAACGATCTCCTTGACCAATTTGCCATTGTACCTTTCAGAGATTATCTGGCTCAATGTGGTCTTACCCACTCCGATAACTCCCTCGACAGCAATATATTTTCCGTTTTTCAGAAAATTCATATGGCTCTCTTCAGGAAATGACCCGCTAAATGCTTCAGATCTCCGTCCTGCCAGGCGATCTCCCCGTTTACTATGGTATTTATCACACGCCATCTTGAATTTACATGAGAATAGGGATTTGCTCCGCTCAGCGACAGAGAAGGAAGCTCTATCGGACGGGATGAAATCTCCTTTATTATTGCGATATCCGCATGAAATCCTCTTTTCAATGCTCCGCGCTTCTTAATGCCGAAGAGTTTTGCCGGATTAAGCGAAAGCAATGCCGCCGCTTTATTGAAATTCTTCGTATTGTCAAAGAGTTCCAGGATGAGACGGAATGAAAAACCGATAGAAGGCAGTCCCATCGGGATCCTGCTGATATCCTTTGAGGATAGCTTCTGGTCCTTGGTAAATGCGCAATGGTCAGTGGTTATGATATTGACCTTTCCCTTGAGAACAAGCGCACGCATCGCTGTCATCGCGTCCTTGTCCCTGAGCGGAGGCGCAAAAGTGTAAAGATAATTATCATTCCTTTCCAGCAGCATATCATGGAGAAAGAGATATTGCGGGCATGTCTCCCATGTGATACTGGCGCCCTTCTTACGATAATTATTTATTATAGTCCAGCTTGCCGGTAATGTGGTATGGACAATATGAAGATGCACACCTGTATTCATAGCAAGAAAGCACATTCTGTTAACGGCTTCAAGTTCACAAAGGGGTTCTCTGATCTTGGAAAGATTTTCAATGACCGGAGGCATATGCCGCAAATTCTCTTTGACCATGCCGTCATTTTCACAATGGACCTCCAATATCGCTCCCGCTTTTCTGACATGGAGCATGAGATCCCTTATCTGTCCGTCATTCAGCATCCACCCGTTCTTGGAATAGGTGGTGAATATCTTGAATGAAGTTATCCCCTTCGCCACATACCCCTTGATGTATTTATAATTCACCGGTGTGGTGATCACTTTATGGAATGAGTAATTCACAAAGGCGCCGTTGACGGGAATTTCCTCAGTATCCTGCGGAAGATAGTCGATAACAGAGGTAATTCCCTGAGAAACCGCCATTGCCGCGCTTTTCTGGAAATCACCCGCGGTATGATGCTCGCCCTGCTGAAGGGATAGATGTGTATGAGCGTCGATCAGGCCGGGGAACACGAATGAATTGGTCGCGTCGATCAGGCGGTCGAATTTCTTGTCTTTTGTACTTATCTCGGAGATAAACCCGTCCTTCACATAGAGATTGGCCCGTTTTACCCCGTTGGGGAGAATAAGATTACCGTTTGCTATCTTCAGTATCATCGCTCTTCTCAAAATATACGATCTTCTCGTTTTCCTTTTTCAATTTCAGATCTTCCCTGGCAATCTTCTCGATCAGGTAATCGGGAGATGACTTCATCCGGAGTATCTCCTTCTGCAATGCATTGTTCTCAATACTTAACTGCTCGATATCCTTGTCTAATACGGAGATCCGCTGCTTCAATTGTATATTCTCCTTGATGCCGCCGGGACTGTTCCAGTAGACAATGGAAAAAAGCACGATAAGAATAATTATGGCAATGGGTATCAGGAAAAATGCCAACTTATTGAATTCCTTTTTTCTCGTTCTTATCATTGGTGAGCGAAGGGATCCATATATTGGGAACCTTCCAATTCTTCCTCTATGCGGAGCAATCTGTTATACTTCGCGATCCTTTCTCCTCTGGAAAGTGATCCGGTTTTTATCTGTCCCAGATTAAGGGCGACAGTAAGATCGGAAATAAAAGTATCTTCGGTTTCGCCCGAACGATGAGATACAACCGTAGAATAACCGTGGCTGCGGGCTAATTCAATGGTTTCGATCGTTTCTGTCAGGGATCCGATCTGATTGAGTTTGATCAGAACAGAATTAGCGATACCTTCCTTTATTCCTCTCGCGACACGTTTGATATTCGTTACAAAGAGGTCATCACCGACTATCTGTACTTTATCGCCGAGCTGATCGGTCATATCCTTCCATCCGTCCCAGTCATCCTCTCCGAGGCCGTCCTCAATGGATACAATTGGAAATTCCTCAAGCAGTTTCTTATAGTATTTGATCATATCCTTTGAGGAGTGTTCTTTTCCCTCGAAGATATATTTTTTCTTTTCTCCATCATAGAATTCAGATGCCGCGCAATCCAAAGCGATAGATATCTGTTCTCCCGGTTTATACCCGGCATCCTTGATCGCCTCGACAATGATCTCAAGCGCTTCTTTATTCGACCCCAGATTCGGAGCGAATCCGCCCTCATCACCCACCGAAGTATTCAGCTTTTTGGATTTCAGTATCTTTTTCAACGATTGAAACACCTCGCTCGCGGCGCGGTATGCTTCTCTGAAATTCGGAAAGGTCCTCGGCAATATCATAAATTCCTGAATATCGACATTATTATCGGCATGTGAGCCGCCATTGAGAATATTCATCATGGTAATAGGCATAATACGGGGAACGACACCGCCCAGATACCTGTAAAGGGGCATTTCAAAGTAAGCGGCTGCGGCTCTGGCAACGGCAAGTGAAACTCCCAGTATCGCATTTGCGCCCAGGACAGATTTATTCTCCGTTCCATCCAGAGATATCATTCTTTTATCGATGGCGACCTGATCTGTAACATCCATACCCAAAAGGGTAGGAGCTATACGGTCATTAATGTTTTCAACCGCTTTCAGAACGCCTTTGCCGTGAAAACGCTTCTCATCGCCGTCCCTTAATTCCAGCGCCTCATGCGTACCCGTGGAAGCTCCCGAAGGAACCTGTGCGATCGCACGGATCCCGCATTCCAGCAATATCTCCACTTCTACGGTCGGATTGCCTCGTGAATCAAGTATCTCTCTTCCTCTTATGTCATCAATATGCATCATTTGAGCCTCCCTTTTCTCCGGATACTATCTTCAGTCCGGAAGAAGTGCCTAATCTTGTGGCACCTAACTTTATCATTTCAGCAGCGGTTTCAACATCCCTGACACCTCCGGAGGCCTTCACTTCCATGGAGTCGCCAACGGTCTGTTTCATCAGATACACATCTTCATATGTTGCTCCGCCGCTTGAGAATCCCGTGGATGTCTTAACAAAGTGAGCGCCCGCCCGCTTTGAAAGAAGGCTGGCTTTGATCTTTTCCTCATCGGTGAGGAGGCATGTTTCAAGAATGACCTTGACCGTTTTGCCGGCTGCCGCCTCGACCACCATCCTGATGTCCTTTTCGACCAGTTCATGATCACCGCTTTTCATCGCGCCTACATTCAATACCATGTCGATCTCGTCCGCGCCGTCTTCTATCGCTTTATTGGTTTCAAACGCCTTGACCTCAGAGATATTCGCGCCAAGGGGGAATCCGATGACAGTAGCTACAAGCACCTCTGTCCCTTCCAATTCCTTCTTCGCTCTCTTGACATGGACGGGGTTGACGCAAACCGCTTTGAACGAATGCTCAGCGGCTTCCTTGCAGAGCTTGTCGATATCATCATAAGTGCCCTGGGGTTTAAGATAAGTGTGATCAATGTACTTTGAAAAATCCATAACCGCTCCTTCTTGTTTAACTTCTTGCTTAATTTCCGCTTCATTTACTGCTTCTGTTTTTGTTTCTTCTGCTCCCCCGGCTTCTTTGATAATAATCTGCGGAGAAAGTTCCAGGTCCTCGAACCCCCGAATATCAAGGGTGAGTGCCATTTTCATGGATGTGAGGACATTGATACCGAGAGAAGCGATCTTATTCTTAACGGAGTTGATCTCCTTCAGCATCGCGCTATTGGTGAATTCGCCTTCCTTCAAAGAAATATATACCGGCACCGATGCGCCGACCGCGGCGACAGCAGCGCTCACAAAAGTGTGTGCGGAATCCAGATTTGAGAGGGAGACCGCATCCGACAAAGTAAGCGAAGGTATGCATACGGCTTTCTTGTCAATGAGAAGCTGGCCGTTGGAGACCGCATCATTGACATTGAATACATGCTCGCTCCAATTCATAATATTTTCGCATGATGGAGAGTCACAGGAATAGATCGCTGTTATCTTCTCATTCCCGTTATAAAGGGCCAATACCATCTTTTGAAAGAGTTCGGGGTCAAGTCCCTGAGTGCTGTATATTACGATGCCCCTCATGTCATTGTCTCCATCCACTTTCTTTATGGTTCCGGCCGGGTCATTCATATTTCCCATTTAGAGCTCCTTTATTACTTGGCGACTTCGGTAACTCTTGTTTCTCGAATAACAATTACCTTGATCGTACCGGGATATTTCCCTTCGTCTTCTATCTTTTTTGTAATATTTCTTGCAACTATCGCTGCTTCGTCATCGTTGATATCAACATTATTTACTATTACCCTCAATTCACGCCCCGCCTGAATAGCGAATGATTTTTCCACGCCGGTAAAGGAATTGGCGATCGACTCGAGCATTTTTACACGCTTGATATAGAATTGATAGGTTTCACGCCTTGCTCCGGGCCGAGAGGCCGAGATGGCATCCGCTACCTGAACGATAGACGCTTCCGTTGATTCATAAGGCACATCGCCGTGATGGGCCCTTATGGCATTCACGATAAGAGCGCTTTCACCGTATTTCTTGGCGATATCAGCGCCGAGCTGCTGATGATTTCCTTCCTGCTCACGGTCAATGGCTTTTCCGATATCGTGAAGGAGACCGCCGCGTATCGCATTTGCGGGGTCAAGGCCAAGCTCTGTGGCGATATAACCCGCGATATAGGCCGTTTCCTTTGTATGTTGCAGGGCATTCTGGCCATATGAACTACGGAATTTAAGCTGGCCAAGGAGTTTGATCAACTCAGGATGAATATTCGTGAAACCGAATTCGTAAACACATTCCTCCCCTGTTTTTATGATCTCCTTATTTACTTCCTTCTGCACTTTTTCGTGGATCTCCTCGATCCTCTTGGGATGTATTCTGCCGTCGGAGATCAATTTGGTAAGAACGCGCGCCGCGACCTCCCTTCTTACCGGCTGGAATGAGGATATCGTAACGACCTCGGGAGTATCGTCAATTATCATATCAACGCCCAGTAAGGCCTCAAATGTCCTGATATTCCGTCCCTCTCTTCCTATAAGGCGGCCCTTCATTTCATCATTGGGCAGCACTACATTCGAGATCGTGGATTCATTGACATAATCCACGGCAAGTTTTTCTATGGATGAAGAAAGAATGTCAATGGCCTTCAAACCGGCCTTGGTCTTGTATTCTTCTTCGAATTTCTGCAATTTGGAAGCAAATTCGTACTGCGCTTCCTTTTCCATGAGTTCGATCAATTGATTTCGGGCCTCTTCTGCGGAAAGATTTGCTATGTTCTCAAGGTATTTGATCTGAACATCCTCCGCCTCTCTGAGCTCCCTGTATTTATCCTTGATGGTCTCATCCCGCGATCTCAGCCGGCGCTCTTTATCTTTGATATCCAGAATACGCTTTTCAATAATATCGTTCTTTCTGGTGATATTTTCTTCTTTCTGATTTATCCGGTTTTCCATGCTGGCGATCTCACTTCTTTTCTGAGAGGTCTCTTTTTCAAATCGTTCCCTCTCCTCGACCATTCTCGCCTTTATTTCCAGATCTGATTTTGATTTGAGTTCGGTCATCGCACGGTCGGCATCTCTTTTCGCGGTATTGACCATTTCATCCGCCTTTGACCGTGCATTACCAAGGAGCAATTTCGCATCTTCACTCTTTTTCAGAAATTTTCGCTTTTGCAGCAGAACACCTATGAATATGCCGATGGCGGCACCGAGTACCAGCCCAGCGGCCGACAGACTGATCGTCAATATATAATTCATTTAATTACCCTCCCGTAGAAAAGTTCAGAATTAAGATGTTTTTGAAATATATAGAAAATTGGTATCTTTCAACCATTCTTAATCCTTTTACTTTTATACATATATATAAACAGCACTTATTATCAAAATCGACCGTGATGGGGAAAAAGGTGAACCCTGTTTTAAAGGGGGTGCGATTTACAGAGGTACTGCCCCTGCAGGGAAAGCTCCCAAGTTATAAGTGTCGGTTCAGCCTTCTTGTCATTTCTTCCGCCATCACAGCCGATATATTATATTACTTTTGCGTATCTTTTTCAACCTGTTTCTGGGTGAAATTTCCACCATCGGCCCCTCTTTTCGGATGCTTTTTCAATTTACTTCGCAGTAAACCCCAATTTCTCTCAAGTTCCGCCATACTACCCTTATCACCCTGCGTTGAATATCGGGAATAGAGCATCAGTGAAAGAAATTCCCTGAATGCATCCGCCAATTCCGGCAGAGATACCGTCAATTTCTCAACATATTCGGTCTCGGTTTCCCAAGGATCCCTCCTCACTGAAAACCGTCTGCTGATCAAAGATGTGAAATCAGAAAAAAGCAGAGCACAATATCCCATAGTTACCATACTTCTGCGGCGCTTGATATATCTGACGCCAATTCTCGCAATAATCCATAAGGCGATTACACCAGTCGCGATAAAAAGTATCAGCAGGATATTGGATATAAGAAATAGCCAAAGAGCGCGGAAAAATTGCGAGATCATCTTCCTTACTTTCAAAGGGACCAGATTTTGAGGGTCCATTGAAAAGAAACGGCCCAGAAGACGCTGGAGAAAGGTTCGCTGCCCGCTTTGTCCGCTGCTTGAAACAGGTGTCGCATCCATTGTGAGCCAGCCGAAATTTTCAAAGTACGCCTCTACCCAGGCATGGGCATGCGCGCCCCTGAAAAGGATCGCCCCTCTTCCCGGAGCATATTCTCCCCCCGCGAAACCCGTAACGGTCCTTGAAGGTATGCCCGCCTGGCGGAGCATTATGGCAAAAACGGTAGCAAATTGCTCACAATACCCTTTCTTGTATTCAAAGAGGAAATAATCCACCAGGTCATTTTCCTCGGGTAAAAAGGAAAACTCCATATCATAGGTGTAGCTTTCCTTCAGATATTTCGCCATGAGCACCGCTTTCTCCATATCATCGGCAGTATCCCGAGTGATATCATTTACCAGCCCCGCCACTCGGTCACTGATGATGGGGATCTTCAGATATTGCCCCATTTGCCTTCTCTTCTCCTCGGATAATATGTTCATGGGACTTCTTTCAAAGCTCACGGGGATCTGGGAGACCACGGAATATTTGAATGGAAATTTTTCTATGGGCGGAACGAAGATATTCGATGAATCATCTATCATCATAAAACGTGACGGAAAGCGTATCACTTCAGGATACGACTCGTAAAAGAGCACATTGGGTATCGTGATTAGATATGTGATTATCTGAGTATCGCTCTGATACTTCGCATAATCGGACTTCTCAAGCTGCATCTTGAACTGCCATGACATATTCCTCAGCTTCCTTCTATTACTATTGCTCATGGTCCAATTGCGCCCGTCAAAGGTGTCATAGACAGCGCCTTTGAGGTAATGCACCCTTGCAGGGATATTGGTTTTCACCTCCATCACTTCTATGGGACTGTCCCAGACCTTTCCCGAAGTCAGCGAAAATTCCAGTGAAAAGCCGGGTATGTTGACATCCCTACCCGAAGTATCGGGAGGAGCGAAGTAATTCTGATTACGCGTGATGGGAAGATTGAAAAAATTTACATTCCAGAATCTCGGAAGCACCGAATATATCAAAAGGGCTATCACAAAACCGATTAAGGTAACGCCAAGTGATGTGCGGGCAACGGAGAACATCTCTTTGGAGATCTTTATCCCTTTGCCGAATCCCCTTTCCAATGGAGGGACCAGGAAGATAAAAAACGAAATGGAAAGGAAGGTAAAGGCAATGGCAAATACCAGATAGAGCAGGTCATAACTGATAGATGCATCGTAGATCATCAATATGAAAGCACCCGCGTAAAAATTGGTCAGAAGACGCTTTGAGATAAGGTAGAATGACATCAGTGACAGGCCCCAGGTGAAGGCGATCGCCAGTATATCCTTCAAGACATAATACCCTTCCCATATCGCGACGCTCTGGACGACGAACACTATCATAAAAAGGAGTCCGATGAGATTCTCTACGATCAAATTGCCCTTTTTGCCCCAATTGGAGGCCGACACGAAGATACCGAGAGAGAAAAGCAGCGTTTGAAAGAACCAGCGGAGCAGAGCGTCTCCGAGGTAATAATTCATCAAAAGTGTGGTTATCAGGTAAAAACCAGATATATGAAGAAGCAGGACGATCTTCTTGCGCCTAATTGTGAACATTGTCAAAGACCTCGTTTAGCCGGCGCCGATCGCCGCCAAAGAAAATATAATCATTGGCAATGGCGGCTTCAAGCATCTTTCTCCTATCCGTTTCCCCCTGGGAGATATGCACTACCACCACGAGAACCCGTCTTCTGGACAGGTCCGAAAGGGCGCTTGTAATATATTTTGTGTCTGAATTCGTTACCACAAAGAGTATGTCTTCCTGAGCAATGAACTGGTCGATCGTGGGAAAGCTCTTGATATCCTGACGCTCCCACCATGTGAAGGTCATTTCTTTTAAAAGATTGAAGAATTGGCCCTTTCCGCCCGAAGGCAGAGAAATCCTGCTTCCTATGACAGTGCCGATCACGCTGTCCGAATCAATTCTGTTCTTGATTATGGATGCGGCTACCCTGACCACATCAGCGTTCCATTGGTCCTTGGCGAGATCCTTGAGCATAGGAATCACCCATATCCTTTTTCCGCGCGGCTCCTCCCTTATCTTGACCATCAGCTCATCTTTCTTTGCCGAGATCTTCCAGTCGATATCCCGTATTCGGTCACCGATCTCATACGGCTTAATACCCCAGATATTCTCCCCGCTGCCGATCTTTACCCCGAATTGCTCATTCTCCGACATGGCTTCCAGCCGTTCATCTGGAAAAACCGTAAAATCAAAATATTCGGGAAGGACAACGATACGGTCATTGAGCGTGTACTCTTTGTAAAACTTTGATATCGCTATGGGAAATGAGGATGATATGCTTATCTTATCCAGGAAGAAGACACCCGGTATATTAAATGTAAAGCCGGCTTCAACCTGCAGCTGCTTTCCCTTTTCAAGGCCGTCGACAAAAGCCGGCTCGCTTCCGGCATGCACGGGAAAAGCATCCTCGATCTCAATGAATCTCGCGCGATTCGGAGAACTTATTAAATATGAGTATTTGACCTGTTCTTTCTCGTAAACCTCCGATTTGATCCTGCGTTTGATATTGATATTGCGAACATTGTTATTTCCTGATATCATCGCAAGTATCATAATAATACCCATAAGGATGCCCATGAAGAAGAGCAGATTCAATCCTGTATTCACCGCGGCGGCGAATACGACGATATTCAAGACGATATAATTAAATATTTTGCGCCCGTAACGGGTTCTAGTGTACTTTCTCATAAATACGATGACCGTCGTTTGCGCAGCAAACGAAGTGTGAAGTGTGAAGTCTGAAGTGTAAAGTGAAGAGAATTAAACAATATCCACATCCGTAACCGGAAAATCAATATTTCGTTTAACACTTTAATTCTCCTGTTCCAATCATATCACGCCGCACCCCAATCAAGATATGGGACATGTCGTACGCCGCCGGCGTTCGTCTGTCCCGATGTAAAAGTTCCAAGCAAAGAGTTGACAGGAAGCGAAGCGTGTAAACTCTTTGCCCCGTTAGAATCACACGATAACATTCTCCGCATATGGTTTTCAGTTATTTCCGTTTTCGCGGGAATGACGGAATATAGCGAACAGTGAATAGTGAATAATGGGGGAACGCACAAGAAGCAAATACCATATGGATTCCCTGCTTTCGCGGGAATGACAGAGGGGATGGATTCTTCGGTCGCTACCGCTCTTTCAGAATGACAAATATAATTCTTCTCAGTCTCACAATTAGCCATTTGTTATTTCCCTTTCTGCACCTATCAACTTATCACCCTATCACCTTATCAACCATTTCGACTCTGCGAAGCTTAACATTTGAACAATCTCTCTATGGAGCCTTGACATCCTTCAGGATCCCCTTTAAGATATTATCCACCGTGAGATTATTGATCCGCGCCTGAGGTGTCAGTTTCAAACGATGCCTCAATACAGGCACGAATGCGTATTTGACATCATCAGGGATCACATAGGCGCGCTGCTCAAAAGCAGCGATCCCCTGCGCCATCCTCTGAAGAGCGATCGAAGCCCTGGGGCTGCCGCCGAGGAAGACATCGGAATGCTCCCGGGAAGCGGTCATAAGGCGAACGATATAATTCCTTATTTCTTTTCCCACCTTCACTCTTTTTACGGTATTTCGCAGATCCTCCACGGATGAAGATTCGAATACGGATTTAAGGTCATGTATGGGATGCCTTATCTGAACCGATTCAAGTATTTCCTCTTCGCTTTCCTTCGAGGGATATCCGATGTCTATCTTTATCATAAAACGGTCGAGTTCGGCTTCGGGAAGAGAAAATGTGCCCGACTGCTCGACCGGGTTCTCGGTCGCCAGCACAAAGAATGGAGACGGTAGTTTGAATGTGCTCACATCAAGCGATACCGTATTCTCCTCCATTGCTTCCAAAAGAGCTGACTGAACCTTCGGAGTTCCCCTGTTTATCTCATCCGCAAGAAGAATATTTGCGAAAATAGGGCCTTTTCTGAATGAAAATTCACCCTTATCCTTCTCATAAATGAAATTACCCAGTATATCAGTGGGCAGAAGGTCGTTTGTAAATTGAATTCGTTTGAATATACCGGAAACGGATTGCGCGACACTTCTCGCGAGCATTGTCTTGCCTACTCCCGGAACATCCTCGATCAGGACATGCCCCTCCGCCATGAACGCGATCAGGACAAGCTCGATCTTTCTGTTCTTGCCCTTGATCACGGTAGCGATATTATCCCTCAGCAGCACCAGTTTATCTCTGAACAAAGAATTCTTTTCATTTTCCATGATCAATCCTCAATAATAACAAATATACATTCACAGCGGGCTTTTAATTCTCCTTCGGAGTTTAATTGCGCCTTGACCGTGATCCGTCTCCCATCGGGGTCTTCCGCTTTCGCGGAGCATATAAAATCTTCACCGACACGAAATGGCCGGAGAAAAGACACCTTTATCCTTGCGGTTACACCCTTATATCCGGCAAAATGAACCGCCTTCGCACAGGTTTCATCAAGTATGAGTGAGATTATTCCACCATGCACGATCCCCTGGTATCCTTCAAATTCCCTATCAAGCTTACTTTCCGTGACGATCTCGCCATCCGAATTTTGAAAAAATTCGAGTTTCAATCCGATCGGATTGTCTTTTCCACAGCCGATGCAGTAGGCGTCTTTAAGGGATGAGTCGTTATTTTTCACAAAACCTCCTCTTGGCGGTTTGGGACAGGGACTTTGAAGCGGCGCGGTCGAATATCGGGAAGAAGACGGTCATTACCTACCTTATGGATCAAGGCGGATTTATTCAAACTCCCCTTTTTGAATTGAAAGAATAAAGTTTCTGTTCTCAACGGCAACCTGATTTTCCTTATCCTTCGCCAGTATCTCATCGTAGAGTTTCAATGCGGTATCATAATCCTTCTGCTTCAAATAACAGAGGGCTAAATTGGTCTTGGCTTCAGAAAACTCCGGATCAGCTTCCAATATCTGATCATAGAGTTCGATCGCCGTATCAGCGATATCCTCATACAAATACAGATTCGCCAGATAGTATTTCGCGATCAGATTGTTATCATCCATTTTCAAAACTTTCTTGAAGGTTTCGATCGCCTCTTTACTTCTGTCCATATTCTCATAGATAACACCGATAGAGGTCAGCAGGCGCACATCCTTTGGCCGTAGATGGGAAGCTTCAAGAAAACAGGTAAGGGCATCGTGCAATTGCCCGAGTTTCATATAAACATTCCCGAGATTTGAGTGGATCTCATGATCATCCGGGGATTTTTCCACGAGGAACTTGAATATTTTGATGGCGGTCCGATGCTTCTCCTCTTTATAATAGCTCAGAGCGGCATTGTTCAGAACGCCCAGATCATCGGGGAAGAGTTCATTCGCCTTCTTGAAGATCTCAATGGCCTCTTCATATTTTTTCTGGAACATATATATGGAGCCCAGAGTCTTATAAAGGTCTAAATTCTCCTCATCACCCTTCAGCATCTTCTCATAAAGGCCGATCGCCTCTTCGTAATTATCGGTAAGCAGGTATATCTCGCCGCCCAGTATCATCGCGCCGCCGTTCTCAGGATCCAGTTTCAGCGCATTCTTCACCGCGGCAAGCGCTTTGGGATAATTTCCCAGGGTTTTAAAGATATTCGCGATATGTATATAGATATCCAGATTGGAATAGCCGTTCTTCAGGCATTTTGCGAAATAACCGATGGAACCCTTCAGATTCCCCTTCCTGTACTGGAGTTTGCCCATCTCTTCCAGTATCTCATTATCCTTCTCATCTAAAGCGAGTATCTGACTAAGAATGGATTCCGCCTTATCGACATCGCCCTTCTTCATGAAGATATCAGAAAGCAGTTTAAGGGATTTCTTATTTCCCTTGTCCAGTTTCAAAACTTCATGCAATTCGCTTGAAGAGTCTTCAAGAAGATCCTGCTTGAAATATACCCAGGCAAGGTTCAGATGTGATTCTATTTTTTTCGCGATTTCCTGATCAACCAATGTCACCCTCTCCGCTTCCCGTAACTCTCAGTACTTCTTCAAGCGTTGTCTCTCCCCTCAGGAATTTAATGCGCGCGCTTTTGTGCAATGTCGCCATTCCATTAGTCATGGCTTTCTTTTTCAAGTCAAGGGCGGTAGCGTTATTCGTGATCATCTCTCTGATCTCTTCGGTGATCGGCATGATCTCGTAAATGGCGATCCTTCCCTTATACCCCTTATCCGAACAAAATGCGCAGCCCTTCCCTTTCATCATTGTCGCCCCTTCAAGCTCCTCGGGGCTGAAATTCAGTTTTTCCAATTCAGCCTCTGGGATGACCGTGGGCTCTATACATTTAGGGCAGATCTGTCTTACAAGACGCTGCGCCATGACCAAAACGGTAGATGATGCCACTAGGAACGGTTCTATACCGATATCCACCAGCCTTGTAATTGAGGAAGGCGCATCATTTGTATGAAGCGTGGAAAGGACAAGATGGCCTGTAAGAGCAGCTTTGATCGCTGTTTCGGCAACTGGAAAATCCCTGATCTCTCCGACCATGATAATATCAGGGTCTTGCCGGAGGAATGATTTCAGAGCGGCCTCAAATGTCATTCCGATATCATGATGTATCTGTACCTGATTAATTCCTTTCAGATTGTACTCGACCGGATCTTCGGCGGTCATGATATTGACCGAGGTCTTATTCAGATTGGACAATGCGGAATATAGAGTGGTTGTTTTTCCCGAACCGGTCGGACCTGTTATCAGAATCATGCCCCATGGAGAAGCGATCGCCTTGTCAAAATACTTGAGCTGCTCAGGTTCAAAACCCAGCTTTGTAAGATCGAGCATCAAATTACTCTTATCGAGGATTCTCATAACGATCTTTTCGCCGTGTATACATGGCAGAGTGGATACACGGAAATCGACCTCTCTACCGCCTATACGCATCTTGATCCTGCCATCCTGGGGAACCCTTTTTTCATCGATCCTAAGGTGCGCCATTGATTTTACGACCGCGGCGACATTATTCTTAAATTTCGCGGTGAGGGGCTTGCCCTCAGGAATAAGCATACCATCAAGCCGGTATCTTACTCTCAATATCTTCTCGAAGACCTCGATATGAATATCGGAAACACCTCTATTCACCGCCTTCGTGATTATTCCTCTGACGAATTTCTGCATAGGGGAATTTTCGACGGAGGCCTGCATTTCCATCTCACTCTCTTCCTCTTCCTCTTCGATAAGAACATCTCCCTCAAGGATAGAGGTCTCAAAGTCAGCTATCTCATCGCTTACCTTAGAGGTATCCTGATAGAATTTCTCAAGCGCTCCCGCTATCTGCGTTTCAGCGGCAAGCATCACCTCTATCTCCAGCCCGGTCCTGAATTGAAGATCGCCCACTATCTTGGTCTTCTCTCCGGGATCACAGATGACCACTGAAAGGGATTGTCCGAGAACATCAATGGGAATGACCTTGAGTTTTTTTGCTATTTTGGCGTCGATTGTATCCAGGATATTGGACGGGATGTCCTCGTAAAGAGAAAGATCGACCAGCTCCATGCTGAATTTATTCGCGAGGAACTGATAAAGTTTGTCCTCTTCGATATATTCCGCTTCAACAAGGATCTTACCTAATTTTCTATGCTCCTTGCCCTCTGAATCCTCTTTCTTCTGAGTTTCAAGCGCCATCTTCAGATGTTCATTGGTGATCGCGCCGGCTTGAATTAACATTTCCCCAAGAAATAGAGCCATACTTACTTATTTTTCCAATTTATACGCCGCCAGCAACGGCAGAAAGAAGCGGGTCTTTTCCCCTTCACTATTCGTTTTCTCAAAATATACCAGATACAGGCCCGCTTCGAGTTTCGAATGCTTCGGGTCTTTGCCGTTCCACTCGACCGTGAGATCGGAAGGCCGGGGAGCGTTCCAGATATTGAAAAGATATTTCCCCTCTATCGAATAAACATCGATACGCAGGTCATATGACGAGGTATCAGAACTTATATCGAAGACTATGTCGGCATCGTATAAAACATTATAGACCAGGCCGGTATAAGTGCCGTCCACCATATCAATAGAAAAATCCGCAGAAAAGACGGACATACTTAACAATAAAATTGTCAAAGCTAAGAACAGACGCTTCATGGAAACCTCCATTATGGTATTATACGGTTTTTTAGCAATATTTCAATTAAAATCCTAATTTTATAGGGAAAAACGGATTTTGACAAGCAGAGCATTTTTGATATAATCCAACGATGATTAACGATTTTTTCTGCCGGACCACATTTCTGATATCGATATGGGGAATTCTGATGCTCCCGCTAACATTGATATATCTGATCGGTTTTAATATCAAACGGCTACTAACCCGCAAATACATTGTCCCTAATTCTATATCTGTTGGCAATATTACTTCGGGCGGAACCGGGAAAACGCCATTAAGCGTATATCTGGGACAGAAGTTCAACAACCCGCTTATCGTCTCAAGGGGTTACGGAGGAAATTTCAGCGGTATCATCACCGACGGCAAATGCAGCAGAGCCGAGTTATCGGATGAAACTCTCATATACATGAATAATCTGCCGGATGTCCCGCTTATCATAGGAAAAAAGAGAATTGCACGGCTCATGGAATATCTTGCCGAAAAAGAAATTAAATACACCGTCATAGCGGACGACGCCATGCAGCATTTCCCTCTCACCGCCAAGTGCAATATCGTGCTTCTCAAGGGGAATTGTCCCTTCGGCAATGGTTTTATCCTTCCCGGAGGAAACTTAAGAGAGCCGCTGAAGGCACTATCAAGAGCAGATATTATTCTGATAAATACGGAGGCGGGGGATCTGAAGACATCCGCACGCAAGCGAATAGAAAGATTCGGCCTTCCGATATTCAAGTTTGATTATATGCTTCAAGGGATATTTGACCGATCGGGAGAGAAAGCCGATCAAATCCCTTCTGAATACTGCCTGCTTTCCTCCATCGCATCGCCCGACTCTCTGGAAGCGACCTTACGCAAGAAGGGAATGAAGGCGGTCAGATATCTCACCTTTGCCGATCATCACCGTTTCAGCGCCTCTGATATCAAAAAGATATCTCAGGCAGCCGCGGAGATCCCGGTAGTAACATCCGAAAAGGACATTGTCAAGATATCGGATAATATCAGCAATTTGTATTATGCCAAGATCCGATGCAATTTTGAGAAGGAAGACCTATTTCTCACTGAGATCAGGAATAAACTTGAAAGCAATAATAATTAGATTGTCCTCATTCGGGGATGTGGTACTGACCGCTCCCATATTCAAGGCCCTGAAGGAAGAGGGATATGAAACTGCGCTTATTACAAGATCAAGATTCAAGAACATAATGAGCAATGATCCGAATATTGACAGTATCATTCCCGCTGAGGCCGCGGAGGCAGGTAAGATATCCCTTAGCTCTGATATTCTCATCGATCTTCAGGGCAATCTGAGGTCCCGGAAATTAAGCTGGCGTATCAAGGCCGGAACAAAAGCAAGGGTCAGGAAATACTACCTTTCCCGCTTCCTGCTTACTTCACTGCATTTAAGGCTCACATTACCTCCGGTGATCAAGAGGTACAAAGCGGCGGCGGAAAGGGCTTTGAAGAAAGATCTCACCTTGACCCGACTGAAATACTTTCCCGGTGAGACCCCCACGATAGATATCCCCCATCCGTATATCACATTATCGCTGAATGCCAAGTGGTTCACTAAATCCTATCCCTATACGGACGAACTTATCAATATAATTCTGAAAACGACCGACTTCAATATCCTTATGGTAGGCGGTACAGAGATCCCGGTGGATTCCAAAAGAGTGTTCAATGCGGGAACCGATCATCCTATTGAGAGAACCGCCGCATTGGTCAAGGGAAGCCTGCTTGCGGTCACTGCGGATACCGTATGGATGCATATCGAAATGGGCCTTGATGTACCGACTATCGCGGTATTCGGCTCAACTCATCCCGACCTCGGTTTCGTTTCAGAATACAATATGCCCCGAATCGTTCTGGGAAAACAATTATCCTGCAGGCCCTGCACAAAGATAGGAAAAAAGAGATGCCAGAAAAAGCACTTTTTTTGCCTCAAAGGAATATCTCCGAAAATCATAATGGAGCAGATCAAAGATGTCATCAATTTTAATTCGAACTCCTAATTGGATCGGAGATGCCGTAATGTCCATGCCCTTTATAAAAGGGGTTTTACTTCAAAAGGCAAAATATGATCTGATCCTCTTAACGAGGCCTCATCTGGTGGAACTCTTTGCTCTTTTAGAATCGGACCGTATCAGGATCATCTGCGAACCGGGAAAAATGAAATTCATAAAAACAGCATCGCTTCTTCCCTCGGGCATCGAAAAAGCATTCACGCTTTCTCCCGCTTTTTCTGCCGCATTTCCCTTATTTCTCAAAGGGATATCCCCTATTTTCGGCATGATCTCAAGAGATAGCAGATTCTTTCTTAAAGGGGGCGTGAATATACATGAAGACGATTTCAGGAAAAGTCATCTGACCAATTCCTTTCTCTCTCTTCTTGAGAAGGCAGGTATGGAAAACCTTGCCGGCCGTCCGGCCTTAAGAGTGGACAAAGAAGTATATAAACTATTCGGCGTAAATGAGAAGCGGTATTATATAGTCGCGCCTGCCGCGATGTACGGCAAAACAAAGATGTGGCCGGTAGAGAACTTCTCAAGAACCGTCTCAGGGCTGTTCTCAACGACCAGGATGAAAGCCGTGATACTCGGCGGACCGAATGACGCGCCGTTGGGCGATGAGATTGCCGCATCCGCTGCCGAAGGAGCGATTATCAATCTTGCCGGCAGGACCACTATTTCTCAGGCATCATCAATGATGGCGGGGGCTGCTTTCACCATAGCAAATGATTCAGGCCTCATGCATCTTTCGTACATTAACGGAACACGGACATTTGCGGTTTTCGGATCGACATCACCACAGTGGACGGGCCCGCTCTTTGACTCGACCGTATTTTATTCTAATCGCGATTGCTCGCCATGCTTCAGAAGGGTATGTCCCTTAGGGCATTACGGATGCTTGAAGGATATTGAACCCGAGGAAGTCATTAATAAGATCTTAGAGGAGATGAAAATTGTATAAAGCAGTGTTTATTGACAGAGATGGAACGGTAAATGAGGAAATGGGATATATAAATCATCCGGACCGGCTGAAGATATTTCCAGAAGCGCTGGAAGCGATAAAGATCCTCAATCAACTTGAATATAAGGCAATTCTGGTTTCTAATCAGGCGGGCCTGGCAAGAGGATATTTCAATGAGCAAGTGCTTTTTAAGACCCATATGAAAATGAAGACGGCATTCAGTGATCAAGGTGCGTTCTTCGATCTTACCATTTACTGCCCTTTCCTGCCCGGCGCGGCGGTGAAAAAATATGATATGGATCATCCGTGCCGCAAGCCTCAGACCGGGATGATAGACACGGCCGCGAAAATATTCGATCTTGACCTTGACAATTCCTATATTATCGGGGACAGGCATAAGGATATGGACTTCGGAAGACGCGCCGGACTGACACCTCTGCTCGTACGGACCGGTTACGGAAAAGGAGAGGAGCTCATGGGTGGATTCCCCGAAGCATCTTCACCGCATATGACTTTTGACAATATCCTGGAGGCCGTATTATGGATAAAAGGGCTATAATTCTGATCTTTGCAATGCTGCTTCTTTCGGGATGCGGACGATATATTGTAAATGACCCGGACATTCCAATACCGACGCGCAGCGTCACTCCGAAGAAAAACAAGCCGACCGCAGGCAAGCCCATACGGGACAAGAGAACACATGTATTTTTGAAAAAAGGATTTTCTCAAGAGGGAACCGCGTCCTGGTACGGCCCTCAATTCCACGGTAAGGCATCCGCTTCCGGAGAAAAATTCGACATGAATCAGATATCCGCGGCGCATAAGTACCTTCCCATGAATTCAAAGATCCGTGTGACAGAAATAGAAACCGGAAAAAGCATAGTTCTGCTGGTAAAAGACCGCGGGCCGTATGTTCACGGAAGGATCGTTGACCTCTCAAAGAAAGCCGCGCAGAAACTGGGGTATTTCAAGAAAGGCCTGACAAAGGTCAAGCTGGAATTATTAAAACTCCCCGACGAGATCCCGACCTTCTTCATAGTTCAGATGGGAGTATTCTCTCAGCTTGACAATGCGATCATTCAGCAGAAAAAGCTTGTCAAGAAGCATTTTCCCGCCTTTATATTAGGAGATACAAAGAGTGGGTTTACCTTAGTCGTAGGCCCGTACACATCTGAATCAACGGCATATGATCATTGTGACAGGATCGAGGACGCGGGATTCAAAAAAGGCATAATCAAAGATTTTATCGTTGAATGATCCAGCCTTTTCTTTCGTTTATTACCTGCACGGTCATAGATCTTTAGAGTGAAATTACACTTTTCGGCAGGAACAAAGAATATCATCAGCTCTCCTGAGGGCAGGATATCGTAATCCCTTTCGAGAGACAGCTCATTTCCATCGTATTTTAAGATAGTTCTACCGATATCTATTCCTGAAAGGCCGTCTTTCACAAAGATACCCTCCGCCTTTCGAATTATCTCAGGCTTCACCTTATCCCTCAGTAATACATATTTTCCGGGAAAGAGTTTCACCTTGTTTTCAGTCGTTATAAAACTGGTTTTTCCGTTTCGGGAAACAGAATACAGGCCTTCTTTATTATCAAAGTGCATATCAAATTCAAGATATCTCCCGGGGCCAGTAAATCCGGGGTAGATATCCATATACACATCCCTATTGTCCACTGAAACGGCGAATTCCAGGTCATCTGAACCGCCTGTTTTACTAATTTCTGAAGTGGGGAGATGTGAGTAAACGGGTTGATAAAATATTTCATCATTGAGAAGATCATAACTCTCGCTGATAAGAGCGCTTTTATCAGGGAATGAGAATTGATAGTCGGCGGTATTTCCGTAGATGTCACCCAATATCAGATCGACTAGGCCTTGAGGTGGAATATCCGGGAGTTTAAAGCGGTAGAAGTAGCATTTGTAGGAACTCTCGAGGGTATCGTAGATCTCTCCCCCGAGCCGGTATTCGGAATAATCGATCAGCTCCTCTGAAATATAATTAATTAACCGAGACCTTATAAGGTCCAGTCCCAGGCGGTTGTCACGCCCCGAAACGGGATCATAGGCACCCAATATCAGATAGTATTGCCCTTTGTGTGCCGTAAACACCACCCTGCATAGCTCAGGCGGAGCCGTATCGGGAATAATATCGATATTGCTTATCATCGGGCTGATACAGGTAGAGCCGTTCTCCCGGACCTCCAGATGAAGATGATCGCCGGTACCGGAGCCCGAATTACCAAGAAAGCCTATTGTCTCACCCTTCTTTATCATTACCCGGTTTCCATCGAAGCTCCTGTCTATATATATTTTCCCTTCATTCCTCCAGATAGGTATTTGTATACTATCAATGATCCTTTGTGAGAACGAGCTCATGTGTGCGTATACATACATATCGCCCTTATCATCCACGATATAAAGGGCTCTGCCGTATCCGCTGCGTCCATTCCTTATCCTGACGATCTCGCCATCGGTCAGAGAGAGTATCGCACTGTCGCTTTCAGAAGAAGGAACAAGATCTATACCCATATGATAATTTTGTCCCCGGAACTCCGCGAATGAGGAAGTTATATAAGCCTCACCGGTGAACGGCAAAGCGCAAACGGTAAATGAAAAGAAAAAGAAAAATAAAGAGGTGATGGCGGATCTGATCACAATATCATTGGAATTCTAAGAGAAAATCGGTCAGCTCTGCCAGTCCCTCATCATCATTGAGCTCTGTGAAGATCTTTCCCGTGTCTTCAAGAAGGTCGGCGATCTCTTCCTGATATCCCTTGCGGTCTATGAAAAAAAGCGTCTGCGCCAATGAAAGAGAATTCCACGCCGTCTCTTCTTTCATATCCAGTGACACGGTCTCCTTCAAAGCGGAACGGTAATACTCCTGAGCTGACTGATAGTCCTCCATAGCGAAGTTGCAGAACCCGACCATTCCAAGAGATTTCGCAATTCCATGCGGATCATTTAGATCCTTCATCAGCTGAAGTCCCTTCTCCGCATATTTCAGAGCTTTTCTCAGGTCTTCGGGCGCTACTTCCTCAAAACTCGAGCTCAGATTATTCGCCAGATTGTTATACAGCACCGCCTCTACCTTTTTATTGTCCATCGAAGCGATACGGGCAAGCCCCACTTCCATCATTATATTGGCTTCCTTGTCCAGCTGATTCATTATCATATATATCGGCAGTTCAATGATATCCTGATAGATCAATGCATCATCCTGCGCGAAGATATTTTCCAGAACGCTCTCCGCACATCTATCAAAGAAAAGCTCGATCAATTCTTCGTAATGCTTATTTTTTTCCATGTTTCTCCTTAGTGATCTGATTCATAAATGCAATGACAATGGCTGGCTGCTGTTTTAATTCGTATTCAAGGCGCGAGGAACGCCGCATACCCAGCGCGGTATGTAAGTAATGAGTGCTCTGATTCATAAAGACGGTAACAATGGCTGATGCTATTTTGTTCTGGATTCTAGGAGCAAGGAGCGTCGCATACCCACAGCGGTATGTAAGCGACGAGCAACGCAGAAGACAGAAAAAGAGCCTCAGCCCGAAGGGAATATCATCTTTGGTCAATTTCTTCCTCTCTCTCCGCTTACGGACCACAAAGGGTACGCCGCGCTTATTGTTCGTTGGAATTGACTCAAATCGAAACATTCCATTGCCATCGTATTTATGAAAAAGAGCACTAGCAACGCAGAAGACAGAAAAAGAGCTTCAGCCCG